>NZ_LR594671.1:4830000-5430000 GCF_901827185.1 Variovorax sp. PBL-E5 | reverse complement strand
GCTCGCGGCCGCGGACGTGGTGTCGGTCCACGTGCCGCTGATGCCGTCGACCCGCGGCCTCATCGGCCGCGGCGAACTGTGCCGCATGAAGCCGACCGCATGGCTGATCGACACCTCGCGCGGCGGCGTGGTCGACAGCGCGGCGCTGCACGACATGCTCGTGGAGGGCCGGCTCGCCGGCGCCGGCCTCGACGTCTTCGAGCCCGAGCCGCCGCCCGCGGATGCGCCTCTCCTCGCGCTGCCCAACGTCGTCGTGTCGCCGCATTGCGCCGGCATCACGCGTGCCGCCTACCGGCGGCTCTCGCTTTCTGCTGCCAACGACATCGACCAGGTGCTGCGCGGGATGCGCCCCGCCGGCCTGGTCGTTCCACCACCGCGGTCGCCATCGATCGCTCACCTAGGAGAAGTCCCATGAAGATCACGAGTGTCAAGGCCCACATCCTGAAGCCCAACGAGCGCAAGTTCCGCTGGAAGGAGGAATGGTCGCCCATGACCATCCACCACGTGCTGCTGCGCATCGGCAGTGACGAAGGGCACGAGGGGCAATTCATTTCCTGGCTGATGGACCCGGGCCTGGTCGAGACCGCGTTGCCCGGCCTGCGCGACCTGCTGATCGGCCGCGACCCGCACGACGTGGAGCAGATCTCGTACAAGCTGACCGATTCGCTGCGTTCACCGGGCGCAGTCGCCAGCGCGGTCGACATCTGCCTCTGGGACCTGCTGGGCAAGCACCACGGAGAACCCATCTACCGCCTGCTCGGCGCCGCGCGCAACAGCATGCGCGCCTATGCGAGCACGATCATGTACGACACCGTGCCCGAGTACGTGAAGATCGCCGAGGAGTGCTACGAGCAGGGCTTTCGCGCTTTCAAGCTCCATGCCTTCGGCGTGCCGGACAAGGACATCGAGGTCTGCCGCGCCGTCCACAAGGCCTTCGGCGGCAAGATGGACCTGATGCTCGACCCGGTCAATGCCTATGACCGGCTCGGCGCCTTCAAGGTCGGCAAGGTGCTGGAGGAACTCGACTTCTACTGGTTCGAGGCGCCGATCGCCGATTCGGACCTGCTCGGCCTGGCCGATCTCACGCGCAGCTTCAAGATGCCGATCACCGCGACCGAGAGCGTGCTCGAAGGCCTGCGCGGCTATCCCAAATACCTCACGGGCCATGTGTGCGACAGCATCCGCTCGGTCGGCGACTGGATCGGCGGCATCTCGGCGATGCGCAAGTCCGCGGCGCTGTGCGAGGCCTTCAACGCGAAGTACGAGCCTCACAGCTACGGCACCACGCTGGTCCAGGCGGCGCACCTGCACGTCATGCTGGCGATCCACAACTGCGACCTCTTCGAGCTTCCCGTGCCGCAGGGCATCCTGGACGTCGGCATGAAGGACACCATCCGCGTGACTAAGGACGGCATGGTGGAAGCGCCGACCAAGCCCGGCCTCGGCTATGACATCGACTGGGACGCCATCAAGAAGCTGACCGTCAAGGAGATCTGAGTCGCCTTGCGGGATTCACATCCGACCCCATCCAGAGAAAGACCTGCACCATGAAGATCAAAGATGTCCGGCTGGTTTCGTTCAGGCCGCCGATTCCGGAAGGCTTCCAGACGCCCACGCTCTACGGCGGGCAGTCGATCGGCGCCTACGTCACCGATTTCCTGGCCGTGCAGATCACGACCGACGAGGGCCTGACCGGCGAGGTGGTCAGCGCCTACGGCGGCCTGAGCCTGGCGCATTCGATCGCCGACCGGCTGCGGCCGCTGCTGATCGGCAAGGACCCGGCCTACCGCGAGGCCATCTGGCAGGACATGTGGCGCCGCGACCGGCTGCTCTATACGACGCAGTTCGCCATCGGCACGGTCGACGTGGCGTTGTGGGATCTCTATGCCAAGAGCCTGAATGCGCCGCTCTACCAGCTGCTGGGCGGTGTGCGCGACAAGGTGCCTGTGTATGCAAGCTCGATGGAGCACGCCAGCACGCAGCTTTACGTCGAGGAAGCGCTGAAGTACAAGGAAGCGGGCTACCAGGGCTACAAGCTGCACGTCTGGGGGGAGGCGCGCCGCGACGTCGACCTGTGCATCGCCGTGCGCGAGGCCGTGGGTGCCGAATGGCCGCTGATGGTCGACGTCGCCGGCAACTACAACCATGCCCAGGCCCTGATGGTCGGCAAAGTGCTCGAAGATCTCAAGTACCACTGGTACGAGGAGCCGCTGCGCGACTTCGACCTGCACGGCTACCGCATGCTGGCCGAGAAGCTCGACATTCCGATCGCCGGCGTGGAGGTGGTCGGCGGCTCGCTCTACACGACGCCCGAATACATCACGACGCGGGCCGTCGACATCGTGCGCGCCGATGTATCGTTCAAGGGCGGCATCGGTCCGGTGAAGAAAATCGCCGGGCTGTGCGAGGCATTCGGGATGAACCTCGAAATCCACACCAATGCGAACACCATCATCGACGCGGCCAATCTCCATGTCATTGCGTCCATCGCCAACAGCGAATTCTTCGAGCAGCTCGTGCCCGAGTCGCTCTTCACGCTCGGCGGCGTCGAGAAGATCCACATCGACAAGGAAGGCTTCGCCCACGTGCCGCCGGGGCCGGGCATCGGCGCGCGCATCGATTGGGATCTTGTCGAGCGCTACAAGGTCGCGGAGATCTGACTCCGGCAGCGCCGCGATCGCGCGGGGATCGCGGTGAAAGGGGCATCGGCATCGCGCAGCCTGCTCGGCGCGAAGCTCACGCCGCCCGCCGCGCTGCAGCGGCACGTCTTTCGCCAGCAGGTGGTGGACGAAGTCTGCGCGGCGACCGGCGTCAAGCTGGTGCTGCTGCGCGCACCGGCCGGCTTCGGCAAGAGCACGGCCCTGCTGCAGTGCCGGGAGCGCCTGCAGTCGATGTCGGTCGCCACGGCCTGGCTCACGCTCGACCGCGCCGACAACGACGCCTCGCGCTTCCTGGCCGGGCTCGAGGCGGTGGTGGCCGCGATCACCGAGGACGCCGACATCGAGGAGCCGGGCGTCGATCTGCCCGAAGGCTCCACGGT
The DNA here is from genome assembly GCF_901827185.1 of Variovorax sp. PBL-E5. Classification (NCBI taxonomy): domain Bacteria; kingdom Pseudomonadati; phylum Pseudomonadota; class Betaproteobacteria; order Burkholderiales; family Comamonadaceae; genus Variovorax; species Variovorax sp. PBL-E5. The sequence continues at coordinate 5,426,960 of NZ_LR594671.1, read as the reverse complement.
CGGCGATCTGGCGCTGCGCCTGTTCTCGCGGATCGCCAGGCAGACCGGCGCCTTCGCGCTGTTCCTCGACGACGTCGAGTCGATCCAGGAAGCCGGCGTTCTCGGCTTGCTGCGCGAGTTGATCGATCACCTGCCGCCGAATGGCCGCCTCGTCATCGCATCGCGCAGCCTGCCCGATCTGCGGCTCGGGCGGATGCGGGCGCGCGGCCAGCTGCTTGAGATCGACGCGGCCCGGCTGCGCTTCTCGATCGAGGAGGCGGCCGCCTTCTTCACCATCCGGCGTGCCGCGCCGCTCGCCTTCGAGGATCTGTCGCGCCTGCACCGAAAGACCGAGGGCTGGATCGCGGCGCTCTGGCTTGCCTCGGTGTCGCTGGAGCGCAGCGAATCGCCAGGAGACTTCATCGACCGCTTCTCGGGCACCGAGCAGTCGGTCGCTGACTACCTGGCCGAAGACGTGCTCGCGCGGCAGGCGCCGCAGGTGCGGGACTTCCTGCTGCGCACCAGCGTGCTCAAGCACCTGGAGCCCTCGCTCTGCGACGCGCTCGTGCCGGGGGTGGACAGCAGCCGCATCCTGCACGAGCTGGAGAGCGCCGACGTGCTGCTGGTGCGGCTCGGGGACAGCGCCATCGCCTACCGCTACCACAGCCTCTTCGCCAAGTTCCTGCAGGACCAGCTGTCGCGCGAGATGCCCGGCGAGGCACGGCGGCTGCATTCTGCGGCGGCCGAGTGGTACGAGCTGCAGGGCCGGCCCGTACCGGCCATCGACCATGCCATCGAGGGCATGCAGAACGCCCATGCGATCGCGTTGCTGCGGGCGCATGCGGGCGAGCTGCTCGCGCAGGGCCGCATGCGCCTGTTGGCGCGATGGTTCTCGGCCCTGCCGGCGGATGCGCTGGCCGAGCATCCCGAACTGCAGCTGGTGCACATCTGGTCCGTCTGCTTCACGCGCGGCGCGCCGGAGGCGATGGACATGCTCGAACGCAGCGGGTTGTCGACTTCGACCGCGCCCGCGCTGGCGCCGCACGTGCGGGCCCTGAAGCCCTGCCTCCTGGCCATGATGGACCGCTACGAGGAGGCCTATCCGGTCGGCCGCCGGAGCCTCCAGTTTCTGCCGAGCGTCGTGCCGTTCGCGGACAACGTGCTCGCGAACGCGATGGCGACCATCGTCTCGGTGATGGGCGAACACGACCAGGCGCGCCGCCTCATCGACTCCGCGCGGCGCGGGCAGGGCGTCAACGCGAGCGAATTCAACCTGATGTATTCGGAGGCGGCGGAAGGCCTGATCGACCTCCAGGAGGCTCGGCTGCGGCAGGCCACAGCGCGCTTCCGGCTCGCCGTCACCGCCGTTCCGGGACGCGCCTACAGCCATACCAGCGGCAATGCCTGGGCGGGTGTGCCCTATGCGGCGGCGCTCTACGAGAACGACCAGATCGACCAGGCGGCGCACCTTCTGCAGGTCTACCTGCCGCTGGCGCGCGACGTCGGGCTGCCCGATCTGGTGATCCAGGGCTACACGACGCTGTCGCGCATCGCGTTCTGGCGCGGCGACGTCGACCACGGCCTGCAACTGCTCACCGAACTCGAGTACGTCGGGCACAAGGGCCAGCTGCCGCGCGTCGTGGCCGGCGCGAAGCTGGAGCGCGCGCGCGTGCAGTTGCTGCAGGGGCATCACCGCGCGGCGCGCGATGAACTCGACCGGGCCGGCGACCCGGCGCTCTGGGAGCGTGTCGGGCGGCTGCGATTTCTGGCCAACGACCTCGACACCATGGAGATCGCGCGCATGCGCTGGCTGCTGCATACCGGCGATGCCAGGCTCGCCGCGCGGCAGCTGGAGGAGGCCGCCAAGTTCGCGCGGGCCGATGCGCGGCACCGCCGCGCGCTCAAGCTGCAACTGCTGCATGCCGCGGCGCTGTACCGCGCCGGCGATACGGTGGCCGCCATGCAGCCCTTGCGCGAGGCACTCGCCGCGGCTTGCGCCGAAGGCTTTGTCCGGCTGGTGCTCGACGAAGGCGACATCCTGCGCGCGCCGATCCACGCGCTGGCGGCGCAGCAGCACTCGGTCGCCAAGCTGAGCGGCGATCCGGTGCTGACCGACTATGTCAGGCGGCTCGCGCAGGCGCTCGGACCGACCGCGCCGGCGACGCCGGCGGGCGCATCGCCGCTGGGCAACGGGCCGATGCCCGACCCGCTCACGCGCAAGGAGATCCGCGTGCTCCAACTGCTTGCGGAGGGCTATTCGAATAGCGCGATGGCGGAGAAGCTGTTCGTGTCGGACAGCACCATCCGCACGCACCTGCGCAACATCAATTCGAAGCTCGATGCGCACAACCGCACGCAGGCGGTGGCCATGGCACGCCGGCTTGGCGTCATTCCCTGAGGCCCGGCGGCGGGCCGGCTTGGGTGCGGCCCCGATCGGCGATCTGCTGCCGCCGGCGTTCGATGTCGGTGCGGTCGATGGTCGACGCCCAGGCGCGCGAGCGCTGCCGCTCCAGGGCCAGCCCTTCGGCGAGCGTGCCACCCAGTCCATCGTCGATGAGCCGCTTGAAGGCCTGCAGCGTCCCCGGCACGGTCGAGAGCATGTCGGCCGCGAACCCGAGCGCCTGAGGCAGCAGATCCTCGGGCGGCACCACGCGATTCACCAGGCCCCAGGCGGCCGCGGTCGACGCGTCGATGAAATTGCCGGTGAACGACATCTCTTTCGCGCGGCCGGCGCCGATCAGGCGCGGCAGGCGCTGCGACAGTCCCCAGCCCGGCATGACGCCCACGCGCGCATGGGTGTCGGCGAAGGTGGCTGCGGTGGACGCCACGATGAGGTCGCAGGCCAGCGCGAGTTCGAAGCCGCCGGTGATGGCCGGCCCGTTGATCGCGCCGATGATCGGTCCCTCGAAGCGCGCCATCGCGCTCACCGGATCGATGTCGGCCGTGGGCGCGAGCGACGCGCCGGTGTCGGGCGACGAACCCAGTTCCTTGAGATCGAGTCCGGCGCAGAAGGCGCGGCCGGCGCCGGTGAGGACGACCACGCGCGTGTCCTGGTCCGCGGCGAGCGCTTCGAAGGCGCTCGCCAGCTGGCGCCGCAAGGCGATGGAGAGCGCGTTCATCGCGCCCGGGCGGTCGAGCGTGAGCAGGGCGCAGCCGGCCAGCGGGCGCTCGACGCGCAGCAGCACCGGTTCAGCGTCGGCCATAGTCGGGTTCGCGCTTGTCGAGGAAGGCGGCAATGCCTTCGGCGAAGTGTTCGCCCTGCGTGCACAGCACCTGGTTGCGGTCCTCCAGGCCGATCACCGCATCGATCGAGCCGGCGTCGACCGCCAGCCCCAGCGCATCCTTGGTCAGGCGCAGGCCGAGCGGCGTGGCGCGCAGCATGTCGCGCGCCATGGCGAGCGCTTCGGTCTCCAGCTCCGCCAGCGGGCCGACGCGGCTGACCAGGCCCAGCGCGTAGGCGCGCGGCGGATCCATGAAGCGGCCGGTCAGCAGGTATTCGGCGGCGACCGAGGAGCCGACCATGCGTGGCAGGAAGTAGCTGACGCCGACGTCGCAGGCGCTCAGGCCGATGCGGATGAAGGAGGCGTTCATGCGTCCCTCGGGCGTCGCGAGGCGAACGTCGGAGGCCAGCGCCAGCGCGAAGCCGCCGCCGCTGGCGACGCCGTTGACCACGCTGATGATCGGCTGCGGGCAGCGCCGCATCGCCAGCATGATGTCGCGCAGGCCGCGCTGCGTCTCCAGCATGTCCTCGACGCCGCGGCGCGCGCCGCTGGGCTGCATGTCCTTCAGGTCGAGGCCGGCGCAGAAGGCGCGGCCGGCGCCGGTCAGGATCACGACGCGCTCCGGCGAGCGTGCCGTCAGGCCGCCGAAGAAGTGCGTGAGTTCCTCGACCATGCGCGGATCGAGCGCATTCAGGCGATCCGGCCGGTTCAGCGTGAGGCGCGCGACGGCGCCATCGGTGGAGATCAGGAGTGTCCGGTACTGCATGGTGGTCATAGGGCGCGCGAAATCACTTCTTTCATGATCTCATTGGTTCCGCCGTAGATGCGCTGGATGCGTGCGTCGACGTACATGCGGCCCACGAGGTATTCGTTCATGTAGCCGTAGCCGCCGTGCAGCTGCACGCATTCGTCGATCACCTTGCCCTGCGCCTCGGAGGTCCACATCTTCACCATCGATGCGGTGGCGGTGTCGAGCGTGCCGGCGACCAGTTCGGCCACGCAGCGGTCGACGAAGGTGCGCGCCACCTTGATCGTCGTGGCGATCTCGGCCAGCTTGAACTTGGTGTTCTGGAACTCCGCGATCGGCTGGCCGAAGGCCTGGCGCTGGCGCACGTAGTCGAGCGTGGCCTCGTAGGCGCCTTCCATCGCCGCCACCGCGAGCACGCCGATGATGGTGCGCTCGTAGGGCAGGTCGGACATCAGCTGGTAGAAGCCCTGGCCTTCCTTGCCGCCCAGCAGCTTGTCGGCCGGCACGGTCACGTCGTCGAAGAAGAGTTCGGAGGTGTCCTGCGCCTTGAGCCCGATCTTGTCGAGCACGCGGCCGACCCGGAAGCCTTCGACCTCCTTCGTCTCGACGATCAGGATCGAGGTGCCGCTCGCGCGCTGGGACGGATCGGTCTTCGCCACCACAAGAATCACGCCTGCGAGAAAGCCGTTGGTGATGAAGGTCTTGGAGCCGTTGATGACGTAGCTGTCACCGCGCCGCTCGGCGCGCGTGCGGATGCCTTGCAGGTCGGAGCCGGTGCCGGGTTCGGTCATGGCGATGGCGCCGACCAGCTCGCCGCGCGCCATGCGCGGCAGGTAGTGCTGCTTCTGCTGCTCGGTGCCGTGGTTGAGGAAGTAGTGGGCGACGATGCTATGCACGGACGGACTCATGCCGGTCAGTCCGCGCCGGGACATCGCATCGTAGAAAGCGGCCTCGTGGCGGAAGTCCCCGCCGCCGCCGCCGTAGGCCTCCGGAATGTCCGAGCAGAGCAGCCCCAGCTCGCCGGCGCGGCGCCACAGCGCGTGCCCGACGTGGCCTTGTTCGCGCGCTGCCGCGTCCTGCGGAAGCATCTCGGAATCGACGAAGCGCGTCACCGTGTCGTGGTACGTGGCGAGATCGTCGTTGATCCATGCCGGGTGGAAATCGATGGGCATGTGCAGGTCCTGCTCGGTTCGGGTTCTGTTCAGTGGGTGGCGATGCCGGCGGCGCCGCGCGCGGCTGGCGCAGGGTCTTCGGCGCGCCAGCTTCGGAGGATGTCCGTCAGGTCGGTCTCGGGCGATGGCGCCACCGTCGGCACCGAGGAGGGCGTCCGGCTGAAGCGCGGCGCAGGTGCTGGCTGTACGACCCGGTCGACCTCGATGAAGGTCTTGCGCGCCTGGTTGTGGGGATGGCGCGGGGCCTCGTCCCAATCGAGCACCGGCGCGAAGCAGGCATCGCTGCCTTCGAGCAGCGCGCACCACGCGTCGCGCGTGCGGGTTCTGAAGACATCCGCGAGCCGGTGCTTGAGCATCGGCCACGCCCGCGGGTCCATCTGCTGGTCGAAGAGTGGATCGTCGATGCCGCAGATCTCGCACAGCTTGGCGTAGAACTGCGGCTCCAGCGCGCCGACGGACACGTACTTGCCGTCGGCGCAGGCGTAGGTGTCGTAGAAATGCGAGCCGCCGTCCAGGAAGTTCTCGCCGCGCATGGCGTTCCATTTGCCTGCCGCGGCGAGTCCGTAGAAGCAGCTTCCGAGCAGCGCGGCGCCGTCGGTCATGGCGGCGTCGACGACCTGTCCCTTGCCCGAGGATCGCGCTTCATGGACGGCGCACATCACGCCGAAGGCGAGCAGCATGCCGCCGCCGCCGAAATCGCCGACGTAGTTGAGGGGTATCACGGGGGCCTCGCCCGAGCGGCCGATGGCATGCAGCGCGCCGCTCAGCGCGATGAAGTTGATGTCGTGGCCGGGCGCATTCGCGAGCGGCCCGTCCTGGCCCCATCCCGTCAGGCGGCCGAAGACCAGCCGCGGATTGCGCTGCAGGCAGACCTCCGGCCCGAGGCCGAGGCGCTCCATGACGCCCGGACGATAGCCTTCGATCAGCACGTCGGCACGGGCGACGAGTTCGAGCACGCTGCGCACCGACTCGGGTTGCCGCAGGTCGAGCACGAACGCGCGGCGGCCGCGCGCCATGACGTCGAAGCGGCGTTCCAGGTCGTCCCCCTGGCCGGGCCGCAGGATGCGGATGACTTCCGCACCGAGGTCGGCCAGCATCATGGCGGCGAAGGGACCGGGTCCGATCCCCGCCATCTCGACCACTTTCAATCCATGCAACGGTCCGGGCATTCCACTCTCCTCCTCTTCGGCTCTGCGATTCAGGCGGCCTTCAATGATGGCTCGGCGGCCGTGGCATCCACGGCGAGTTTCGAAATCTCGGCACCGGGCGCGACCTGGATGCCCAGCTGGCGCTGGAGCTGGGCAACACGCGGCAGATAGCGCGTCACGAGGCTCTCGCGCTTGACGTCCTCGTAACCCCGGATCAGGTCGGGTGCCTCCGCCAGTTCGACCAGCAGGTCGAGGTCGGCATCGGGCAGGGCGCATGCCGCTTCGAGCTGGGCGATGTAGTAGGCGGGCAGCGCCCGCTCGATCCTGCGCAGGCGCGCCGTACCCAGCAGGTCCAGCCGCGTGCCGCGCAGCTTCTTCATCGCGCGCAGCATCGCCAGCACCGGACGGAACCAAGCGCCGAGGCGCAGCTTCTTGCGGACGCCGAGCGCGCGCAGGAAGGTCGGATGGAAATGCCAGTACATCCGCGCACCGTCGCCGTACTCGCGGCTGAGAGCGGCGCGCGATTCGGCCAGCAGGTGCAGCCGCGCGACCTCGTACTCGTCCTTGTAGGCCATGAGCTTGTAGAGGTTGCGGGCCACCGCCATCGCGAGGCGCGGGTCGCGGCGCGCGGACAGGATGCGCGCGAGCTCGTCGAGATAGCGCTGCGCATAGGCTTCGTCCTGGAACTCGATGAGCTCGGCGACCCGGCGCTTCAGGGTCTCGGCCAGCTCGCCGGTTGCGCCGGTGGCGGCCACGCGGCGCACCACGGGGTCGGCGAAGGTCCGCGCGGGTTCGGCATCCACGCGCACGATGGCCTGCTGCACGCGTTCCGGCTCGGCGACCTGCAGCCGGCCCCAGCGGAAGGCGTTCAGGTTGGATTCGACCGCCGTGCCGTTGAGCCGGATGGCCGCCTCGATCGAGGCCGCCCGGATCGGCAGCGCGCCGAGCTGGAATGCGGCGCCGACCATCAGCAGGTTGTTCGCCATGTGGTCGCCCAGGAGCGACTCGGCCAGGCCCTGGGCGTCGAAGAACAGGCCGCGGTCGCTGCGCGTTCTCTGCGCGATCCGCTGCGTGATGTCCGATTGCGCGGGATAGCTGCGCTGCACGTTCGACACCATCTCGCCGGTCGGCACCTTGCTGGTGGAGACGACGGCGATGGTGCGCTCGGGCGAGGTCATCGCGAGGTTGGTCGCGGTCACTGCGCCAAGCGCGTCGAAGGCCAGGTAGAGGTCGGCTGCCCCTGCGGAAACCGTCGGCGACACCACCTCGCCGCGCTCGAAGATCTTCAGGTGCGACACCACCGGGCCCGCCTTCTGGCTCGAACCGGTGTGGTCGTAGCACTGCACGTCGCTGCCGTCCAGGAAGGCGGCCATGCCGAGGATCTGGTTGACCGTGACCACGCCGGTCCCGCCGATGCCGATCAGGCCGGCAGCGAAGTGCCCCTGGCGCGCCACGCTTTCCGGCTCGGGCAGCTGCACATCCTGCGGAAAGGGCACGGCCTTCTTCTTCGCCGGCTTCGGCAGCGTGCCGTCGGTGCTTTCGATCGTCACGAAGGACGGGCAGTCGCCTTCGAGGCAGGAGAAATCCTGATTGCAGGAGGACTGGTGGATCTTCGTCTTGCGGCCGAACTCGGTGGCGAGCGGCTGCACGCTGAGGCAGTTCGATTTGCGGCCGCAGTCGCCGCAGCCTTCGCAGACGCGCTCGTTGATGACGGCGACCTTGGGCTGGTAGGCCAGCTTGCCGCGCTTGCGCAGGCGCCGCTTCTCGGCGGCGCATTGCTGGTCGTTGATCAGCACCGTCACGCCCGGGATCGCGGCAAGCTCGGCTTCCGCCTCGACCAGGCGGTCCCGATGCCAGACTTCCGCGCTGCCCGCCTTGCGCCCGGGGTATTTGCCGGGGTCGTCGGTGGTGACGATGATCTTCTTGACGCCCTCGGCCTTCAGCAGGTCGACCATCGCCGGCACGCCCAGCGCGCCGGTGACGTCCTGCCCGCCGGTCATCGCGACGGCGCGGTTGTAGAGGATCTTGTAGGTGAGGTTGGTGCCGGCGGAGACCGCGAAACGGATCGCCAGGCTGCCCGAATGGTGGAAGGTGCCGTCGCCCAGGTTCTGGAAGAAATGGCGCTGCTCGGTGAAGGGCGCGAGGCCCACCCATTGCGCGCCTTCGCCGCCCATTTGCGTGTAGCCCGTGACCTCGCCGTACACCGGGCCCATCCAGAGCGCCATGACATGGCAGCCGATGCCGGCGCCGACCACGGAACCTTCCGGCACCCGCAGGCTGCGGTTGTGCGGGCAGCCCGAGCAGAAGTAGGGCGTGCGCGAAGGCAGCACAGGCAATACGGCCAGCGGCTGCATCGGGACCAGGGCCTTCACGGCGCCGCCATCGGGCGTCGAAGCCGGCGCTGCGGCGATCAGGCCGCGGCGCGCGAAGCGTTTCGCCAATGCCGTCGCGATCCGGTCGGCCGACAGCTCGCCGTGGGCCGGAAGCAGGTCGCCGCCCGCTTCGTCCTGCTTGCCGACCACCACCGGACGGTCGGGCAGCGCGTAGAGCAGGTCCTTCAGGAACAGCTCCAGCATCGGGCGCTTGTCCTCGACCACGACGATCTCGTCGAGGCCCCGCGCGAACGCTTTCAGCAGGGTCGGCTCGACGGGATAGAGCAGCCCCATCGTCATGATCCGGATGCCCTTGGCATGCAGGTCCTGCTCGCTCAGGCCGAGGTTCGTGAGGGCCTGTCGCACGTCGACGTAGGTCTTGCCGCAGGTCAGGATGCCGATGCGCGCCTCGGGCGGATCGCAGGCGATGCGGTTGAGCCCGTTGAGCCGCGCGTATTCGCGCACGACTTCGAGCTGGCCGTAGTAGATCTGGCGCTCCGCTTCCAGCAGCGGGGGACCGGCCTCGTTGATGCGGATCTTGGGGCGGACCGGCGCGCCGTCGAGCATGACCTCGGGCAGGACGGGCCGCACGCGCTCATGGCCCACGAGCGCGCTCGCGCAGCTGTCGGCGACGTCGGTGACCAGCTTGAACCCGACCCAGAGGCCGGAGGCGCGCGACATCGCGAAACCGTGCAGGCCGAAATCGAGCACTTCCTGGATGTTCGCCGGCGCGAGGATCGGCATGTAGCTGCCGGCCATGAGCCAGTTGGAATCGCTCGGGTAGATGGTCGAGCGCGCATGGGGGTCGTCGCCCGCGACCACGAGCACGCCGCCGTTGCGGCCGACGCCTCTGAAATTCGCGTGGTGCAGTGCGTCGGCGGCCCGATCGACGCCGGGCGATTTCCCGTACCACATGCCGAAGACGCCGTCGTACCTGGCGCCCGGCAGCGCATGCAGCGTTTGCGTGCCGAAGACCGCTGTCGCGGCGAGTTCCTCGTTGAGTCCGGGCTGGAAGACGATGTGGTTGCTGGCCAGGCGATCACGGTTGTCGACCATCACGTCGTCCACCCCGCCCACGGGAGATCCCGGATAGCCGCTGACGAAGCCGGCCGTCTGCAGGCCATTGCGCAGGTCGGTGCGCCGCTGGTCCAGCATCACCCGCAGCAAGGCCTGCATCCCGTTCAGGAAGATGCGGCCCTCTTCGACGTCGTAGCGATCGTCGAGAGTGGTCAGATAGAGGGCGTCTGTGGTGGAGTTCATCCTCTGATCGTGCTCGTCAACGCGGGTTTGGGTTCGGACACATGTTAGGCGGCGCGGGCCGATGCGGGAATCGTCCGAAGCGACGAGGTCGCCGCGGCCGGTCGGACTCACGATCTCGGGCATGCCATCGACCCCCGCACCCGTCACGCTTTCCCGCCGCGGCCACATCGCCGTGATGACCATCGACAACCCGCCCGTCAATGCGATTTCGCCCGCCGTGGTGGCTGGCCTATCGACGGCGCTCGACGCTTTCGAATCCGACCGGACACTCGGCGCCCTGCTCGTGCATTGCGAGGGCCGTACCTTCGTCGCGGGCGGCGACATCGGCAGCTTCGACCAGCCGGGCTTCTCGGCCTTGCCCTTCAACCGGGTGCTCGCGCGCCTCGAGGGCCTCGACCGGCCGGTGGTCGGCGCGCTGCATGGAACCGTGCTCGGTGGCGGCCTCGAGCTGGCGCTTGCCTGTCATTGGCGCACGGCGTCGCCGGGCACGCGGCTCGGCATGCCGGAAGTCAAGCTCGGCCTGCTGCCGGGCTCGCTCGGCACCCAGCGCCTGCCGAGGCTCGCGGGCATCGAACTGGCGCTCGACCTGATCTCGTCGGGCCGCATGATCGGCGCCGACGCCGCGCAGGCGGCCGGCATCGTCGACGAGGTGCGCGATGCGCAGTCGCCGCTCCAACTCGGGCTCGACTATGCGAAAGAGATCGTCGCGAGGAATGCTGGGCCGCGCCGCATCAGTGAAACACAGGTCGCACGCGATGCGCTGCCGGCCGACTTCTTCGCGAAGGCGCTGGCCGACGCGGTGCGCAAGAAGCCTTCTTATCCATCGGCGCGGGCCATCGTTGAAGCGGTGCAGGCCTCGGCCTTGCCCTTCGCCGAGGGCGAAGCGATCGAGGCCCGGCTTTTCGAAGCGCTGATCCGCTCGCCGCAATCGAAGGCGCTGCGCCACCTGTTCTTCGCCGAACGCGAGGCGGCCCGGATTCCCGGCCTTTCGAAGGGCGTGCAGTTGCGTGCCATCCGCAAGGTCGGCATCGTCGGGGCCGGCACGATGGGCGGCGGCATCGCGATGAACTTCGCCAACGCGGGCATCCCGACAGTGCTGGTCGAGAGCACGCAGGCTGCGCTCGATCGCGGACTCGGCATCGTGCAAGCCAACTACGAAGCCACTGCGGCCAAGGGACGACTCACTGCCGAACAGGTGCGCGAACGCATGGCGCTGCTCTCGGGCTCGCTCGACTACGCGCGGCTGTCCGATTGCGATCTGGTGATCGAGGCCGTGTTCGAGAACATGGACCTGAAGAAGGAAGTTTGCATGCGGCTCGGCGCGGTCTGCAAGCGCGGCGCCATCATCGCCACCAACACCTCCACGCTCGACGTGAACGCACTGGCGGCCGCGACCGGTCGGGACCAGGACGTGGTCGGCATGCATTTCTTCAGCCCCGCCAACGTGATGCGGCTGCTCGAAGTCGTGCGCGGCGCGCACACCGCGCCCGATGTGCTCGCCACCGTGATGCAGCTCGCGCGCCGCATCGGCAAGGTCGCGGTCGTCTCCGGCGTGTGCTATGGCTTCATCGGCAATCGCATGGCCGAGGTCTACATGCGCGAGGCCGAGTTCTTGATGATGGAGGGCGCGAGCCCGTCGCAGATCGACGGCGCCGTCGAGGCGCTGGGGATGGCGATGGGCCCCTGCCGCATGCTCGACATGGCCGGCATCGACGTGGGTGCCAAGACGGTCATCGAATACGGCAAGGCGGGTGGACTGCCGCCGGACGACAGCTACCGCGCGGTCGTGCGCCGGTTGTTCGAACTGGGCCGCTTCGGGCAGAAGACCGGCAGCGGCTACTACCGGTACGAGGGCCGCAGGCCCGTCGACGATCCGGAAACCGCGAAGATCGCGCGCGCGATGGCCGATGCCCATGGGATCGCGCAGCGCGGCGAGATCGCGCGTCAGGAAATCGTCGAGCGCCTGCTCTACCCGCTCATCAACGAGGGCTTCAGGATCCTCGAGGAGGGCATGGCCTACCGGCCCGGCGACATCGACATCGTGTGGACCGCCGGCTACGGTTTTCCCGACCACCAGGGCGGCCCGATGTTCATGGCCGATGCGATCGGTCTGCCGAAGATCGTCGAACGCATGGCGCACTACGCTGCCACGCGCGGGAACGCGTTCGGCTATTGGGCGGTCTCGCCGCTGCTCGCCTCGCGTGCCGCGCGCGATCGGCGCGTCTCCGATCTCGGCGAAACAGGCCGTTAACTCAGCGTGAAGGCAGACATGCGCGGCAGCGTCCGTTCCCCGGTCTTCCGGATGTGCCGGCGCGCCCGCGCTTCGGCCTTCGCCGGGTCGCCTTCGAGGATGGCGGCGGTGATGCCGCGGTACTCCGCCACCATGGCTCGCAGGTCCGCCGTGGTCATCACGCCGTGAAACTGGGCGCGGAACAGATGCGCGCGCGTGTGCGGCATGACCCGCGACAGCTCGGCGTTGTCCGCGATGTCGAACATCACGCGGTAGTAATTGGCCCTCTCGTCCAGGATGCGTTCCAACTGCGCGGGCGTCTCTGCCTCGATGAGCTTGCGTGCCGCCGCCTCGAAGCGCTTCGCGTTGGTGCCGATGCCGATGTTGGCCGCGGCCAGGCGCGCCGACAGACCCGTGAGCACCTCCAGCACCCCCAGCAGGCCCTCTGCGTCCGATCGCGTCAACGACCGGATCACCGCGCCGCGGTGCGGTGTCAGCTCGACCACCCCGCTCGACGCGAGGATGCGGAAGGCTTCCCTTACCGTGCTGCGGCTCACGCCCAGGTCGCGCGTGAGGTCGGCCTCGATCAGCCGCTGTCCGACCGTGAAGCGCCGCGTGAGGATCGCCCGGCCGATGGCGTCGGCGACACGATCGGGCGTGCTGGGCGGGTGCGCCGAAGGGGTACTTCTTTGCACTGGAGATGGGGGGGGCGTGCGAGGGGACGTCATCCGAAGATTCTGGCAGAGCGCCGTTTCGCGGTGTTGATTGTCTGGCAATATCGGCTGACAATCATGCGCAACGCAGCGGGTGCGACGCCGCAACGCAGAAGAGACAAGGCATGACTTCAACGCTTCACGACGGATCCTCGCCGCACTCGATGCCACCGCTCGAGGCGCGCACGCTCGGCGCGGCGTTCGAAGCCCGCTTGCGTGCCTCTCCCGACAAGCTGGCGGTGCGCGACACCGAGCGAGGCATGAGCTATGCGCAGCTCCACGAGGAATCGCTCGCGTTCTCCTCGGGCTTCAGCCGGCTGGGCCTGGCGCGGCAGGGGTTCGCGCTGCTGATGCTCGACAACCACCTCGACTACGTGATCGCCTGGTACGCGCTGTCGCTCAGCGGCCGGGTCGAAGTCCCGGTGAACACGGCGTACAAGGGTTCCATCCTGGCCCATGTGATCAACAACTCGGGCGCGAAGCTGATCGTCATCGAGGCGCACTACCTGTCCCTTCTCGCCGACGTGGCCGACCGGCTGGAGAAGATCGAGCACGTGGTGGTGCGCGGCGACGCGTCGGCGCATGCGGCCACGCTGCCGCCGCGCTTCAGGGTCCTGCCGTGGGAGGCCCTGCGCGGGCCGCGCGAGGTGCCCGTGCATGTGGATCCGTGGGACCTCCTGGGCATCCTGTACACCTCCGGCACAACCGGGCCGTCCAAAGGCGTGCGCGTGACGCACGCCCATGCCTACGGCTACGCGTCGCCGACGGTGCTGGGCCTGGTGGGCGCGGACGACGTGCAGCTGTGCACGCTGCCGCTCTTCCACATCGGCGGGCAGTGGGCGGCCATCTACGGCAGCCTGATCGGCGGCGGCAGTGCGGTGCTGCTCCCGCGCTTCTCGGCCACCACATTCTGGGACGATGTGCGCAAGTACGGATGCACCTGCACCATGCTGCTGGGCGCGATGGCCAACTTCCTGTACCGCCAGCCGCCGCGCGCCGACGATGCCGACCATCCGCTGCGCGGCGTCGTGATGGTGCCGGTCATGGCGCAGCTGGAAGAGTTCATCAAGCGCTTCGGCATCGAGGCCGTGTGCACGGGCTACGGACTGACCGAAGGCTCGACGGTGCTGCGCGCGCCCATCGGCATGGCGGAGCCCGGCAAGGTCGGCTGGCCGCGGCCCGATTTCGAGGTCGCGCTGGTCGATGAACACGACCGCCCCGTGCCCGATGGCACGAGCGGCGAACTGGTCCTGCGCACGCACGAACCCTGGATGGTGATGGACGGCTATCACGACATGCCCGTCGCCACCGCCGCCGCGTGGCGCAACCAGTGGCTGCACACCGGCGATGCCTTCCGCCGCGATCTCGACGGGCAGTACGTATTCATCGATCGCATCAAGGACGCGATGCGCAGGCGTGGCGAGAACGTGTCGAGTTTCGAGGTCGAGAAGGAGATCAGCGAGCATCCGGCTGTGCTCGAATGTGCCGTGATCGCGGTCCCGAGCGATGCGACCGAGGACGACATCAAGGCCTGCGTCGTGCTGCGAAAAGACGCGCAGGTGGAGGCGGGTGCGCTGCTCGCGTTTCTCGACGACCGGCTGCCTTACTTCATGGTGCCGCGCTATGTGGAGTTCATGGCGGAGCTGCCCAAGACGCCCACGGCCAAGATCCGCAAGCAGCAGCTGCGCGAATGGGGCCTCACTGCCGCTACCTACGACCGTGCCAGCGATCCCGCGGCGCCGAAGAGCAGGCGATGAGCGACGAATCCACGGGCGCGACCCGGTGGGCCTTCGAGCAGTTCACGCACAAGCGCGACGGCCTGGGCGACGGCGCGCGCGCGACGGCCATTGCGCGGCAGCACGAACTCGGCAAGCTGTCGGCGCGCGAGCGCATTGCGCTGCTGCTCGACCACGGGAGCTTTCATGAGGTCGGCGGCCTGGTCGAGCCCAAGCGCGACACCTTCGACACCGGGCATCTGCAAGCGCCGATGGACGGTGTGCTGACCGGCTATGGCTACGTCGACGGCCGGCCCGTGTGCGTCTGCGCCTTCGACTTCACGGTGCTCGGCGGCTCGAACGGGCGCATCGGCGAGACCAAGGTCGAGCGCATGGCCACGCATGCGCTGGAGCACGGCTGCCCGATGGTGCTGCTGCTGGACGGCGGCGGCCACCGCATCCAGGAAGGACTGGACAGCCGGCACTTCGCGCAGGGCTCGCGCTACTTCCAGACCGCGGTCGCGCTGTCGGGCTGGGTGCCGACGGTGGCGGTGATCATGGGCCCGGGCTTCGCGGGTCCGTCGAATTTCGCGGCCCTGTGCGACTTCGTGGTGATGGTGCGCGGCACCTCGACCATGGGCATCGCCGGGCCTGCGCTGGTGGCAGCGGCGACCGGCGAGGTCACCCACAAGAACAGCCTGGGCGGCGCGCACGTGCAGACGGATGCGAACGGCCTGGCCGACATCGCGGCCGGTGACGACGCCGAGGCGCTCGCCTGCGTGCGCGACTACCTCGCCTACCTGCCGTCGAATTCGCGCCTGCCCGCGCCTTCGGTCGAAGCGCGCGACACGGAGGCGGGCTTCGAAGCGGCCCTGCTCGATCGGATGCCCGACAACCCGCGCAAGGCCTACGACGTGTGCGACGTGGTGCGTGGCATCGTCGACGAAGCCTCGCTCTTCCAGATCAAGCCGGGCTTTGCGCCCAACCTCGTCACGGGCTTCGCGCGCATCCAGGGCAGGGCGGTCGGCATCGTGGCCAACCAGCCGCTGCACCTGGGCGGCACGCTCGATGCGAAGGCCTGCGAGAAGGGGGCACATTTCGTCTCGTTGTGCGACGGATTCGGCCTGCCGCTGGTCTACCTGGTGGACGTGCCGGGCTTTCTGGTGGGCAGCCAGGCGGAGGACACCGCGCTGGCCCGGCGCAGCGCGCGCCTGCTGTTCGAACTGGGGCAGGCGACGGTGCCGCGCGTATCGGTGGTGCTGCGCAAGGGCTACGGCCTGGGCTACATCGCGATGTGCGGCGGGCGCAGTTTCGATGCCGACCTGTGCGTCGCCTGGCCGACGGCGGAGATCTGCGCCATGTCGGTGGAAGGCGCGGTGGACGTGGCCTACCAGAAGCAGGTGAAGACGGCCGCCGACCCGGCGGCCAAGCGCGCCGAGCTGATCGGGCGCTTCAAGGAACAGCTGGGCGCGCTGCACGCGGCCGAGCATTTCGGCATCGACGACGTGATCGACCCGAGGGACACGCGCTGGGTCGTGCACGCCGCCCTCGAACGATGCCTGCCGCGCAAGCGGCACCGGGCCTGCCCCGACAAGCCGCACGGCATTTCCCCGATCTGAACGAGCCACCGATGAACGACACGAACGAACGCCTGGAAGCCTGGATGCACGCGAACGTGGAGGGCTTCGAAGGGCCGCTGGAGCGCGAGCCTTTCGAGGGCGGCCAATCCAACCCCACCTTTCTGCTCACCGGCGCGAAGGGCACGCGCTACGTGCTGCGCAAGAAGCCGGATGGCGTGTTGCTGCCCTCGGCCCATGCGGTCGACCGCGAATTCCGCGCGATCAGCGCCTTGCGCGATACGCAGGTCCCGGTCGCGCCGGCGCTGGGGTTCTGCGGCAACGCGGAGGTCATCGGCACGCCGTTCTACGTCATGGCCTTCGTCGACGGCCGCATCTTCTGGGACCCGACCCTGCCGGGGCTCTCGAACCCCGAGCGCGCTGCCATCTACGACGACATGAACCGCGTGGTCGCCGAGCTGCATCGCGTCGACCATCGGGCCGTCGGCCTGGCGGACTACGGCCGCCCTGGCAACTTCTTCGATCGCCAGATCGGACGCTGGACCCGGCAATACCACGAGGCAGTGTCGCCCGGGGCGCCCGCAATCCCGGCGATGGAGCGGCTCATCGAATGGCTGCCCCGGCACGTGCCGTTCGACGACAGCACCTGCATCTTCCACGGCGACCTGCGGATCGACAACATGATCTTCCATCCGACCGAACCGCGCGTGCTGGCGGTGCTCGATTGGGAGCTGTCGACCCTGGGCCATCCGCTGGCCGACTTCGCCTACCACGCGCTGCCGTGGCGGCTCACCGCGTCGCAGTTCCGCGGCATGGCCGGCACCGACTACGCGGCGCTCGGCATCCCCGACGAGCAGGTCTACCTGCAGACCTATTGCCGCCGCACCGGCCGCGCGCCCATCGATCCCGCGCACTGGGAGTTCTATCTGGCCTACAGCATGTTCAGGCTGGCCGCGATCCTGCACGGCATCCTGAAGCGGGCGGCCGACGGCACGGCATCCAGCAGCCAGGCGCGCGAGACCGGCGCGCGCGCAAGGCCGATCGCCGAGGCGGCCTGGAAGCAGGTCGAGGCGCACTTTCCCGCATCCCAGCGCTAGCGCGCACATCAGCAAGCAAGAGGCATCACGTGTTCGATTTCTCCCCCAAGGTCCAGGATCTCCAGAAGCGGCTCGCGGCTTTCATGGAAGAGCACATCTATCCCAACGAGAAGCGCTACTACAAGGAGACCGAGGCGCTCGGGCCGTGGAAGGTGGCGCCGGTCCTCGACGAGCTCAAGCCGAAGGCGCGCGCGGCCGGGCTGTGGAATCTCTTCCTGCCCGCGTCGGAGCATGGCGCGGGCCTGAGCAACTTCGAGTACGCGCCGCTGTGCGAGATCATGGGCCGTTCGCACCTGGCGCCCGAGGTGTTCAACTGCTCGGCGCCCGACACCGGCAACATGGAGGTGCTGGCGCGCTACGGATCGCCCGAGCATCAGGAGCGCTGGCTCAAGCCGCTCCTGGCCGGCGAGATCCGGTCCTGCTTCGCCATGACCGAGCCGGCGGTCGCGTCGAGCGATGCGACCAACATCGCGTCGAGCATCGTGCGCGACGGCGACGAATACGTCATCAACGGCCACAAGTGGTACACCACCAACGCGACCGATCCGCGCTGCAAGATCGCGATCTTCATGGGCAAGTCCGACCCCGGCAACGCCGATCGGCACAAGCAGCAGTCGATGATCCTCGTGCCGCTCGACACGCCGGGCGTGACGGTGGTGCGGCCGATCGCGGTGTTCGGCTTCTACGGCGTGCCCGACCGTGCGTCCGAGGTCACTTTCAAGGACGTGCGGGTGGCCGCGTCAAACATGCTGCTGGGCGAGGGCAGGGGTTTCGAGATCGCGCAGGGCCGGCTCGGGCCGGGCCGCATCCATCACTGCATGCGGCTGGTCGGGCTGGCGGAACGCATGCTGGAGCTGATGTGCAGGCGCAGCCTGTCGCGGGTGGCCTTCGGCAAGCCGATCGCCCAGCAGGGCGTGACGGTCGAGCGCATCGCGCAGTCGCGCATCCTGATCGAGCAGGCGCGCCTGCTCACGCTGAACGCGGCACACCGCATGGACACGGTCGGCAACAAGGTGGCCAAGGCCGAGATCGCGATGATCAAGGTGGCCGCGCCGCAGATGGCCTGCCAGGTGATCGACTGGACCATCCAGGCCTTCGGCGGCGGCGGCACCAACAACGACGTCGGCATCGCATCCGCTTACGCGACCGCGCGGCTGTTGCGGCTGGCCGATGGCCCGGACGAGGTGCACCAGGCGCAGATTGGCAAAATGGAACTCGCAAAGTACCGTTGAGGCGGCGATCCCGAAGAGAGACCCGGACGGAACATGGAACAGTTCAAGACTCCGCCTGCAGCGGCCGTCGCACGGCGCTGGCAAGCCATGATGTGGCTCGATGCCGACCGTGTGCTCTATGTCGGGCTGCTCGGCGAGCCTTCGGTGCGCAACCTGGGTGCGTGGTCGATCTATCTCTCGCTGTCGGCCTCGCGTCCGCATCGTGTTTCTCTCGAACCCGGGCGCGGGACCGCCTGGCAACAGGCGACGCTGTCGGTCGTGCCGCCGGGCGTGCCGCATCGGATCGTTGCCGGCGAAAGAATGATCCTCAGCATCCTCATCGAAGCAGAGACGATCGCGCGCGATTCGCTGCCGCCATGCTTTCGCGGCGCGAACGGTGCGGTGCGCTCTGAGGCGGATGAAAGCCGGCTGCGCGCCGCGCTGGAGCGCGTCCAGTTCGACGGCGGCGGGGTCTGCGGGAGCACGGCCGATTTCGACCGCGCGTTCTTCGGCGCTGCGCTGGCGCCGCGCGCGATCGATCGCCGCATCCGCACCGCGCTCGACGGTATCAAGCGCGACCCGAACAGGCACACCTCGGCCGAGGAATGCGCGCTCGCCGCACACCTGTCGGTGTCGCGCTTCCTGCATCTTTTCAAGGACGAGGTGGGTTCGTCCTTTCGCAACTTCCGTTCCTGGCAGCGCGCCCGCAGCGTGCTCTACCACGTGAAGCAGAACGACAGCCTCGCGAACGTCGCGCTCGATGTGGGCTACCCCGATTCGACGCACTTCAGCCATTCGGTGCGGCAGGTGTTCGGCCTCACGCCGAAGTCGATCTTCGCCGGCTGCCGCCGGCTCGCGCTGTACGGCAGCGGCGATGCGGCCCGGCCGCGCTGCGGCCTCGCGGCCTGATCAGGACAGCTTCTGCCTCCGCAGCCGGATGCCGGCGGCCTCGCGGTCCCAGGTATCGGCCGTCACGCCGTCGCCGCGCAGCACGTGCTTTTGCACCTTCTGCGTCGGCGTCTTCGGCAGGGCTTCGATCGCGCGGAAGTAGCGCGGCACCATGTAGTGCGGCATGCGCGGCACGAGGTGCGCCACGAGCAGCGCCCAGTCGATGGCAGCGCCCGACTGCGCGACCACCGCCACCAGCACTTCGTCTTCGCCATGCTCGCTGGGCACCGCCACCGCAGCGGCCTCCTGCACGCCGGGAAAGGTCGATACCTCGGCCTCGACTTCGAAGGACGAGATGTTCTCGCCGCGGCGGCGGATCGCGTCCTTCATGCGGTCGACAAAGTGGTAGTTGCCCTCGGCATCGATGCGAAAGGCGTCCCCCGTGTGGAACCAGCCGTTGCGCCAGGCCTCGACGGTGGCTTCGGCGTTGCGGTAGTAGCCATGGTTGAGCGCCCACGGCCGGTCGGTGCGGACGATCAACTCGCCGACCTCGCCGCGCGCGACTTCGCAGTCGTTGCCGTCGACGATGCGCACCTCGACGCCGTCGCGCGGCCGGCCGCAACTGCCGAGCACCTTCGGCTGCGCACCGGACATGAGCGGCGACGAGATCTCGGTCATGTTGTAGGCGGTGTAGATCGTGCAGCCGAAGCGTGCCTTGAACTGCTCCGTGTCCACCGACAGCGGGATCATCAGCGCATGGCGCATGCCGTGTTCACGGTCCTTCGGCGACGGCGGCGCCTTGGTCAGGAGCGTGACCATGCTGGCGAGCAGGACTGTGAACGTGCTGCCGGTGGCGGCCACCATCTCCCAGAAGCCGCCGACCTTGAAGCCACTGGTCACCGCGATCGATCCGCCACGCAGCAGCATCGAATACACCGGCACGGTGCCGCCGACATGGAAGAGCGGCAGGGCGATAAGGTAGCGATCGGTGTCGTCCAGATACGGAACCGGATCCCAAGACGCCGAGTAGAGGTGCAGGTAGCTGGAACGCACGCCTTTCGACGGACCGGTGGTGCCCGAGGTGTAGATGATCGACTGGTCGTGCCAGGGTTCGATAGTCTCGGCCGGCGGCGGCTGGCTGCCGTCGCGCGCGAGCAGGCCGGCCTCGTGAACCTTCAGCGGGCCCAGGCCGACCCCGCTGCCTGCGACCACCACGGCGTCGGTCAACGTGCCGAGATCGATGCCGTCGAGGCGCGGCGCGAGCTCCGCATGCAGCACGATGACCCGGGCCTGCGCGTTGCCGATGACGTGCTCGAGCAGCCGGCCGCGGTAGGAGGTGTTGATCGGCACGTACACCGCGCCCAGATGGTTAATGCCGAACCAGACGCGCAGCGCATCGCGCCCGTTCGGCAGCCACGACATCACGTTGTCGCCGGCCTCGACGCCGATCGAGGCCAGGCCGGCCGCGGCCTCGCGCGCGACCTTGAGCGTCTGCGCATAGGTCCACTCGCCGCCATCCTCGAACCGTGCGAACACTTGGTCGGGACGATCCGCCGCCCA
Organism: Variovorax sp. PBL-E5; assembly: GCF_901827185.1. Taxonomy (NCBI): domain Bacteria; kingdom Pseudomonadati; phylum Pseudomonadota; class Betaproteobacteria; order Burkholderiales; family Comamonadaceae; genus Variovorax; species Variovorax sp. PBL-E5. The sequence goes on along the minus strand of NZ_LR594671.1, from coordinate 5,406,069 downwards.
GCGTTCGAGCACCGACCGCAGCACGCAGCGGTCGGCTGGCGGCACGCGGGGGTCGGACCATGGCGTGGAAACTATCGATGGCATCACTTGATTGTCTGGCAATCTTGGCGGACACTTTGCCCACCCGCATTGGGTTCAACCCTAGATCGTGCGCCAGCGAGAATTCATCCGATGAACAAATCAAGCGCCGGCACGCCCTGCGCGCGGCCCGACCTTCAGGCCGTGATCGACGCGCAGGCCGCGCGGCTCGACGCGGCGCGGCCCGACGCGGTCGCGCGCCAGCGCAAGCGCGGGCGCCGCACCGTGCGCGAGGTGGTCGACCTGCTGGCCGATCCCGACACCTTCGTCGAATACGGCGGCCTCGCACGGCCCGCCGTCGCCGCAATGGAGGGCGCGGCCGACGGGCTGGTCATGGGCACCGCGCAGATAGGAGGGCGGCCGGTCGACCTGCTGCTCTACGACTTCACCGTGCATGCCGGCACGCAGAGCGCCATCAATCATCAGAAGATGACGCGCATGTTCGAGCATGCGCTGAAGTTCCGGCTGCCGGTGTTGATGTGGCTCGACGGCGGCGGCGCGCGACCGCACGACATGCTGATCCCGGCGCGCGGCAAGACACCGACCTTCGTCGTCTTCGCGAGGCTGTCGGGCTGGGTGCCGACCGTCGGCGTGGTGCCCGGCCGATCGTTCGCGGGCCAGGCCAATCTGGCCGGCATGTGCGATCTGCTGATCGGGCTGCGCGGCGCGGCGCTGGGCATGGCCGGCCCTCCGCTGGTCGAAGCCGCACTGGGCATCCGCTACACGCCGGAGGAAATCGGTTCGATGGAGGTGCACCAGGCATCGGGCGTGGTCGATCTCGTCGTCGACGACGAGGCACAGGCGGCCGAGGTCGCGCGGCGCTATCTCGGCTACTTCGGCCCCGCGCAGGCGCCCGGCGCCGCCGCCGATCAGTTGCCGATGCGGGAGCTGGTGCCCGAGAACCCCAAGCGGTCCTACGACGTGCGAAGCGTGATCGACACGCTGGCCGACATCGACAGCGTGCTGGAGATCAAGCCTCTCTTCGGCGCCTGCGTGGTGACCGCCTTCATCCGCCTGAACGGCCGTGCGGTGGGCGTGGTCGCGAACCAGCCGACGCAACTGGCCGGCGCGATCGACAGCGACGGTTCGGTGAAGGCGGCGCGCTTCGTGCAGATCTGCGACGCCTTCGACATTCCGCTGCTGCTGCTGTGCGACACGCCCGGCCTCATGGTGGGGCCGGATGCCGAACGCACCGGCCTGGTCCGCCACAGCGCGCGGCTGCTGGCCGCGATCGCCAACGCCACGGTGCCGCTGATGACGGTGGTGCTGCGCAAGGCCTACGGGCTCGGCTACTACATCATGGGTTCGCAGCCGCTCGATCCCGCGGTCCTGCTCGCATGGCCGACCGCGGAATACGGCGGCATGGGCCTCGAAGGCGCGGTCAACATCATCCACGGGAAGGAACTCGATGCGATCGAGGATCCCGCCGAGCGCGCTGCGCTGCATGCGCGGCTCACGCAGGCGCTGAAGGACGAGCACACCGCCGTGGCGGCCGCGAGCCACTTCGGCTACGACGACGTGATCGATCCCGCGGACACGCGCGAGCTGCTGCTGCGTACGCTCGATACCTTGCCGCCCGCGGCGCCGCGCTCGGAACGCAAGCGCTTCATCGAGCCGTTCTGAAGGTCCGCGCGCGCGGGATCCGCGGTCAACGGCCGGCGAGCTTTGCGATGGAATCCGGCACCTGCAGACGGATGTCGAGCAGCATCTGCGCCATGCCCTTTCCCAGCGGATCCATCCGCATCGACGAAGGGCCTCCGCCGTCCAGCGCGTCATGCAGCAGCAGATTCATCGAATGCGTGCCGGGCAGGTAGAAGCGCTCGACCTTGCCGCGCACCAGGTGGCTGAAGTAGCCTTGCACGAGATCCGGCGTGAGGCGCGACCAGAGCAATGGCAGCCACTCGGGTCGGCGCGCGACGATCCCGATGTTCGACAGATTGCCCTTGTCGCCGCTTCGCGCATAAGCCAGGTCGATCAGCCGCAACTCGCGCAAAGGCTCGTCCGGATCGATCCAGGCCGGAGCTTCGGGCAGCGCCGTTGCGCGCCCGTCGCCATCGCCTGAGAGGACCGGAACGGCCTGCCGCTTTCCGTCCAGATCGAACGCAATGGGCAACTCGGCCTTGTCGAGCAGGAAGGAGAAGGGCTTGATCAGCGGCGACACCGGCGGACGCCCGCCGCCCGGCGAGGTCGTGCCTGGCGCCCACGAGGTGCCCGAGGGCGAGATCTCGCGCGCGAAGATCTCGAGTGCCGCCTTGATGGGATGGTTGGCGACCACGCGCATCATGACTTCGCGCACGTTGCGCGTGCGCGAGTGCGGCCCGTACAGCGACTCGGAACCGATCGTTTCGATGTAGGTCGACGTGAAGGGCGGTAGGCCCTGTGCCCGCAGGATGTCGCTCGTGCGCTCGATGATTGCTTCGGCCGTGCGGCGCGCCTTTCTGTCCGCATCGATCCCCACCAGCACCATGCTGCCGGCGCAGCGATAGCCGTCGAGCTGCGTCGCGGACACCTTGTAGAAGGGCGTCGAGGCCCGTCCCTTGGCCGCACCGACCCGCACGCGGTTCTCGCCGATCTGCTCGATCGTCACATGCCTGAAATCGCAGCACACGTCGGGCAGCAGGTAGGCACCCGGGTCGCCGATCTCGTAGAGCATCTGTTCGCAGACGTTGGCGGCGCTCACCTTGCCGCCCGTGCCCTCGGGTTTGGTGACGACGAAGCTCCCGTCGGCATGGCATTCGATGACGGGGTAGCCCATGTGGGCCCAGTCGGGTACCTCTTCCCAATCGGTGTGCAGCCCGCCCGTGGCCTGGCAGCCGCACTCGATGATGTGACCCGCGAGGCTGCCCGAGGCGAGCAGATCGAAGTCGGTGGCGCGCCAGCCGAACTCGTGCATCAGCGGGCCGAGCGTGACGGCGCAGTCGACGCAGCGCCCGGTGATGACGACCTCGGCGCCGGCCGCGAGTGCCGCGGCGATGGGGGTCGCGCCGAGGTAGGCATTGGCGCTCAGCACCTGCGCCGGCAGCGGCTCGCCGGTGAACATGTCGTGCACGCCTCGGGCGCGCAGTCCGGGCATTCGCTCGGCGACGTCATCGCCTTCCACGACGGCGATCCTGAGCGCGATGCCCTGCGTGGCGGCGAGCGACTGCAAGGCCGCGGCGCAGCCACGCGGGTTGATGCCGCCGGCATTGCTCACGACCTTGATGCCCCGGCGCTTGATCTCCGCCAGCACGGACTTCATCGCGATGTCGACGAAGTCGGTCGCGTACCCCATCTCGGGTTTGCGCTGGCGCGCCGAAGCCAGGATCGACATCGTTGTCTCGGCCAGGTAGTCGAAGACGAGATAGTCGATCCTGCCCCCCTGCACGAGCTGCGGCGCCGCCACCATGCTGTCGCCCCAGAAGCCTGATGCGCCGCCGATGCGGATGACCCGTTCTGTCTCGCTCTTCTTCACCTGCGCGTCCTTTTTCCTTGCCCGGCCTGCCCACTCTATCGAGGTCGTGCCCGCCGGTCTTGCGCCGACTCGTCATTCGCTGGCCGGATCTGCCCGCGGCTCGGCACGGCCGGGCGCTTCGCCGCTTCTTCGCGCACAATGAACTCGCGCGCCACGTCGGCGCGCTGCCATGGGCGAGCGAGACAACCAGCACGATGAAGCAAGGCACTGACGATCTCCGCGCGGAATACCGCGAACTCGCCGATCTCGTTCGCAGCCTGAGCCCGGCGCAGTGGCGGCTGAAGAGCGATTTCTACGGCTGGACCCCCTGGGACGAGATCGCGCACCTGTGTTTCTTCGACCAGACTTCGCTGCTCTCCGCCACCGACGCCGAGGCGTTCGCGCGCGACACGGCCACGCTCGATTCGTTGCTTGCGACCGGCAAGGAAATCAGCGCCATCGCACGCGAGAAGTACGGACATCTCGATGGTGCCGCGCTGCTCGCGCATTGGGAGCCGTTGTCCGGCAGGCTCGTGGACCTGCTCGCCGAACTCGACCCGAAGGCGCGGCTGCCGTGGTACGGCCCGACGATGAGCGCGCGCTCCTTCGCGACCGCGAGGCTGATGGAGACCTGGGCTCACGGGCAGGACGTGTGGGATGTCGTGCGCCGGCGCAGGCCGGCCACGCACCGGCTGCGGCACATCGCGCACATCGGCTTCACCACCTTCGGCTGGAGCTTCGTCAATCGCGGCCTGCCGGTGCCCGGGCCCATTCCCTTCGTCTCGCTCGCCGCGCCGGGCGGCGGTGCATGGACCTGGGGCGATCCGGCGTCGGGTGAATTCGTCCGGGGTCCGGCCGAGGATTTCTGCCTGCTCGTCACCCAGCGCCGCAACCTGGCCGACACTGCGCTCGAATACAGCGCAGGCTCGGCGCACGCATGGCTGTCGATCGCGCAGTGTTTTGCGGGGCCGCCAGCCGACGCGCCGCCGCCCGGCGCGCGCAAGCCGGCGTTCGCGGCTTGACCGGGCAGCCGATCCGGCTTGAGCTGCAGCCGCGCATCGAAGCGGCGCTCGCGGCCTTGCGCGAGGGCACGGGCGAGCACTGTCTCTCGGACTGGAGCTTTTCGAATCTCTATCTGTTTCGCGACGTGCATCGCTACCGCTTCATCGATGGCGAATGGCCCGGTGTCTCGGGCCTTGCCTATGACGGCGCGACGCATTTCTTCCCGCTCTTCGATCCGGGGCGGGCGCCGATCGCGGTGCTGCACGCGCTGGTCCAGGCACACGGCTGCCTGTACCCGGCATCACCATCGAGCGCGGCTGCGCTGCCCGGCGATGCATTCAGGATCTCGGCATCCCGCGACGATGCCGACTATCTCTACGCAGCCTCGGCCTTCGCTCGCTACGAAGGTCGAGTCCTGGCCAAGAAGCGCAATCTGCTGCGCCAGTTTCTCTCGGCGCATTCCCCGTCGTGCATGGCTTTCGGCGAGCGAACCGCCGATGCGGCGCGCGAAGTGCTGCAAGGCTGGATGGCGCAGAAGTCCAAGGCAGCAGGCGAGGCCGACCAGCAGCCCTGTCTCGAGGCCATCGCGCACGCCGGCCGTTTCGACCTGCAGGGGCAGGTCTTCCTGGCCGAGGGGCGGCCGATCGGCTTCCTGCTGGCGCAGGCGCTTCAGCCCGGCGTGCAGGCCATCCGCTTCGCCAAGGGCCTGCACAGCCACGACGGCATCTATCCCTACATGTTCCAGCACTTCGCGCGCAGCTTCGGCGCGCAGTCGGGCCGGCCGGTCGAATGGCTGAACTTCGAGCAGGACATGGGCATCGCGGGTTTCCGGCGCTCCAAGATGTCCTATGCGCCGCATGCCCTGCTGCCCAAGCTGCGCGTCCACAGCGCCTCGGCACAAGACCTGAAGGCGCGCACCGCCTAAGCTGCCGCGCATGGCCATCATCGAGTCGACAGTTTCTCCCGACAGCGATTCCTTCGTCGCCAACCGCAGCGGCATGCTGGCCCTGATCGAACGCGTGCGCGCCTATGCGCAGCGCAGCATCGAGGCCTCCGCCCGGTCGCGCGAGCGCTTCGAGAAAAGAGGCCAGCTGCTGCCGCGCGAGCGGCTGTCGCTGCTGCTCGACCCCGGTACGTCCTTCCTCGAAATCGGCTCGCTGGCCGGCCTTGGGCTGGACGATCCCGATCTTGAAAAAAGCGTGCCCGGCGGCGGCGTCATCGGCGGCATCGGCTGGGTGTCGGGCGTGCGCGTGATGATCAATGCGTCCGATTCCGGTATCGATGCCGGTGCACTGCAGCCGATGGGCATTCCGAAGCAGCTGCGCATGCAGGAGCTGGCACTGGAGAACAAGCTGCCCTACGTGCAATTGGTCGAGAGCGCGGGCGCCAACCTGATGACCTACAAGGTCGAAGAGTTCGTGACCGGCGGCAACCTGTTCCGCAACATCGCGCGCATCTCGGCGGCCGGCCTGCCGGTTGTGACCGTGACGCACGGATCGTCGACGGCCGGCGGTGCCTACCAGACCGGGCTTTCGGACTACATCGTGATGGTGCGCGGACGCTCGCGCGCCTTTCTCGCGGGCCCGCCGCTGCTCAAGGCTGCCACGGGCGAGATCGCGACCGAGGAGGAGCTGGGCGGGGCGTTGATGCACACATCGATCTCGGGCCTCGGCGACTATCTGGCCGAGGACGACCGCGATGCCATCCGCATCGCCCGGGAGATCCTCGCCAGCATCGAATGGGACCGCGAACCGAAAGCACCGGTGCGCGCCTTCAAGCCGCCGCGCCACGACGCCGAGGAGCTGCTCGGCATCATGCCGATGGACCACAAGCGCCCGGTCGACATGAAGCAGGTCATCGCCCGCATCGCCGACGACTCCGATTTCCTCGAGTTCGGCGAGAACTACGGCAGCGCGACGGTGGTCGGACACATCAGGATCGAAGGCATGCCGGTCGGCGTGATCACCAACAACGGCCCGATCGATCCGGCCGGCGCCAGCAAGGCCACGCACTTCATCCAGGCCTGCTGCCAGTCGAACACGCCGTTGCTCTACCTCAACAACACGACCGGATTCATGGTCGGGAAGGCCTACGAGGAAGCGGGCATCGTCAAGCACGGTTCCAAGATGATTCAGGCGGTGACCAATGCGACGGTGCCGCAGATCACGATCTACTGCGGTGCGTCCTTCGGGGCGGGCAACTACGGCATGTGCGGCCGCGGTTTTCATCCGCGCTTCTGCTTTTCCTGGCCCAACGCCAAGACGGCGGTGATGGGCGGCGAGCAGGCGGCGCGGACCATGGCCATCGTGACGGAGGCGGCAATGAAGCGAAAGGGGGAGGTCGACCAGGCCAGGCTCGATGCCATGCAGAAACGCATCATCGATCACTTCGACAGCCAGATGAGCGTCTTCACCACGAGCGCCCGCATGCTCGACGATGCGGTCATCGACCCGCGCGACACGCGCGAAGTCCTGGTCAAGGTGCTGTCGATCTGCCGCGACGCCGAGGCGCGGGAGCCCCGGAAGATGCAGTTCTCGGTCGCACGGCCCTGATCGACCTGAAAGCTCCGCCGTTCGCAGCGCATCCACCCGGACTCATCCCATGACATCGTCATTCGCCACCCCGTTCCGCAAGATCCTCGTCGCCAATCGCGGCGAGATCGCGCTGCGCATCATCCGCACGGCGCGCGCGCTAGGTTTCCGTACCGTCGCGGTCTACTCGACGGCCGATGCCGACGCGCGGCACGTGCGCGAGGCCGACCAGGCCGTGTGCATCGGCGAGCCACTGCCAACGCAGTCGTACCTGCGCATTCCGGCGATCGTCGAGGCGGCGAAGCTGAGCGGCGCCGACGCGGTGCATCCGGGCTACGGTTTCCTGGCGGAGAACGAGGACTTCGCGCAAACCTGCAAGGATGCGGGACTGGTCTTCATCGGCCCCTCGCCGGAAGCGATCGTTTCCATGGGGAACAAGGCCGGTGCGAAGGCGCTGATGACGGCCGCCGGCGTGCCGTGCATCCCCGGCTACCAGGGCGAAGACCAGAGCGAGGATCGGCTCGCGAAGGAAGCGGCGCATATCGGCTTCCCGCTGATGATCAAGGCGACGGCCGGCGGGGGCGGTCGCGGGATGCGCCTCGTGTCCTCGGCCAAGGAGTTCGCCGAATTGCTGCGCAGTGCGCGTTCGGAGGCGCAAAGTGCCTTCGGCAATCCAGAGGTGATCCTCGAACGCGCCATCGTCGAGCCGCGGCACATCGAGATCCAGGTGTTCGCCGATCGCCACGGTCATGCGATTCATCTCGGCGAGCGCGACTGCTCCGTCCAGCGCCGACATCAGAAAGTGATCGAGGAAGCGCCCTCGCCGGCGGTCGACGAGGCACTGCGGGCGCGCATGGGCGAGGTGGCGGTCCGGGCAGTCAAGGCGATCCGCTACGAAGGCGCCGGCACGCTCGAATTCCTTCTCGATCGCGAAGGCAGCTTCTATTTCATGGAAATGAACACCCGGCTCCAGGTCGAACATCCGGTGACCGAAGCGATCACCGGCCTCGACCTCGTCGCACTGCAGCTGCGTGTCGCCAGCGGTGAACCCCTCCCGATGAGGCAGGAAGACGTGAAGTTCAACGGTCACGCGATCGAGGTCCGCCTGTGCGCCGAAGACGCGGCCAGGGGCTTCATCCCGCAGAGCGGCACGATGGCGCTCTGGCACATGCCACCGCAGCTGCGCGTCGAGCACGCCATGCGCGCGGGCGCCCGGATCCCGCCTTTCTATGACTCCATGATCGCCAAGATGATCAGCCATGGCGAAGACCGCGACGTTGCGCGCCGCAAGCTGCTGGCGGGCCTCGAGGACGCGGTGGCGCTGGGCGTGACCACCAACCAGGCATTCCTGCAGCGCTGTCTCGGACACGAGGTGTTTGCGGCGGGTGGCGCCACCACGGCCTTCGTCGGCCAGCATCAGGACGCGTTGCTGGCACCCGATGCCGTGCTGCAGCGGCGGGCCGCTGCGATCGCCGCGGTGCTGCTCTACGAGACGCTGGGCGACCGGCCGCGGCCCCTGGGCCGGCGCATGACGCACAGCCTGCCGGTCTCGCTGCGCTTCGAACAGGACGGGCAGCCGCGGATCGCCGGCATCGTGCTGACCGGGCAGAATCATTTCGAGGTCGACCTTCAGGGCTCGAACGTCGTGATCGAACTCGACGGCATCGTCGGCCACACCGCGTATTTCATCTGCGACGGGCTGTTCGAGCGCGCGGCCTTGCATCGCGACGGCAACCTGCTGCTGCTGCACTATCGCGGCGTGCCGATGCGCATAGAGGACAAGACCCGCACGGCATCGGCTCGGCAGAGCGACGCGGGCGGCGACGGCAAGCTGCGCGCCTCGATGAACGGCCGCGTCGTCGCCGTTCTGGCGGCCGTCGGCGACACAGTCGAGGTCGGGCAGCCGGTCGTTACGCTGGAGGCGATGAAGATGGAACACATCCACGCCGCGCCGCTCGCGGGCCGGATCGCCGCGCTGCACGTCAAAACCGGCGACCAAGTGGCCGCCAGCCGCGTGGTGGCCGAGATCGAATCCGCCGTCAAGCAGGAGCTTGCCTTATGAGCGCTGTGCTGACTGAGAAGCGCGGTCACGCGCTGTGGATCACGATCAACCGGCCCGACAAGCGTAATGCGCTCAACAAGGAGGTGATCGCCGGCATCCGCGCGGGCTGGCGCGAGGCGCATGCGGACCGCGACATGCGCGTGGTGGTGCTGACTGCGGCGGGGGAGAAGTCGTTCTGCGCTGGCGGCGACCTGCAGCCCGGCGCGGGCTTCGCCTTCGACCTCTCGCAGCCCAACATCGACTACGCCGACATGCTGCGCGAAGTGCAGGCCTCGACCCTGCCGAGCATCGCGCGCATCAACGGCGCGTGCATGGCGGGCGGCATCGGCCTGGCCTGCATGACCGACATGGCGATCGCGGCCGACCACGCGAACTTCGGCCTGCCAGAAGTGAAGATCGGCCTCTTTCCGATGCAGGTCTTGAGCCTGCTGCAGTCGATCGTGCCGCGTCGCATCGTGCGAGAGTGGTGCCTCACCGGCGAACCCTTCGGGGCGAACGAGGCGCTTCACGCCGGCCTGCTCAATCACGTGGTGGCAGCCGGCGAACTCGACGCCAAGACGCAGGGGCTCGTCGATCGGCTCGTCGACAAGTCCCCGACCGCCTTGCGCCGAGGCAAGTATGCGATGCGCACTTTGTCGTCAATGTCTTTCGAGGAAGGCATTGCCTACGCTGAGGGTCAGATCGCATTGCTTGCGATGACCGAAGACGCAAAGGAAGGCTTGGCCTCCTTCAATCAAAAGAGGAAGCCCGTGTGGACGGGCCGTTGAACCCAAGCCAGTGCTATCGCGCAGTAGTGCCACGCTCGAGGCCATGGCCGCAAGCCACCTGCCCCGCGAGCCGCAACGGATGATGCTGCTTGCCGAGACGTTGCGGGAATGGCTGGATCAAGAACCTCCTGGGGTTCAGGCAGTTCAGCCTGCGCGGGCCTCACCGGCAAGCCTTCTCAAAGGCTTCTGCCGCCCAGACTCCTAGGTCCTCCGTCGGCCGGCAAAGCAAGGCCTGTTCGTGGAACATCGCGAAACCGGCTTCGCCGGGCCGCAGGTGTTGCCCCCGGTAGGGGTGCCCGAGCACACGAAGTGAGCGAGGCTGGGGGGGAGCAATACAATACTTGGCTGTGCGCGGCTCTGTCCCGCGCTGCGTGGCCGCGTCAGGCGTTCGCGAACCGCGGAACCCTTGTGGGGCGCCGCGCTCTTATTTCTTCCCTTTGCTGGAGACACCCTTGTTCATTTCTACTGCTTTCGCCCAGACCGCGCCCGCTGCTGCAGGGGGCGGTGATATGTTGTCCTCCCTCGGCAGCATGCTGCCGCTGGTGCTGATGTTCGTGGTGCTCTACTTCGTGATGATCCGCCCGCAGATGAAGCGCCAGAAGGAAGCCCGCGCGATGATCGAGGCGCTGGCCAAGGGCGACGAAGTCGCGACCTCCGGCGGCCTGCTCGGCAAGATCACCCAGATGGGCGAGCAGTACCTCACCATCGAGATCTCCAAGGGCGTCGAAGTGCAAGTCCAGCGCAGCGCCGTGGTCCAAGTCCTCCCCAAGGGCGCGATCAAGTAATGCCCCCCAGCCTCGTTCACTTCGTGTGCTCGGGCACCCCCCTGCGGGGGGCAACACCGGCGGCCCGGCGAAGCCGGTTCCGCGGTGTTTCACCAACGGGCCTGGCTTCGCCGGCCGAAATCAATGACCAGTGATCTTTTATCCGAGCGGCCGTGCGCGGCGCGCCGCGTTCGTGGGCTGCCGTGGAACCGGCTCTGCCGGGCCACAGGCAGCGCCCCCGGTAGGGGGGTGGCGGCTACACGAAGTGAGCAAGCCTGGGGGGGAGCCAAGTGAACCGTTATCCGGTGTGGAAGTACACGGTCATCGTGATCGTGCTGCTCGTGGGGCTGATCTATGCCCTGCCCAATTTCTTCGGCGAGGCGCCCGCTGTGCAGGTGCTGGCGGCCAAGTCGACCGTCAAGGTCGATGCCGCGATGGAGGATCGCGTCCGGGAAGCATTGAAGACGGCCGACCTGGCGCCCGACCTGCTGACGCGCGATGCAACCACGCTGCGCGCGCGCTTCACGAACACCGACGATCAGTTGAAGGCGCGCGACGTGCTGCAGCACGCGCTGGTGCCGGATGCGAGCGACCCGGGCTACGTGGTGGCGCTCAACCTGGTGTCGCGCTCGCCGACCTGGCTCACGGCGCTGCATGCCTACCCGATGTACCTCGGCCTCGATCTGCGCGGCGGCGTGGACTTCCTGCTGCAGGTCGACATGAAGGGCGCCATCGACAAGAAGGCCGAATCCTTCGCGAGTGATATCCGCACCGGCCTGCGTGACAAGGGCGTGCGCGGCAGCGCGGTCAACCGCAACGGCCAGGTCATCGAACTGAGCTTCCGCGACGCCGCCGGCCGCGACGCGGCGAAGGGCCTGATCCAGGATCAGCTGCCCGACCTCACGACGATCGAGAGCCAGGACGGCACCGACTGGAAGCTCACGGCCTCGATCAAGCCCGAGGCGGCGCGTCGCCTGCAGGACGCGGCGCTGAAGCAGAACATCACGACGCTGCACAACCGCATCAACGAGCTCGGCGTGGCCGAGCCGGTGATCCAGCAGCAGGGGCTGGACCGCATCGTGGTGCAGCTGCCCGGCGTGCAGGACACCGCCAAGGCCAAGGACATCCTCGGGCGCACGGCCACGCTCGAGATGCGCATGGTCGACGAAAGCACCGAGGGCCGCGCGGCCGAGCTGGGCACCGGGCCGGTGCCTTTCGGCTCGGAGAAATTCCTCGAGCGCAATGGCCGTCCCGTGATCGTCAAGAAGCAGGTGCTGGTGACCGGCGAGAACCTCACCGACGCGCAGCCCGGCTTCGATTCGCAGACGCAGCAGCCCAAGGTCGATCTCACGATGGACGCCAAGGGCGGCCGCATCATGCGCGACGTGAGCCGCGAGAACTACCACAAGCGCATGGCGATCCTGATCTTCGAGAAGGGCAAGGGCGAAGTGCTGACCGCGCCGTCGATCAACGGCGAGCTGGGCAACCGCTTCCAGATCTCGGGTGCGATGACCGTGGTCGAGGCCAACGACCTCGCGCTGCTGCTGCGCGCCGGCTCGCTGGCGGCGCCGATGGAAATCATCCAGGAGCGCACGATCGGCCCCAGCCTGGGTGCCGACAACATCAAGAAGGGCTTCGACAGCGTGATGTACGGCTTCGCCGGGATCATGGTGTTCATGTGCCTCTACTACGCGCTGTTCGGCGTCTTCTCGTCGATCGCACTGGCGGTCAACCTGCTGCTGCTGGTGGCGGTGCTGTCGATGCTGCAGGCCACGCTCACGCTGCCCGGCATCGCGGCCATGGCGCTGGCGATCGGCGTGGCCATCGACTCCAATGTGCTGATCAACGAGCGCGTGCGCGAGGAGCTGCGCAACGGCGCCTCGCCGCAGGCGGCCATCCATGCGGGCTACGACCGCGCCTGGGGCACCATCCTCGACTCCAACGTGACCACGCTGATCGCGGGCATCGCGCTGCTGGCATTCGGCTCCGGCCCTGTGCGCGGCTTTGCGGTGGTGCACTGCATCGGCATCGTCACGTCGATGTTCTCCGCCGTGTTCTTCTCGCGCGGCCTGGTCAATTTCTGGTACGGCAGCAAGAAGAAGCTCAAGACGGTGTCGATCGGCACCGTCTGGCGGCCGGACGCCAAGGCCGTGGCCGAAGCGAAATAAGGGAACAGCAAGATGGAGTTCTTCCGCATCCACCGGACCATTCCGTTCATGCGCCACGCGCTGGTGCTGAACGCCGTGTCCTTCATTACCTTCGCGTTCGCGGTCTTCTTCCTGCTCCATCGCGGGCTCCACCTCTCGGTCGAGTTCACCGGCGGCACGGTGATGGAGGTCGCCTACCAGCAGTCCGCCGACACCGGCAAGGTGCGCGAGACCATCTCGAAGCTCGGCTACGCGGACGTGCAGGTGCAGAACTTCGGCACCTCGCGCGACGTGCAGATCCGCCTGCCGGTGCAGAAGGGGCAGACCTCGGCGCAGCAAAGCGCCCAGGTGATCGACGCGCTGAAGGCGGTCGATCCGTCGGCGACGCTGCGCGGCAACGAGTTCGTCGGCCCGCAGGTCGGCGAGGAGCTCACCACCAACGGGCTCAAGGCGCTCGGCATGGTGGTGGCGGGCATCATGATCTACCTGGCCTTCCGCTTCGAATGGAAGTTCGCGCTCGCCACCGTGCTGGCCAACCTGCACGACGTGGTGATCATCCTGGGCTTCTTCGCCTTCTTCCAGTGGGAGTTCTCACTGGCGGTGCTGGCGGCGGTGCTGGCGGTGCTGGGTTATTCGGTCAACGAATCCGTCGTCATCTTCGACCGGGTGCGCGAGAACTTCCGGCGCTACCGCAAGCTGAGCACGCGCGAGGTGATCGACAACGCGATCACGTCCACCATCAGCCGCACCATCATCACGCACGGCTCCACGCAGCTGGTGGTCCTGTCGATGTTCTTCTTCGGCGGCCCGACGCTGCACTATTTTGCGTTGGCGCTCACCATCGGCATCCTGTTCGGCATCTACTCGTCGGCCTTCGTGGCTGCGGCGCTTGCGATGTGGCTGGGCGTCAAGCGCGAGGACCTGATCAAGGCACCGATCAAGCGCGAGGGTGACCCGGATGATCCGAACGCCGGCGCGGTGGTGTGAAGAAAGTGGCTGCGTCCGGGAGACGCGGCGCGGGGTCTTGGGGTTGCCGAGCATGAGCCGAGGCGCGCGTGCGGTTACGCTTGGCAATGCGGGTTTACGCTCCTCGAATCGTTTAAATTGCCCTGACCTTCCATGACCACGCGGTCCCACGCCTCTTCCCTGCAGCTCGCACGCGAAACCCGTGAGCGTTTCGTCGCCGCCACCGAAGGGGTGATCGCACCGGTCGCACGCGCCATCCGCGAACGGCTGACGGCGCTGGCGAGCCAGACCGGCAATGCGCGGGAGATGCAGGAGAATCGCGACGGCTTCCTGTTGTTCGAATCCCATGCGACGAACTGGGCTTCCCTCTCGCAAACAGCCTGGCGCAAGGCGCTGGCCAACAGCGCCGTCGACGATGTGCCGACCAACTCGCTGTCGCGCCTCGAGCTGATCGGCGACGAAGTGGTGGAGACCGGTATCCTGTCGTCCCGATTGGCGCAGGTGATCCAGGACAAGGCCAGCTTCGAGCTCAACGACCTGCGCCTGCGCATCCAGCACCTGGAAAACACTTCCGAGCTCGGCGCCAAGGACATCCTCAAGCCGGAAGCGCTCGCCAAGGTGCTGGTCGACCAGTGGCTGGCGGCCGGCCTGAGCCGCGGTCTCTGGACCAAGGTCCAGGATTCGGTGCAGCTTCACATGGTCGAGGTGGTGGTTGCCGCCTACAAGGACGCGAATGCGTTCCTGATCTAGAAGGGCGTGATGCCCGAGATCGACCTCAAGAGTTTCGTCAAGCGCACCGGCGGCAACGTGTCGAGTCCGATGCCGCTCGGCGGCAGCTTCGCAGGCGGCCCGGGCAGCGCATCGATGGGCATGGGCGCGGCGGCGCCTCACCAGGGTGGGCGTGGCGGCTTCAATGCGCCGCCCGGCAGCTTCGCGCCGGCGGCGATCGGCGTCGGCATGGGGCGCGGGTCGTCCGGCATGGGCGGCTCCGGTGTGACCGGTGCCGACGCGACCGGCGGCTCGCCGCTGGTGATCGCGCGCCAGCGGGCGCAAGGCGTGCTGCTCAACCTCAAGCGCTTCGTGACGGCGCGCATCGGCGGCGACATCACCCAGCCGCGCGTGCCGGGGGCGGGCGGCTTCGGCGAAGGCGCCATGGGCGGTGGTGCGGGTGGCGGTGTGGGTGGCGGTGTGGGTGGCGCCGGCATGGGCGCGGCGGCGGGTGCGCCCGCTTTCGCCGCGGCGATCGCCGATGCGGAGGCGGCCTACCAGATGATGGCTTCGCGGTACGTGGTCGGCGACGAGGCCACGGCGCTGCATCAGACTGCCGCCGAACTGCGCCGGCGCACCAGCGAACTCAAGCGCAAGGCGCCGACCACCGCGGACAAGGCCACGGTGGAGATCGTGGCCCTGATGTTCCAGGCCATCCTGGCCGAGGAACGCATTCCCTTCTCGGCGCGCGTGTGGTTCGCGCGCCTGCAGATGCCGGTGCTGCGCGTCGCGATCGCGGAGCCCGAATTCTTCGGCACGCTGCAGCATCCCGCACGCATGCTGATCGACCGCATGGGCTCCTGCGTGATGGGCTTCGATGCGGCGGCCATCTCGGGCAGCGCGCTCGAGGGCGAGATCCGCCGCGTCGTGCAGGTCATCGAGCAGTATCCGGAAACCGGCCAGCGCGTGTTCAAGCTGGTGTTCGACGAATTCGTCGTCTTCCTCAACAAGTACCTGACGCAGAGCGACTCGACCCAGCGGGTCATGAGCGTGGCGCAGCAGGTCGAGCAGAAGGAAACGATGGCGATCCAGTACACCATCGAGTTGCGCAAGATGCTCAACGACATGCCGGTGCGCGAGGAGATCCGCGAATTCCTGTTCAAGGTCTGGGCCGAGGTGCTGGCGATCGCGGCCCTGCGCTACGGCGGGCAGGACGAGCAGACGGTGACGCTCAAGCGCGCCGCATCCGATCTGGTGTGGGCCGCCAGCGCCAAGCCCAATCGCAACGACCGCACCCGCGTGATCCAGGATCTGCCCAAGCTGCTGCAGCGCTTGCGCCAGGGCATGAGCTTGCTGGGCATCGTGGGCGATCCGCAGGAGGCGCACATCAAGACCATCGGCGCCACCCTGTCCGATGCCTTCCTGTCCAAGACCGAGTCGATCCCGCCGGCCCAGATCGAGGCGATGGCCAAGCGCCTGGCCAACCTCGAGGATTTCGTGACCGACGAAGGCGCTACCGACCTGCCGCTGGATGCCGCGAGCATCGAACTGCTGCTGGGTGTCGACGCGGCCTCGATCGAGGTCGTGCCCGACACCGGCACCAAGGTCGGCGAGGACATGCTCGCCTGGGCGCACGATCTCCAGGTGGGAACGTGGTTCATGCTCGACCACAACGACCGCGTGAACCAGGTCCAGTTCGTCTGGCGCAGCGAGCGCAAGCAGCTGCACCTGTTCGCCTCCAGCGACGGCCGCAGCTTCCTGATCCAGGTCGGCCGATTGGCGTCCTATCTGCAAGCGGGCCTGCTGGTGCCGGCCGAGGAAGAAACGCTGACGGTCCGGGCGACGCGCGAGGCCTTGGCCAAGCTGGACGCAAATCCAGAACGGCTATTGAACTAGCCCCGGCCGGCGCGGCCAGGCCCCTTCGTGAAACACCGCGGATCCGGCTCCGCCGGTCCGCCGGTGTTGCCCCCGGCAGGGGGTAGGCGGCCCCACGAAGTGGGCAAGCCTGGGGTCGAGCAACTAGTGCGGAAGGCGGTCGGTGGTGTCGTCGCAGAGTTCATCGAGCACCAGCGCATCGGGCTCGATGCCGGTGCTCCAGTGCACCATCAGCAGGATGATCTTGAGTTCGTCGAGCGCCAACGGGTCGCCCGGCGTGGCCATCGCGCGCTCGATCACGATCTCCCGCATGCCGGCCGGCAGCACGCCGGACGATTCGAGAAAGCGGATGAAGCCCAGGCATTCGGCGCCCAGATGGTCCTGCTCGGCCATCGAATAGACGCGCATCGAATCCGGTGATTGCGGCAGGACGGCGTCGCCGATGCCATGCAAGGTGACCGTGGCGGTGGCCTCGTCGGCATGGCGTGCCAGTTGAACGCCTTGCGTGGCGAGGCTCAGGCCGTCGAGCCATCGCAAGGCATCGCGGATCTCTTCTGCATCGAAGCCTTGTGCACTGAGCTTGCGGCCCAGTTGCTCGGGTTGGGGGCACGCGTCGCCGCGCCAGTAGTTTTCGTAGACGAACACGAGCACTTCGAACATGCGACCAATATAGCCCACTCGCGCGACGGCGCCCGCCGCGTTGCACCATGGCGACGCCTTGCGGCTCAGCCTTGTGCGATCCGCTGGAACAGGCCGCCCGGAAGGCGGGCCACGCGGCCGGCGAGCTCCAGTTCGAGCAGTTGAGCCTGCAAGGCGGCAGCGCTCCAGCCGGTGCGGGCACACAGCGCATCGAGGCTGACCGGATCGAAGCCGAGTTCAGACAGCAGTCCGTGTTCTTCGGGCTGCGCGGTCCCGGGGTCCGCGGCGGTGGAAGTGTTCATGGCGAGCTTCTCCAGGCGAAGCTCCTCGAGAACGTCATGCACCGATTCGACCAGCTTGGCGCCCTGGCGTATCAGCGCATGGCAGCCGCGCGATTGCGGCGCATGGATGGAGCCGGGGATGGCGAACACGTCCTTGCCCTGCTCGCTCGCGAGCTGCGCGGTGATCAGCGAACCCGATTTCAGCGCGGCTTCCACCACCAGGGTGCCACGCGAGAGTCCGGCAATGAGGCGGTTGCGCTTGGGAAAATTCTGGCTGAGCGGCGGCGTGCCGAGCGGATATTCGCTCACGAGCAGGCCTTGTGCGGCAATGCGATGCGCCAGCGCGCGGTGTCTTGCGGGGTAGACGCGGTCGAGACCGGTGCCGACCACGGCCACGGTCGCCAGCCGGTCCGGCGCGCCGGCGGCCGCGTCGAGTGCGCCCTCGTGCGCCGCGCCGTCGATGCCGAGCGCAAGCCCCGAGACGACCGCGATGCCTGCCTCGCCGAAGGCCCGTGCGAAGGCGCGTGCGTTCGCCGCACCCTGCGGCGTCGGATTGCGGCTGCCGACGATCGCGATGCTGCGTTCCAGTTGCGTGAGATCGAAAGCGGGCGCCCCGAGCAGATAGAGCATCAGGGGCGGGTCGGCGGTTTCGAGCAGCGAGGCCGGATAGCCCGCATCGCCCAGCGTCACGATGCGCCGCGTGGCGCCATGCGCTTCCACACCTTGCAGCCATGCCGAGGTCTGATCGACCAGCGCGGACAGCGTCGCCGGCGCGTGCGCCAGCGCATCGGCCTGTGCCACCGTCACGACCTGTTCCAGCGCTGCGCGCGCTTGCGCGAAGACACCCGACGGAAGGCCGAAGGCCGCGAGCAGCTTGCGCGCGGCCGTGTTCCCGATCCCTGGCGTCAGCGCGAGCCGCAGCCAGTCCGCGAGTTCTTCGCGCTCCACGTGAAGGCCTGGGGCCTCAGGGATTGACCAGCCGATCGCCGGGGCGCGGCGCATCGCTGATCTCGAGCACCAGCGCGTACGAGACCTTCTCGAACGGCCGGAACACCATCAGCAGTCCGATGCGTTCGTTGGGCAGCTTCAGGGTGTCCTTGCCGCCGCCGGTCTTGTCGACGATGGTTTCGCCGTTCTTGAGAATGGCAAGCACGTCGCCGTTCTCGATGCCGTCGCGCGTGCCCTTGTTGATGGCGACGACCTGATTCTGTGCCGCGAATTCGACCGCGCTGCCGTACACCGACACGATGCGGCCATCGACCACGGGATCCGCCGGCGCGTGCGGCGCGTAGCTCAGCAGCTGGCGCGGCGGCTCGGGCAGCAGGCGGTCGCCGGCGCGGATTTCCTCGCGCGCGGCCACGATGTCGATGGTGGCGGGCACGACGTTGACGACCTGCTTGCCGTCCACTTCGTCCTCCGCAGTCGACTCGCCGCGCTGCAGCGTCGCCTTGCCGACATACTGTGCTTCATAGCCGAGGATCTCTCCCGTGCCCGGATCCTTCAAGGGCGTCGCATCGCGGAACACGCGGAAGGTCTTGATCGGGCCGGGCGCCTCGACCAGCGGGGAATTCTTGTCGCCGCGCGCATAGGCACGGTCGCCGCGCGCCAGCAGCACGCGGCTGTCGTTGCCGGCCACGATGCGCGGCGCGGTGAGCAGGGTCTGCTCGTCGACCACGATCGGTTCGGTGAGGAAGGGCTCGATCAGGCTCGGGTTGAGCGTCGGCAGCGCCATGTCGGCGAGCGACTCGTAGCGGGTGCGCGGGCTCAGCTTGATGGTGCCTTCGGGCGCGCCGGTGCCGCCCCGGCGCGTGCTCAGCCGGGCCCGGCCGCCGGTCTTGTCGAGGTAGAGGACCTGGCCCGGGTAGATGCGGTGCGGATTCGAGATGTCGCTGATGTTCATGCCCCACAGCTCGGGCCAGCGCCACGGGCTGCGCAGATAGAGGCGGGAGATGGCCCAGAGCGTGTCGCGGGGCTTGACGGTGTATTCGTCCGGCGCATTCGGTGTCAGTTCGCCGACCGGGATGCCGGCTTGCGCCGTTTGCTGCGCGGTGGCCCGCTGCTGCGGTGTGATGGGATAGTTCTGCGCCGCGGCCGTCGTGGCCGTGCCCACCATGGCAACCATCGCCAGCGCAGCAAGGAGGGTCGGACGCAGGCCTTCGTCGATTCGGAGTTTTTTCATGGTTTGATGGTGTGCACGCACTGCGCCGCGGAGGGCATACGAATCCTCACAATTTGCAACGAATTTTGCGCTGAAGCCCTTGATTGGGCAACGTTTATCAAGGTGCGGTCCCTCGGGCAGTCGCGGAAATGGCGAAAATAGCGACAACTTTTCCTCGTTTTCATGGCCAAGAGAACCATCCTGAGTTTCCCCGACAAACGGCTGCACACGGTCGCCAGGCCCGTGCAGGGCGTCGATGCGCGCATCAAGGCATTGGTCGTCGATCTGCTCGAGACGATGTACGACGCCAATGGCATCGGGCTGGCGGCCACGCAGATCGACGTGCACGAGCGCCTGGTGGTGATCGACATTTCCGAGGAGCGCAACCAGCCGCTGGTGCTGATCAATCCCGAAATCGTCTGGGCCAGCGACGAGAAGGTCTTGAACGAGGAAGGCTGCCTCTCGGTGCCCGGCATCTACGACGGCGTCGAGCGCCCCACCGCCGTGCGCGTGACCGCGCTCGATGCCGAGGGCGAGCCGCAGACGATCGAGGCCGACGGCCTGCTCGCGGTCTGCATCCAGCACGAACTCGATCACCTGCTCGGCAAGGTCTTCGTCGAATACCTCTCGCCCCTCAAGCGCAACCGCATCAAGAGCAAGCTGCTCAAGCAGCAGCGCGAGGACCAGCGGCTCGAGCAGGAACGCTGACCATGAGAGGCCGGCGTTTCATCCTGGCGCTGGCCGCCGCATTGGCGCTGGCCGCCTGCGTGAGCGAGCCGGCCAGACTGCCGCTCGGCACGTCGCGCGCCGAGGCCCTGCAGCGACTCGGGTCGCCGACCTCGACCTATCCCTTGCCCAACGGTGGCGAGCGCCTGCAATATTCCCGCGCGCCGGCCGGCTTCGAAGTGAACAACGTCGACCTCGACGCCAGCGGGCATGTGGTGTCCATACGTCAGGAGCTGTCCGAAGGCCTTTTCGACCGCACGATCAAGCCCGGCGTCTGGCGCGAGGCCGACGTGCTGCGCACCTATGGCCGTCCGCTGGAGATCACGCGGGTGAGTTCCTTCGACGGTGTCGTGTGGACGTGGCATTTCCTGTCGCTGAACAACCCCCGCTTCCTCTATATCTACATCGATCCGGCGGGCGTGGTCCAGCGCTACCACACCGGCGACGACATGCGGCGCAATCATCTGTCCCTGTGAGCGCAAAGGCCGCATGAAGATCGCATTCGCGGGTACGCCCGAGTTCGCCCGCGTCGCGCTGCAGGCCATTGCCGCCGCCGGTTTCGAGCTCGTGCAGGTGCTGACCCAGCCCGACCGGCCCGCGGGCCGCGGCATGAAGCTGCAGGCTTCGCCGGTCAAGCAGTTTGCCGTGGAGTGCGGCTGGCCCGTCGCGCAGCCGCGCAGCCTGCGGCTGGACGGCAAGTACCCCGACGACGCGGCCGCTGCACGCGCGGTCCTCGACGAAGCGAAGCCCGACCTCATGGTCGTCGCCGCCTATGGCCTGATCCTGCCGCAATGGGTGCTGGATGCGCCGCGCCTGGGCTGCCTCAACATCCACGCGAGCCTGCTGCCGCGCTGGCGCGGCGCGGCGCCGATCCATCGCGCGATCGAAGCCGGCGATGCCGAGACCGGCGTCACCATCATGCAGATGGACGCCGGCCTCGACACCGGCGCCATGCTGCTGCGCGAAGCGCTGGCGATCGGCGACGACAGCACCGCGCGCCTGCACGACCGGCTCGCGACACTCGGCGGACGGCTGATCGTGCAGGCGCTCCATCAGGCGCAGGCCGGCACGCTGCACGCCGAGCCGCAGCCGGCCGATGGCGTGAGCTATGCGCACAAGGTCGAGAAGCACGAGGCGCAGGTCGACTGGTCGCAGCACGCCGACGCGATCGTGCGCCGCGTCCGCGCCTTCGATCCCTTCCCCGGCGCCAGCAGCCTGCTCGACGGCGAGACGCTCAAGCTCTGGGCCGCGCACGCACGCCCCGGTGAGGTCGGCGACAAGCCCGGCACCATCCTCGCCGTCGGCCCGGCCGGCGTCGAGATCGCCGCGGCGGATTCGACGGTCGTCGTCACCGAGCTGCAGCGTGCCGGCGGCAAGCGCCTGCCGGTGGCCGATTTCCTGCGCGGCTTCGATCTGAAGCCGGGGCAGGTGTTCGGCTGATGTTCCTCTCCCCGTCCATCCGGCGCCTGCCCGAGTTCCGCGGCGGCCTGCGCGACATGTCGCCGGTCGCGCTCGGCATCGGCGCGTGGGGTCTGATGACCGGCGTGGCCATGGTCAAGTCGGGCATGAGCGTGTTCGAGTCCGTGGCGATGACGCTTCTGGTCTACGCCGGCAGCTCGCAGCTTGCGGCCATTCCGCTGCTCATTGCCGGTGCGCCGATCTGGGTCATCCTGGCCACGGCCTTCTGCGTCAACCTGCGCTTCGTCGTCTTCAGCCTGCACTTGCGGCCCTATCTCATGCACATGCCGCGCTGGCGCCGCATGACCCACGGCTATCTCACCGCCGATATGAGCTATGCGATGTTCACCCGGCGCTACCCGGCGCCGGCGGCGACCGAGCCCGGGCAGCGGGCGCAGGAGGCCTACCTGACCGGCAACTACTGCGTCACCTGGTGCGCGTGGATGGGACTGAGCCTGCTCGGCATCGCGCTGGCCAACCTGATCCCGCCATCCTGGGGCCTGGGCTTCGCCGGCGTGCTCAGCCTGGTCGCCATCGTCTGTTCCATGGCGACCACGCGCCTGCGCGTGCTGGCCGCGCTGATCGCCAGCGCGACGGCCGTCGCGGCCTTCGCCCTGCCGCTCAAGCTGAACATCGTCGCCGGCATCGGCGTCGCGGTGCTGCTGTGCTTCTGGCTGGAGAAGCAGTTCGGGCTCGATCCGGTGGCGGAGGACGATGCATGAGCGGTGGCATGGGCGGAACCGATCTGTGGACACTGGCCGTGATCCTCGGCATGGCCGGCGTCACGGTGCTCACGCGCTGCTTCTTCTTCATCTTCGATCGCCCCTGGGGCCTGCCCGAGTGGGCGCACCGCGCGCTGCACTACGCGCCGGCGGCCGCGCTCGCCGCGGTGATCGCGCCCGAGATCGTCATGACGCAGGGCCATCTGGTCGCCACCTGGCAGGACGCGCGGCTCTACGGCACCGCGGCCGGCGCGCTCTACTACATCTGGCGCCGCGGCGTGCTCGGCACGATGGGGGTCGGGATGGCGGTCTACCTGCCGCTGCATCTGGGGCTGGGCTGGTAGGGCCCGCGTGCCCTCACGCGGAGGCAGGGCCGCTGCGGCGAGATGCGAAACCTACAATGACCGCTGGCTCTCGAAGTCCCCTTCATCCGCTTTCACTTCCGTTTCCACCCATGAACGTTCTTCGATTCACCGACCTCTGCAAAGAGGGCAAAGCCGCCGGCCGCCGCGTGTTCATCCGGGCCGATCTCAACGTGCCGCAGGACGACGCGGGCCGCATCACCGAGGACACGCGCATCCGCGCCTCGGTGCCCTGCATCCGGCTGGCGCTCGAAGCCGGCGCCGCGGTCATGGTCACCTCGCACCTCGGCCGGCCGACCGAAGGCCAGTTCAAGCCGGAGGATTCGCTCGCACCGGTCGCCGAGCGCCTGGCCGAACTGCTGGGCCGCGAGGTGCCGCTGGTGTCGAACTGGGTCGACGGCGTCGACGTCAAGCCGGGCCAGGTCGTGCTGCTCGAGAACTGCCGCCTCAACAAGGGCGAGAAGAAGAACGACGAGGCGCTGGCGCGCAAGCTCGCCGCGCTCACCGACATCTACGTCAACGACGCCTTCGGCACCGCGCACCGCGCCGAGGCCACCACCTACGGCATCGCGCAGTTCGCCCCCGTGGCCTGTGCCGGGCCGCTGCTGGCGGCCGAGATCGATGCCATCACCCAGGCGCTGGCGCAGCCGAAGCGCCCGCTGGTCGCGATCGTCGCCGGTTCCAAGGTCAGCACCAAGCTCACCATCCTCGAGAGCCTGGCCGACAAGGTCGATCAGCTGATCGTTGGCGGCGGCATCGCCAACACCTTCATGCTGGCGGCCGGCCTGAAGATCGGCAAGTCCCTCGCCGAGCCCGATCTGCAGGACCAGGCCGAGGCCGTGATCGAAGCGATGCGCGCGCGCGGCGCGGCCGTGCCGATCCCGGTCGACGTGGTCACGGCCAAGACCTTCGCGGCCGATGCGCCGGCGACGGTGAAGGACGCGAACGACGTGGCCGACGACGACCTGATCCTCGACATCGGCCCGAAGACCGCCGAGCTGCTGGCCGCGCAGCTGCGCGAGGCCGGCACCATCGTCTGGAACGGCCCGGTGGGCGTGTTCGAGTTCGATGCCTTCGCCAACGGCACGCGCACCATCGCGCAGGCCATCGCCGACAGCGCGGCCTTCTCGATCGCCGGCGGCGGCGACACGCTGGCCGCGATCGCCAAGTACGGCATCGAGGACAAGGTCGGCTACATCTCGACCGGCGGCGGCGCTTTTCTCGAAGTGCTGGAGGGCAAAACGCTCCCCGCCTTCGAGATCCTGGAAAAAAGAGCTGGATAGGGCTCGCCCCCAGGCTTCGCGCACTTCGTGTCGCTACGCCAACCCCCTGCCCGGGGGCAACACCGGCGGACCGGCCAAGCCGGATCCGCGGTGTTTCTGGAAAGGGGCAGGCCAGGGCGCTGGAATTGCGTACTAGCCGCTGGCGGCCAAAGTGTATACAGTAGCGAATACAACCGGAGACCCGAATGAGCACGCCTCGCCTTCCCCGTCATGCCACCAAGATCGTCGCCACGCTCGGCCCGGCGTCCAGCACGCCCGAATTGCTGGAGCAGATGATCCATTACAAGGTCAGCGTGGTGCGGCTCAACTTCAGCCACGGCACCGCGCAGGACCACATCAACCGCGCCGCGATGGTGCGCGAGGCCGCGCGCCGCGCCGGCCGCGAGGTCGCGATCATGGCCGACCTGCAAGGGCCGAAGATCCGTGTCGGCAAGTTCGCCGAAGGCAAGATCTGGCTCGAGCCGGGCGCCAAGTTCGTGCTCGATGCCTCGCGCACCGAGCTGGGCGACGTCGGTGCGGTGGGGCTCGACTACAAGGATCTGCCGCGCGACGTGAAGCCCGGTGACAGCCTGTTGCTGAACGACGGGCTCATCGTGCTCACGGTCGATGCCGTCAAGGGCGACGCGGTGCACACCACGGTGCGCCTGGGCGGCGAGCTCTCGAACAACAAGGGCATCAACAAGCAGGGCGGTGGCCTCACCGCGCCGGCCCTGACGGCCAAGGACATGGAAGACATCAAGACCGCGATGAGCTTCCAGGCCGACTACGTTGCCGTGAGCTTCCCGAAGAACGCGACCGACATGGAAATGGCGCGCCAGCTGTGCAACGTGGCCGCCGCGGAGTTCGGCCACAAGCCCGGGATGATCGCCAAGATCGAACGCGCCGAGGCGATCCCCAAGCTGGAAGAGATCCTGCGTGCCAGCGACGGCATCATGGTCGCGCGTGGCGACCTCGCGGTCGAGGTCGGCAATGCCGCGGTGCCCGCACTGCAGAAGAAGATGATCCGCATGGCGCGCGACATGGACAAGGTCGTCATCACCGCCACGCAGATGATGGAATCGATGATCACCAACCCGGTGCCCACGCGCGCCGAGGTCAGCGACGTGGCCAACGCCGTGCTCGACGGCACCGACGCGGTGATGCTCTCGGCCGAGACCGCATCCGGCCGCTATCCGCTCGAGACCGTGCAGGAGATGAGCCGCATCTGCGAGGCCGCCGAGGCCGCGGAAGATCCGCACCTCGATGCCGACTTCAGCGGCCAGACCTATGCCCGCATCGACCAGTCGATCGCGATGGGTGCGCTCTTCACCGCCCATCACCTGGGCGCCAAGGCGATCGTGGCGCTGACCGAGTCAGGCTCGACCTTGCTCTGGATGAGCCGCCACCGCGCGCACATCCCGATGTACGCGCTGACCTCGCGGCTGGCGACCCAGCGCAAGCTGGCGCTCTACCGCAACGTGCGGCCGCTGCTGATGGATTCGGAAAGCGACCGCGACACCGCCCTCGAACGGGCGGAAGCCCATCTGAAGAAGCGCGGCATCGTGCAGACCGGCGACGTCTATGCGATCACCTGCGGCGAGCCGATGGGTGCGCCCGGCGGCACCAACATGCTGAAGATCTGCCGGGTCGGCTGAGGACGCGGCGCGTTCCCGCGAAACCGCTGCCGGGCGGCATGCGTACTGCCCGGATGAAGTTTCATCCGTTTTTCTTCCGCGTCCGCGGTCGTGCACTGCGGCTCGGCGTGCTCGCCGCTCGGGATCGTCAACAGCCTGGTGCCCGGCAACACCTACCGCTTCGAGGGCGACATCGCCTACGGGCAGGCGCTGCGCCAGCAGCTCGATGTCTACCGTCCGCTGCCTTCCGCTCTTCCGGCAGAAGGCAGCCGGCCGCTGATCGTGTTCTTCTTCGGCGGCAGCTGGAGCAGCGGCGATCGCGCCAGCTACAAGTTCCTCGGCGAGGCGCTCGCGGCGCGCGGCGCCGTGGTCGTCATCCCGGACTATCGGTTGTCGCCGCAGGTCGCCTACCCGGCGTTCGTCGAAGACAGTGCGCTGGCCGTGAAATGGGGCCTCGACCATGCGGCGCAATTCGGTGCCGATCCGCGGCAGGTCTACGTCGTGGGCCACAGCTCGGGCGCCTGCAACGCGGCCATGGTCGCGCTCGACGCGCGCTGGCTGAACGCGGTGGGCGCGAGTCCGAAGCAACTGGCCGGCTGGATCGGTCTGGCCGGGCCCTATGACTTCCTGCCGATCGTGCATGCCGCGTCCGGCGCGCCGCGCACGCCGCTCATGGCGGCGACGAAGGACACGCTGGTCGATCCGGTGCGAAATACCCGACAGATGGCCGACAAGCTGCACGCAGCCGGCGTCGAAGTGGCGCTGCGGGAGTTCGACGACCTCAGCCATGTCACCCTGATCGGCGCCTTCGCGAAACCACTCACCTGGATCGGCGGACCGGTGCTGTCGTTCATCGGGCTGTCGTCGGCGCCGTCCGACAAGGTCGCTCGCTAGAATCGACCGGAAGTCCCTACCGTCTTTTTTCTTATTCCCGCGAGGTATTCCCATGGCACTCGTCTCGATGCGCGAACTGCTCGACCACGCCGCCGCCAACGGCTACGGCATTCCGGCGTTCAACGTCAACAACCTCGAACAGGTGCAGGCCGTGATGGAAGCCGCCAAGGAAACCGGCGCGCCGGTGATCCTGCAGGCCAGTGCCGGCGCGCGCAAGTACGCCGGCGAGCCTTTCATCAAGCATCTGATCCTGGCGGCCATCGAGGCCTACCCGACCGTGCCGCTGGTGATGCACCAGGACCACGGCCAGAGCCCCGACGTGTGCCAGGGCGCGATCAATCTGGGCTTCTCCTCGGTGATGATGGACGGCTCGCTGGAAGCTGACGGCAAGTCGATCGCCAGCTACGACTACAACGTCGACGTCACGCGCCGTGTCGTGGACATGGCGCACAAGGTCGGCGTGACGGTCGAGGGCGAACTGGGCTGCCTGGGCTCGCTCGAAACCATGAAGGGCGACAAGGAAGACGGCCACGGCACCGACGCGACGATGACGCGCGAGCAGCTGCTGACCGATCCGGAGCAGGCCGCGGACTTCGTGAAGAAGACCCAGCTCGATGCGCTGGCGATCGCGATCGGCACCAGCCACGGCGCCTACAAGTTCACCCGCAAGCCCACCGGCGACATCCTGGCGATCGACCGCATCAAGGAAATCCACCGCCGCATCCCCAACACCCACCTGGTGATGCACGGCTCGTCGTCGGTGCCGCAGGATCTGCTGGCCATCATCCGGCAGTTCGGCGGCAACATGAAGGAAACCTACGGCGTGCCGGTCGAGGAAATCCAGGAAGCCATCAAGTACGGCGTGCGCAAGATCAACATCGATACCGACATCCGCCTGGCCATGACCGGCGCGGTGCGCAAGTTCATGGCCGAGAATCCCGAGAAGTTCGATGCGCGCGAATGGCTCAAGCCGGCGCGCGAGGCGGCCAAGCAGATCTGCAAGCAGCGCTACATCGAGTTCGGCTGCGAAGGGCAGGGGCCGAAGATCAAGGGCGACACGCTGCAGATCGTCGCCGCGAAGTACGCTAAAGGCGAACTCGCACAAGAAGTGGTCTGAGCCTTCCATCGGCCCGGGAAGCCACCCTCGCGGTGGCTTTTTTCTGCGCGCACAATCTGCGTCGTCTCTCGCCCATCGACACCGTCACTCCGCCATGACCACCGTCCACACCTCTTCCATCCAGAGCCTTCCGCTGCTCGCGCGCGGCAAGGTGCGCGACAACTACGCGGTCGGCAGCGACCGCATCCTGATGGTCGCGAGCGACCGCCTGTCGGCCTTCGACGTGATCATGGGCGAGCCGATCCCCGGCAAGGGCGTGATCCTCACGCAGATGGCGCTGTGGTGGTTCGACCGGCTCGGCGCGCTGTGCCCCAACCACCTGACGGGCGAGGCGCCCGAGAGCGTGGTCGCGCCGGGCGAGGTGGCGCAGGTCAAGGACCGCTCGATGCTGGTCAAGCGGCTCACGCCGATCCCGGTCGAGGCCGTGGTACGCGGCTACCTGGCCGGCAGCGGCTGGAAGGAATACCAGGAGGGCCGCGCGGTCTGCGGCGTGCCGCTGCCCGAGGGCCTGCGCAATGCGAGCAAGCTGCCGCGGCCGATCTTCACGCCGGCGGCCAAGGCGGCGGCGGGCAACCATGACGAGAACATCAGCTACGACAAGGTGGTGGAGGTGGTCGGCCCGAAGCTCGCGCAGCAGATCCGCGAGACCAGCATCGCCATCTACGAGGCTGCCGCCGAGATCGCGCTGGCCCGCGGGATGATCATTGCCGATACCAAGTTCGAGTTCGGCCTCGACGAGGCCGGCACGCTGGTGCTGATGGACGAGGTGCTGACGCCCGACAGCTCGCGCTACTGGCCGGTCGAAGGCTACGACGCGGCGCTCGCCGCCGGCACCAATCCGCCGAGCTACGACAAGCAGTTCGTGCGCGACTGGCTCGAGGCGACCCGGATCAACGGCAAGCCCTGGGACAAGACCCCGCCGGCACCGCGCCTGCCGGCCGAGGTGATCGAGAAGACGGCGGCCAAGTACCGCGAAGCGCTGGAACGGCTCACCGGCTGACGGGCGCCGTTCCGGCGCTCAGCGTCGCGACGGTGCGCCCGTTCGCATCCAGCAGCGCAAGCCGCGAGTGTCCCTGCAGCCGGTAGCTGGCGGTGGACTGCAGCGCAGCGAAGAACTGGCTTTCGTTGATGCGGGTCGCCTCGTCGGCGCAGGCCATGCGGGTCGCGCCCATCTGGCTCAGCTTGAGCGCGCTGCCGCTGCGCTCGAAGGTGCCCGAAATACGGTTGCAGCCGCCCGAACCGCTCACGCGGCCGCTGCTGCCGTCGAACTGGATCCGCGCAATGCGCTGCGGATCGCTGCTCGGTTCGATCAGCATGTCGCCCAATTGGTCGAGTTGCCAGACCGGCCCTTCGATCGGCTCGTCGAGGTTGATGCCGCTGCCGCAGCCGGTGGTCAGTGCGCAGGCGAGCAACGCCGCCGTGAGGAACAAGGAACGCATGGCCGGTTTTCCCTTTGCAACGAAATGATTCGGCTCCATCGTATGCGAGGCAGCACGTCGCGCCAACGCCACTCCCACTGCGAGTCCGGACCGGGCGCAACGTTCCGTTCCATGGCCGCTCCGCGCCGCATCGCGTGCCGGCCGGCGGCCGCCCCGATCAGCTCAGGACGACGCTGCTGAGCCGCCGCCGATAGGTCGCGACCGTGGGGTCGTCCGGCGGGATCTGGCCATCCGCCACCTTGGGCCGGGGCGGCTCGATGATCTCGAGGATGGCGATGTAGGTCTTGCGGGCGAGCTCCTCGCTCCAGCTCTTGTCGCGCATCAGGATGTCGAGCAGCTCGTCCATCGCGTCGGTCCAGCGCTGCGCGGCCATGAGCAGCCGGGCGCGGTCGAAGCGGGCCTCGAAGTCGCGCTTGTTGGCCGCGATGCGGGACTCGGCATCGGCCAGCGAGGGTGCCGCACCCTGGGCGGGCGAGGCGAAGTCGATCGCATCCATCCAGCGCTGCAGCGCATCGAAGCGGCGCACCTGCGTGGTCCTGGCGATCGCCGGTGCGAAGGCGACCTTGGCATCGTCGATGCGGCCTTCCTGCAGCAGCAGCTTCACGTAGTCGAAACGCGCGTCGTCGTTGGCCGGATCGGCGGCCACCGCATGCTGCAGCCGCTCGAGCGCGCCCTCGGTATCGCCTTCGGCCAGCGCCTCCTGGGCGGCTTCTCCCTGTTCGAGCGCCTCGACCTCGTCCGCGCCCGGCACGTGCTTGTCGAGGAAGGCACGGATCTGCTCGGCCGGGATGGCGCCGACGAAGCCGTCGACCGGCTGGCCCTCCTTGAACATCACGCAGAACGGGATGCTGCGCACGCCGAACATCTGGCTCAATTGCTGCGAGATCTGCGGCACCTTGTCGGCATCGAGCTTGGCCAGCGCGAAGCGGCCGGCATACTCGGTCTCGAGCTTTTCGAGCACGGGGCCGAGCTGTTTGCAGGGTCCGCACCATTCGGCCCAGATGTCCAGCAGCACCGGCGTGGTCATGGAGCCGTCGATCAGCTCGGTCTGGAAGTTTTCGAGGGTGATGTCGATCATCGTGGGAAGCTGAGGGTGAAACGTAAAATTGAAACCATGAAGCAAGCAATTCAGGTCGGCGTGGTCATGGGCTCGAACTCCGACTGGGAGACGATGCGCAATGCGGTCGAGATTCTCCAGCAATTCGGCGTCGCCCACGAAGCCCGGGTGGTCTCGGCGCACCGCATGCCGGACGAATTGTTCGCTTATGCCGAAAACGCCGCCCCGCGCGGCCTGGCCGCCATCATCGCCGGTGCCGGCGGCGCGGCCCATCTGCCGGGCATGCTGGCGGCCAAGACCCCGGTGCCGGTGCTCGGCGTGCCGGTGGCGAGCAAGCACCTGCAAGGCGTGGATTCGCTCTACAGCATCGTGCAGATGCCCAGGGGCGTGCCGGTCGCGACCTTCGCCATCGGCCCTGCCGGCGCGGCCAACGCGGCCCTGTTCGCGGTCGCGATGCTGGCGGTGGGCAATCCGGCCCTGCGCGCCCAGCTGGACGCCTTCCGCGCGAAGCAGACGCAGGCCGCCCAGGCGATGACCCTGCCGCCGCTCGATGCGCCGGCCGGCCGGGGTGCCGTGTCGCCGTTCTCGCCGCAGGGCGGGGGCGCGCTGTGAGCGCGCTGCTGCCAGGCGCCACCCTCGGCGTGCTGGGCGGCGGCCAGCTGGGCCGCATGTTCGTGCACGCGGCCCAGCGCATGGGCTACTTCACGGCCGTGCTCGACCCCGATCCCGACAGCCCCGCGGGGCGCGTGAGCCACCACCACATTCCCACCGACTACACCGATGTCGACGGTCTGGCGCGGCTGGCGGGCCTGGCCGATGCCATCACGACCGAGTTCGAGAACGTGCCCGCGCCCGCGCTGGTGCATCTCTCGGTCGCGCGGCCGGTCTCGCCCGCCGCGGAGGCGGTGGCGATCGCGCAGGACCGCATCCGCGAGAAAGCGCATTTCGTGGGCTGCGGCGTCGCCTGCGCGCCCCATGCCGTGATCGAGACGGCGGACCAACTGGCCGCCGTGTCCGGCGACCTGCTTCCCGGCATCCTCAAGACCGCGCGGCTCGGCTACGACGGCAAGGGCCAGCAGCGCGTGGGCACGCGAGCCGAGCTGGCCGCGGCCTGGGAGGCCACGGGCGACGTGCCCTGCGTGCTCGAGAAGCTGCTGCCGCTGGATTTCGAATGCTCGGTGATCATCGCGCGCGGCGGCGACGGCCAGATCGTGCACTACCCGCCGCAGCGCAACCTGCATCGCGACGGCGTGCTGGCCGTGACCGAAGTGCATGCGCACAGCATGCCCGAAGCGATCGCGCGGCAGGCGGTGGCGGCGACCCAGTCGATCGCGCAGGGGCTGGACTATGTCGGTGTGCTGTGCGTCGAATTCTTCGTGCTCGCCGACGGCGAACTGGTCGTCAACGAAATGGCGCCGCGCCCGCACAACAGCGGTCACTGGACGATGGACGCCTGCGACATGTCGCAGTTCGAACAGCAGGTGCGCACCCTGGCCGGCCTGCCGCTGAACATGCCGCGCCAGCACAGTCCGGCGATCATGCTGAACCTGCTCGGCGATCTGTGGTTCCTCGACGACGGCACCGAGCAGGCGCCGCGCTGGGCCGACGTGCTCGCGCTGCCCGGCATCCACCTGCACCTGTACGGCAAGGCCGAGGCGCGCCGCGGCCGCAAGATGGGTCATCTCACCATCACGGGCGCCGACATCGGCGAAGTCCGCAGCACCGCCGACTTCGCCGCTGCGCTGCTCGGCCTGCCGATCCCGCTCTCGGAGTGACCATGGGTCTCCACGCTCACCCGTTGCTCCCGCCGTGCGGCCCGGGCCGATGATCCTCGACGGCCGCACGCCCGACGCCATTGACGAGGCCGCGCGCGTGCTGCGTGCCGGCGGCCTGGTCGCGTTCCCGACCGAGACCGTCTATGGCCTGGGCGCCGATGCGGCCAGCGAGGCCGCTGTCGCCGGCATCTTCGCGGCCAAGGGGCGGCCGAGCGACCATCCGTTGATCGTGCACGTGGCGGCCGGTGCGCAAGGCACCGAGGCGCTGTCGCGCTTCGCGCTGCCGCTGGCGCCCTTCGCGCAAAAGCTGGTGCTCGCCTTCTGGCCGGGTCCGCTGACCTTGATCGTTGCGCGGCAGCCCGGCGTCGCTGCCGCTGCTGCCGGCGGACAGGACACCATCGGGCTGCGCTGTCCTTCGCATCCGGTGGCGCAGGCGCTGCTCGCGGCCTGCGCCGAGCAGGGCGTGCATGGCGTGGCGGGCCCGAGCGCCAACCGCTTCGGCCGCGTCAGCCCGACCACGGCCCGGCACGTGCAGGACGAATTCGGCGACGAGCTGCTGGTGATCGACGGCGGCCCCTGCGAGGTCGGCATCGAGTCGACCATCGTCGACTGCAGCCGCGGCGCGCCGGTGCTCCTGCGCCCGGGCGCCATCACGCGCGCCCGCATCGAAGCGGCCTGCGGCGAGGCGCTGCGCGACAAGGACGATCTCGCCGCGCCCGACCCGCGCGCCTCCGGCACGCTCGAATCGCACTACGCGCCGAGCGCCAAGCTGCGCCTGATGGATGCCAAGGCACTGCAGACCGGCCTCGACCTGCTGGGCGCGAACGCCGCCCACATCGCGGTCTGGTCGCGCACCGCGCTCAAGAGCCGTTCGCAGCGCATCGTGCAGCGCCGCATGCCCGACGACGCCGCTGCCGCGGCGCAGCAACTGTTCGCGGTGCTGCGCGCCTTCGACGACGAAGGCGTCAAATTGATCTGGGTCGAAACGCCCCCCGCCGAGCCCGAATGGGAAGGCGTGCGCGACCGTCTGCAAAGAGCGGCTGCATAGGTACACCCCCAGGCTGCGCGCACTGCGTGTCGCTTCGCCTACCCCCTTGCAGGGGGCGCAGCCTGCGGCCCGGCTGAGCCGGTTCCGCGGCGGCCCACGAACTCGGCGCGCGGTGCGCGGCCGGCAGTCTGGGGCGAGCCTATTTCACCGTGTCGAACAATGCGCGCGCCCGGGCGTGGCAGAACGGCGGCTCGTAGGTGCCGTGGTAGGAGCCGAAGTAGGTGGCATACGCGGCCGAAGCCGGATCGGTGGGCGCCTTGCCGCCGGGTCCGAAGGCGGCCTGCACCTGCGCGTCGACGTCGACCGTCGTGACCGTGGTCACGCCGCGCGAGTCGAAGTCCGCCTTCATCGGGATCAGGTGCACCGCCGGCGGCACGGTCGGGTCGCCAGCGCCGCCGCACAGCAGCGTCCTGGCGCGCGGGTTCCAGCCGAACAGGTCGTTCTTCTTCGCGTCGAGGAAGAGCGCGTTGTTCGGATTGGTCCGCACGTCGGTCAGGAAGCTCGCCTGGAACAGTTCGTCGCGCGCCTGGTCCGGCGTCTCGCCGTTGGCGCCAGGCAGCGCGCCGGTGGTCACCAGCGTCGTGTAGTTCAGCGTCGGGCTCGGCAGCAGGTTCTCGATGTTGGCTGCGTAGGGCGGCTTGAAGACGGCATTGACGTCCGTGTACACGTCGCCGTAGACCTTCTGGTAGGAGGTCACGATGAAAGGCACGAAGAACTGATAGCCGGCGATCGCTTCCGTGAGCTTGAACGATCCGGACAGGTTGTACGGCCCGGCCAGATGCGCGCCGGCCACCACGTTGAATTCGAGCGGATTGTCGCGCTCGGCGGCGCGCTGCGCCGCCATCGACGAATGCCCGCCCTGCGAATAGCCGGTGAACATCACCTTGCCGGAAAAGGTCGCGCCCGCGCTCAGCATCGCGGCACGCGCCGCGCGCAGCGAATCGAGCACCGAGCGCGCTTCCGAATCGGCGTGCAGGTAGGGGTGGTACGGGAAGGTCGACTTCGCATAGCCCAGGTAGTCGGTCGCCGTCACCGCATAGCCTTGCGCTGCATACATCGCGATCAGCAGGAAGGTTTCGGAATCCTGCGGATTGGCCAGGGTGCGCGGCTTCTGCACGTCCGTGCCCTTGGCATAGGCCACCAGTGGCGCTGCGGCGGTGCAGGCCGTGCCGGTCGGTACCAGCAGCACGCCGGATTCATTGGTCGCCTCGCCCTTCGGACCCACGGTGCTGTAGTTGAGTGCCACCACCTTCACGTCGCATTTGGCCTTGCCGCTGATCGCCTGCAGTCCGTTGGCTGCAGTGGCAGCGTCGATCTGCGCGGCGGTCAGCGTCACCAGCGTGGTGGCGGGTTCCTTCAAGGCACCGGTGCCCGGCCCGGCCACTGCGCCGCCGCCCACACCGACACCGAGGCCGAGGCCACCGCCGCCGTCCCCCCCGCCACCGCAGGCAGCGACCAACAGACTTGCCGTGGCAACGGCGCTCAGAAGATGCAGACGCTTCATGAATGTCTCCTCCGTGGAATGGGTGTGAAAGGCGCAATGCGCACGATCCTAGGCGCGCCCTTTGCAAAGAAGGACGAGGGAAACCCCGAGCCGGTGCGATGCGGGAGTCGCCTCGGCGACGCCGCGGTGCCTCAGTTGTCCTGCGAGGCCCAGTCGACCAGCGCATCGAAGGCCGGTCGTGCCGCGGTGGCGTTGCCGTTGTTGGCGATCGCGACGACCACCCAGCGATGGCCGCTGGCGCCGAGCACGTAGCCCGCGACGCCCGCCGCATCGCGCAGGGTGCCGGTCTTCATGTGGGCGGCGCCGCCCGAGCGCAGCGCGCGCTTCTTCAGCGTGCCGTCGACGCCCGAGGCGGGCAGCGAGGACATGAGTTCGGGCATCACCGGCGAACGCCAGGCCACCTGCAGCAGCCGGGCGAGCGCGGCCGCGCTGATGCGCTCGTCGCGCGACAGGCCCGAGCCGTTGTCGAAGATCGGCTGGCCCTCGCCGGTGCCGATGCGATCGTTCCACCATTGGCGCAGCGTGGTGCGCGACGCTTCCAGCGTGCCGCGCTTCTTCTGCTGCAAGCCGAGCGTGAGGAACAGCTGCTGCGCCATCACGTTGTTGCTGTACTTGTTGATGTCGCGGATCACCTCGGCCAGCGGCGGCGAGGCGACTTCGAAGGCGGGCGCGAGCGCGGGCGGCACGCGGCCATCGCGCACCTGGCCCGTGAGCCCTGCGCCCATCTCGGCCCACAGCCCGCCCACCGCGCGCAGCGCGTAGCTGCGCGGATCCGCATAGGCCACCGGCCACACCTTTTCGCCGCAGGCGGCCGGATAGCTGCCGGCGAAGTCGATGCGCGCAGGGTCCGCGAACTGGCCGCCCAGCGCGGCGCGCCAGTCGCCGCATTCGCCGTTCGACAGCGGCACCTTCGCCTGCATTGCCACGCCGGCCAGCGGCGGCTCGAAGTTGACCTGCGCGGTCTGCGTGCCGCGGCTCGGCACGAAGGTCATGACCACCGACTTGAAGTTGATCAGCAGCGCATCGGGCGCCGCGTTGTAGGGGCGCAGGCCTTCGCCGTCGAAGGCCGCCGGATCGGTGTCGGCCAGCTCGAAGGCGCTGCGGTCGAGCACGATGTCGCCGCGGATGGTGCGGATGCCCAGCCCCTGCACGCGGCGCAGCAGCAGCCACAGGCGCTCCAGCACCAGCGTCGGATCGCCCTGGCCCCTGATGTAGAGGTTGCCGTTCAGCACGCCGTTCTGCACCGGGCCGTCGACGTAGACCGGCGTGGTCCAGGTGAATGCCGGGCCGAGCAGGTCGAGCGCCGCGTAGGTGGTGACCAGCTTCATGACCGACGCCGGATTGACCGGCACCTGCGTGCGCCAGGCGAGCCGCGGCGGGCGCGTGCCGTCGGCATCGGCCACCAGCATCGTCACCGCGTCGCGCGGCACCTTGGCACGCGCCAGCGCGGCATCGACGTCGTTCGGCAGGCTTTGCGCGAGGGCGCTCGTCCAGGCCGGTGCGGCCAGTGCCAGGACGAGAAAAAACGTGCGGCAGGCGCGCTGCGCTGCGGATTGCGGGGCGAGAGGCATCGCGTGATTATCCGGGCCGTCGCCGAGGCCGCGCGTGCGGGCCGGCGGGCCTCGATAATCGAGGCATGCCCGCCGCTCTTCCAACCTTCGCACGCGCCTTCCGACGGAGCGCCGGCGATGCCTAGGCTGCTGGCCTTCGACACCAGCACCGAGACCCTTTCGGTCGCGGTGCGCCATGGCGATGCGCTGCTCGAACACAGCGGCGCGGGCGGACCGCAATCGTCGACCACGCTGATCCCGCTGATCCAGCGTCTGCTGGCCGAGGCCGGCCTGAGGCTGGCCGATCTCGACGCGATCGTCTTCGGCCGCGGCCCCGGTTCGTTCACCGGCCTGCGCACGGCCTGTTCGGTGGCGCAGGGCCTGGGCTTCGGCGCGGGCGTGCGGCTGCTGCCGGTCGATACGCTGCGGGCGGTGGCCGAGGAGGCCCGCCATCGCTTCGGCGACCGGCGCGTCGTCGCCGTGCTCGACGCGCGCATGGACCAGGTCTATGCGGCGCGCCATGACTTCGACGTTGCCCCGCCCGGCGGCATCGCCGAGGTGGAATTGCTCGCCCCCGAGCAGGTCGTGGTGCCCGTCGGCTGGACGCTCGCGGGCAATGCCTTCGGCGCCTATGGCGAGCGCCTGCCGCCGGCGGTGGCGCGCCGCGACGTGCTGCCCGCCGCGGCCGCGATGCTGCGCCTGGCCCCCGAATTGCTTGCGGCCGGCGCAACCGTTGCACCGGCCGATGCGTGGCCGCTCTATGTTCGCGATAAAGTGGCGCAGACCACCGAAGAGCGTGCCGCGATCAAGGCGGCCTCCAAGACCCTGACATGAGCGCAGTCCTGCAATCCCGCGAAGCCCGCCTCGAGCCGATCACGCTCGAGCGCCTGCCTGCCGTCGCCGATATCGAGCGCGACGCCTACAGCCATCCGTGGACGCGTGCCAACTTCGCCGATTCGCTGACCGCCGGCTATCACTGCCAGTGTCTCGTCGGCCCCGGATTCGACGCCGAGCCCGCGCCGGCGTCAGTGCGCGGCCGCCGCCCGCGATGGGGCCTGCCGAGCCCGCGCACCATCCCGGCCGAGGTCATCATCGGCTACTTCGTCGCGATGAAGGGTGTCGACGAGGTGCACCTGCTCAACATCACCGTCGCACCGCCTTTCCAGGGCCAGGGCTGGGCGCCGCTGATGCTGGAGGCGCTGGGCGGTTGGTCGCGCAGCCAGAACGCGCAATGGCTCTGGCTCGAAGTGCGGGCCAGCAACCTGCGCGCGCTGTCCATCTACGAGCGGCACGGCTTTCGCCGGGTCGGCGTGCGCAAGGGCTATTACCCCGCCTACGGCAACGCGCGCGAGGACGCGGTCGTGATGAGCCTGCGCCTCAACGAACCCATCAGCGCCTGGGGCGCATTGAAATGACGCTGCACACACTGAACCTCGATGCGCGCCAGCGCGCGATGCTGGACGAAATGGGCGTCAAGGTCTGGTGGCCGATGGCGCAGGTGGCGCAGCCCGATCAGCCCGCCGAGGTTCGGCCGGTTGCGGCTGCCGCGGCGCCTCCCGCGCCGATGGCGCAGGTGCGCGCCCGGCCCGCTGCGGCGGTGCCTGCCGGCGCGACGCCCGCCGCGCGGCCGGCCGTCGCTGCACTGCACGGCGCGGGCATTCTGGCCGAAGCGCGGCGCCGGCTCTACGGCGAAGAAGGCGCAGCGCAAGCTGGCTGGCTGATCGTTGCCGACATGCCGCCCGAACTCGACGGCCGCCACGGCGAACCGTTCGCGGGCGATGCGGGGCGCCTGCTGGGCAACATGCTGCGCGCCTTGCAGTTGCACGACGGCGCGCTGCCCGTGCACCTGATGCGCACCCACCGCGGCGTCGCCTCCGGGCAGCCCGCCAGCCCGCGCCCGCTGGCAGAGGTTTTTGCCGAAGCCGCGGCCGAACTGGCGCCGCGCATCGTGCTGGCCATGGGGCCACTGGCCGCGCAGAGCCTGATGCAGAGCAGCGAGCCGCTCGGCAAGCTGCGCGGCCGCGTTGCGCCGCTGGCGGTCATGACGGGCATGCAGGACGTGCCGCTCGTCGCGACCTACCACCCGGCCTACCTGCTTCGCAATCCGGCCGACAAGGCACGCGCCTGGTCGGACCTGTGCCTGGCTGCCGAACAGCTGGCGCGCTGAGCGGCCCGGCGGCATCGGGGTCGCGGCCTAGAATTCCGCGCATGAACTTCCTCGACAAGCTGCGCGCCGCCGAGCGCCTGAACGGCTCGCTGCTGTGCGTCGGCCTCGATCCCGAACCGACCCGATTCCCCGCCCGCCTCCAGGGCGACGCCAGCCGCATCTACGACTTCTGCGCGCGCATCGTCGATGCCACCGCCGACCTGGCGATCGCCTTCAAGCCGCAGATCGCCTACTTCGCGGCGCACCGGGCCGAAGGGCAACTCGAACAGCTGATGGAACACCTGCGCCGCAACGCGCCGCAGGTGCCGGTGATCCTCGATGCCAAGCGCGGCGACATCGGCTCGACCGCCGAGCAGTACGCGCGCGAGGCCTTCGAGCGCTATGGCGCCGATGCGGTCACGCTGTCGCCCTTCATGGGCTTCGATTCGGTCGAGCCCTATCTGCGCCACGCCGGCAAGGGTGCCTTCCTGTTGTGCCGCACCAGCAATCCGGGCGGCGCCGATCTGCAGGGCCAGCGCCTCGCGGGCGTCGAAGGCGAACCCTTCCTCTACGAACACGTGGCCAGGTTGGCGCAGGGGCCGTGGAACGTGAACGGACAGCTGGGCCTCGTGGTCGGCGCCACCTATCCGGCGGAGATCGAGCGCGTCCGCGCGCTCGCGCCCACGGTGCCGCTGCTGATCCCGGGTATCGGCGCCCAGGGCGGCGATGCGGTGGCCACGGTGCGTGCCGGCTGGCGCGCCGATGCGCCGATCGTGGTCAATTCATCGCGCGCCATCTGCTACGCATCGAACGGCGACGACTTCGCCGAGGCCGCGCGCCGCGAGGCGACCCGCACGCGCGACGCGCTCGAAGCGGCCAAGGGCAAGGCCTGAGCGAAGACGGTGGGCCTCGTGGCCCGGGCGATGTAATCTCCGGGTCCGACCCCAGACCCAGGAGACTTCGTTGCAACCCCTGCTGCCCCTGCTCGGCATCGCCGGCGCGCTCGCCGTCGGTGTCGTCAGTCCCGGACCGAGCTTCGTCATGGTGGCGCGCACGGCCGTCTCGCTGTCGCGCACCGAAGGCGTCGCCGCGGCGATCGGGATGGGCATCGGCGGCGCCTCCTTCGCCATCGCCGCGCTGGCCGGCTTGCAGGGGCTGCTGCTTGCGATTCCGCAGCTGTACGTTCTTCTCAAGGCGGCAGGTGGCCTCTACCTGGCCTGGCTCGGCGTGCGCATCTGGCTCGGCGCGAAGCAGCCGCTCGCGCTCGCCACTGCGCAGCATGCGGCTTCGGCGGAGGGTCACCCTCACTTCTCGCGCGCGCTGCTGGCCGGCCTGGCCACGCAGATCAGCAATCCCAAGACCGCCATCGTCTACGCCAGCGTGTTCGCCGCCTTCCTGCCGCCGGCATCGGGCCTGGGCTTCGGCATCGCCGTGGTGGCGGTCGTCAGCCTGCTGGAGACGAGCTGGTACACGCTGGTGGCGCTCGCCCTGTCGGCGCGCGGACCGCAGCAGACCTACCTGCGCTACAAGGCCTGGGTCGACCGCGCGGCCGGCGCGGTCATGGTGTCGCTCGGGCTGAAGCTCGTGGCTTCGGCCTACCGCGCATGAAGCAGAAAGGAGATCGACGATGACTTACCAGGGAAGCTGCCACTGCGGCCGCATCGCGTTCGAGGTCGATGGCGAAATCAACGGGGCGATGGCCTGCAATTGCTCGATCTGCTCGCGCAAGGGCTCGCTGATGTGGTTCGTGCCGCGCGACAGCCTGCGGCTGCTCACGCCGGCGGAGGACATGGCCACCTACCTGTTCAACAAGCACGTGATCCGGCACCACTTCTGCCCCACCTGCGGCATCCATCCCTTCGGGGAAGGCACCGATCCGAAGGGCAACAGGATGGCGGCCGTCAACATCCGCTGCCTCGAAGGCGTCGCGCTCGAAGCGGTGCCGGTCCAGCATTTCGACGGCCTCTCGAAGTGAACGCGCCGCGCTTGGCGCGCCACGCGCTCTGAGCGCCTTGCGCCTCACGCCGCTGCGGGCGCCGCGCCCAGGCTCTGCGACACCTGGCCCGCGCAAGCCTTGAGCGCCTGCGCGATCTCGCCGGTCCATCGGGTGTCGAAGATCGCGGTCGGGCCGATCGCCGTGATCGCCAGCACCATCGCGCCCGTGTGGTCGAACACCGGCGCCGACATCGCGCTGACCCCGGGCACGATCTCGCCCTCGGAGCGGCTGATGCCGTGCGCGCGCACCTCGCGCAGCTGCGCCTCGAAGCTTTTCCAGTCCGGCAGCGCCGGCTGCGGCGGCATGCCCGCGCGCCGTGCGGGTGCCGCGCTCTTCGCGCGCTGGCGTTCCTCGTCGAGCAGGCGCTTGACGACCGCGCCGTCGAGGTAGGCGCCGAACAGCCGGCCCGAGGCCGTGTTGGCGAGCGAGAACACCGTGCCATGGCGCATGGCCACGTGCACCGGCGACGGCGACTCGGCGATGCGCACGATGGTGGCGCCGCGCGCGCCCCAGACCGCGATCGCCGCCGTCTGCCCGATGCGCTGCGCCAGCTCGGCGATCAGCGGCGTCGCGAGATGCACCGGGTCGGCCTGCTGCAGGCTGATCAACCCCAGTTGCAACGCGAGCGGACCGAGCAGATAGTGGCCGCTGCCGCGGTCCTGCTCGATCAGCCCCAGGCGGCCGAAGCTGACCATGTAGGGATGCGCCTTGGCGGGCGACATGTCGGCCTCGCGCGCCAGGTCCTTCAGCGCCATCGGCCGGCCGTGATGCACCAGGGCACGCAACAGCTGGCCGCCCACCTCGATGCTCTGGATGCCGCGTTGCGCACGGTCGCTGTCGTTGGCCATGGCCTTTGCCGTCGTTCGTTGATACAGAAGGCATTAGACATTAACTGATCCCGGATTTACACTCCGATCATTCGTTCCATGCGAATTCATTTACCTTAGACAAATTTCCATCTGGAGACCCACGATGACCGAAACCAAGAAATTCGCCAGCCAGGCCGACCTCGAGGAAAAGCAGGTCACCTTCAGCCAGATCTCCGAACACGCCTGGGCCTACACCGCCGAGGGCGATCCCAACACCGGCATCATCGTCGGCGACGACTGCGTGCTGGTGGCCGACACCCAGGCCACGCCGGCGATGGCGGCCGACGTGGTGCGCCGCATCCGCGAGGTGACCGACAAGCCCATCAAGTACGTGGTGCTCACGCACTACCACGCCGTGCGCGTGCTGGGCGCCGCCGGCTACCAGCCCGAGCACATCATCGCCAGCCAGGACACGCGCGACCTCATCGTCGAGCGCGGCGAGCAGGACAAGGCCAGCGAGATCGGCCGCTTCCCGCGCCTGTTCCAGAACGTCGAGACCGTGCCCCCCGGCATGACCTGGCCGACCCTGACCTTCACCGGCAAGATGACGCTCTGGCTCGGCCAGCTCGAAGTGCAGCTGATCCAGCTCGGCCGCGGCCACACCAAGGGCGACACCGTGGTCTGGCTGCCCGAGGAGCGCACGCTGCTGTCGGGCGACCTGGTCGAGTTCGATGCCACGCCCTATGCGGGCGACGCCTATTTCCAGGACTGGCCGTATACGCTGGACAACATCGCCGCGCTCGGTCCGAAGGCGCTGGTGCCCGGGCGCGGTGCCGCGCTCACCACGCCCGAGCAGGTCGCCAAGGGCCTGGCCGGCACGCGCAGCTTCATCGCCGACGTGTATGCCAGCGTGCAGGAAGGCGTGAAGGCCGGGCGCGACCTCAACACGATCTACCAGGACACCTACGCGAAGCTCAAGCCC
This sequence comes from Variovorax sp. PBL-E5, assembly GCF_901827185.1. Classification (NCBI taxonomy): domain Bacteria; kingdom Pseudomonadati; phylum Pseudomonadota; class Betaproteobacteria; order Burkholderiales; family Comamonadaceae; genus Variovorax; species Variovorax sp. PBL-E5. The sequence continues at coordinate 5,364,180 of NZ_LR594671.1, read as the reverse complement.
AAGTACAGCCAGTGGGCGATCTTCGACCACTGCATGCCCTTCGACGTGAGCCGCGCCTACGACGAGGCTTCGGGCCATGCCGACCCGCGCATCTGGACTGCCGAGCGCGACATCGAGATGTGGAAGGCTCTCGAAGGCTGAGCATTGGCTCCCTCCCCCAGCGGGGGAAGAGGCAAGACAAGGAGACCCAGAACGTGGATGCACCCGCATCAACCCCTGCGCCCACCGACTACCAGTCGCTGCGCTTCGACTACCGCCATCATCCGGACCAGGACGCCGGCACGCCCGTGCACCATCCGGTGATCGTCGTCGGCGCCGGCCCCGTCGGCCTTGCGCTGGCGATCGATCTCGCGCAGCGGCAGGTGCCCGTGGTGCTGCTCGACAACGACTGCACGCTGTCCACCGGCTCGCGCGCCATCTGTTTCGCCAAGCGCACGCTCGAGGTGTTCGACCGCCTCGGCTGCGGCGATTGCATGGTCGCCAAGGGCGTGTCGTGGAGCGTCGGCCAGGTCTTCTTCCGCGACGAGCAGGTGTACCGCTTCGACCTGCTGCCCGAGCGCGGGCACGAGCGGCCGGCCTTCATCAACCTGCAGCAGTACTACGTCGAAGGCTACCTCGCCGAGCGCGCCGCCGCGCTGCCGCTGATCGACCTGCGCTGGAGCAGCAAGGTGGTCGGCATCGCGCAGCACGTCGACCACGCGCTGCTCACCATCGAGACGCCCGAAGGCAGCTACCAGCTCGCCGCCGACCACGTCGCGGCTTGCGACGGTTCGCGCTCCGACCTGCGGCGGCTGCTCGGGCAGGAAGCCCACGGGCGCGTGTTCCGCGACCGTTTCCTGATCGCCGACATCACGATGGATGCCGACCTGCCCACCGAGCGCCGCTTCTGGTTCGACCCGCCCTTCCATCCGAAGCAGAGCGCGCTGCTGCACAAGCAGGCCGACGGCGTGTGGCGCGTCGACTTCCAGCTCGGGTGGGAGGCCGATCCGGTGGAAGAGCGCAAGCACGAGCACATCATCCCGCGCGTGCGTGCGCTGCTCGACAGCATCGGCCACCCGGGCCTGCGCTTCGACATCGTCTGGGCCAGCGTCTACACCTTCGCCTGCCAGCGCATGGCGCGTTTCCGCCATGGCCGCGTGCTGTTCGCCGGCGACGCGGCGCACGGCGTGTCGCCCTTCGGCGCACGCGGCGCCAACTCGGGCGTGCAGGACGCCGACAACCTGGGCTGGAAGCTCGCCGCCGTGCTGAAGCACGAAGCGCCCGAGGCGCTGCTCGACAGCTATGCGAGCGAGCGCGAGGCCGCGGCCGACGAGAACATCCGCCACTCCACGCGCGCCACCGACTTCATCACGCCGAAGAGCGATGTCAGCCGCCTGTTCCGCGACGCCGTGCTCGAACTCTCCAAGCGCCATCCGTTCGCGCGCGCGCTGGTGAACAGCGGCCGGCTCTCGGTCGCGACCACGCTGGACGCCTCGCCGCTCAACACGCCGGACCTGGATGCGTTCGCAGGACGCATGGTCCCGGGCGCATCAGCCGCCGATGCGCCGATCGTGCGCGTCGACGGCAGTACCGGCTGGCTGCTGCGCGAGATCGCACCCGTGTCCGACGCATCCGCCGCGACCCGCTTCACGGCCCTGGTCTTCGGCAACGGCGAGGCAGCGCAGCGCAGCCTGCAGGCCATCGCCGAGGCCGAGCTGCCGCTGCACGTGGCGCGCGTCGCGGCCTGTGGCGCGGGCGAGCTCGCCGCCGAGCGCTACGACGCGCAGCCGGGCACCGTCTACCTGCTGCGCCCCGACCAGCACGTCTGCGCGCGCTGGCGCCAGCCCACGCCGCAGGCGCTGCGCGCGGCCCGCGACCGCGCACTGGCCAAGGCATAGAAAGCGCATCATGGAACTGATCACCACCCCGCACCTCGACGCGCCCGACGACTTCTACGAAGCGCTGATCGAGGCGCACCAGAACCTGTCGAGCGAAGAAAGCCACGCCTTCAACGCGCGCCTGGTGCTGGTGTTGGCCAACCACATCGGATCGCTGGCCGTGCTGCGCGAGGCCTTCGCGGCCGCGGCGCGATCCGCGTGAATTTCAAGAGGACGCCATGACGACGAACGCATCCGCCACCGGGCGCCGCTACCAGAGCGGCTTCGGCAACGAGCACGCCACCGAGGCCGTGGCCGGCGCCTTGCCGCAGGGCCGCAACAGCCCGCAGCGCGCGCCTTTCGCCCTGTATCCCGAGCTGATCTCGGGCACCGCCTTCACCGCGCCGCGCCATGAGAACCGGCGCAGCTGGCTGTACCGGCGCCAGCCCTCGGTCGTGTCCGGCCGCTACCAGCCCTATGTGCAGCCGCACTGGAAGACCGGCGCCGACCGCGCCATCGCGCTGCCGCCCGAGCCGATGCGCTGGGCGCCGATCCCCTTCGAGGCGGCCGAGGTCGATTTCGTCGACGGCCTCCGCACGCTGGCCGCCAACGGCGATGCCGAGGCGCAGGTCGGCGTGGCCGCGCATGTCTACCTCGCGAGCCGCTCAATGGAACGCCGCGCGCTCGTCGATGCCGACGGCGAGATGCTCTTCGTGCCGCAGCAGGGCCGGCTCGTGATCACTACCGAGATGGGCGTGCTCGAGGTCAGGCCCGGCGAGATCGCGCTGGTGCCGCGCGGCGTCGTGTTCAAGGTCGCGCTGCCGGACGGTTTGTCGCGCGGCTACATCTGCGAGAACTACGGCGCACAGTTCCGCCTGCCCGAGCTGGGCCCGATCGGATCCAACGGCCTCGCGAACGCGCGCGATTTCCAGGCGCCGGTCGCGGCCTTCGAGCAGGATGCCGGCGGCTACGAGCTGGTGAAGAAATTCGGTGGCCGCCTCTGGTCGGCGCCGATGCAGCAGTCGCCCTTCAACGTCGTCGCCTGGCACGGCAATCTCGCGCCGGTGAAGTACGACACCGCCAACTTCATGGTGATCGGCTCGATCAGCTTCGACCATCCGGACCCGTCGATCTTCACCGTGCTCACCTCGCCGAGCGACACGCCCGGCACCGCCAACTGCGACTTCGTGATCTTCCCGCCGCGCTGGCTGGTGATGGAAGACACTTTCCGTCCACCCTGGTACCACCGCAACCTGATGAGCGAATTCATGGGCCTGGTCTATGGCCAGTACGACGCCAAGCCCGGCGGCTTCAAGCCGGGCGGCGCGAGCCTGCACAACTCGATGGTGCCGCACGGCCCCGACGAAGAGGCCTTCGACAAGGCGAGCCAGGCCGATCTGGCGCCGCACAAGCTGGACCACACGCTGGCCTTCATGTTCGAGAGCCGCTACCGTTTCATTCCGACCGAGTTCGCGCTGCAAAGCCCGGCGCTCGACACCGACTACGCCGACTGCTGGGCCGGCCTCAAGGATTCATTCAAGCCATGAACGACACGCTCAACGCCACCCACGACCCGCAACTGCGCAGCTGGGTCGCATCGGCCAACGAGGAAGGCTGCGACTTCCCGATCCAGAACCTGCCTTTCGGCACCTACAGCCGCGCGCCGCGCTGGGAGCCGCGCATCGGCGTCGCCATCGGCGACCAGATCCTCGATCTGCGCCTCGCGCGGCTGATCGACACCGACAACATGAACGAGCTGCTGGCCGCCAGCATCGAGCAGCGCCGGGGACTGCGCGCCGCACTGTCGGCAGGCTTGGCCGAGGGCAGTGCGAAGCAGGCCGAATGGGAAGGCGCGCTGGTGCGCCGCGACGCCGTGGCGATGCACCTGCCGTGCCGCATCGGTGACTACACCGACTTCTACACCGGCATCCATCACGCCACCACCGTCGGCAAGCTGTTCCGCCCGGACCAGCCGCTGATGCCCAACTACAAGTGGGTGCCGATCGGCTACCACGGGCGCGCCTCGTCGATCGCCGTCAGCGGCCAGCGTTTCAAGCGCCCGCAGGGCCAGACCCAGGCGCCCGATGCCGAGGCGCCGTCCTTCGGGCCGTCGAAGCGGCTCGATTACGAACTCGAACTCGGCTTTGTCGTCGGGCAGGGCAATGCCCTCGGCGAGCCGGTCGCGATCGCCGATGCCGAGCAGCATCTGTTCGGCGTGACGCTGCTCAACGACTGGTCGGCGCGCGACATCCAGGCCTGGGAATACCAGCCGCTCGGCCCCTTCCTGGCCAAGAACTTCGCGACCACGCTGTCGCCCTGGATCGTGACGATGGAAGCGCTCGCGCCCTTCCGCGCCAGGTTCGAGCGCCCGGCCGGCGACCCGCAGCCGCTGCCCTACCTCGACGCGCCCGCCAATCGCGCGAGCGGCGCGCTCGACATCACGCTCGAAGTCTGGCTGCAGACCGCGAAGATGCGCGCAGCCGGCGAGGCCGCCGTGCGCTTGACGCGCGGCAATACCGCGCAGGCCGCCTACTGGACCGCCGCGCAGCTGATCGCGCACCACACGGTGAACGGCTGCAACCTGCAGCCGGGCGATCTGCTGGGCTCGGGCACCTTGTCGGGCCCCAAGGCCGACGAGGCCGGCTCGCTGCTCGAACTCACGCTGGGCGGCAAGCAGCCGATCAGCCTGCCGAACGGCGAGCGCCGGACCTTCCTCGAAGACGGCGATACGCTGAGCCTGCGCGGCTACTGCGAGCGGGCGGGCGCGGTGCGCATCGGCCTGGGCGAGGTCAGCGGCACGGTGCTGCCGGCCGGCTGAGTGCCGGCCGCGGTCGATCCTGCGCCGCGCGGGCGCGCCTAGGCGTTGGCGCCCGATGCGACGCCCGCGGCTGTGCGCGAGGCCTCCAGATGCGTGCGGGCGCGCTCGGCCAGCGCCATCTCGCCCGGCGTGCCGGGCACGAAGGCATCGATCGGCAGCGTGCGGCCATGCGAATCGACCGAGACGAAGACGATCAGGCACTCGGTGGTGCGCTGCATCTCGCCGCCCTTCATGTCGCCGCTGCGCACCTCGACCGAGATGTTCATGCTGGTCTTGCCGGTGTAGGCCAGCCGGGCTTCGACCTCGACCAGGTCGCCGATCATGATCGGCCGATGGAAGCGGATGCTGCCGATGAACACCGTCACGCAGTAGCGCTTGGCCCAGCTCGTGGCGCAGGCATAGCCGGCTTCGTCGATCCACTTCATCACGGTCCCGCCGTGGACCTTGCCGCCGAAATTGACCGTGCTGGGTTCAGCGAGGAAGCGCAGGGTGATGAAAGACATGGCGTGCCCGGGCGATGAGTTGGAGGAGGCGCCCGCGGCGATTATGCGAGCGCCGGGACGGTTTGGGGACCAAAGAGTTGGGCCATGGTGCGCCGCAGCCACGCGTTGCCCGCATCCGCATGAAAGCGCTCGTGCCAGTGTTGCTTGACGGCATAGGAAGGCAGCGCAAAGGGCGGCTCCAGCAGCTGCACCGGCTCCTGCGTCGCCAGCACTTCGCCGAGGATGCGCGGCACGATCACGATCAGCTCGGTGTGCGCCACGATCCGCGCCACGCTCAGGAAGCTCGACAGCCGCGCCACCACGTTGCGCTGCAGGCCGAGGCGCGCGATCGTCTTGTCGACGATCGCATGGCCGGTGCCGGACGACAAGATGATGGCGTGCGCCTCGGCCTCGAAGCGCTTGCGCGTGAGCCGCGCGCCGATGCGCGGGTGGTTGCGCGCCGCCAGGCAAACGAAGTTCTGCATGAAGAGCGTCTGCTGGTAGAAGCCCGCGTCCAGCTGCGGCATGAAGCCGACCGCGATATCGACCTCGCCGTCTTCCAGCCGGCGGCCGCTTTCGGTCGAGATGATCTCGGTCTCGATGTGCACGCCCGGCGCGACGCGCCGCAGGTGGTCGAGCAGGGTCGGCAGCAGCACCACCTCGCTGATGTCGGTCATGCAGATGCGGAAATCGCGCCGTGCCTGGGCCGGATCGAAGCCGCCGCGGCTGCCGCGCGCCTGCTCGATGCGCGACAGCACCTCGCGCACGTGGACGCAGATGCGCTGCGCATAGGGCGTGGGCTGCATGCCCTGCGCCGTGCGCGTGAACAGCCGGTCGTCGAAATGCGCGCGCAGCTTGTTCAACATCGTGCTGGCCGCAGCCTGCGCGATGCCGAGCCGGTCGGCGGCCTTGGAGACGCTGCCGGTCTTGTAGATCTCGTCGAACACGCCGAACCATTCGAGATCGAGCTTGGCCATCGGAATCCTTCCTCGGGGATGCGGGACCCCATTATCGAAAATCGCGATTCAAGGTATTTCCCCTGCGTCTTGAACAAATAGTAGGGCAGGCCAACAATGTGCGCATTGGCGCCTGCCGCCAGGAGACACATCCCCATGACCACCGCCACCCAGCCCGCACGCACCGATGCGGCCGAGCGCCGCGCCTACTACGAGCGCATCCGCCCGCTGAACCTCACGCCGCTCTGGGAATCGCTGCACGCGCTGGTGCCGCGCGAGCCGCAGACGCCCTGCGTGCCGGCGCTCTGGCGCTACGACGAGATCCGGCCGCTGCTGATGGAATCGGCCGATCTCATCACCGCCGAGGAAGCGGTGCGGCGCGTGCTGGTGCTCGAGAACCCGGCGCTGCCGGGCCGCTCGTCGATCACGCAGTCGATCTACGCCGGCCTGCAGCTGATCATGCCGGGCGAGGTGGCGCCCTCGCACCGCCACGTGCAGTCGGCGTTGCGCTTCATCGTCGACGGCCGGGGCGCCTACACCACGGTGGCGGGCGAGCGAACCACCATGTACCCGGGCGACTTCATCATCACGCCCTCGTGGGCCTGGCACGACCATGGCAACGAAGGCATCGCCGGCCTGAGCGAGCCGGTGGTCTGGCTCGACGGGCTCGACATTCCGATGCTGCGCTTCTTCGACGCCGGCTTCGCCGAGAACGACGATGCCAGGGTGCAGCACGTCGCGCGGCCCGAGGGCCACAGCCTCGCGCGCTTCGGTCACAACATGGTGCCGGTACGGCACGACCATGTGTCGATGACCTCGCCGATCTTCAACTACCCCTATGCGCGCAGCCGCGAGGCGCTCGCGCAGCTGCACAAGCAGGAAGCGCCCGATGCCTGGCTGGGCCACAAGCTGCGCTACATCAATCCGCTCACCGGCGGTTCGCCGATGCCGACCATCGGCACCCAGCTGCAACTGCTGCCGGCCGGCTTCCAGGGCAAGACACAGCGCGCGACCGATGGCGCGGTCTACAGCGTGGTCGAAGGCCGGGGCGCGGCCGAGATCGGCAGCCAGCGCTTCGACTTCGGGCCGCGCGATACCTTCGTCGTGCCTTCGTGGGCGCCGCTGCGCTTGTCGGCGAGCGAGGAGGTCGTGCTGTTCAGTTTCTCTGACCGCCCCGTCCAGCAGGCCATGGGCATCCTGCGCGAGGCCTTTCTAGAAGACGCCTGAGCGGTCGCCGCTCGAGCGGCAAGTCTTTTTCATCCATCCATGCGCCGCTGCATGCGGCAGGAGTTCCCATGTCCTTCGTCTTCTCACCGCCGGCCGTCGTCGGCCTTCCCATCGCCGGTTCGACCGACCTCTTCCCGGTCCGCCGCGTCTACTGCGTCGGCCGCAACTATGCGGCGCATGCGCGCGAGATGGGTTTCGACCCCGACCGCGAGCCGCCCTTCTTCTTCTGCAAGCCCAACGACGATGCATCGATCGTGCCGGTGCCCGCGGGCGACACCGTCGGCATTCCCTATCCGGGGCAGACGGCCAACTACCACTTCGAAGCCGAGCTGGTGGCGATGATCGGCCGGGGCGGCCGCGACATCGCGATCGAGGACGCGGCGGCGCACATCTGCGGCTATGCGGCCGGCCTCGACATGACGCGCCGCGACCTGCAGATGAAGATGCGCGAGCAGGGCCGGCCGTGGGAGATCGGCAAGGCCTTCGATTTCTCGGCGCCGGTCGGCGTGATCCGGCCGCTGGCCGAGGCCGGCGAGATCGTCTCGGGCGCGATCGTGCTCGAGGTCGACGGCGAGGTGCGGCAGAAGAGCGATCTGCGCCACCTGATCTGGTCGGTGAACGAAGTCATCGCTCATCTGTCTACCCTGTTCGCGCTGCAGCCCGGCGACCTGATCTTCACGGGCACGCCGGAAGGTGTGGGCGCGGTGCGGCCCGGTCAGACGCTGACGGTGCGCATCGACGGCCTCGAGCCGATCACCGTACGCATCGACTGAATTCGAAACGAGGGGAGAAGACCATCATGCACACGACACCCAACGACAAACCCTCGGTGCTGCTGATCGGCGGCGGCATCGGCGGCATGGCCGCGGCGCTGGCGTTGGCGCGGCTGGGTCTGCCGATCGAGCTGCTGGAGCAGAGCGCCGCGATCGGCGAGATCGGCGCCGGCCTGCAGCTGGGCCCCAACGCGTTCGCCGCGCTCGATGCGCTCGGCGTCGGCGAGGCCGTGCGGCGCGGCTCGGTGTTCACCGACCGCCTGGTGATGATGGACGCGGTCGACTGCAGCGAGGTCGCCTCGGTGCCGGTGGGCGAGGCCTTCCGCGCGCGCTTTCGCAATCCCTATGCGGTGAGCCATCGCGCCGATCTGCACGGCGCGATCCACGCGGCGGTGCGGCAGCATCCGCTGATCCGCTTCCACACCTCGGCGCAGGTCGAGGCGCTCGACATCGGCGACGGCGGCGTGGTCGCCGTCACGCGCGACGGGCGTCGCTTTGCTGCCGATGCGGTGGTCGGCTGCGATGGCGTGAAATCGGTGGTGCGCGAGAAGCTGGTCGGCGATGCACCGCGCGTCTCGGGCCACGTGGTCTACCGTGCCGTGGTGCCAGCCGCCGACATGCCCGAGGACCTGCGCTGGAATGCGCCCGTGGTCTGGGCCGGGCCGAATTGCCACCTGGTGCACTACCCGCTGCGCCACGGCGAGCAGTACAACCTGGTCGTCACCTTCCACAGCCGCGAGCACGAGGAATGGGGCGTCACCGATGGCAGCAAGCAGGAGGTGATGTCGTACTTCGAGGGCGTGCACGCGCGGCCGCGCCAGCTGCTGGAGCGGCCCACCTCGTGGCGGCGCTGGAGCACCGCCGACCGCGAGCCGATCGCGAACTGGAGCCACGGCCCGGCCACGCTGCTCGGCGATGCCGCGCATCCGATGATGCAGTACCTCGCACAGGGCGCCTGCATGGCGCTCGAGGACGCGGTCACGCTCGGCGCCGCCGTCGAGGCCTGCGGCTTCGACCTGCCGGCCGCCTTCCGCCTCTATGCCTCGGCGCGCGTGGCACGCACCGCGCGCGTCGTGCTGTCGGTGCGCGAGATGGGACGCCTCTACCATGCGAAGGGTGTCGAGCGCCTGGTGCGCAACAGCCTGTGGACCGGCCGCTCGCCCGAACGCTACTACGATGCGGTCGAATGGCTCTATGCGTGGGACCCCGCGCACTGCCTTGCGGATGCGTCGCCGGCCCTGTCGTGATGCGAATGCAAAATCGAGCTTCTTCTCTCACACAGAAAAAAGGAAAACCGTTCATGCCGTCCCTGAAGAAACGCGCACTCCTGATCGCCGCCTGCGGCCTGACCCTCGGCGCCGCGCCGCTGGCTGCGCTGGCCCAGGCCCCCGCGTGGCCGACCAAGCCGGTGCGCCTCCTGGTCGGATTCCCGGCCGGCTCGACGCCCGACATGGCGGCGCGCGCCATCTCCGATCCGCTCGCCAGGGCGCTGGGCCAGCCGGTGATCGTCGAGAACCGCTCCGGCGCGTCGGGCAACATCGCGACCGACCAGGTGGCCAAGGCGACCGACGACCACACGCTCGGCATCGTGATCAACGGCAATCTCACCTCCGCCAAGATGCTGTATCCGCACCTGCCCTACAACCCGGCGCGCGACTTCAGCTACATCTCGCTGATCGCGACCGCGCCGCTGGTGCTGGTCGCACCGCCCACGGAGCCGGGCGGCGCGGCCTTCTTTGCCGCCGCGAAGAAGGGCGGCGACAAGTGGAACTACGGCTCGGTCGGCGTCGGCTCGGTCGGCCACCTGGGCATGGAGCTGCTGAAGACGAGGATGCCCGGCGTGCAGGCCGAGCACATTCCCTTCCAGGGCAACCCGGGCGTGGTGACGGCGCTGCTCGGCGGCCAGATCCAGATGGCGCTGGTGCCGCCGGGGCTGGCGATCTCGCAGGTCAACGCGGGCAAGCTCAAAGCCATCGGCCTCACCAGCGGCCGCAGCCCGCTGGCGCCCGAAGTGCCGCCGCTGGCCGATGCCGGCCTGAAGAACTTCGATCTCGAGGTCTGGACCGCGCTGATCGGACCGGCGCGCCTGTCCAAGGCCGCGCAGGCCCGGCTGGCCGCGGTCATGCCCGAGGTCATGCGCAATGCCGACACGCGTCGCCAGCTCTTCAACCAGGGCTGGCAGGCAGTGGGCACTTCGGCCGAAGGTCTCAAGAGCCGCGTGGCGGCCGAGACGGCGATCATGCAGTCCATCATCTCCGCCAAGGGCATCAAGCTCCAATGACCGCCACCTCGCTGCTCGAACCCGCGCGCAGCCTGCCGGTCTTCGGCGAGTTCGACGTCGTGGTGGTCGGCGGCGGCCCGGCCGGCATCGCGGCCGGCGTGAGCGCGGCGCGCCATGGTGCGCGCACGCTGCTGATCGAACGCTACGGCTTTCTCGGCGGCATGGGCACGGCCGGCGGCGTCACCAACTTCGCGGGGCTCTACGGCAAGCGCGAGGGCGAGATGACGCAGCTGGTGCACGGCGTGGCCGACGACCTGCTCGCGCGCATCGATGCGATGGGCGGCCTCAACAAGCCGCAGGACGGCATGCAGGGCCGCATCCGCGTGCGCTCCTACGACACCTCGGTCTACAAGTGCGCGGCCGACCAGCTGCTGCTGGACGCCGGCGTGCAGCTGCTGTTCCATGCCTGGGCCGCGAACGTGCTGATGGACGGACCCCAGCGCATCGCGGCGCTGGTGGTCGAGACCAAGTCCGGCCGGCAGGCGATCCGCGCCAACGCCTTCATCGACGCCAGCGGCGATGCCGATGTCGCCGCCTTCGCGGGCGTGCCCTTCGCGGTCGGCGATGGCCATGGCAGCGGGCTCTTTCCGTCCACCATGTTCCGCGTCGGCCACGTCGATGCGGCGCGCGCGCTGGCGGCCGTCGGCGAATTCAAGGCCATCAACGATCTCATGGCGAAGGCGCGCGAGCGCGATCCGGATGCGTACCGCTTTCCGCGCGAAGGCGCGATCCTGCGGCCGCAGATCGACCCGCGCGAATGGCGCGCCAACGTCACGCAGATCCGCAATGCCGCGGGCGGCGCGATGAACGGCGTCGACGCGCGCGAACTCAGCGACGGCGAGGTCGAAGGCCGGCGGCAGATCGGCGAGTACTTCCGCTTCTTGAAGGCCGAGGTGCCGGGCTTCGAGCAATCGGCCATCGTCGAGATCGCGCCGCAGGTCGGCATCCGCGAGACGCGGCGCATCGAAGGCCTCTACGCGCTGACCGGCGAGGACATCCTGTCGTCCGCGCGCTTCGACGACAGCATCGGCATCAATGCCTGGCCGATGGAAATGCATGCGGCCGGCAAGATCGAGTGGGCCTTCCCGCGCGACGAGCGCCGCACCTTCAACCAGCTGCCCTGGCGCATGCTGGTGCCGTGCGGCGTCGACAACCTGCTGGTCGCCGGGCGCTGCGCCTCGATGACGCACGAGGGCCAATCGGCCGCGCGCGCCAGCGGCGGCTGCTTCGTGATGGGGCAGGCCGCGGGCACCGCCGCGGCGGTGCTGGGCGCGGATGCCTTTGCCGCGGTCGACGTGCCGGCGCTGCAGCGCAAGCTCGTCGCCGACGGTGCGGACCTGGACCGTTGACGATGAGCGATCCCGCGACCACCGCCGCCCGCCGCGTCGCCGAGCTCGTCGCATTGATGGACCTCGAAGCACTGGGCGAGGACCGCTTTCGCGCGCAAAGCGAAGACATCGGCTCGCGGAGCGTGTACGGCGGCCAGGTGCTGGGGCAGGCGCTGGTCGCCGCGAGCCGCACCGTGGCGGCCGATCGCCCGATGCATTCGATGCACGCCTATTTCCTGCTGCCGGGCGAACACGCGCCCATCGAGTACACGGTCGACCGCGTGCGCGACGGCCGCAGCTTCACCACGCGCCACGTGGTCGCGCGCCAGCAGGAGCGCACGATCTTCGAGTTGTCGGCGTCCTTTCAAAGCGCGGCCTCGGGCATCGAGCACCAGGCCGCGATGCCCGAGGAGCCGGAACCTGAGAGCCTGCAAGGCGAACTGCAGCAGCGCATCGCGCTCGGCGACCGGCTGCCCGCGGCCTGGCGCGTCAAGGGCACCGAGCCGCAGGCCATCGAATACCGCGGCACCGACAGCAATGACCTGCTCGCGCCCGTACCGCGGCCGGCCGGCAGCGCGATCTGGATGCGCGCCACCGCGCCGCTGCCCGACGATCCGATCGTGCACCGCGCCTTGCTCGCCTATGCATCGGACCACGGCCTGCTGCGCGCCGCCCTGCGCCCGCACGGCCTGAGCTTCTTCGGCGGCAAGGTGCGCGCCGCGAGCCTTGACCATGCGATGTGGTTCCACCGCGATTTCCGCCTGGACGAGTGGCTGCTGTACGTGCTCGATTCGCCGAGCGCGGGCGGGGCGCGGGCCTTGTGCCGCGGCAGCGTGTTCACGCGCGATGGGCGGCTGGTGGCTTCGGCCGCGCAGGAGGGGATGCTGCGCGTGCGCGGTTGAAGGTGGCGCCCGCGCGGCTCACCACTGGTTGCGCAATTCCCGCAGCTTGACGAACACCGTCTTCGGATCCGGCTTCTCGGGCAGATCGGGAAAGGCCTCGCGCAGCGCCGCGATGACGCTCGGGCTGCTCAGGCGCAGGAAGGTGTTGATCTGCTTTTCCTCGTCGAGCGTCGTGACGTGCGCCTTGGCCGGATCGTGGCCCGTCGCCCGCGGCAACAGCGCCTTGGCCGCTGCGTTGTCGGATTCGCGCGCGAGCGTGAACTTGAGGTTGTTCTCGAGGTAGTCGTGCCCGGCATAGACGCGCGTGCCGCCCGGCAGCTTCGCGAGCTGATCGACGAAGGTGGTGTAGAGGTCTTCTGCATTGCCGCCGTTGTGGCAGTTGCCGGCGCCGGCATTGAACAGCGTGTCGCCGGAGAACAGCGCCGGCTGCTCGGTGTGCGAGCGCAGGCAGATGTGGCACATCGTATGGCCGGGCGTGTCCATGCATTCGAGCTCGACCGTCTTGCCGACCTTGATCACGTCGCCCGCCTTCACGCCGCGGTCCACGCCCGCGATGCGCGAGCCGGCGTTGTGGTGCGCGATCAGCTTCGCGCCGGTGGCCGCGACCACGGCCGCGTTGCCGCCGGTGTGGTCGTGGTGCTCGTGCGTGTTGAGGATCTGCGTGATCTGCCAGCCTTTGTCCTTGGCGGCGGCCAGGCACTTCTGGTGATCGAGCGGATCGATCGCCAGCGCCTCGCCGGTCTCGGGGCAGGCGATCAGGTAGTTGTAGTTGCGGTAGGCATTGCCGGTCCAGATGCGCTCGACGATCACGGGGTGCTCCAGGTGTCAGGTTCGACGTCGCGCGATCATGCCACCTTGACGCGCGTTCGAGCGCTGGCTGCCGCCGTTCGCAGTGACCGCGCCGAACAGCGCCTCGCCAGCATCTGTCCAAACTGCGGCGGAGAATTGCTCCAGCGCCCGATGGATGAGGTGCGACCGCTCATATCACCGAAGCAGTCATTCGGGAGGGGCCTCCCGGCGGCACCGACACTTTTAACGAGGTAAATCCAATTCGATCGGCGCGATCCATCACCCAAGGCTGGTGCAGGGCCTTGCAGCCCCATAGAATGATCAATGCAGCAACGGTATTCGCCGTGGATCCACATAGCCCCAGCGCGCGGTCCTTCGCCTGAGCGCGCTGTCCTTTCAGCGGCACGGCTGCCTCAGAGCTGAGACAGAACACTCGTGCAGAAAAGGCGCAACGGGACGGCGTGCCGAAAGCACTGGCCCGAATTGCCCAAGAATGCAATTCCACACCCAAGCTGGAGGGCCATGCGCGAAGACATCATCAAGCAGGCGGTTTCACTGCACTGCGGCGACGGTTCCGAACCTGGCCAGATTGCGGAGGCCATGACCGTCGTCTTGCGTCTGCTCCATAACGAGCTGACCCTGGTCGTTGGCGCTCAGGCATCAACCGCACTGGTCGCGCACGCGGTCCATCGCACGCGCACGCAGATCGAATGGGCCAAGCCACTCGCTGCCGGCCCGTTCGACATGCTGCTCAAGGCTTTGCGCGACGACTTGGCGGCGCGCACGTCCGCTGAATGCTCGTTCGCAGGAGGGACCCTCATTTCCACCTTGGTCGACCACCTCATTTCGCTCATCGGTGAACCGCTGACCCTTCGTATGTTGAATTCGGCTTGGAGTACGCATGGTGCGGACCAGTCCTCCCAGGAGAATTTCTAAATGACCAACAAAGTTGTCATCCGACGACTGCCTACTGGCGTGCCTGGGCTGGACGCTCTACTGCACGGCGGATTGGCGGAGTTTTCTTTCAACTTGATCGCGGGCGCGCCAGGGTCCGGAAAAACGACCCTCGCTCACCAGATCATGTTCGCGCTGGCGAACCCGGACCGGCGCGCCATCTTCTTCACAGTCCTGGGTGAGCCTCCCCTGAAAATGCTGCGCTACCAGCAGCAGTACAGCTTCTTCGACGCCGCCAAGGTCAACGACTCCATCCGTTTCATCAACCTGGCGGATGAGGTTGTCGCTGGCGACTACGACCGTGTCCTGAAGCGAATCGTGGAAGAGGTCGAACGCTTTGGACCCGCCCTCGTCATGGTCGACTCGTTTCGCTCCGTCGTCGAGTCGGCAAAGAGCGCCGGCAAATATGAGATGGATCTACAGCAGTTCGTCCAGCGCCTGGGCATGCTCCTGACCACATGGCAGGCCACGACCTTTCTGATCGGAGAGTACGTGACCCTTGAGAGCGAAGCCAATCCGATCTTCACTGTTGCAGACGGCATCGTGTGGATGGCGCAGTCCGTCGAGCGCAACTCGGTCGTGCGCAAGATTCAGATCATGAAAATGCGCGGCCACGCCACCATTCCAGGCCTGCACACCTTTCGCATCAGCGACGATGGACTCCAGATCTTCCCGCGCACGATTGCTGCGAGCTCGCAGCCGCTCGACAGCAACGCCTCGGGCGAGCGCGGTCCCGCGCCGCCACGTCTCTTGATGGGCGTGCCTCTGCTGGACGAAATGATGGGGGGCGGCCTGCCGATTGGCTACTCGTTGCTGGTCGCGGGCCCCTCCGGTTCGGGCAAGTCGCAGCTTGCCGCGGCTTTCTTGGCTGAAGGTGCACGAGCGGGGGAAAAAGGAGTCATCGCGGCCTTCGAGAGAACGCCCGCGCGATCGCACAAGGTGCGTCTGGATGAATTGATCGCCAGCGGCGAGGTCGGGATGATCGACACGCGCTCGCTGGATCTGTCCATTGACGAGACGCTTCACGCATTGACCGAACTGATCGAACGCACCGGGGCGACCCGGGTTGTCATTGACTCCATCTCGGGGTTCGAGCTCGCGTTGGCACCCACCTTCCGGGCGGATTTCCGAGAGTCCTTGTATCGCATGATTGCAGTGCTGACAGGCAAGGGTGCGGCCGTACTGATGATTTCAGAGCTGGAAGACCGCTACACCGACCTGCGCTTCAGCCCCTACGGCGCGGCATTCCTCACGGACGCGATCATCGTGCAGCGTTACGTCGAACTCGAAGGGCAACTCAGGCGCGTCATGGCCGTGGTCAAGATACGCAATAGCGACCACAGCCATGAACTTCGCCCCTACGAGGTCACCGATGCGGGCATCGTGATCGGCCCGCCCACACCCGGCATGGATGCGTTGTTGACGGGCCATCCGCGGCCATCATGACGCCCCTCACCCCGCCCAAGACGGCCGAGTCCGAAAACTCGCCAGCGCTCACGGAGGACGGCAATGGCGGTTTGATCCCGCAAGAGCAGTCCCTTGTGCAGCGCCAACACGAGGTGACGCGCCGCGAAGAAACCATGCACTTGTGGGAGCTGACGCGCTCGACTGTCGAGGCAGACAGCGGGGATTTGCGGGAGGCGAACGAACATCTGGTCATGGCGACGCTTGCCGCGGGGGAGCTGGAGGAAGCAACGCAAAAATCGAAGCGCCAACAGGATGAATTCCTCGCGATGCTGGCGCATGAACTGCGCAACCCCTTGGCGCCCATTCGAAGCGCCGCAGCACTGCTGGAGCGGCTCGATACGGTCGACCCCCGGTTGACGACGATCAGCGAAGTGATCCACCGCCAGGTCGAACACATGGCGCGGCTGCTGGACGACCTGCTCGACGCGTCGCGGGTGACGAGCGGCAGAGTCACTCTGCAGCGGAAAACGACAAAGGTCGGCGACTTCGTCGATCAGGCCGTCGAGATGTACCGCGGGCTCACCGATGCGCAGCACCAGCATCTCACGCTCGACATGCCGGTCAGCCCCATGTACGTGGACGGGGACCCGGCACGGTTGGCGCAGATCATCGGCAACCTGCTTCACAACGCCGCCAAGTACACGCCGCAGGGTGGCGCCATCGCTTTGAGCGCAAGGCCTGAGCGAGATACGGTGGTGATCCGGGTGACCGATAACGGAAGCGGCATCGCGGCGGAAACGCTGCCTCATATTTTTGACCTGTTTGCTCAGGAAGAGCGTTCGCTAAGCCGCAGTCAAGGTGGCTTGGGCATTGGGCTCACGGTGGTGCGCAGCATGGTCGAGCGGCATGGCGGAACGGTCCAGGCACGAAGCGCTGGGCTCGGCGCGGGCAGCGAGTTCACCGTGATCCTGCCGCGCGTGGAGAAGATCGACGAACCGGCCCTGGCGCCGGTGCCGGCGCTCAAGCCTGCGTTTGTTTCAGCGCGCATCTTGCTGGTCGACGATAACGTCGACGCGGGTGTCCTGTTGCGCATGTTGCTGGAAATGTCGGGGTATGAGGTCGAGGTCGCGCTGGATGGAGTGGGCGCTCTGGACGCATTCGAGAATCAGCGCTCCCAGATCGTGGTGTGCGACATCGGACTTCCCGGCATGAATGGATATGAAGTTGCCAAGCGCCTGCGTCAGCGTTGCGCTGGAAGCGAATCGTCCCCGCTGCTGATCGCCCTCACAGGCTACGAAAGTCCAGAAGACCACAAACGAGCGTTGGCCGCAGGATTCGATCATCACGTGGCCAAACCGGTCGACTTTGAGGTCTTGCTCAGGCTGATTGAAAAAGCCGTGGTCTCCCCGGGTGTGCTGTAGAGAGCGTCAAGGAAACCCGTTTTTCGGCCCGACGTCTCGACGTAGCAACGTCCGCTTGGCCTTTCAATTCGGTCGCTGGGCGTAGATGCTCGAACGACTGTAGTGGGCCCTTCACAGACATTCAGCGCGCACCTGCAAACTTCGGCGTCGAAGCGCCAGGCAGCCACTCAATCCAACGCTCACCCTCTATAGGGCCCCTTCACCTCACCCCATCCCCATGCAGGCATCGGTGCATCCTCCTGGACCTCGGCGCCGGCCTGTGAGTTGATGACGGCCAATCGGGAACCCCACTCCAGGTAGCCAATCAGCGCCGATCGAAATTCCGGGTCGTCCGGCATGCCCAGTTCGTCGGCCGTCTGCAGCAAGAGACCTACCCACTGCCGCCGCTGCGCCTGCTCGAGGTGACGGTTCAAGTGCTGGCGAATCATGTGCGGATGGCCGCCGTGGTGCTGCGAGTACGCGTCGGGACCGCCCAGGACCTCGCCAAGAAAGGCGGCAACGTGAGCCGGATGGTCTTCACCCATGTGCGCGAAGACCGGGGCGAGCACCGGGTCGGCCTTCACGTGCTCGTAGAAGCGCGTGGTCAGGCGCAGCAGGGCGGGTGCGCCGCCGAGCCATTCGTAGAGCGTCGGAATCCGGGTTTCGGTGGTCGAAGACATGGTGCAGGTCATTCTCCGCCGGGTCGTCGGCACCCGGTATGGCTCGCCGCGCATAACCGATGTGCGCCGCCCGCCATGGGCAGCCACGGCCTTGGCCGGGAGACTCGCTCCCCACAACGGAGACGACCTGATGGCATCACCCACAATCATCATCACGGGCAGCTCGCGCGGCATCGGCGCAGCGACGGCCCGGCTCGCGGCCCGGCGCGGCTGGAGTGTCGGCGTGAACTACGCGTCGAACCAGGAGGCCGCCGACGCGGTGGTCGCTCAGATCCGGGCCGAAGGCGGCCGGGCCATTGCAGTGCAGGGCGACAACAGCCGGCACGGCGACGTCGAGCGCCTGTTCGATCAGGTCGCCGAGGAATTCGGGCCGGTCGGCGCCCTGGTCAACAACGCCGGTGTGCCCGGGCAGATCTCCCGGGTCGAGCAGCTGAGCGAGGCCACGCTGCGCCGCACCCTCGAGGTCAACGTGGTCGGCGCCTTCCTCTGCGCGCAAGCGTTCCTGCGCCGCGCATCGACCCGCCACGGCGGGACTGGCGGCGCCATCGTCAACGTGTCGTCGATGGCAGCCAGGACCGGCAGCCCTGGCGAGCTGGTGCACTACGCCGCGGCCAAGGCAGCCCTCGAGGCCTTCAACTACGGTCTCGCTGCCGAGGTGGCACAGGAAGGTGTTCGCGTCAACGCGGTCAGCCTGGGCCTGTTCGCCACCGAGATCCACGCGGCCGCCGGCGATGCCGACCGGCTGCAGCGCTATGCCGCACGCATGCCCATGGGGCGCGCCGGCGAACCCATGGAAGCAGCGCAGGCGATCGTCTGGCTTCTGTCGGACGAAGCCAGCTACATCACGGGCGCGACCCTGCCCGTCGCCGGAGGGAGATGAACCCGTGTACGAACACTACCAACACCTGGACTTCGGCTATCGCGGCCGCATCCTCACCATCACCATGAACCGCCCCGAGGTTCGCAATGCAGCCAACGTGCGCATGCACCGCGAGCTGTCGACGGTGTTCCGTGACGCCGCCCGCGACCCCGCATGCGACGTGGTCGTGCTCACCGGCGCCGGCACTGCCTTCAGCTCGGGCGGCGACATCGTCGCCATGCAGGAGAAGATCGACGACCGCAGCAAGTGGGTCGACACGGTCGAAGAAGCCCGCGAGATCTTCACCGGCATGCTCGAGCTGCCCAAGCCGCTGATCGCGCGCATCAACGGCGCCGCGACCGGTCTCGGCGCGACCCTCGCGGTCTACGCCGACATCGCCGTCGCAGCGCAGAGCGCGGTCATCGGCGATCCACACGTGAAGGTGGGTCTGGTCGCCGGCGATGGCGGTGCGCTGATGTGGCCGCTGCTGGTCGGTTTCCAGAAGGCCAAGGAACTGCTCTTTCTGGGCGACGGCATCCCTGCCGAGGAGGCCGCGCGCATCGGGCTCATCGGCCATTGCGTGCCCGACGATGCGCTCGACGACAAGGTCTACGGCATCGCCGAACGACTCTGCAAGGTTGCGCCCCTCGCGCTGCGCTGGACCAAGCGCACCATCAACCACACGATCCGCCAGCTGGCCCACGGCACGATGGAGAACGGCCTGCTGATGGAAACGCTGTCGCAGATGACGCGCGATCACGCCGAGGCCGTTCATGCCTTCGGCGAGAAGCGGCCCGCGGTCTTCAAGGGAAGGTAGGCCGGCGATGAGCACCTTCGACCTGGCCAGCCTGCGGCCGCTGTTCGCGCCGCGCTCGGTGGCGATGATCGGCGCCTCGAACGACGAGAACAAGGTCGGCGGCCGACCGCTGGCATTCCTGAAACGCGCCGCTTTCGGCGGCACCCTCATCCCGGTGCATCCGGCGGCGGACACCGTGCAGGGGCTGCCTGCCTTCCGCTCGCTCGCGGCCGCCGGGCCGGTGGAGCACGCCATCATCGCGCTGGCCGCCAGGGACGTGCTGCCGGCACTCCGGGACTGCGCCGCGAAAGGTGTCAAGGCGGTGCAGGTCTTCAGCTCGGGATTCGCCGACGCCGGCCGCATGGCCGAGCAGGACGAGCTGCTGCGCACGGCGCGCGAAGCCGGCATGCGCATGATCGGGCCGAACAGCCTCGGGCTCTTCAATGCCGTCGACGGCTTCTTCGGCACCTTCGCCACGGCGCTCGACGGCGCGTGGCCGGCGCTGCGCCGCGATGGCAACAACATCGGCCTGGCGTCGCAGAGCGGTGCCTTCGGCTCCTATTGCTACGGACTGGCGCAGGCGCGCGGACTCGGCTTCAGCCACATGATCGCGACCGGCAACGAAGCGGACGTCGACGTCGCCGAATGCATCGCCTACCTCGCGCAGGACAACGCCACCCGGGTCATCGTGGCCACCTTCGAGGGTTGCCGCAGCGGCGACCGGCTGATCGAGGCGCTGCGCCTCGCGCGAGCCGCCGGCAAGCCGGTGCTGGTGATGAAGGCCGGTGCTTCGGCGGCCGGCGCGCAGGCCGCGGCCACCCACACCGGCGCGCTGGCGGGCAACGACGCCGTCTTCGACGGCATCCTGCGCCAGTACGGCGCGTGGCGCGCGCAAACGCTCGATGGCCTCATCGACATCGCCTACGCGCTGTGCGTCGACCGCCGGCGCGACCTGCGCCGGGAAGACGGCCGCCTCGCCGTGTTGACGACCTCCGGCGGCGTCGGCGTGCTGATCGCCGACGCGGCGAGCGCAGCCGGCCTGCAGCTGCCGGGCCTGCCGGCTGCGGCCAGGGCCGAGATGTCCGAATGGCTGCCGGCGGCCACGGCATCCAACCCGCTCGACACCTCGACTTCCGTCCTCGGCGATATGGCCCTGGTGGCCCGCGCCATGGGCTTGCTGGTCGAGCAGGTGCGGCCCGGCACGGTGCTCGCCTTCCTCGCTCACGTCGGCCGCAATCCGGTGCACTGGGCGCAGCTGCGTGGGCCCCTGCTGGCACTCGTCGCCGCGCAGCCCGGCACCCGCTTCATCCTGTCGATGCTGGCCCCACCCACGGTCCGCGAGGAACTCGAACAGCATGGCGTGGCACTCTTCGAGGCACCGGAGCGCGCCGTGGCCGCGATCCAGGCCGTGACCCGCATCGGCGCTGCCGTGTCCGATGCGGTGCGACGGCCACGCAGCCTCGGCCCCGCACGGCGAGGAAGCGGGACCGTGCTCGACGAAGCGCGATCGAAGGCTGTGCTGGCCGCTGCCGGCATCGCAGTGCCCTCGGAACGCGTGGCCCGATCCGCGGCCGCGGCGCAAACCGCCGCCGTCGAGTTGGGCGCGCCGCGCTACGCACTGAAGATCGTCTCGGCCGACATCCTGCACAAGACGGAGGCGGGCGGCGTCGTGCTCGATGTCGCCGCCAAGGACGTCGGCCCCTGCTGGGAAGCGGTCGTGGCCACCGTACGGGGCAAGTTGCCGCAGGCGCGCATCGACGGTGTTCTCGTCACGCCGATGGCGCGCCCCGGCATCGACGCCATCCTGAGCGCGCAATTCGATCCGGTCTTCGGCATGGTCGTGATGTTCGGCCTCGGCGGCACCTGGGTCGAGGTCTTCAGGGACGTCGTCTTTCGCGCTGCACCCTTCGACGCCGCGGAGGCGCGCCGCATGATCGAGCAGACGCGGGTCGCGGACCTGCTCGGCGGCGTCCGCGGCAGCGCGGCCATACGCATCGAGGAAGTCGCAGCGGCGATCGCGTCCTTCTCCGACCATGTCGCTGCGCGAGCCGGCGAAATCGAGAGCATCGAAGTCAATCCCTGGCGGCTGCACGCGGAGGGCGGTGTGGCACTCGATGCCGTGGTGGTTCAACGCCAATTGGAACCCGTCCAGGGAGTCGACGCATGAACGCGAAAAGCCGGATCAATCCAGCCCACCTGCGCACGCCGGGCCATAGCGCCGAGGTCAGCACCGCCGAGATGGCGAGTCGCATTGCCCGCTTCCGGGCGCTCGAGCCCGATCCCTACGCCTTCCCCGATCTCAGGCAGCAGAAGGGGCGGCGCTCGGTGAACTACGTCATCTCCCCCGGTGCGCTGGGCGGGCCTGCGCCGCTCACGCAGGCGCACAACTTCCATGTCTCCATCTCCTGCCTTGGCAAGGGAATCCGGCCGACCGTGCACTCGCATCCGTACAACGAGGTCTTCATCCCGATGGATGCGCGCTTCAAGGTCCTGTGGGGCGAGCATCTGGAAGAGAGCACGGTGCTGGAGCCCTTCGACATGATCAGCGTGCCGCCCGGCGTGTTCCGCACCTTCGAGAACCTGGACGATCACGACGGTCACATGATGGCCATCTTCGACCACGGTGGCGATCCGCACACCGGGATCGTGGTGCCGCCGGACGTCTACGAGAAGTTCTATCGCGGCTGGGTACCGGGTCAGGGCCGGCCCGCGAACTGAGGCGCGCGGCGATGTTCCGGATGGCATTCTCAGGGCGGCGGCATCGCCAGCGCACAGCGCCGCGCCAGCTCTCGCAGCCACTTGACCCCGGGATCCCGATGGCTGCGCTCGTGCCAGTACATGAAGATGCGGTAGCTCGGCACTGGCAGCGGCGGATCGATCATCGCCAGGTCCGTGCCCTCGAGGTAGTGCTGCGCCAGCCGACGGGGCATGAGAACCACCATGTCGGTCGACTGGACGATGTAGGGAGCCGCCATGAAATGCTGGCTCAGCATGCCGACGTTGCGCTTGAGGCCTGTCTCCGCAAGCACGTGATCGATGTTCGACTGGAAATGACCGAAGCCCGCCGGCGTGACGAGAATGTGCGGCAGTGCGACGAAGTCTTCGACGCTGCGGCCGCCGTCCAGGTAGGGATGGCCGCCGCGGATCAGGCAGACGATGCGATCGACGAACAGCGGCACGCTGCGCAGGCTCGGCGGCGGCTCCTCGAGGTGCCCGATGGCCAGTTCGATATCGCCTTCTTCGAGGGCCAGCACCAGTGCTTTCGGATGCACCGGATGCTTGATCGACAAGGTCGCCGACGGCGCTTCCTCGCGCACGCTGCGCGTCAGCAATGGCAGAAATGTCGCGTGCGTGTAGTCGGTCGCGATGATGCGGAAGGTCGACGTGCAGAGCGCGGGTTCGAAATGGATCGATTCACCGAGCACCAGATCGACGTCGGCGAGGATGCGCCGCGCGATGACCGCCAGCTCGATGGCACGCGGCGACGGAATCATCCCGGTCGCGCCGCGGATCAGGATCGGATCGCCGAACAGCTCGCGCAGCCGGCCGAGCACGCGGCTCATCGCCGGCTGGCCCATGCCCAGCTTGTCGGCTGCGCGGGACACATGCGACTCGGCCACCAGTGCGTCCAGGCAACGCAACAGGCCGAGGTCGAGCGGCTTGATCGACTCGGTCACGCGCGTGTCTCGAGCAGCCGAGCGCCGCGACACCCGCATTCGCAGAGAGAAAATTTCAGGAGACTCATATGAACAGAAGATCCTTTGTCCGCGCCAGTTCCGTCCTGGTTCTGCCTTCGCTCGTCGGCCGGGCTTTTGCAGAGGCAGCCTGGCCGGCCAAGCCGATCCGCATCATCGCGCCCTTCGCGCCCGGGGGCGGCCCCGACATTCTGGCGCGCCTCCTGGCGCAGCAGATGGGCCCGGCGCTCGGCAGCATCATCGTGGAAAACCGCGCCGGCGCCGCGGGCAATATCGGCGCCGACTACGTTGCCAAGGCCGCGCCCGATGGCTACACGCTCCTGCTGACCACGACCGCGACACAGGCCATCAATCCGGCGCTCTACGCTGCGATACCCTACGACCCGTTGCGCGACTTCACGCCGATTTCCATGGTCGCCAGTACGCCGCTGATGCTGGCCGCTGCGCCCGATTTCGAGGCCAACAACCTGAAGGAACTGCTGGCGCTGGCGAAGGCAAAGCCGGGAAAGATCAGCTTCGCTTCTGCCGGCATCGGCACCATGCAGCACATGGTCGGCGTCCTGGTCGAGCAACGCGCGCAGGTCGAGATGCTGCATGTGCCCTACAAGGGAAGCAGCCAGATCGTGTCGGACCTGATCTCCGGCCGCGTGTCGATCGTCTTCAACAGTACGGCGGCCCTCGGTCCGATGGTGCGAGACGGTCGGCTCAAAGCGCTGGCCGTGACATCGCCAAAGCGCCTGCCGGCATGGCCCGATGTGCCGACCATGTCCGAGGCCGGCCTGCCCGGGTTCGAGGCCTCTGCCTGGTACGCCGTGTTCGGCCCCGCGCATCTGCCGCCGGCGATCGTCCAGAAGCTCAACCGCGAACTCGTTCGCGCAGTCGCCTCGCCGGCCTGCCGCGACACCTACGCGAGTCTCGGCCTGGACGCCGTCACGTCGACGCCGCAGGAGCTTGGTGCCGTCACGCAGCGTGACCTGGCAACGTGGAGCGGCATCATCAAGGAAAAGCACATTCGTGCGGAGTGAGCGCGATGATCGTCGACGAACGGACCTACACCATCGCCCCCGGCCTGCTCTCGGAATACCTGGCCGAGCATCTTCGGGTGGCGCTGCCGATCATGCGCAAGCACCTGGGCGAGCCCTTCGCCTACTTCACGACGGAGACGGGAGAGCTCAACCAGTTCGTCCATCTGTGGCGCTACGAGAACATGGCGGACCGCGAGACGCGCAGGGAAGCCCTCTATCGCGACGCCGACTGGCTGGACTATCGGCGCAGCACCGGCGAACGCGGATGGGTCCGGCATCAGCACAACAGATTGCTGAAGTCGCTCGCCGGGGCGCCGACAGCGCTTGCCGAGGGACGCCATGACGCCCGCTGACATCGCCGCCTCCGACCGGACATCTTCGGGGCTGGCTTCGGACCTGCGAAGGCCTCACACTGCGTCGGACCGATCGGCTCGCCAACCGGAGTTCCAACATGAAGAATCGTCTCGCGTTGCTGATGGTGTTGTCGATCGTCGGACTCTTTGCCGGCCGTGCCGGCGCAGAGCCTGCATTCCCGCCGGGCTTCAAGACCCGCACCGTCGCCATGGCGGATGGCGCAAGCCTCTTCGTGCGCTCGGGCGGAAGCGGCCCTGCCGTCGTGCTCATCCATGGCTTCGGCGACACCGGCGACATGTGGGCGCCGCTGGCGCGAGAGCTCGCGAAGACGCACCTGGTCATCGTGCCCGACCTGCGCGGCATGGGGAAATCGTCGAAGGCGGCCGGCGGTTACGACAAGAAATCGCAGGCCGTCGACATCCGCACGGTCGTGACCGCGTTCGAGCAGGACAAGACCGCCGTCGTCGGCCATGACATCGGCACCATGGTCGCCTATGCTTATGCGGCAAGTTACCCCGACAAGGTCGGCAAGCTGGTCGTGATGGACGCACCCGTGCCCGGCATCGCGCCGTGGGACCAGATCATCCTGTGGCCCGCGCTGTGGCACTTCAACTTCGGCGGCCGCGATGCCGAGCGCCTGGTGGCCGGCAGGGAACGCATCTACCTCGACCGCTTCTGGAACGAGTTCGCCGGCACCCCGTCGAAGATCGACGAGGCCACACGGCGCCACTACGCCAGGCTCTATGCGCAACCCGGCGCCATGCGCGCGGCCTTTGCGCAGTTCAACACCATCGCCGCCAAGGACGTCGCCGACAACATCGCGTTCTCCAAGGACAAGCTCTCCATGCCGGTGCTCGCCATCGGCGGCGAGAAATCCTTCGGCGCCAACATGGCGGTCGTCATGCGCAATGCGGCGACCGATGTGCGGCAGGAGGTCGTGCCGGATGCGGGCCATTGGTTGATGGAAGAGAGCACGGCGACGACGGTGGGATTGATCAGCGGCTTCCTGGCGGTCTCGCCGTAGTCTGACATCGCGCCGCCCTTCACCCGGCCTTGCGCGTCATCCCGCGCGCCTCTTCCTCCACCGCAGCCCGCAACGACCGCACCATCGGATGCCCCTCCAGCTCCTGCAAGGTGAAGAAGCTCACCGGCGGCAGGTTCCAGCTCAACCGGTAGGGCAGCGCGGCCCAGTGCCCGGCGCGCTCCATCTCGGCCACCACGTCGCGGGCCAGGATGGAGATCGCGTTCGGCTCGGTGCGCAGCACCATCTCCATGCTGCGGATCGAGGTGCTCTCCAGCATCGGCACCGGCGGCTGCACGCCGGCGCCGACGAAGATCGCGTTGTAGGTCCGGCGCATGGGCGTGTTCGGCGGCGGCAGGATCCAGTCGAGCTGCGCGAGGCGCGCCCAGTCCAGCGGCCCGCGCGACAGCCGCTTGACGCTCTTGGCCGACACCACCAGGCAGGGCTCCTGCTGGTAGATCGCCTGCTGCACCAGCCCCGTCGCGTCGCCGTCGTACGAGCGGCCGATCGCGCAATCGAGCTC
The DNA here is from genome assembly GCF_901827185.1 of Variovorax sp. PBL-E5. Classification (NCBI taxonomy): domain Bacteria; kingdom Pseudomonadati; phylum Pseudomonadota; class Betaproteobacteria; order Burkholderiales; family Comamonadaceae; genus Variovorax; species Variovorax sp. PBL-E5. Next base: position 5,338,054 of record NZ_LR594671.1, on the reverse strand, counting down.
GCGCGCGACGAGGCCGGCGACGAGTTCGTCCGTCGTGCCTTCGCGCGTCATCACCGCCATGCGTGGCGTGCGATCGAGCAGGTGCGTGAGCGCCGCGGACAGCAGCTGCTGCGGCACCTGCTGCGTCAGCCCCAGGCGCAGCCGTCCGCTGCGGCCGGCCTCGAGTGAGGTGAGCACGCGCGTGGTGGATTCCAGTTCCGCGAGCCAGCGCCGCGCGTAGTGCAGCACGGCTTCGCCGGCCGGCGTGGGCATGAGGCCGCGGCTGGTGCGCTCGAAGAGCCGGTTGCCGAAGATGTCTTCCACCTCGCGCAGCGCCTTGGTGATGGCCGGCTGGCTGAGCCGCATCTCGGCGGCCACGCGGCCCAGCGTGCGATGCCGATCGACGGCCTGCAGCAGCGAGAGCTGGCGCAGCTTCAGGCGCGTGAGCAGCGCGTGCTGCAAGTCGGCGGCGGGGTCGCGGGCGGTCGGCAAGGCATAACTCCAGGGTTATCGCGTCATCAGAATTTAATCCACTTCGGTGAATTGCGAAGCCTAGACTTTCCCCATGCCCGCAGCCCACGCATCGGCCCTCACCGCATTCACTGCGAATCTCCTCGACGTGCTCGCCGAGGCGCGCGATGCCGATGCGGCACTGCACCAGGTGGACCTGTTCCGGCGCCTCATCGCGGGCGACAGCATCTTCAGCATCCAGCAGAACGTGACGACTGCGAAGGGCCCGGCCAACGAGATCCAGCTGCGCCGCTTCTATTCGTCCGAAGGCGAGCGCTATCCGGTGAACGGCGCCAAGCGCAAGACGCTCACGCCGTGGACCGAATGCATCTTCGTGCAGGGCCGCACGTTCGTCGGCGAGGGCGCGGACGTGCTGGCACGCCACTTCGACGACTTCGAGCAGATGCGCCCGCAGGGCCTGCAGAGCGTGATCAACGTGCCGCTGCTGCAGGGCCGGCTCTGCTACGCCACCTTCAATGTCTTCGGCACCCGTCCCCAGTGGCTGCCGCACGAAGTCCTGGGCGTTCGCCTCCTGGCGCTCGCTGCGGCGCGCTGGGTGCCGGCCGTGCCCGGCCTGTCGTACCGCTTCACGGATCTGTCCCTTTCCCTTCCCATGGAGACTTGACCATGCAAAGCAAAGTCCCGGTCGTGATCGTTGGCGGCGGGCCGGTGGGCCTGTCGATGGCGATCCTGCTGCAGCGCTTCGGCATCGACTTCGTGCTGCTCGAACGCAGCCCGACGACGACCGACCATCCCAAGGCGCGCGGCACCTACACCCGCACGATGGAGATCTTCCGCCAGTGGGGCATCGACGGCCTGATGAAGCGGCACGCGCTGCCCGACGGCGCCGACTTCTTCTCCTTCTGCGAATCGATGAGCGGCCACGAGTGGGGCCGCACCAACCCCGAGCCCAACCTCGGCCACTCGCCGTGCTGGAAGATCATCCAGTCGCAGGACACGGTCGAGATGGAGTTGATGGACCTCGCGCGCAAGAGCGAGGTCGGCCGCTTCCTGTTCGGCCACGAGTTCCTGCACTACGACGAGGGCGCGAGTGGCATCGCCGTGACCGCCCGCAAGCTGGACACCGGCGAGACCATCACCTGGCAGGCCCAATACCTGATCGCCGCCGACGGCGCTGCCAGCGCCGTGCGCCGGCAGGCCGACATCGAAATGCGCGGACCGGCCACGCTGGCCGTGATGGCCAACGAGTTCTGGCAGGCCGACCTCTCGCACGTGCGCGACGCTGCCACCTGCGCGGGCTGGCGCGTGTACGCGAAGGCTTCGCCGTACCCGATCACGACCGTGCTCAACACCAACGGCCGCGACCGCTGGCTCAACCTGCTGCCCGTGGGACGCGAGGTGGATGAGCGCGCCGGCGAGCGCAACGACGACGAGGTGGTGCAGCTCGCACGCACCGTCTCCGGCGTGCCCAACCTCGACGTCAAGGTGATCAACCGCTCGGTCTGGCGCCTGAGCCGGCAGGTGGCCGCGAGCTTCCGCAAGGGCCGCGTGCTGCTGGTGGGCGACTCGGCGCACCGCTTCCCGCCGAATGGCGGCTACGGCATGAACTCCGGCATCCAGGATGCGCACAACCTCGCGTGGAAGCTGGCCTTCGTTCTCACCGGCCGCGCCGGCCCGCGCCTGCTCGAGAGCTACGAGCGCGAACGCCGCCCCGTCGCCGAATCGAACGCCGACTTCAGCCTGCACAACGCGACACGCTTCACCCAGTGCGACCAGGCGCTGCGCTCCGGCAACGCCGACCGCATCGACTTCTGGATCCGCGACAGCGACAACCACATCCACAGCATCGGGCAGTCGCTGGGCTTCTGCTACGAGGACGGCGCGGTGATCCCCGACGGCACCGGCCGGCACGTGATGCGCGCGCGCTGGTACGAGCCTACCGACAAACCCGGCGCGCGCTTTCCGCACCTCTGGCTGGACCTCGCGCGGCGCCACACCACGCTCGACTGGTTCGACAAGGACTTCGTGCTGGTCGCGGGACCGAAGGCCGACGCATGGATGGAAGCGGCGCGTGCCGTCTCCGGCCACCAGGGGCGCACGGTGCAGGCGCATCAATTGGAAGACTCGCACGAGAAGGATGGCTTGCTGCTCGGCCTGCGCGGCGCGGTGCTCGTGCGGCCCGATGGCCATGTCGCCTTCCGCATGCCATGGACGCCCCCGGACCCGGCCGCCGAATTGTCGGCCGCGCTCGCCAAGCTGCTGGATTGAGGCCATGCCCGTCACCGCACTCCATCACTACACGGTCCGCTGCACGCCGGACGAGCTGCCGCCGCTCGTGGACTTCTACACGCGCGTGATGCGGCTGCAGATCGGCGCGCGGCCGGAGATTCCCGCGCCCGGCGCCTGGCTCTATGCGGACGGCCAGCCCATCGTGCATCTGTATGCGCATCTGGCGACGCCCGACACGGCGACGCAGCCGGTCACCGGGCACGTGGACCACATCTCGTTCCGCTCGCGCGGACTGAAGGAGATGCGCGAGCACCTCGGCGCGCTCGGCGTGCCCTTCACCGAGGCACCGATTCCCGGCTGGGACATTCACCAACTCTTCCTGCACGACCCGCGCGGGCTGAAGGTCGAGATGACCTTCTGGATGGACCAGGAAGAAGGAGGCGCGCCATGACCGAGTTCGTGCAGGCCGGCGAGCTGCGCACGGCCTTCGACCGCGAGGGCCAGGGTCCGGCTCTCGTGCTGATGCATGGCGCCGAAGCCTCGCGCCAGATGTTCGCCGCGCTGGTGCCGCATCTGGCGAAGCACTTCACGGTGATCGCCTACGACCAGCGCGATTGCGGCGAGACGCAGGGGCCGGAGCGCCCGGCGATGCTGGTGGACCTGGCGAACGATGCGCAGCAGTTCATCAAGGCGCTGGGCCTCAAGCGGGCACACGTGTTCGGGTCGTCGTATGGCGGCAGGGTGGCACAGGCGCTGGCGCTGCTGCATCCGCGCTCGGTCGATCGGCTCGTGCTGGCCAGCACCTGGGCGCTGCCGCGGCCGTATGCGGAGCTGTGTCCCGATGCGAGCCGCCTCGCCGAATTGCGGCGCGGTCTGCCGGAGACGGCCGAGGAACTGGCGACCTGGTTCTTCCCCGAAGCCTTTCTGCAGCAGCGGCCGGAGCTGCGGCGCATCTTTGCGACTGCGCGCCCGGAGTCGGCGCGCTCCCTCCGCCGCGCGGCGACCGTGGCGACCACGCTCGACAAGGGCGTGGCCGACATCGTCGCACCGACGCTGGTGCTGGCCGGCGAGCTGGACCGCTTGGTGCCGCCGACCGTGACGCTGGCGATGGCAGGACGCATCCGCGGCGCCGATGCGGTGCTGCTGCCGGCCACCGGGCATGTGACGGCGATGCAGTCACCCGAAGCGCTTGCCCATCACATGATTCGTTTCCTGAATCCCGCAGGAGTCAAGGCATGAACACGACATCCGCCACGGCAAGGCCCGACTACATCCGCATCGAGGGGCTGTCGAAGATCTTCGGCGGCGGCAGCGACGGCGTGCTCGCGCTCAAGGAGATCGACTGCACCATCCAGCAGGGCAGCTTCGTCACGATCGTCGGCCCCAGCGGTTGCGGCAAGAGCACGCTGCTGCGCATCCTGGCCGGGCTGCTCGACTACCAGATCGGCCACGTGATGCTCGACGGCCAGCCGATCCACGGCACGCGGCGCGACATCGGCGTCGTGTTCCAGAGTTCCATCCTGCTGCCCTGGCGCACCATCCTCGACAACGTGATGCTGCCGGCCGAAGTGCTCGGGCTGGAGCCGAAGAAGGCACGCGAACGCGCCATGCAACTGCTGCACATGGTTCGCCTCGACGGCTTCGAGCACAAGCTGCCGCGCCAGCTGAGCGGCGGCATGCAGCAGCGCGCCTCGATCGCGCGCGCGCTGCTGCACGACCCCAAGATCCTGCTGATGGACGAGCCCTTCGGCGCGCTCGATGCGATGACGCGCGAGCGCATGAACCTCGAGCTGCAGCGCATCTGGATGGAAAGCGGCAAGACCGTGGTGCTGATCACGCACTCCATCCCCGAGGCCGTGTTCCTCGGCGACCGCGTGTTCGTGATGTCGCCGCGCCCCGGCACGCTGGAGCGCGTGCTGCCCATCGACCTGCCGCGGCCGCGGACGATGGAAGCGATGTCGCATCCGGCCTTCGCGTCGGCGACCGCATCGATCCGCGAGCGCTTCTCGCATGCCGCTTCGTTCGACTGAAGAAAGGGCACCACCATGACCACCGCCATGATGAACTCCGGTTCCACCCCGCAGACCCACGATGCCGCTGCCAGGCCGGTGCAGGCGCCGCGCCCGCGACGCGCCAACCCGCTGGCATCGACGCGCGTGCAATCCATCCTGTTGTTGATCACGCTGCTCGGCGCGTGGGAAGCGGCGACGCGGCTGTTCAAGGCATCGAAGTACCTGATCCCGCCGGTCAGCGACATCGTCGTCGCGCTGTGGCGCGGTCTGGCCACCGGACCGATGGCCAAGGACGGCTTCTGGTACCACGGCGGCGTCACCCTCGGCGAGATCCTGCTGGGCTTCTTCATCGGCGGCGGCGTCGGCCTGGCGATCGGCATCGTGGTCTCGCAGATGCCGAAGCTGGAGACGCTGCTGGGCCCCTACGTGGCCGCGCTGCAGAGCGTGCCCAAGGTGGCGGTGGCGCCGATCATCGTGGTCTGGCTCGGCTTCGGCATCAGCTCCAAGGTGATGATCATCTGCCTGCTCACTTTCTTCCCCGTGCTGGTGACCAGCATCGCGGGCTTCAAGGCGGTGGACCCCGACCGCATCGATCTGCTGCGCTCGCTGTCCGCCACACGCTGGCAGATCTTTCGCAAGGCCAAGTTCCCGAGCGCCTTGCCCTACATCTTCGCGGGCCTGAACATGGCCGCCGCCTTCAGCGTGGTCGGCGCCGTGGTGGGCGAGTTCGTCGGTGCGCAGGCCGGGCTGGGCGTGCTGATCCTGCAGATGGAAGCGCAGGCCGACACCGCCGGCAGCTTCGCGGTGTGCGTCGTGCTGTCGGTGATCGGCATCCTGCTGACGGGCCTGTTGCGCCGCGTGCAGCGGCGGGTGCTGCACTGGATGCCGGCCGACAGCTCGCAGCCCGCCGTGAACGTTTGAATGCGCCCTTGTGCGGCGGGCGCTTCCAGCCGCGCGATGCTTGTTTCTTGCAATGTGCCGGCGCAGTGCCGGCGAGGAGTGGACCATGTGGACGCGACGCGATTTCGGCCTGGGCCTCGGTGCCCTCGGTCTCGCCGGCAGCTTGCCGGCACTGGCGCAGAAGCTGCGAGTCATGAGAGTGGCGAACACGGCCGCGGTCAATGATCCGCAGCAGTGCTTCGTGACCGCGGGCCAGGACCCGCGGCTCAACTTCTACAAGCCCCATGGCGTGGACGTCGAGTACGTCAACATGTCGAGCATGACGCAGGCGATGCAGATGCTGCGCGCCGGCCACGTCGATTTCGGCCCCGCGGTGCCCGGCATCCTGCTGCCGGCGATGGCCAAGGACCCGAGCCTCGACTTCGTGAGCGTCTACAAGTGGCTGCCGCGCAATGCCAACGTGATCGTGGTCAAGCCGGGCAGTCCGATCAAGACGGCGGCGGATCTGGCCGGAAAGCGCATCGGCGTGCGCAACCAGGGCGACGCCGGCATCGTGGTCACCAAGACCATGCTGGCCGAGCTGGGACTCAGCGACGACAAGTGCGAATACATCGCCATCGGCGACGGCGCGCCGGCCGGTGCGGCGATCGACAACGACCGCGTCGATGCATTGGTGGCCTTCGACACCGCGGCCGCGCGCATCGAGCTGGTGGGCACCCAGCTGCGCTATGTGCCGTTGACGCCGAAGTTCGCGCAGGTGGGATCGGGCTGGCTGTGCGTGACGCGCGACCTTCTCAAGAAGGAGCGCAAGGCGCTGGTGGCGCTGTTCCAGGGCATCGCCAAGTCCACCCTCTTCTCCTACAACAACCTCAACGCGGGCATCGACCTGCATTGGGCGGTGTATCCCGAAAGCAAGCCCAAGGGCCGCAGCGAGGACGATGCGCGCAAGGAACTCGCCTTCATCCTCAAGGACCGCAGGAACAGCTGGATGCGCCGCCCCGACGACCCCGATCAGCGCATCGGCGCGTCGTCGCTCTCCGAGTGGAAGACCAACATCGAGATGACCGCCGAAAGCAGCAAGGACCCCAAGCTCGCCGACCAACTGGGTGACCCGAACCGCCTCTTCACCAACGAGCTGATCGACGATATCAATGCCTTCGACAAGCAGGCCATCGTCGACATGGCGAAGTCGTTCAAGTCGTAGACCCCGTGCCGCCGCAGCGGCGCGGCTCGGTCATCTTCCAGCCGTTGCCCGACGGGTCGCGAAAGCCCGCGTCCACGGCGCCGTAGCGGTCCGTGGGTTCCTGCGTGAACTCCACGCCCGCGGCGCGCATGCGCTCGTACGCGGTGCGGCAGTGGTCCACGGTCAGCACCAGCGGCGGCATCGCGCCCTTGGCGATAGTCGCCGTTGCGCACATCGGTGTGGACGCGAAAGCCGAGCTTGTCGACGTAGAACGCGAGCGCCTCGCCCTGATCGAGGGTTGTCCCATACCTGCCCGTGCGCCACGACAGCGCCGAGCGCGACAACAGCCTGAAGGCAGGTGTTGGACAAGCCTCCGTGGAGGGAACCGGCGGAATGCGCTACCAAGGCCGGAGAAGGCTACGAAGCGATGGGATTCGGGCAACGTGAATCGAGACATCAGCACCATCGACGGCTACTCATGCCGCGTGATCACTACCGCGCCTCGTGCCATCACCGTGCGGGTCATCTTCTGCATGTCCGAGGCCAGCTCGGTGGCGGAAAACGACGGCAGGTCGCGCGTCCCGCGCTCGGTCTCGGCGGGTCGGACAGAGGCAGTGCACAGGCGGTCATTGCAAATCCTTGAATTCAATGGTTTGCCCATTTCTCGCCGCCTGCCGCCGCGCCCGTCCCCTCGGACGGCCAGGTCGAACGGTCCGTGCCGCCGGTTCGCAGCAGGCCCCGGGGGCCTCGGCCATCTGGCACATGGACGCGCCCCGCGCGGCGGCGTAGCATTTTTCTCCTTGCCGCCTCAGCCGCGGCGACAAGTTCCGAGTCAGTGAGGCTGGCCATTCAACGCACAAGGAGCTTGCTATGAGCTATCACCTGGAAGGTCGTCTGCTGGAGGTCTGCAACTGCAATGTCCTGTGTCCGTGCTGGATCGGAGAGGATCCGGACAACGGGACCTGCGACACCATCGTCGCCTGGCGCATCGACAAGGGCACGGTCGATGGCCTCGACGTCGGCGGCAACACCATCGCCGCCGTGGCCCATGTGCCCGGCAACATCCTGCAGGGCAACTGGACGGCCGCGATCTTCGTGGACGACAACGCCTCCAAGGAGCAGGAAGAGATGCTGCTCAAGGTCTACACCGGCCAGGCCGGCGGGCCGATCGCCGATCTCGCCAAGCTGATCGGCACCGTGGTGTCGGTGGAGCGCGCCAAGATCGACTTTCACGTGAACGAGGGCAGCGGCAAGCTGTCGATCGGCAGCGACTACTACGCCGAACTGGAGCCCTACCGCGGCGCGACCGGCGGCCAGACCGTGCTGTCCGACACCGTGTTCTCGACCGTGCCGGGCGCGCCGGTCTTCGTCGGCAAGGCGCCGACCTACCGCTCGAAGAACGCCGCCCTGGGCATCGACCTGGACATCAAGAACCACAACGCGCTGCAAAGCACCTTCGTGTTCGACGCTTGAGCGCCCCGCCATGCCCGCCGCCGCGCGTGCGGTACCGCTGGCCGGCCCCGCGCGCCACCGCCGAGTGTTTCTGCCGCTGCTGGCTGCGCTGGTCGTGCTGGCGTGGGTGGTGCTGTGGGCCTGGGCGCGCAGCCCCTGGGGACGCTACCTCGAGCACGGGGACTGGATGGCCTCAGGCCCGGCCGCCTTCCTGTGCCGCGCCCTGCCCGCCGGCGAATGGTGGCTGCCCGGATTGCTCTATGCCCTTGCCTGGGTACTGATGACCGCTGCCATGATGCTGCCCACCACCTTGCCCCTGTTCGACGTGTTCGACCGGATGACCGCGCGGCGCGCGGACCATCGCCGCCTGATGCTGCTGCTCGGTCTCGGCTACATGGCGGCGTGGGGCGCCTTCGGGCTGCTGGCCCATGGGCTGCACACGGCGCTGCTGTCCGTGCTCGCGAAATCACCCACGCTGGCCTGGCATGGCTGGCTGATCGGCGCGGCCGTCATCGCGCTGGCCGGCGCCTTCCAGTTCAGCCGGCTCAAGTACCGGTGCCTCGACAAATGCCGCACGCCTCTGGGCTTCGTGATCGCCCGCTGGCACGGCCCGGCGCCCGCGCGCCAGGCCTTCCTGCTGGGCGCGCACCATGGCCTGTATTGCGTGGGATGCTGCTGGGCGCTGATGCTGCTGATGTTCGCCTTCGGCACCGGCAGCCTGGGCTGGATGCTGGTGCTGGCCGCCGTGATGGCGATCGAGAAGAACATGCCCTGGGGCCGGCGCCTGAGCGCGCCGCTGGGCGTCGCGCTGCTGGGCTGGGCGCTGGTCGTGGTGGCGGCCCATGCCTGAGGTTCGCAACGCATCCGACAACCAGCCCGGAGGGCAGGTCATCCTGCTCACCGCTGCCGCCATGCTCGCCTTCGCGACCAACTCGCTGCTGTGCCGGCTGGCGCCGCAGCAGCGCGGTATCGACCCGGCAAGGGGGTGTGCGGGACTGCGGCGGTGAGACCGCGTCGAGTCGACTCTTCAAGATCCTCATGATCGTTGGCCAGGTCAGCCCATGTCCGACCACTCCACCTGCAACTGCTTCAATTGCGCTCGCACGCGCTCGATCAGTGGCGTTGCCCATCGCGAAGAGGGCCCGAGCCACAGCGTGGCGCGGTTCATCGCGACATCGAGCAGGCGTGTTTCCTCGAACTGTTCAATCGCGCCGATGATCGTCTTGCAGACCGAAATGCGAGCTGTGAGAGGCATGCTTGCGTGTCTCGTCAGGTGGCTCGCGCGCCATGCCGGTGTTCCGAATGCGAGTAGAAAATACGAGCGGTCGCTCGTATTATTTCTACACACAACGCACTTGAACGGGAGTAGCTATGAGCGTCGGGAAAATTTCATCGACAGGACAGATCCGTGGAGCGGGACCCCATCACGCAGGAGCACCTCTCGTGCTCCGTCAACCTTACGCACAGCTTGTTGCCATGAAGCGATGGGCCGACAGCGGCCTCTATGAAGCGGCGAACCGGAATTTCGGTCAACTGAGCCCGGAGGATGCTTCCATCATGTTTCGCATCCTGGACCATATCCACGTGGTCGACAGAATCTTCCAGCATCACCTGCAAGGACTGCCTCATGCGTTTCGCGCGGCGCGGTCTGAAGAGATGCCGGAACTTCAGACACTCGCGAATAGCACGCGGGAAGTCGACGACTGGTACGTCTCTTATGTGAGTAGCCTTGAAGAGAACGATTTTGAGCAGCCGATCGACTTCGTCTTCACCAGCGGAAAGCCCGCCCGCATGACGCGAGGTGAAATCATTCTGCATGTATGCCTGCACGGAAACTATCACCGAGGCAATGCCGGCGCCGTTCTTCAATTGAAAGGCATCACCCCGAGCCGGGATGGAATCACGGACTTTCTCGAAGCCTCGACCTGAATGCGATGCGCAGATTCATACGCAAAGACAATCAACCATGCCGTCCACACTTTCAATCATCGTCTTCTTCATGGGCATATCCGCCTATGTGGCTGTACGCACAGCGTTCAAGCTCAGGTTGCCGTCGAGTGAAAGGTCGATAAGCAATGCCACCATCGTGGATGAGTCGCTGGTGGTGTTCGTCGGCTTGTGCCAGGTCGGGATCCCGCTGGTGGTCGCCGCTTCGCCCGCTTTCAGCTCGGCGAACTACCACCTCCCGGCATTCTCGATCTGGCCCGGCACCGCTCTCATGGCAGCGGGCATATGGCTTTTCTGGCGTTCGCATGCGGACCTCGGGAAGAATGGGTCCGTGACCCTGGAATTGACGCAGGATCACCAGTTGATCGCTCAGGGCGTCTACAGAAAGATTACTGGGTGCGAAAGCCTCGAGAGGAAGCAAGTCTGATCACCGCGCAGCTTGATGATGTGATCTCGCAACAGGCCGGCACATCATGCATCTCGGTACCGACGACATCGAGAAAGTGCGCGAAGCCTATATCGCCCAAGGTCAGCCCATATCCGAAGTCTTGCACTGGCAACGGATGATCGATACGCCGGATGGAAAGCTGATCGTCTCTCCAGAGGAAGCCTGTGGCAGCGCAGTGATATTTGAAGCAGCGTGGTTCTTCCGGGGAGCACGACTATTGCAGATAACCGACCACGAGGCGCGCAGTCTCGTCGCCAAGCGTTCTCAACGCCTTATCCGAGAGCATTTCAGCGCGGTGCAGCACGGCAGTATGGGCCAGCGCTTCGATGGCCGTCACACACACAAAGGCCGCAAGTTCGAAGTCGGTCACGCGGAGTTCGGCACGGTGAGTCTTGAGATAGGTCACGAAAAAGGAATGGCTTTCACGATTGAAGCCTGCTGCATTCTCAAGGCGTCCCGTGCGCGGGATCTGCTCTGCAAGGACGCGATGCAGCTTGGGGTCGATGCGATGCGCCTCGATGGCCACGGCGACAAGCCTGCGCACCGCCTTCTCGACCGGCTGCGAGGCGACTTCCTCCATGGCGGCACGGACGATTCGCGCAATGTCCTGATTGTGGCGATCGATGACGGCCGCAACGAGTGCCTCTTTGCTGGGGTAGTACTGGTAGAGCGAGCCAATGCTCACGCCCGCTTCCGCGGCGATCCGATTGGTACTGGCCTTGTCGTAGCCCTCCTTGACCAAAATGCGACTTGTCGCTTCAACCAGCGCGTCGACCGTCGCGCGCGATCTCTCTTGAGAGGCGTGCTTCCTGGGTTTTGTCAGTGCCCTGCGTGTCATGTCGACGTTCCAAAAGGGAATGAGCAATGCGAGTTATCACTCGGATTTTATCGTGGAATCGGTGCTTACCGCCCCCATGCCCCTTCGCAAGCACACCCCACGAACCCTCGATATAAATCCTCCTTCCCCACCAAGCCCACTCCATGAGCGCCCTCTTCACCCCGCATCGCCTCGGCCCGCTGCCCCTCCGCAACCGCATCATGGTCTCCCCCATGTGCCAATACTCCGCCGAGGAGGGCAGCGCCACCGACTGGCACATGATCCATTTGGGCCAGCTCGCGCTCTCCGGCGCAGGCCTGCTGGTCATCGAAGCCACCGCCGTCGAAGCCATCGGCCGCATCACCCTCGGCGACCTCGGCCTCTATTCGGACGACAACGAAGCCGCGCTGGCCCGCGTGCTGGCAGCGATCCGCCGCCATTCGCACATCCCCGTCGCGCTCCAACTCGGCCACGCAGGCCGCAAGGCCTCCAGCCACACGCCCTGGGATGGCGGCCAGTGCCTCGCGCCCGATGAAGGTGCATGGCAGACGGTCGCGTCATCCGCGCTGCCGCATGCGCCGGGCGAGCCCGTACCGCTCGCGCTCGATGCGGCCGGCCTCGCGCGCATCAAGGCGGCCTTCGCGCGCGCAGCGCAGCGCGCGGTGGCGCTCGGTATCGACGCGATCGAACTGCATGGGGCGCACGGCTATCTGCTGCACGAGTTCCTGTCGCCGATCGCCAACCAGCGCGCCGATGCCTATGGCGGTTCGCTGGAGAACCGCATGCGCTTTCCGTTGGAAGTGTTCGACGCGGTGCGCGCGGTCGTGCCGGAGCGCATCCCGGTCGGCGTGCGCATCTCGGGCACCGACTGGGTCGAGGGTGGATGGGACATCGAGCAGACGGTGGCCTTCGGGCGCGCGCTGGCCGCGCGCGGCTGTGCTTTCATCGATGCGTCCTCGGGCGGCGTGTCGCCGCTGCAGAAGATTCCGCTCGGACCGGGCTACCAGGTGGCGCTGGCCGAGCGCATCAAGGCCGAGGTGGGGCTGCCGACCATCGCGGTCGGGCTCATCACCGAGCCGAAGCAGGCCGAGGCGATCGTGGCCGAAGGGCGCGCCGACATGGTGGCGCTCGGCCGCGCGATCCTGTTCGAGCCGCACTGGCCCTGGCGCGCGGCGGCCGAGCTCGGCGGGCAGGTCGAGGCGCCGCCCCAGTACTGGCGCTCGCAGCCGCGCGAGCTGAAGGCGCTGTTCGGCGATGCGCGCATCGGCATGCGCTGATCGTTCCATCGATGTGAGCTGACGTGACGCGCCTGCGGCTCGTCAGCCCTTGAAGGGGTTGGCCGTCGCGAACCACAGGCCGATGCCGGTCGCGATGATGAAGGCGCCGTCGGTCACGCCGGCGATCAGGAAGAACAGCGTCTGCAGCGTGTCCTTGAGCTCCGGCTGCCGCGCGGTGCCTTCGAGCAGCCGCGAACCGACGATGCCGATGCCGATGCAGGAACCCAAGGCGGCGATGCCGATCAGGAGGCCGACGGCGAGGGGGAGGATGTCGAAACCGTTCGTCATGAGGGTGCTTTTTCTGGTTGCCGCCGGAACCCCTGCGGTGCCGGCTTGGGTCCACTGTCGCCCAGAGGCCGCGCGGGGTCGATGACCTGTGGGGTCATGGTCTGATGGCGCCAGGCCCCGCTTGACAATCCAATACGGACGGCTATATTGATTTCATGCCCAAGCATTCCCACCGAGAAAAGATCCTCACGGAAGGCCTCAAGGTCGTCCATGCGCATGGCTTTGCCAATGCCAGCGTGCGCGACATCGTGCGGGCGGCCGGGGTGCCGCAGGGCTCGTTCACCAACCACTTCGAGTCGAAGGAGGCCTTCGGCCTCGAGGTGATCGAGCTCTACCGCTCCCGCAACGCCGAGACGATTCAGCAGACGCTGCGCAACGACGCCCTGCCGCCGCTGCAGCGCCTGCGCGCCTACATCGACGCCGCCAAGGACCGGCTGAACCGCGACCAGATGCGCAACGGCTGCCTGTACGGCAACTTCACCGCCGAGGCCTCCGACCACAGCGAGCGGATCCGGCAGCGCCTGCTCGAGGTGTTCGGCGAGGTGAGGTTGGCGCTCGCTTACTGTTTGCGCGCGGCTGTCAAGGCTGGTGAGCTTTCGCCCGGCCTCGACTGCGACGAGGTGGCGGCCTTCATCGTGTCGTCGATGCAGGGCGCCAACCTGCTCTCCAAGGCCGAGCGCAGCACGGTGCCGCTGGAGCGCTTCAAGGAAATCCTGTTCACGATGGTGCTGCGCCGCACCGGCTCGGCCGAGCCGTTGGCCGACTGCGGCTGATCCGGGAAGCCGACCGCCGCTGCCGGATCGTTCGACCGGCGCTGCCGGTCTTGCCCCCAGCCGAATCCGTTCCGTAAAAGTCTGTGATTCGAGCTTGACTTATTTAATACGGTCGTCCATATTAAGAGCCCAAACCGGCAGCCCAAGCCGCAACGATCCCGCGAAGGAAATCACCATGTCCGCTCCCGTCGTCCTCATCACCGGCGCTCTCACGGGCATCGGCCGTGCCACCGCACTGGCCTTTGCGCGCGAGGGCGCCCGCCTCGTCGTCTCGGGCCGCCGCGAGGGAGCCGGCGAGGCGCTCGCCGCCGAGTTGCGCGCGCTCGGCAACGAGGCCGAGTTCGTGCGCGTCGACGTGCGCTTGGAGGCTGAAGTCCAGCAGCTCGTCGACCGCACGGTGGCGCGCTTCGGCCGGCTCGACGTGGCGATCAACAACGCCGGCACCGAAGGCACTCCCGGCGCGCTGACGGCGCAATCCGCCGAGACCTATGCCGCCACCTTCGACACCAACGTGCTCGGCACGCTGCTGAGCCTCAAGCACGAGCTGCGTGTGATGCTGGCGCAGCAGAGCGGCAGCATCATCAACCTCTCGTCGACCATGGGCAGCCGTGGTGTCGCGGGCGCGTCGCTCTACGTCGCCAGCAAGCACGCGGTCGAGGGCCTGACCAAGTCCGCGGCGCTCGAAGGCGCGGCCGCGGGCGTGCGCGTGAATGCGGTCGCGCCCGGCCCGGTGGACACCGACATGCTGAACCGCTTCACCGGCAATGCCGACCGGTTGGCGAACCTGATCGCGGGCGTGCCCGCCAAGCGCGCCGGCAAGCCCGAGGAAATCGCGCAGACCATCGTTTTCCTCGCCTCCGACAAGGCAGGTTTCATCACCGGCCAGATCGTCGGCGTCAACGGCGGCAAGACGGCGCTGTGAGCGCCGACCAAGGAACCCAGACCATGACAACCCTCGCCACTGCCGGCGCCTCGTTCACCCTCGGCCGCCGGGCCAGCTTCTGGGTCTCGGCCGCCGTCGTCGGCCACACCCTCTGGACCAGCGCTGCGCCCGCGTGCACCTATCCGCTCTACGCCGCGCAATGGCATCTGACGCCGACGGTGATCACCTCGATCTTCGCCGTCTATCCGATCACGGTGGTGGCGGCGTTGCTGCTGTTCGGCAACCTGTCGGACCAGATCGGGCGCCGCGCGACGATGCTGCTCGGCCTCGCCGCTTCGCTGCTGGGCGTGTTGCTGTTCGCTGCCGCGCCGAGCGTGGCGTGGATCTTCGTCGGGCGCTTCTTCATGGGCGTCGGCGTCGGCCTGTCGACCAGTCCGGCCACCGCGGCGCTGGTGGAGTTCAGCGCGGCCGGTCAGTCGGAACGAGCCAATGCGGTCGCGACCATCGCGACCGCGGTCGGGCTCGCGGCCGCAACGCTGATCGGCGGCGGGCTGATCCAGTACGCGCCGTTCCCGACCCATCTGAATTTCTGGGTGCTCTTCGCGGTGCTTGCCGCGCTGTTCGGCGCCACCTGGTTCCTGCCGCGGCATGCCGCGACCGACGGTGCCGCGCGCTGGCGGCCGGGCGCCGTGAGCGTGCCCAAGAGCATCCGCTGGCCCTTCGCGATTTCCGCGGTCGCCGTGACGGGCGGCTATGCGTTGGGCGCGCTGTTCCTGTCGCTCGGTACGCAGGTCGCGCACGACCTCATCGGCTCCGCCAACGCGCTCGTCAACGGCGCGGCCATCGCGCTCTTCGCAACCGTCACCGGCGCGGTGACGCTTGCAGCGAAGCGCCTCTCGGCCAACACGAGCATCGTGCTCGGTGGGCTTTCATCCGCGGCCGGCATGGGGCTGCTCGCACTGTCGGCCAACGACCATTCGCTGCCGGTCTTCCTGGTCGGCCTCGCGTTCGGCGGCGCAGCCTACAGCCTGCAGTTCCGCGGCGGCCTGACGATGATCAATGCCAGTGCGTCGCCCGCCCACCGCGCCGGCACGCTGTCGGCGATCTTCCTGATCGGCTATTTGCTGATGGGCGCGATCGCCATGGCGCTCGGCATCTCGGCCACCGCGTGGGGGCTGCGCGCCGCGATCGACGTGGGCGCGCCCGGCATCGGGCTGATCGGCCTGCTGGGCGTGGTGCTCGTGGCCTGGAACGTCAGGCTGCCTGTGCGCGCGCCGGTCGCTGCACCGCGCTTGCGATAGCTGCAACGCGACGATTCGATCAACAATTCTCGACAGCCGCCACTTCGGCCACAACGCGACGCACGTCGCTCGGCAGGAAGGGCTTCTCGATCACCGGCCGGCCGCTGTCCTGGACGAAGTCGTTCAGTGCCGCGGACAAGGTGTCGCCGGTCACGAACACGACACGCTCGGCCTGCCGCGGCCAGCGGCGCTCGATCTCCCTGTACAGGCCGCGCCCATCGAGATCGGGCATGCGCATGTCGGTGAGGATCACGTCGTAGTGCTCGTGCGCCATGCGTTCCAGCGCGTCGTGCGCGGATTCGACGGCGACAACGCAGTGCTGCGCGCCGATCAGAATCTGGGCCAGCGTCTCGCGGATCTCCGTCTCGTCATCGACGATCAGGATCCTGCGCAATTTCGCTTTCGCGGTGGGTGAGGGCACAGCACCGATGCCGCTCGCGTGCGCAGGGCCGACGGGCAGCGCCATGGTGAACACGGCGCCGCCGCCCGGCGGACACTCGACCGTGAGTTCGCCCCCATGCGCCTCGACGATGCCGAGGCTGACGGCCAGTCCCACGCCGGTGCCGATGCCCGTGGGCTTGGTGGTGAAGTAAGGTTCGAACACGCGGACACGCAGCGGCTCCGGAATGCCGGGCCCGTTGTCCGAGACCGTGACGCAGACCCGCCCGGCCGCTCGATCGTGGCGCGTGCGCAGCAGGACGCGGCGCGGCCCGGGCTGGTTCTGCAAGGCCTGCTGCGCGTTGATGAGCAGGTTGAGCAGCACCTGGTGCAGCTGGTCGGCATCGGCGAGGATCGGCGGAAGGTCGTCGCACGGATCGAGCACCACCTCGACGCCGCTCGTGCGCATCGCATACGCGGCCATGTCCAGGGCCGCGCTCACCACGTCGTTCATCGCCACCGGCCCGCGTTCGGGCGGTTGCTGGCGGGCCATGCCGAGGAAGGTGCGCACGATGCGGGCGCATCGCTCCGCCGCGACGCGGATCTTGGTCGCCATCGCCCGCGCGCCGGCATCGCCCTGTTCCTCCAGCAGCACCGCGCGCGCCACCACCACCGCCAGCGGGTTGTTGAGCTCGTGCGCCACGCCGGCCAGCAGTGAACCGAGCGCGGCCAGCTTCTCGCGTTGATAGAGGGCTTCGCGCTGCCGTGCCAGCTCCTCCGCGGATCGCTTCTTCTCGGTGATGTCGGTGGAGATGGCGCACACCGCGTAGGCCGTGCCGCCGGCGTCGTGCAGCGGGAACTTGATCGAGATGTAGGTGTGCAGGCCGTCGTCGAGCGGCGCGGTCTCCTCGAACTCGATCGGGCCGTTCCGCTCCAGCACCGCCAGGTCGTTCGTTCGCAGGGCCTGGGCGCTGATCTCCGGCAGCACCTCGTCGACGGTGCGGCCGAGCACCTCGGCCTGCCGCAGATGGAACAGATGTTCCCATTGCCGATTGACGAACAGGAACCGACCCCGCGTGTCCTTGACCGAGACGACCGAGGTCGTGTTGTTGAGGATCTGCTGCAGCCGGGCTTCGCTGTTCTGCAGCGCCTGCTGCACGCGCGCCCTCGCGGCGATGTCGTGGTGCAATCGGGTCTGCGTGTCGGCGACTTTCTCTGCCATCGCATCGAAGGCGCGACTCAGCCGGCCCAGTTCGTCGTTGCCACGCAGGCGGCTGCGTGCCGACAGGTTGCCGGCGGCGAGCTGCTCTGCGGCATGCACCAGCCGCGCGGTGCGGCGGGTCAGCAGGAAGTGAAACACGAGCCACATGGTCAAGGCCAATGCGGTCACGCATCCTCCCCAATAGAGCGACTGCTGAATGACCTGCGCGCGCGCCTCGGCCCTGGGCCCCGCGAGGTCGGAGGCCAGGAACAGGCTGCCGCGTTGCGAAGGACGCAACTCCGCGCGCCCGGGGCTTCCCATCAGGATGCCGGCGTAGGCGAGCAGCTCGGTGCCGGTCGGGTCCTGCGTCACTCGCGCGCGATGCTCGCGGATGGCGCCCGCGGCCTGGCCGAAATCGAAGGCCGGCAGGACCTCCGCGACCGGCCTGCCGAGCCATGCTCTTCGCGTCGCGGCGACGACGATGTTGTGTTCGTTCGTCAGCACCGCGAAGACGATGTCATGGTTGTGCGCCAGCACCGCGATCTCGTGCTGCGCGGTGACCAGGTCGCCCTTGAGCGAGAGGTACTCCAGCGTGCTCTGCAGGCGCGACATCTCCTGCGTGATCCGCTCGCGGCTGCGATCCTCGGTGGCGCGCTCGGCCTGGGGGACGTGGTAGAGAAGAATGAAAGTGCTCAGTGCCGCGGCGAAGCCGAGCAGGATCAGCGGCACCGTGAACTTGAGCGAGGTCGACACGCGCAGCTTCACGGCGGCAGGCCTTCCAGCGGCGCGGGTGCCAGCACTTCCTCGATCTTCAAACCGACGGGCAGCAGCTTCGCCTGCAGCATCAGGTCCATGAGCCGGCGTCCGGCCGGTACCAGCTCCGGTGCCGCGCCGCCGATCATCTTCAGGTTCTCCTCGCGCGACGGGATGTGCAGGCCACGCAGGCCCGCGAGATACTGCTCGCCCGTGGTCTGCTGCCGGATGCCCATCCGCCGGGCCGCGTCGGCGGGCTCACGCTGCAGGTAGTCGATGGCCTTGAACCAGCCGACCAGCAGCGTCTGCACGGTCTTGGATTGCTTGTCGAGCACGCTCTGCCGCACCACCACCATGTCGACGATCTCGCCCGGGATCCGGGTGCTGTCGAAGAGCGTCGCGCCGCCGTTCTGAAGCAATTGGGCGCGGTACGGATCGAAGGTCACCGCGCCATCCACCTGCCCTTTCCCGAAGGCGCTGGGCTGCTCGTTCGATTCCATCTGCACGACCGTGATATCGCTCGCCTGCATGCCGTTGAGCGCCAGCGCCCGGCTCAGCACGAACGCGCCGAGCGCGCCGCTCTCCACCGCGACGCGCTTGCCCTGCAGGTCCTTCATCGTTTTCATGCCGGCGCGGCCCACGATCGCATCGGCACCGTTCGACACATCGACCACCAGAATCGCGCGCGGCATCATGCCTTCCACCGCGAGCCCGAACAGCTCGTCCAGGCTGATCACCATGCCGTCGATGGCCTGGTTGCGAAACGCGCGCAGGACTTCGCTGGCCGACGGGTACTCCAGCAGCTGGACCGTCTTGGGCGGCAGGTACCCGAGCTCTCGCGCCAGGTAGAGCGGTTCGCTGCCGATCCATACGTTGGTGCCGATGCGCAGCGCGGGTTCGGGCTCGCGCACGCAGCCCGCCAACATGAGCGCGATGCCTGCGAGTGCGCACGAAAGCAGTGTGCGGCGCAGCCAGGTCTTCATGGTGTTCACTCCCCGTTCGGCAGGAAGACATAGCCGGCGTTGCGCATCGTGCGGATGTACTTCGGATGCTCGGGATCCGGCTCGACCTTCTTGCGCAGACGCATGATGCGCAGGTCCACGCTGCGGTCGAACGGTGCCCATTCGCGCTGCCCGGTCGAATCCAGGATCCGTTCGCGCGAGAGCGGGCGGTTCGGATGTTCGGCCAGCGCCTTCAGCAGGTCGAACTCGAGCGGCGACATCGGCACTTCGGCCCCTTCCGGGTCCGTGAGGCGATGCGCTGCCAGATCGAGCACGCAGCGGCCGATCCGCACGCGCTCGGCGCCCAGCTCGGCGCGGCGTGACAGTGAAGTGCGGCGCAGCACGCTGCGGACGCGCGCGAGCAACTCGCGCGGATCGAAGGGCTTGGACACGTAATCGTCGGCGCCCATCTCCAGGCCCACGATGCGGTCCACCACCGTGTCGGCCGAGGTCAGCATCACGATCGCGACCTGCGCGTAGCGCTCGCGCAGATGGCGCGCCAGGCTCAGGCCGTCCTCGCCGGGCATGTGGATGTCCACCAGCGCCAGATCGATCAGATGCTCGGCCGCGAGCGATCGCGCGGCGTCGGCGCTGGCGGCACCGATGGCGTCATAGCCATGCGATACGAAGTACTCGACGATGACTTCGCGGATCTCCTGCTCGTCGTCCACGACCAGGATCTGGGCCTTCGGGTTCATGAACCCTCCTCTTCCTCGCTCACTCTCCCTGGTGACTTGAAAGGGTAGATCGATACGGGGCCGTCGTGCACGGCGCAGGCAGCGCGTGAAACAAACGAAACAAGAAAGGCGCGCCGCTGATGCAAGGCGAACGCACGTGCTTTTCAGAATCGATTCCGTCCCGAAACCACTTTCACCGAGGAGCACACCATGCAATCGCTGTCTTACCTTACGCTGGAAAAGAAGGCCCAGCAAGTCCCGCAATCCGTCGTCGACACCTTCGCGCTGAAGATCAGCGGCGGCCTGCTGCGCCGCGGCGACCTGGCCTACGACGAAGCGCGCCGGGTCTGGAACGCCACCGTCGACCGCCATCCCGCATTGATCGCGCGCTGCCTGAGCACCGGCGATGTCCAGGCCGGCGTGCGCTTCGCCGCGACCCATCGCATGCTCCTGAGCGTGCGCGGCGGGGGCCATCACATCGCCGGGAATGCGGTGGCGGAGGGTGGCCTGATGCTGGACCTGTCGGGCATGTCCGCCGTCAGCATCGACGCCGCGGCCCATACCGCGCGTGTCGGCCCGGGCGCCCTGCTGCGCGATGTCGATCGCGAAGCGCAGGCCCATGGTCTGGCCACGCCGCTGGGCATCAACTCGACCACCGGCGCGGCCGGCCTCACGCTCGGCGGCGGCTTCGGCTGGCTGAGCCGCCGCCACGGCATGACCATCGACAACCTGCTGAGCGCCACGGTGGTGACGGCCGATGGCGCCGAGCACGCGGTCTCGCCGAGCGCGCAGCCCGATCTGTTCTGGGCCTTGCGCGGCGGCGGCGGCAACTTCGGTGTCGTCACCTCGTTCGAGCTGCAACTGCATCCGGTCGGGCCCGAGGTCTACGCCGGTCTGGTGGTCTATCCGTTCGCACAGGCGCGGCAGGTGCTGCGCGCATGGCGCGACTTCAGCGCCGGCGCGCCCGAGGAACTGAGCGTGTGGACGGTGATGCGCAAGGCGCCGCCACTGCCCTTCATTCCGGCGTCGGCGCATGGCACCGAGGTCGTGATCTTCCCGCTGGTCTACAGCGGCGACATCGCGCAAGGCGAACGCGCCGCGGCGCCGGTGCTGCAGTTCGGCACGCCGCTGGCATCGCATCTCGGGCCGACACCGTATGCGGCTTTCCAGGGCGCTTTCGATCCGCTGCTCACGCCGGGCGGCCGCAACTACTGGAAGTCCAACAACTTCAGCGCACTGAGCGATGCGGCGCTCGACGTCATCATGGCCGCCGCGGCGCATCTGCCCGGACCCGAGTGCGAGGTCTTCGTGGCCCAACTGGGCGGTGCGATGTCGCGCGTCGATCCGGCGGCCACGGCCTTCGTCGGCCGCGACGTGCGCTTCATCATGAACGTGCACGGCCGCTGGTCCGATGCACGGGACGACGAGCGGGTGCGCGCCTGGGCGCGCCAGGCCTTCGAGGACGCCGCGCCGCACGCGACCGGCAGCGGCTACGTCAACTTCCTGACCGAGGACGAGGCCGAGCGCGTGGCCGCGAGCTACGGCAGCAACTACCCGCGCCTGCAGGCGCTCAAGCAGCGCTACGACCCGGGCAACCTGTTCCGCATGAACCTGAACATCGTGCCGGCGGGTGGCGCGCAGCGGGAGGTCGCGTCATGAGCGAACTCGATTCGCGTGGCCTCGCCATCACGGGCGCCACGCCGGCCGCACTGGCGTTGTACGAAAGCGCGCTGGCCGCGACGCTGGCCTGGCGCAGCGGCGCCAGCACGCCGCTCGAGCAGGCGATGGCGCAGGCGCCGGCGTTCGTGATGCCGCACATCCTGCAGGCCTACACGCTGTTGTGCAGCCGCGATCCGAAGCGTGTGCGCTCGGCACAGGCGGTGCTGGAGCACGCGGCCGTCCTTCCGGCCAACGAGCGCGAGGCCACCCACCTGGCGGCGATCGCCGGTGTGCTGGCGGACGACTACGACTTCGCGCGCGAGACGCTGGCGGAGCTGTTGCGCCAGCATCCGCACGATGCGTTGGCGCTGCATGCGGCGCATGCCTTCGACTACCTGACCGGCGACACCGAGCGCCTGAGCCGCCGCCTCGCGGAGGTGCTGCCGGCCTGGTCGGACGGCATGCCCGGCCACCACGCGGTGCTGTCGATGCACGCCTTCGGTCTCGTGGAGTGCGGAGACTGCGAAGGTGCCGAAAGCGTCGCCCGTGCGGCGCTGGCATCGAACCCGCTCGACGCGCGGGCGCACCACGTGATGGCGCATGTCTTCGAGATGACCGGCCGTGCCGCTGCGGGCGTGCGCTGGATGGACGCGCACCGGGCCTGCTGGTCCGAGGACAGCGTCGTCGCCACGCATTGCTGGTGGCACCTGGCGTTGTTCCTGATCGAGGTGGGCCGCGTCGACGATGCGCTGGCGATCTACGACCAGCGCGTGAGGCCCGGCCGGCCCGGCGGGGTCGCCGATCTCATCGATGCGTCCGCGCTGCTGTGGCGTCTGCAGCTTCGCGGCCACGACGTGGGTGTGCGCTGGGAAGAACTCGCGCAGGCCTGGTCGCCGCGCATCGACGATGCGTTCTGCAGCTTCACCGATCTGCACGCGATGCTGGCCTTCGTCGGCGCGGGTGACGAGGCCAGCGCACGGCGCATGGAGCGTTTCCTGGCGGTCCGCGAATCGTTGCCGACGCGTCACGGCAAGACCACGCGCCTGCTGGGCTTGCCGGCCTGCCGCGCGCTGATGGCCTTCGGCCGCGGCGACCACGCGCGCGCGATCAACCTGCTCGCCGGCCTGCCGGCCTGGGTCCATCGCCTGGGCGGCAGCCATGCGCAGCGCGACGTGCTGCACCTGACTTTGCTCCATGCCATCGAACAGGTTCGCCGTCCGATCCGGCTGCCCGGCCGCGTGGATTCGAACCCAAGACCCGGAGTGCGCCGCCTGCCCGCGATCCCTATCGTGATCGCATCGAAGCCCATCCATGTTGCGGCCCGGTCCGCGTCAGGAGAATGAAATGTCCTCTTCATTGAACCGTATCGCTCGCACCCTTCCATCGGCACTCGAATTCGAATGGCCTGCGCGCGCATGGCGTCGCCTCTCGGACGCGTGGGTTGCGCTGCATCGGCGTGCCCTTGCCCGGCGCGACCTGCGTTCGATCGATGAACGCACGCTGCGCGACATCGGCCTTTCGCATCGCGCTGCCGCCGAGTGGCCGCGCATCCGTGACGAGTGGTGAGGCAGGAGACGCTCATGACATCCATTCATCCGGAAGCGCCGCGGACCGATGCGGCCGAGCCGTCGCATCCCGACGCCCGCACCGAGCTGCGCGATGCGCTGGTGGCGATCGCGATCACCGTTGCCGGTGTGGCGAGCGCGGTGGCGATGGTCGTCATCCCGCAGCGCCTTCCTTCTCCGGAGCAGGCGCCGATCGTGTGCAAGAGCAGCGCCGGCGAGTCTCAGGCCGGCAGCAGCCGCTTCAGATAGCGCCCCGTGTGGCTCGCCTCGGTGGCCGCGATGGCTTCCGGCGTGCCGACGCCCACCACCGTGCCGCCGCCGGCGCCGCCTTCGGGGCCCATGTCGATGACCCAGTCGGCGGTCTTGATGACGTCGAGGTTGTGCTCGATCACCACGATGGTGTTGCCCGCATCGCGCAGCTGGTGCAGCACCTTCAGCAGCAGCTCGATGTCAGCGAAGTGCAGGCCGGTGGTCGGCTCGTCGAGGATGTAGAGCGTGCGGCCGGTGTCGCGCTTGCTGAGTTCCAGCGCGAGCTTGACGCGCTGCGCCTCGCCGCCCGACAGCGTGGTCGCGGCCTGGCCCAGCTTGATGTAGCTCAGGCCGACATCCAGCAGCGTGCGCAGCTTGCGCTCGATGGTCGGCACGGCCTTCAGGAAATCGTGCGCGGTCTCGACCGTCATGTCGAGGATCTGCGCGATGTTGCGGCCCTTGTACTGGACCTCCAGCGTCTCGCGGTTGTAGCGCTGGCCGTGGCACACCTCGCAGGGCACGTAGACGTCGGGCAGGAAATGCATCTCGACCTTCACCACGCCGTCGCCCTGGCAGGCCTCGCAGCGGCCGCCGGCCACGTTGAAGCTGAAGCGCCCCGGCCCGTAGCCGCGTTCACGCGCGGTGTGGGTCTCGGCCATCAGCTCGCGGATCGGCGTGAACAGGCCGGTGTAGGTGGCCGGGTTGCTGCGCGGCGTGCGGCCGATCGGCGACTGGTCGACGTTGATGACCTTGTCGAAATACTCGATGCCTTCGATCGCCTCGTGCGCGGCCGGCTCCTCGTGCGCGCGGTAGAGCGTGCGCGCGACCGCGCTGTAGAGCGTGTCGTTGACCAGCGTCGACTTGCCCGAGCCCGAGACGCCGGTCACGCAGGTCAGCAGGCCGACCGGGAACGCGACGTTGACGTCCTTGAGGTTGTTG
Organism: Variovorax sp. PBL-E5; assembly: GCF_901827185.1. NCBI lineage: Bacteria > Pseudomonadati > Pseudomonadota > Betaproteobacteria > Burkholderiales > Comamonadaceae > Variovorax > Variovorax sp. PBL-E5. Next base: position 5,313,672 of record NZ_LR594671.1, on the reverse strand, counting down.
CCGCTGGCACCGATGACGCGGATCTCCTGCAGGTCGGTCTGCGAGGCCAGGTGCGCGGCCTCGCGCGCGGCGCGCCGCTCGGCCGCGGGGCTCTGCGGAAAGCGCGAGGCCTTCTTGCCCTCGTTGAACGCGGGTTTCGCGACCACCGGCAGCCAGGGCGTGCGGCGCGCCGGCACCGCGATCTTCTTCGCGCCCGAGAGGTATTGGCCGGTCAGCGAATCGGGATGGGCTGCGACCTCGGCATAGCTGCCCTGCGCCATCACCTGGCCGCCGTGCACGCCGGCGCCCGGACCCATGTCGATCACGTGGTCGGCCGCATGGATCATGTCCTCGTCGTGCTCGACCACGATCACGCTGTTGCCGATGTCGCGCAGATGCCGCAGCGTGCCGATCAGCCGGTCGTTGTCGCGCTGGTGCAGCCCGATGCTCGGCTCGTCGAGCACGTACATCACGCCGGTGAGGCCGGAGCCGATCTGCGAAGCCAGCCGGATGCGCTGCGCTTCGCCGCCCGAGAGCGTCTCGGCGCTGCGGTCCAGGCTCAGGTAATTGAGGCCGACGTCGTTGAGGAACTTGAGCCGAAGGCCGATCTCGCGCACCACCTTGTCGGCGATCTCGGCCTTGGCGCCGCGCAGCTTGAGGCCCTGGAAATAGGCCAGGCTCTCGCGCAGCGTCACGCGGCTGATCTCGTAGATCGCCATGCGCTGCGGCTCGGGGCCGGACTCGTCGACCAGGAACACGTTGCGGGCTTCGGGCTTGAGGCGCGTGCCGTCGCAGTCGGGGCAGGGCTGCATGTTGCGAAAGCGCGAGAGATCTTCGCGCACCATCGCCGAATCGGTCTCGCGGTAACGCCGCGCCATGTTCGGGATGATCCCTTCGAAGGGATGCTTGCGGATCAGCTTCTTGCCGGCCTGCTGGCCGCTGTCCATCACGTAGCTGAACTTGATCTCTTCCGCCGCCGAGCCATGCAGCACGGTCTGCTGCGCCGAGGCGGGCAGTTCCTCGAAGGGCGTGTCGAGGTCGAACTTGTAGTGCTTGGCCAGGCTCTCCAGCATGCTGAAGTAATAGCCGTTGCGCCGGTCCCAGCCCTTGATCGCGCCGCTCGCGAGGCTCAGCGTCGGAAAGGCCACCACGCGCGTTGGATCGAAGAACTCGCGATGCCCGAGGCCGTCGCAGCTCGGGCAGGCGCCGACCGGCGAATTGAAGGAGAACAGCCGCGGCTCGAGCTCGGCGATCGCGTAGTGGCAGATCGGGCAGGCGAACTTGGCGTTGAAGAGATGCTCCTTCGTGCTGCCGTCCTCGTGCATCTCGAGCGCGATCGCGCGGCCCTCGGCCAGGCGCAGCGCGTTCTCGAAGCTCTCGGCCAGCCGCTGCTGCATGTCGGGACGCGCGCGCAGGCGGTCGATCACCACGTCGATGTCGTGCTTCTCGGTCTTCTTGAGCTTGGGCAGGTCGTTGTATTCGAAGGTCTCGCCGTCGACGCGGAAGCGCACATAGCCGGCGGCCTGCATCTCGGCGAAGAGCTCGAGGAACTCGCCTTTCTTCTCGCGCGCGACCGGCGCCAGGATCAAGAGGCGCGGCTCGTCGGACAGTGCGATCGTGGCATCGACCATCTGGCTCACCGTCTGCGCCTGCAGCGGCAGGTGGTGGATCGGGCAGTAGGGCGTGCCGGCGCGCGCATACAGGAGGCGCAGGTAGTCGTGGATCTCGGTCACCGTGCCCACGGTGGAGCGCGGGTTGTGGCTGGTCGCCTTCTGCTCGATGCTGATCGCGGGCGACAGACCCTCGATCACGTCGACGTCGGGCTTGTCCATCAACTGCAGGAACTGGCGCGCGTAGGCCGACAGGCTCTCGACGTAGCGGCGCTGGCCCTCGGCATAGAGCGTGTCGAAGGCCAGGCTCGACTTGCCCGAGCCCGACAGGCCGGTGATCACCACCAGCTTGTTGCGCGGAATGTCGAGGTCGACGTTCTTGAGGTTGTGCGTGCGTGCGCCGCGGATGCTGATGCGCTGCTGCGCGAGCACGGCGCCGAGGTAGGCATCGTCGGTGGGGGAATTCACGGGGCGGTCGATTCTGGGCAACCGAGCATGATAAGTCCCCGGGGATTTCAGGGCATGGCGAGGGTTGGGGGCCGTAGTGATTGTTCGTGCCCCTCGAAAGAGCGGCCTTGCACTTCTAGCTAGACGTCTGGACGTCTACAATCCACATTTCATCAAATGCATGGAGTTCCACAAGTGCGCAGACGACCGGGCGAAGTGAGGGATGCGATTGTCAGCGCATTGGAGGGCCGAAACGGCGGGGCAAGCGTTCAACAGATCACCCGGGACGTGAGCGCATTGATCGGGGAGGTCGCACCGTCCTCGATTCGCTCATACCTTCAGCTGAATACGCCGGCATTGTTTGCTCGCATGGAGCGGGCGCAGTATGCCCTTGCGGGGTTCAATGCCGCACCGCGTGACGCTGCGCCGTCTCCCCCGCCGACTTGCTTCCAATTCGGGGGCGCGACACTTCATCTGAACGACTGCATGACGTGGCTCGGCGTCCAGCCTCCCAACTCGGTTCACGCTGTGGTGACGGATCCCCCCTATGGGCTCCTGGAATACACGCCGACTGAACAAGCCAAGCTGAGGGAAGGCAGAGGCGGCGTCTGGCGGATTCCTCCGAGCTTTGACGGTTCCCAGCGCGCGCCCTTGCCTCGCTTCACCGTTCTGAAGCCATCGGAACTCCTGGAACTCGAGAGATTCTTCCTGGCCTGGGGCCGAGACTTGATGCGTGTGCTCGTTCCAGGCGCCAACGTCGTCGTCGCCAGCAATCCGTTGCTTTCTTATCTGGTGTCCGGGGCATTGAGCCGTTCAGGACTGGAGCGCCGTGGCGAAATCGTCCGTTTGGTGATGACCATGCGAGGCGGTGATCGGCCCAAGGCGGCGCATGTCGAATTCGATGGTGTGAGCGTCATGCCTCGGTCCATGTGGGAACCCTGGCTGATGTTTCGCAAGCCGCTGGACGGGCGAGTTCAGGACAACTTGCGCAAGTGGGGAACGGGCGGATTCCGCCGCATTTCTTCCGGCAGGCCATTTGGTGACGTGATCGAATCCGCACCTACGCGTGCCTCCGAGAGAAAGCATGCGCCCCACCCAAGCCTCAAGCCGCAAGCTTTTCTTCGAAAACTCGTCCGTGGGGTCTTGCCCCTGGGTCAGGGTGTCGTCCTGGATCCCTTTGCCGGCGCTGCATCGACCTTGGCTGCCGCCGAGGCCGTTGGCTATGAAAGTATCGGTATCGAACGGGATCCAAGCTACTTCAAGATCGCAACCGCAGCGCTACCGAAACTCGCTGCATTGACCATCGCGGAAGACAGCGAGCGACGCGGTCAGGCGCGATAGATCCATTTTTTTCGAAGATTGGCGATGCCTTCTGCGTGCAGTGTTGCAGTGCGCGTACCCAACTCGCCTCGAGCGTTCTTTCTGAAGTCCTCAATGCGCACTTCGCCGAGATAAATCTCAGTAAAGGCAAGTGGCGATCGATCGATCGCCGGTTCGGTCTTGTCGTCGACCGCATACACGAAGACGCACATCCATTGATTTCGTGCCCCATGTGTGTCGACCGCTCCACCACGTTTTCTTGTGGTCTTGATCTCGACGCCATGCTCTCCTGCCTTGGCCGCATTGCCAGCGTAGTGCCCACGCACCACGAGGTCCGGATGGCCGTTGAAGTATTCATTCACCGTCAGCGTGCGTGAGTGCTTGGCCAGACTTGCGGTCAGCATGTCGGACAAGAGTCCCGACATGATCGCCGGCCGCAGCATGTCGTCGAGTCGATCGAGACCTTTCGCAGCCAGATTGGAGTTCACGTCAAAGAAGAAGTCGTAGACGTCCTGCGTTGCCGACAGAAAATCCTGGATCCGCAATTGAAATGGAAGCGCCAGCTCATGGTTGAGCTTCGTTGGATCGAGGCGGTTGCGCGTGACCGGCATGAGCTGAGTCGTGTGAAGTTGACGCGCCGGATTCTGGCACGCTGATGGATTCTGTCGCGGGCTTTGAAATCGCATTCGCCACCAGGTACTGCGACAGCGTTTCGTACAGCGGCCGCCCGATCATGCGCGACACCAGGCTGGCCAGCATCGCGCAGGCCATCAGGCTCAGCACCATCGAATGGCCGTCGACCATTTCCATCACGATGATGAAGGCGGTCAGCGGCGCCTGCGTCACGGCGGCCAGGAAGCCGGCCATGCCGAGCGCGATCAGTGCCGGGCCGAGCGCGGGGCCGGCGAGCTGCGCGATGGCGTCGCCGATGCCCGCGCCGATCGACAGCGCCGGCGCGAACAGGCCGCCGGGCACGCCGCACCAGGCCGTGATCCAGGTGGCGATGAACTTGAGCAGCGTGTAGAGCGGCGTCAGCTCGTCATGGCCCGCGAGCATGCGCTTGACGGCTTCCGAGCCGGCGCCGAAGGTCACGCCGCCGGTGGCCAGGCCGATGATCGCGACCACGAGCCCGCCGGCCGCGGCGAAGCGGATCGGCCAGCGCGCGCGCCAGCGGTTCAGCCGCCCCGGCGCGCCGGTCAGCGAGGCGACGAAGAGCCGCGAGAAGATCCCGCCCGCGGCGCCGCTCGCCAGCGCCACCAGCAGCCCCGGCGCGAGCAGTTCCCAGCCGGTGCGCGGCACCTTGATCACGCCGAAATAGCTCACGTTGCCGAACACCGAGACGGCGACCAGGCCGGCCAGCACGATGGCCGTGATGATCAAGCCGCTGGCGCGCGACTCGAGCTGGCCCGCCAGTTCCTCGATCGCGAACAGCACGCCGGCCAGCGGCGCGTTGAAGGCCGCCGCGATGCCGGCCGCGCCGCCCGCCAGCAGCAGCGCGCGCGCATCGATCGTCGTGGCCGGCGAGAGCCAGCGGCGCGCGTGCTGCATCACGCCGGCCGCGACCTGCACCGCCGGCCCTTCGCGGCCGATCGAGAGTCCCGCCGCGAAGCCGGCCACCGCCAGGCCGATCTTGGCCACCGTGAGCCGCAGCGAGACCATCAGCCAGCGCCGCTCGGGCGGCATGGCCGGGTCCAGCGCCGCCTTGACCTGCGGGATGCCCGAGCCGCTGGCGCCCGGAAACCAGCGCCGCGTGGCCCAGGCGATGCCGGCCGTCACGGCCGGGGTCCAGACCAGCACGGCCCAGGGCCAGCGCTCGAAGCCCTGCTGGAAGCGATCGAAGACCCAGGTGGTCGACAGGCTGAGCGCGACCACGAACAGGCCCGCGGCCGCCGCGTAGGCCAGCACGATGGCGCGGTCGAGCCAGATGCGGCCGCTCGACAGTTCGGCACGGAGGTTCTCGAGGAAGTCGGGTTCGCGGTTCATGGTCACAGGGGCCAGATTCTCGCCGCTCGGCATGCGGCACAATCTTCGCTTTCCTCCTCTTCAACCATTCATCAGGGGCAGTGCACATGGCATCGGTCAACAAAGTCATCCTCGTCGGCAATCTCGGGCGCGACCCGGAAACACGCACCTTCCCCAGCGGCGACCAGGTCTGCAACGCGACCCTTGCCACCACCGACAAGTGGAAGGACAAGCAGAGCGGCGAAATGCGCGAGGCCACCGAGTGGCACCGCCTGGTGTTCAACGGCCGGCTGGCCGAGATCGCCGCGCAGTACCTGCGCAAGGGCTCGCAGGTCTACATCGAAGGCCAGATCCGTACGCGCAAGTACACCGACAAGGACGGCGTCGAGAAGTACGCGACCGACATCCGTGTCGACCAGATGCAGATGCTGGGCAGCCGGCAAGGGCAGGGCGGGCCGTCGGGCGGGGACGACGACGGTGGCTATTCGCAAGGCGGTGGTGGTGGGGGTGGCGGCGGCTATTCGCGCCCGCCCGCGGCAGCGCCCCGTGCGCCTGCAGCGGCGCCGCGCCAGGCGCCTGCGAAGTCGTCGTCGGGGTTCGACGACATGGATGACGATATTCCGTTCTGAGCCGTCCCTAGCTTTGATTGCGCGCCGGCAATGGCCCGTCGCGCTCGGCGTCGCCGGCCAACCGGGCCGCGCGCCGCTCCTGCACCCTTCCCAGCGCAGCCGACAGCACCAGCCATCCGGCCGCTACCGGCAGCGCGCACAGCGCGATCGCGCCGAGCTTCAACCCGAGCGCCTGCGCGCTGTCGAACACCCAGCCGTAGAGCGCATCCGATCCGCGATAGACGACGACGTCGATCAGGTTCTTCGCCTTGTATTTCTCTTCGCGGTCCACCACGGTGAAGAACACCTGCCGCGCCGGATTGGCCAGCGCGAAGTTCATCCAGCGCTGCGCCACCTGCACGACCACGACGACGGAAAGCACTGGCATCAGCGCCAGCGCCGCGAAGCCGGCCACATACACCGCCGGCAACGCGCCGGCCGCCGCGCCCGTGCCGAAGCGCTTGAGCAGCCGGCCGGTCGCGAAGACCTGCGTCGCCAGCGACAGCAGCCCGACCGCGAGGTCGATGCTCGCAAAGATGCGCGTCTGCGCGCCGGCACCATGGACCTCCGCGGCGACCACATGGGCCTGCGCGAAATACAGCGTGGTCGCGCCGAAGGACAACAGGCTGACCCATGCCGCGACACCGAGCAGATAGGGCGATCGCATCAGCTCGGGCAAGGCGGCGAACGCACTGCCGCCGACCTTGCGCGCGTCCGGCTGCAGCGCGCGATCCTCGGGCCGCGCCGTCGCGCTGCGCTCGAGCCGATGCACGCACAGCACCGCCAGTTCGAGGAACACGATGGCGACGATCAGCAGGTTGGCCGGACCGAGCGGCACCGACAGCGCGATCGTGATGACCGGTCCGAGCAGCGCACCCGCCGTGCCGCCCGCACCGATGAAGCCGAACAGGCGCTTGCCCTGCTCGCTGGTGAAGAGGTCCGCCATGAACGACCAGAACACCGCGACCGCAAAGAGGTTGAACACGCTGACCCAGACGAAGAACACGCGCGCCACGATGGCCGGCGCGATGCCGAAGATCAGCAGCAGCCAGAACACGGCGAGGTTCAGTGCGAAGAAGTGGTAGACCACCGGAATGAAGTGCGCGCGCGGCAGCCTCGCCACCAGCGCGCCGTAGAGCGGCTGCGCCACCAGCAGGGTCACGAAGGTTGCGGTGAACAGCCACGGCAGGTTCCTCACGCCGCCCGCGATGCCCATCTGGTCGCGCAGCGGCCGCAGCACGTAATAGCCGGCCAGCAGCGCGAAGAAATACGCGAAGGACCACAACGCCGCCGCGAGCTCCTGAGGGGTGGCCGGGACCGCCCCACGCAGCGCGCGATGCAGCAGGGTCATGAAGGCAGCGACAGCTTCTGCCTGAGTTCGGATGCGGTCACCGATTGGCCGTAGCCCGGGTTGCCGCGCTGGAAGCGGCGCGCATCCGCCAGCTTGCCGACGATCACCGGATCGAAGCCGGCATCGCGCACCAGCGCCGCCGCCGTCTGCACCGCGGCGGCATCGTCGCCGGCGATCGGGATCGCGAGCTTCGGATCGGGCCGGTTCGCCTCGCGCGCGAAGATCATGTAGGACATCGTGTTGAACGCGCGCACCACGCGCGAGCCGGGCAGGTACTTCTGCGAAGTGACGCCGATGCCGTCGCGTTCCACCTCTTCCGCGATCGCGCCGTCGCGGCCGCTCACGGCGTTGCAGGCATCGAGCGCGACCTTGCCCTTGAACGCGTTGCCGTAGTCCTTCCCGAGTTGCGGCAATGCGCCGTACGGGAGGGCGACGAACAGCACGTCGCCGAAGTCGACCGCCTGCGCCACGGTGCCGGCGCTGGCCAGCGGACCGAGGCCGGCCACGAGGTCCTTGAGTTCCTCCGGATGGCGCGACGAGAACAGCACCGGATGGCCGGCCTTGACCCACAGCCTGCCGATGGTGCCGCCGATGTGGCCCGAGCCGATGACGCCGATGCGCGGCTTCGCGCCGCCTGCCGGCTGTGCGAACGTGCGACGTGCATATGGCACCGTGGCCAGTACCAGGGCGCCGCCTGCAAGCAGCAGGGCGCGGCGGCGGTCGAGGGCTTCGAGTTCGAACATCGACATCTCCCTGAGCCCGGTGCGTCGGGCTCGACAGCGGCCTGCGTCGGGGCGGCGGGACGTGGATCGCGGCAGGTGACGCGGCCCGCTCGCCGACGCATCATCGTCCGACGCGGCGGGGCATGCAAGCGGCGCGGCGAATGGCCGCCGCGGCGCACAAGGCTATGCGGGCCTCGACAGCAGGTGCACGTATTCGTGGTGCGCCGTGTCGATGGTCGACACGCGGTACTCCACCGGCTTGTCGCCGAAGGTCAGTGCCGTGCGCCGCACCTCCATCACCGGCGCGCCGGACGCGATGCCGAGCATGCGCATCGCGCTGCGGTCGGCCGCCACCGCGCGCGCTCTTTCGCGCGCCCGCGTCACGGTGATGCCGAACTCGGTCTGATAGAGGTGGTAGATCGTATTCGTGCGTTCGCGAAAGCGCTTTTCTGTGAGGCCCTTGAACAGCAGTACCGGCAGCGTGAGGCGGTCGTGGATCACGGCGCGGCCTTGCAGCAGCAGCCGGTTGTCGATCTGGAAGGCCGGCTCGCCGGGCTTGCGGCCCAGCGCCTGCGCGGGTTCTTCGTCCATGCGCACGCGCTCGAACGCGACCAGTTCGAGCTGCGGCACGTGGCGCACGCCGTCGCTGCGCTCGACGTGGAAGAACTGGAACATGAAGCGGTCGGAATCATGCAGCGCGACGAAGGTGCCGCGGCCCTGTCGGCGCACCAGGATGTGCTCGGCGACCAGGTCGTCCACCGCATGGCGCAGCGTGCCGACCGAGACGCGCAGCGCGGCCGACAGTTCGGCTTCGCTCGGCAGCACCGCGCCGGCCGGGTAGCGCCCCGATTCGATCGCGCGCAACAGCGAGCGCTTGACCACGCGGTACAGCGGCGCATCGGCCGTACCGGGGGAGATCGGCCTGAAGATGGTCGCGGCGCTCGGTGGGCTCATGCGGTCGATTGTCGTTGCCTACCCAAGACTCCTTCAAGTCATATGAATGACCTGTTTGACACTCGGAAATGGCAGCGCGGACACTCCGTGCACTGCAACTTTCAGTGAAACAGGAGACAACGATGATTCATTTCGTTTTGCACGACGCCAAGGACACGGTGGCCGTCGTCGTGGTCGAGGGCGTCAAGGCCGGCATGTCGCTCAACGGCTGGATCATGGACGAGGACAAGATGATCAGCGTCGACGCCACGCAGGACATCCCGATCGGCCACAAGGTCGCGCTGAAGGACATGAACCCTGGCGACACGGTGTGGAAATACGGCATCGACATGGGCCGTGTGGTCGCACCGATCAAGGCCGGCGGCCATGCCCATGTGCAGAACATCAAGACCAAGCGCTGGTAAGCGCGCGCGTTCACTCCTTCATCCCCATCCACGAAGAGATCCACCATGTCCGTCATTTCCAAAGACACCACCTTCCTCGGCTATCGGCGCGAGAACGGCCGCGTCGGCGTGCGCAACCACGTCATCATCCTGCCGCTGGACGACCTGTCCAATGCCGCCGCCGAAGCGGTCGCGCACAACATCAAGGGCGCGCTCGCGATCCCGCATCCCTACGGCCGGCTGCAGTTCGGCGCCGACCTCGACCTGCATTTCCGCACGCTGATCGGCGCCGGCTGCAACCCGAACGTGGCCGCGGTGGTCGTGATCGGCATCGAGGACAGCTGGACGCAGAAGGTGGTCGACGGCATCGCCGCCACCGGCAAGCCGGTCGCCGGCTTCGGCATCGAGGGCCATGGCGACCACGACACCATCCTGCGCGCCAGCAAGGTGGCGCGCGAATTCGTGCAGACGGCCAGCGAGAAGCAGCGCGAGCCCTGCGCCATCCACGAGCTCTGGGTCTCGACCAAGTGCGGCGAGAGCGACACCACCTCCGGCTGCGGCTCCAACCCGACCGTCGGCAACGCCTTCGACAAGCTCTACGAAACCGGCAACACGCTGGTGTTCGGCGAGACCTCCGAGATCACCGGCGGCGAGAGCATCGTGGCCGCACGCTGCCGCACGCCCGAGGTCAAGGAACGTTTCATGTTCATGTTCGACCGCTACCAGGACATGATCAACCGCCACAAGACCAGCGACCTCTCCGACTCGCAACCCACCAAGGGCAACATCGCGGGCGGCCTGACGACGATCGAGGAAAAGGCGCTCGGCAACATCCAGAAGATCGGCAAGAAATGCAGGGTCGACGGCGTGCTCGACAAGGCCGAGATGCCGACCGGTCCCGGCCTCTGGTTCATGGATTCGTCGAGCGCCGCGGCCGAGATGGTCACGCTGTGCGCGGCCTCGGGCTATGCGGTGCATTTCTTCCCCACCGGCCAGGGCAACGTGATCGGCAATCCGATCCTGCCGGTGATCAAGATCTGCGCCAACCCGCGCACCGTGCGTCTCATGAGCGAGCACGTCGACGTCGACACCGCGGGCCTCTTGCAGCGCGAGATGACGCTCGACCAGGCCGGCGACCAGCTGCTCGAATGCATGCTGCGCACCGCCAACGGGCGGCTCACCGCGGCGGAGGCGCTGGGCCATCGCGAGTTCGTGCTGACGCGCCTGTACGAATCGGCCTGAGCGGCGACGCATGACAAGGATCGTCATCGCCGAATTCATGGACGAGGCCGCGGTCGCGCAACTGCGCGCGCAGCACGACGTGCTGTACGACCCGACGCTGGTCGACGACGGCGCGCGCCTGCATCGCGAGGCGGCCGATGCCGATGCGCTGATCGTGCGCAACCGCACGCAGGTGCGCGGCGAGCTGCTCGCTGCGCTGGCGCGCTGCCGCGTGGTCGGGCGTCTCGGCGTCGGGCTCGACAACATCGACGTGGCCGGCTGCGAGGCGCGCGGGATGCGGGTGATCCCGGCCACCGGCGCCAATGCGCTCAGCGTGGCCGAGTATGTGATCGCGAGTGCGATGCTGCTGCTGCGCGGCGCCTACGCATCGACCGCGGCCGTGGCGGCCGGCCAGTGGCCGCGCCATGCGTTGTCGAACGGCCGCGAGCTCTCGGGCAAGACGCTGGGGCTGATCGGCTTCGGCTCGATCGGCCAGCTGACGGCGGGCATGGCGCGCGCGCTCGGCATGCGGGTGATCGCCTTCGACGCGATGATGGACGGCGCGCATCCGACCTTCGCCGAGAGCGGCGCGCGCTGCGTCGGGCTCGACGCGCTGGTGGCCGAGGCCGATGTCGTCAGCCTGCATGTGCCGCTGGTCGATTCGACGCGCCAGCTGTTCGATGCGGCGCGCATCGCGGCGATGAAGCCCGGCGCGGTGCTGATCAACAGCTCGCGCGGCGGCATCGTCGATGAAGCCGCGCTGGCCGAGGCGCTGCGTGCGGGCCGTCTCGGCGGTGCCGCGCTCGACGTGTTCGATGCCGAGCCGTTGGCCGCATCGCCGCACTTCGCGGACTGCCCCCATCTGCTGCTGACGCCGCACATCGCCGGCGTGACGGTCGAATCGAACGAGCGCGTGAGCAGCCTGGTCGCGCGCAAGGTGCTGGAGGCTTTGCACGCATGACGAAACTCACGCTGAACGAGGCGCGCGATGCGGTTGCCCGGGCCTTGCGCCTGGCCGGCGCCAACGAGACGATGGCGGCCGCGACGGCGCGCGCATTGGTGCTGGCCGAGGCCCAGGGCCTGGGCTCGCACGGGCTCGGCCGCGTCGCGCAGTACGCCACGCACCTGCGCAACGGGCGCGTGAATGGCGAGGCGCTGCCGACGCTGCGCCATGCCAAGGGCGGTGCCGCATTGATCGATGCGCACGAAGGCCTCGCCTTCGCGGCCTGCGAGATGGCGGTGACCGAGGCGATCGCGCGTGCGCGCACGTCGGGCATCAGCATCGCGGGCGTGGCCGACAGCCATCACTGCGGCGTGGTGGTCGACCATCTGCGCGCGGTCGCCGAGGCCGGCATGGTCGGGCTGGGCTTCGCCAATTCGCCAGCGGCGATGCCGGCCGCCGGCGGGCGGCATCCGATCTTCGGCACCAACCCGGTGGCGGCGGTGTTCCCGCGCCGCGCGGGCGAGCCGCTGATGATCGACCTCAGCCTGTCGGAGGTCGCGCGCGGCAAGCTGATGGTCGCGGCCAAGCAGGGCCAGCCGATTCCCTCGGGTTGGGCGCTCGACCGCGACGGCCAGCCGACCACCGATCCGAAGGCCGGCCTCGAAGGCTCGATGCTGCCGATCGGCGCCGCCAGCAGTCCCAAGGGCGCGATGCTGGCGCTGGTGGTCGAACTGCTGGTCACCGCGCTGATCGGCGCGCAGTTCGGCTTCGAGGCGTCGAGCTTCTTCAAGGACGAGGGCAACCGGCCGCGCATCGGCCAAGCCTTCATCGTCATCGATCCGGGCGCGCTGGCCGGCTCGGCGAGCTACCTCGACCGCATCGAGGTGCTGGTCGCCGAGATGTTGCGCGACGAGGGCGTGCGCCTGCCGGGCGCGCGGCGCGAGGCGCTGCGCCGGCGGGCCGAGCAGGACGGGCTCGATGTGCCCGACGCGTTGCTCGCGCAATGGCGCGCGCCGCGCTGAACCGCAGAACACCACAAGAAGGAGACAAGCCATGATGAAACGAAGAGACCTGTTGCAAGGCGCGGCCGCGCTGACCGCAACCGGCACGCTGGCGTGCGCGCCGGCATGGGCGCAGGGCAGCGACTACCCGCGGCCTGACGCGACGATCCGCTATGTGGTGCCTTTCCCGCCCGGCGGCCTGACGGACGTGATGGCGCGCCAGATCGGCCAGCAGCTCGGCGAGCACTGGAAGGTCAGCGTGGTCGTCGACAACAAGCCCGGCGGCAATGGCCAGATCGGCGCCGACCTGGTGGCCAAGGCCGCGCCCGACGGCAACACGCTGCTGGCGATCACGCTCACGCACGCGGCGAACGTGACGCTGTTTCCGAAGTCGCCGTTCAGCTTCCAGAAGGACCTGCGCCCGGTCGCGTTGCTGGCGGGCAGCCCGATGCTGATCGTGGTGCCCGAGGCCAGCCCGATCAGGACGCTGAAGGACCTGATGGAGCAGTCCAGGATGCGCCAGCTCAATGCCGGCTCCAGCGGCAACGGCACGCCGCCGCACCTGACGCTCGCGCTCTTCAACGACCTCAACAAGTCGAGCATCCAGCATGTGCCCTACAAGGGCGGCGCGCCGTCGATGACCGACCTGATCGGCGGCCAGCTCGACGTGATCTTCTCGAACTTCCCGGAATCGATTCCGCACGTGAAGGGCGGCAAGCTGCGCGCGCTGGCGATCGCGAGCAAGGCGCGCTATCCGTCCCTGCCCGAGGTGCCGACCACGGCCGAGGCCGGCATGCCGGAGCTGCAGGTCGAGAACTGGACCGGGATGATGGCGCCGGCCGGCATGCCCGAGGCCGCGGTGCGCAAGCTCGGCGCCGAGGTGCTGAAGATCGTGAGCGCCTCCGACTTCGAAGCGCGCGCCAGGCAGCAGGGCTTCGTGGTCGATGCGCGCGGGCCGGACCGCTTCGCCGCCTTCCTGACCGAGGAAATCGCGCGCTGGGCCCGCGTCATCCAGACCGCCAACATCCAGCCGAGCTGAGCTCTGCCCGTTGCTGCGGCGCAGCAGCGGCGCTTCATCGTTTCCCGCGCACTCCCCGGTATCATTTGCCGCAAGGCACGGGTCGACCTCGGCGCATCCAAGCGGCGGCGCGGCACCGGGTCAGGGAGTGGAAGATGGAATTCTTGTGGACGATGCTCGTCGGTGCGTTGCTGCTGCTTGCCTATTTCGGCTGGCGGCATTTCGAATGGACGACCCTGCGTCGCAGCGTGCCGCCGCCATGGATGCCGGCCGAGCAGGCCTCGGCGGACCAGTTGTTCGGTTGCCTGCTGAGCGCCAATCTCGCCGTGCTGGCCGATGACGACTTCAAGCAACTGTCGAGCGCGCTGTCGGCGTCGCGCAGCCGGCGCATGCTGGCCCAGCAGTGGAAGCTCAACATCGCCATCGAGTGCCGCCGCAAGATCGAGTCCTGGCTGGGTTCGCCCGGGGCGGCCGAAGCCGAGGAGCGCGAGGCCTGGGCCGCATGGCGTGAAGGGCGGCAGGTCGACTCCGACGCCTACCGCGCGCTGAGCAACGGCGTGGCCTTCCTGGCCGATGCCGGCATCGTCTCGGCCGAGAGCGTCGATGCGCGGCATCTCTCGATGGTGGCGTGGGACGTGCAGCAGGCCGCCTACGTGGTGCGCCTCGGCCGTGCGGCCGGCTACCTGTCGCGCTCGATGGCCGAAAGCGCGCTGGCCCGCCTGCAGCACGCCGCCCGGTCGCACTACATGTCGTGGACCGACTATTCGCTGTCGGCGATCCTGGGCATGGGCGTGCGTGGCCGCTTCGACCTTGTCGAGTGGCACCGTGTCGCGCAGAGCCACGAGCTGCTGCTGACGACGCATGCCGAACTGCTGCGGCGCGCCAGCTTTCGCAGGCGCCTGCCGGAGGCCGGCGCGATGGCGCCCGACGCCCGACGCACGGCAAGGCCCGAATAGCCCTGTGCGGGCCGGCTGCGCCGATTCGCGCCAAGATCGCGGGATGGTTCCGCTTTCCATCCTCGACCTTTCCCCGATCACCGAAGGCAGCGACGCCGCGCAGTCGTTCCGCAATTCGCTCAGCCTCGCGCAGCATGGCGAGCGGCTGGGCTACCGGCGCTACTGGCTGGCCGAGCACCACGGCATGCCGGGCATCGCGAGCGCGGCCACGGCCGTGCTGCTGGCCTACATCGGCGCCGGCACCTCGACGCTGCGCATCGGTGCCGGCGGCGTCATGCTGCCCAACCATTCGCCGCTGGTGATCGCCGAGCAGTTCGGCACGCTCGCCTCGCTGTACCCGGGGCGCGTCGACCTCGGCCTCGGGCGCGCGCCCGGTTCCGACCAGCGCACCGCGCGCGCGCTGCGGCGCGACCTGCAATCCGATGCCGACCAGTTTCCGCAGGACGTGGTCGAGCTGATGGACTTCATGTCGAAGGAACCGAGGCAGGCGGTGCGCGCGGTGCCGGGCATGGGGCTCGAGGTGCCGGTCTGGATCCTCGGCTCGAGCACCTTCGGCGCGCAGCTGGCGGCGCACCTGGGCCTGCCCTATGCCTTCGCCTCGCACTTCGCGCCGCAGCAGCTGATGCAGGCGATCCGGATCTACCGCGAGACCTTCAAGCCCTCGGCACAGCTCGACAGGCCCTACGTGATGCTCGGCTTCAACGTGTTCGCGGCCGACACCGAGGAGGAGGCCGCGTTCCGCGCGACCTCCTGGCAGCAGGCCTTCGTGAACCTGCGCAGCGGCCGGCCCGGCCGGCTGCCGCCGCCGGTGGCCGGCTACCGGGACAAGGTCGGCCCGGCGGAGAACGCACTGCTGGATTCGGTGCTGTCGTGCTCCGCGGTCGGCGCGCCGGCGACGGTGAAGGCGAGGCTGCAAGAGTTCGTCGCCCAGACCGGCGCGGACGAACTGATGATCACCTCGCAGGTGTTCGACCACCAGGCGCGGCTGAAGTCCTACGAGATCGTGGCCGGGCTGGGCGCCTGAGGCCGGCCTTCGATCAGTTCAAGCTCGCGGCGCGCTTCGCGGAAGGCGTCGCCGTCTTGTGCGGCGCGGGCCTCGTCGCATTGCCGCGAACCGCCTTGGCCGCGACCTTCTTCGCACCTGCCGCCTTGCCGGCCACCGTCTTTTTTCTCGCGGGCTTGCGTGCCGCTGCGGGTGCCGGTTCTGCTGCGGGCGCAACGGCGGCAGCCGCGGGCGAAGCTTTTGCCGCCGCGTCGCCATGCCTGGCCGTCACCAGCCCCAGCAGCTTCTTGTGCTCGGCCACCACGTAGTCCGCAAGGTCGGCGATGTCCGGCACCGCGCGCCGGCAGGCCGTGAGGCCGAACTCGAGCGAGCCGTTGTAGCTCTGCACCGTCATGTTCAGCGCCATGCCGTGGCCCGGGATCGACACCGGGTAGTAGGTCGCGAGCTTGGCGCCCGCGAAGTAGAGCGGGAACGAGGGCCCGGGCACGTTGGAGATCGCGACGTTGGCCATCGGCGGCAGTTTGTCCGGCAGCCCCGAGCGGCCGTAGAGCGCCGCCAGCCCGGCCATCAGCGAAGGCACCCCGAGCGAGGGGAAGTCGGTCGGTATCGCGGCCTTGACGTTGCCGGTGAGCTTCTTGCCTTCGCTGGACGAGTCGTGGATCGCGGCCAGCCGCTCCAGCGGGTCGCTGATGTCGGTCGCCAGGCTCACCAGCATCATCGACACCTGGTTGTTGAGGTCGGTGTTGCCTTCGCTGCGCAGCGACACCGGCACCGCGGCCATCAGCGGCTTGGCGGGCCGGCAGTCGTAGTCGGCCAGGTAGCGCTTGAGCGCGCCGGCGCAGATGGCCAGCACGATGTCGTTGAGGCTGGTGCCGGTGGCCTTGGCCATCTGCTTGATCTCGGCCAGCGGCACCGAGCGGCCGGCGAAGGAGCGCTGGTTGGTGATCGAGACATTGAGCGGCGTGCGCGGCGCGGCCTTGAAGCTCTTGGGCAGTTCGAAGCTGCGCTGGCCCGTCGTCTCCGACACCGGCATCAGCACGCTCGAGATCGCCTTGGCGGTGGCCGGGATCGACTTGATCAGCTTCACGTACTGCTGCATGGTGTTGGTCAGCGCGGCGCTCGCGAGTTCGGCCACGCCGAGCTGCGATGAGTTGGCGCGGCGGTTGGCGCGCGGCACCTTGATCGGCGCCGGGTTCTCCGAGATGTCGAACAGCGCCTTCGCCACCGCGACGCCGGCCTGGCCGTCGATCGCCGCGTGGTGCATCTTGCTGTAGAGCGCGACCTGGCCCGACTGCAGGCCTTCGATGATGTGGATCTCCCACAGCGGACGGCTGCGGTCCAGCAGCGACGAGTGCAGCCGCCCGACGAGCCGCTCGAGCTGCGCCAGCGTGCCGGGCCGCGGCATGATCACGTGATGGATGTGGTGGTCGAGGTCGAGATCGTCGTCGTCCACCCAGACCGGGTTGGCGAGGTCGAAGGGCATCATCGCCAGCTTGCGCACGAACACCGAGGCCAGGTGCAGCCGCCCGCTCAGGTATTTCTTCGCGTCCTCGGCGAAGTCGCCCTGGTAGCCGGGCGGCAGGTCGATCAGCTGCAGGCTGCCCACGTGCATGGGCGACTCCGGGGTTTCGAGGTGCAGGAACGATGCGTCCATGCCGCTGAGATGAATCATGTCGTGCTCCTTGGCGATGCCGCCTGTGCGCGCTTGCGCTCTTCCTCGTCGACCAGATCCTTCTTCGACAGCTTGCCGACCGCGGTCTTGGGCAGCTCGTCGCGGATCTCCATCGCGCCCACCATCTCGTGCTTGCCCAGGCGGTCCTTCAGGAACAGCTTGAACTCGTCGAGTGTGAACGCGGGCGCGCCTTCCTTCAACTTGATGAAGGCCTTGGGCGACTGGCCGCGGTATTCGTCGGGGATGCCGATCACGCAGACCTCGGCGATGCTCGGGTGTTCGTACATCGCTTCCTCGAGCACGCGCGGGTAGACGTTGTAGCCGCCGCACAGCAGCATGTCCTTGGTGCGGTCGACGATGAAGAAGAAGCCGTCGGCATCCATCTTCGCGACGTCGCCGCTGCGGAAGTAGCCGTCGGGCGTCATCGCCGCGGCGGTCGCGGCCTCGCTCTTCCAGTAGCCCTTCATCACGTTCGGGCCGCGGATGCAGAGCTCGCCGGGCTCGCCGAGCGCGACCTCCTTCGACGGGTCGTCCAGGCTCATGAGCTTCAGGCGGATGCCCGGCAGCGGCATGCCGCAGGAGCCGGCCTTGCGCATGCCGCGCGCGGGCGTGAAGGTGCCGGTGGGCGAGGTCTCGGTCATGCCCCAGCCCTCGTTCAGATGGCAGCCGGTGAGCTCGAAGAAGCGGTGTTCGATCTCGACCGGCAGCGGCGCGCCGCCCGAGCCGCAGAACCTGAGCGAACGCAGGTTCATCGTCGCCGCCTTCGGATGGTTGACGATCGCCGTGAACATCGTCGGCACGCCGGGGAAGAGCGTGATCTGCTTGTCCGCGAGGTCCTTCATCACCGCGTCGAGGTCGAAGCGGGTGTGCAGCACCAGGTGCGCGCCCAGGCGCAGGCCGAGCAGCATGTTGACGCTCAGCGAGTAGATGTGAAAGAGCGGCAGCACGACCAGGATGCGCTCGACGCCTTCCTGCAGGATCGGCGGGTCGCCCTGCGTCGATTCGAAGTACTGCGCGCAGGCCGACGACAGGTTGGCATGCGTGAGCATCGCGCCCTTCGGCAGCCCGGTCGTGCCGCCGGTGTACTGCAGCACCACGATGGCGTCTTCCAGCGGGCCGAGCGGATGCGGCTGGTAGCGGCCGTCGTTCTGCAGCAGCTGCGTGAACGGCAGGTGCCGGTCGTCCTGCGGCACGGCCGCCAGCTGGCCCGAGGCCTGCAGGTGCGCACGCACTGCATCGGGCGCCGCGCCGTAGTCGGTGAGACTGCCGACGATCAGCTTCTTCAGGCGCGAATGGTCGAGCAGCCGGGCCATCTGCGGATAGAGCGAGGCCAGGTCGAGCGTGACCAGGATGTCGGTCTCGCTGTCCTCGACCTTGTGCGCCAGCACGCGCTCGACGTCGAGCGGCGAGTAGTTCACCACTGTGCCGCCGGCCTTCAGCACCGCGAAGAAGGCGATCGGATAGTGCGGCGTGTTCGGCAGGAACAGGCCGACATGGACGCCGGGCCCGACGCCCAGCGCCTGCAGGCCCTTGGCTGCGCGGTCGACGGCCTCGCCCAGCGTGCGGTAGTCGAGGACCTGGCCCATGAATTCGATCGCCGGCCGCTCGGGCCAGCGCGCCACCGCCTCGTCGAAGATCTGCTGCACCGGCTTTTGCGGCAGCTCGGCATCCCAGCGCATGCCGGCGGGATAGGAGCGGGTCCAGGGCGTCGTGCTGGAAGGCGAGGTCGTGACCATGGTTTGTCTCCAGGTTTGGCCGTCCATTGTGGGTGGGTGCGTCCCGCGCGCGTGTCACCTTCGGGTCGGTGATTTCCCGGATGCCGGCACCGGCTTGGCCGGCCTGGGACAATCGCCGGCCTATGAAGAAGCAGCGCATCGTGGTGGGTCTGAGCGGCGGAGTGGATTCCGCGGTCACCGCGCACCTGCTGAAACAGCAGGGTCACGAGGTCATCGGCATCTTCATGAAGAACTGGGAAGACGACGACGACAGCGAATACTGCTCGTCGAACATCGACTTCATCGATGCGGCGAGCGTGGCCGACGTGCTGGGCATCGAGATCGAGCATGTCAATTTCGCGGCCGACTACAAGGACCGCGTGTTCGCCGAGTTCCTGCGCGAATACCAGGCCGGCCGCACGCCCAATCCCGACGTGCTGTGCAATGCCGAGATCAAGTTCAAGGCCTTCCTCGACCATGCGATGCGGCTGGGTGCCGAGAAGATCGCCACCGGCCACTACGCGCGCGTGCGGCTGAACGAGGCCAGCGGCCGGCACGAGTTGCTCAAGGGGCTGGACCCGGCCAAGGATCAGAGCTATTTCCTGCACCGGCTCGACCAGCAGCAGCTTGCGAAGACGCTGTTCCCGGTGGGCGAGCTGCACAAGACCGAGGTGCGCCGCATCGCCGCCGAGATCGGCCTGCCAAACGCGAAGAAGAAGGACTCGACCGGCATCTGCTTCATCGGCGAGCGCCCGTTTCGCGAGTTCCTCAACCGCTACATCTCGAAGGAGCCCGGGCCGATCAAGGACGAGCGCGGCCGGCGCATCGGCGAGCACCAGGGCCTGAGCTTCTACACGCTGGGCCAGCGCCAGGGGCTGGGCATCGGCGGCATCAAGGCCAAGGGCGCGCAGCGCGGCGCGGGCGAGCACGCGCCGTGGTTCGTCGCGCGCAAGGACGTGGCCAGCAACACGCTCTGGGTGGTGCAGGGCCATGGCCATCCGTGGCTGCTGTCGCCGGCGCTGGTGGCGGACGATGCGAGCTGGGTCGCAGGCCACGCGCCGGCGGCGGGCGCCTACGCGGCCAAGTCGCGCTATCGCCAGGCCGATGCGGGCTGTGCGCTGGGCGAAGGCGCCAACGGCGCGTTCCGGCTCGCGTTCGCCGAGCCGCAATGGGCGGTGACGCCGGGCCAGTCGGCGGTGCTGTATCAGGGCGAGGTCTGCCTGGGCGGCGGAGTGATCGCGAGCGCGGACGGAGCTGTCGCCAGCTAACGATCCCGCTCGGGCGCCGTCACCGAGGCGTGCACATGGATCAGTTCCAGCGGGTAGCGCTGACCCGCCAGATAGTCCTCCACGCATTGCAGCAGCAGCGGGCTGCGGTGCCGCGCCGTGCTGGCGCGGATTTCTTCGGCCGTCATCCACAGGGTGCGCACGATGCCGTGGTCGAGCGCGCGGCCCGGATCGCGCGCGCCCAGCGTGCCGGCGAAAGCGAAACGCAGGTAGGTGATGTCTTCGGATTGCCGCGCGCGGGCCATGTAGATGCCGAGCAGCGCCGTGGGCGTGAAGTGGTGGGCCGTCTCTTCCAGCGTTTCGCGGGCGCAGCCTTCGGCCGGCGACTCGCCGCGGTCGAGATGGCCGGCGGGCGTGTTGAGCCGCAGGCCGTCGGCGGTTTCTTCCTCGACCAGGAGGAAGCGGCCGTCCTGCTCGATCACCGCGGCCACGGTGGCGTTCGGCTTCCAGCGCTCGTCCATGGGGGTGTCAGTGGGCCTAGCGGAGGACATAGCCCGAGAAGCGCCAGACCCCGTCGTTGTCCAGGTGGAAGCTCACGAGCTCGTGCCTGGTCCCCGGCGCCTTGCCGGCGAAGCGGGTTTCGTATTCGACGCTGACGTACTGGCCGGCCAGCTCGGCATCGCCGTTGCCGACGACCTGGCGGTTGATGGCGACCCAGGTGCGCTGCAGCGCGCCGCCCAGCGGCGTGCGCACCTTGGCGATCTGGGAGATGAAATCGGCGCGGTTGACATGCGTCTTGGCGCCTGCGGCGGCGCCGTCCCAGAGTTCGCCGGCCTTGTTCTGGTCGATCATCTGGACCACCTGCAATCCGCCGCGCACCATGTCGCTGGGCTCCACGTCCTGCGCGGCTGCGACGTGCAGCCAACTGCACAGCAGCAAGGCAAGCGCCCATGGTTTCATCATTCGGCTCATCGTCGTCATTCCTCTCGGTTGCCATTTGCTTCGGCGTTCGCGCCGCAGCGGCTGAAAAGGCAGGAGCAACTGCCACTGTATATCGTTCATTCGTCTGCGTTCGACCAGCGGCCGAGCGGCATGAGCGCGTCGCCGTCGATCGCTTCGAAGCGATAGCCCAGGCCATAGACGGCCGACAGGAGAAAGCCGTTGGAGGGGGTCAGTTCGAGCTTGCTGCGAAGGCGCGAGATGTGCGTATCGAGCGAGCGCGAGAACGGCTCCAGGCTGTCGCCCCAGACGGCTTGCCGCAGGTGGTCGCGCGGCAGCAGGCGGCCGAGGTTCTGGAACAGGAAGCGCGCCAGCTCGTACTCGCGATGGCTCAGTTCGACCGCTTTGCCCCGGACCTTCAGGGTGCGCGTCGCGGCGCAGAAGCGGTAGGCGCCGAACAGTTGCTCGGGCTCGTGCGGGCCGGGGTAGGTGCGTCGAAGCAGCGCGCCGACCCGCGCCTGGAGCTCGCCGACGCGAATCGGCTTGACGGTGAAATCGTCCGCGCCGGCCGCCATGCCGTCGATCATGTCCTTCTCGTCGTGGCGGTCGACCAGGAACAGGATGGGCAGGCGGCTGTCGAGCTGTTCGCGGATCCAGCTGACGAGGCCCAGCCCCCGGGTATCGGCGAGATTCCATTCGAGGATCAGAAGGTCGAAGCCCCGCTCGGGCAATTCGCGCAGCAGCGATTTGCCATCGCGAAAGCCACGGCACACGTGGCCAACGCTCTCCATCGCGTGCTGGATGAGGTCGCGCTGGCGCGCCTCGCCGTCGAGCGCTGCAATTCGCATGTCCATTCCCTGTATCTCGTTGTGTCGCGTCGCCGGCCTTCCGGGTGCCGTTTGCGTGCGAAGGCTCAGTGTACATATGGATGCAATTGCGAGCCAGCCTGTGGCGGCCCGACTGCAGATCCGGTGCCGCGCGGCGGCAGAAGTGCCCGCTTCTTCATGTAAGCTCTGCCGCGAATTACAACGCTGCCCGAGGAGAATCCCATGCTGATAGGCGTGCCGAGCGAGACTTGGCCAGGAGAAACCCGCGTCGCCGCCACGGCGGAGACGGTGAAGAAGCTGGTGGCGCAAGGCCATGCGCTGCGCGTGCAGGGCGGCGCCGGCGTGGCTGCGAGCCTGACCGATGCGGCCTACGAAGCGGCCGGTGCGCAGATCACCGATGCGGCAGGCGCGCTCGGCTGCGACGTCGTGCTCAAGGTGCGCAGCCCCTCGGAGGCCGAACTCCGGGCCATGAAGCGCGGCGCCGTGCTCGTGGGCATGCTCAACCCCTTCGATGCGCCCGGCCTGCAACGCCTGGCCTCGGCGGGCCTGAGCGCCTTCGCCCTCGAAGCCGCCCCGCGCACCACCCGCGCGCAGAGCATGGACGTGCTCTCATCGCAGGCCAACATCGCCGGCTACAAGGCCGTCATCCTCGCGGCGCACCACTACCAGCGCTTCTTCCCCATGCTCATGACAGCGGCCGGCACGGTGAAGGCCGCCCGCGTCGTCATCCTGGGCGTCGGCGTCGCCGGCCTGCAGGCGATTGCCACCGCCAAGCGCCTTGGGGCAGTGATCGAAGCCAGCGACGTGCGCCCCAGCGTCAAGGAACAGATCGAGTCCCTCGGCGGCAAGTTCATCGAAGTCTCCTACGACACCGACGAAGAGAAGGAAGCCGCCGTCGGCGTCGGCGGCTACGCCAAGCCCATGCCCGCCAGCTGGCTGGCGCGCCAGCAGGTCGAAGTCGCCAAGCGCGTGGCCCTGGCCGACATCGTCATCAGCACCGCCCTCATCCCCGGGCGCGCCGCGCCCACCCTCGTCACCGAGGACATGGTCAAGTCCATGAAGCCCGGATCGGTCATCGTCGACATCGCCGCCGGCAAGGGCCCCGACGGCGTGGGCGGCAACTGCCCGCTGTCCGAAGCCGACAAGACGGTGGTCAAGCACGGCATCACCATCGTCGGCGAGACCAACCTCGCCGCCATGGTCGCCGCCGACGCCTCCGCCCTCTACGCGCGCAACGTCCTCGACTTCCTCAAGCTCATCCTGCCCAAGGACGGCGGCCTGAAGATCGACCTCGAAGACGACATCGTCGCCGCCTGCCGCATGGCGCAGGACGGCCAAGTGACCCGGAAGTGACCAAGGAACAGCCATGGACCCCGTCTCCCACACCGTCATCAACCTGATCATCTTCGTGCTGGCCATCTACGTGGGCTACCACGTCGTCTGGACCGTCACCCCGGCCCTGCACACCCCGCTGATGGCCGTCACCAACGCCATCTCGGCCATCGTCATCGTCGGCGCCATGCTGGCCGCTGCCCTCACCGAAACCGGCCTTGGCAAGACCATGGGCGTGCTGGCCGTGGCGCTGGCCGCGGTCAATGTCTTCGGCGGCTTCCTGGTCACCCGGCGCATGCTGGAGATGTTCAAGAAGAAGGAACGCAAGGCGCCGGCCGCGGGCAAGGAGTCCGCGCCATGAGCATGAACGTCGTCACGCTGCTGTACCTCATTGCGAGCGTCTGCTTCATCCAGGCTCTGAAGGGGCTGAGCCATCCCACGACATCGATCCGCGGCAACCTCTTCGGCATGGTCGGCATGACCATCGCCATCCTGACCACGGCCGCCCTGATCGTGCAGCTGGCCGGTGGCCGGCTCGCCGGCATGGCCTGGGTGCTCTTGGGCCTGGTGGTGGGCGGCGGCTACGGCGCCTGGCGCGCCAAGACCGTCGAGATGACCCAGATGCCCGAGCTGGTGGCCTTCTTCCACAGCATGATCGGCCTCGCAGCCGTCTTCATCGCCGTGGCCGCCGTCGCCGAGCCCTGGGCCTTCGCCATCACCCCGCTGCCCGTGGCCGCCAGCGTCGGCGTGCCCACGCCCGACGGCGCCGTGGTCATCGACGGCTTCCTGCGCTATGCGATCCCCGGCGGCAACCGGCTGGAGCTGTTCCTGGGGGCGGCCATCGGCGCCATCACCTTCAGCGGCTCCGTCATCGCCTTCGGCAAGCTCTCGGGCAAGTACAAGTTCCGCCTGTTCCAGGGTGCGCCGGTCCAGTTCAAGGGGCAGCATCTGCTCAACCTCGTGCTGGGCCTGCTGACCATCGCGCTCGGCCTGGTCTTCGTCGCCACCGAGAGCTGGGGCGCCTTCTTCGCCATGCTGATCCTGGCCTTCGTGATGGGCGTGCTGATCATCATCCCGATCGGCGGCGCCGACATGCCGGTGGTCGTCTCGATGCTCAACAGCTACTCGGGCTGGGCGGCCGCGGGCATCGGCTTCAGCCTGAACAACGCGATGCTGATCGTGGCGGGCAGTCTGGTGGGCAGCTCGGGTGCGATCCTGAGCTACATCATGTGCAAGGCCATGAACCGGTCTTTCTTCAACGTGATCCTGGGCGGCTTCGGCGGCGAAGCGGCCACGGCCTCGACCGGCGCCAAGGAGCAGCGTCCCGTCAAGAGCGGCAGCGCCGACGATGCGGCCTTCGTTCTCGGCAATGCGGAGACGGTGGTGATCGTGCCGGGCTATGGGCTCGCGGTCGCGAGAGCGCAGCATGCGGTGAAGGAACTGGCCCAGAAGCTCACCGACAAGGGCATCACGGTCAAGTACGCGATCCATCCGGTGGCCGGTCGCATGCCGGGGCACATGAACGTGCTGCTGGCCGAGGCCGAGGTCCCTTACGACCAGGTCTTCGAGATGGAAGACATCAACGGCGAGTTCGGCCAGGTGGACGTGGCGATCATCCTGGGGGCCAACGACGTGGTGAACCCGGCCGCGCACGTGAAGGGCAGCCCGATCTACGGCATGCCGATCCTGGAGGCGTACAAGGCCAAGACGGTGATCGTGAACAAGCGCTCCATGGCCGCGGGCTATGCGGGGCTGGACAACGAACTCTTCTACATGGACAAGACCATGATGGTGTTCGGCGATGCCAAGAAGGTGGTCGAGGACATGGGCAAGGCGATCGAGTGATGCAGGCGCGCCCCTGGCTCGGCAGCTATCCGCCCGGCGTGCCGGCGGACATCGATGCGTCGCGCTATGCGTCGCTGGTCGCGCTCATGGAGGAGAGCTTCTCCAAGTACGCCGACCGCGTCGCCTACAGCTTCATGGGCCGTGACCTGCGCTACGGCGAAATCGACAAGCTGAGCCGGGCCTTCGGCGCCTGCCTGCAGGGCCTCGGCCTCGCCAAGGGCGACCGGGTCGCGGTGATGATGCCCAACTGCCCGCAGTACCCGATCGCGGTGGCCGGCATCCTGCGCGCCGGGCTGATCCTGGTCAACGTCAACCCGCTCTACACGCCGCGCGAGCTGGAGCATCAGCTCAAGGACTCGGGCGCCAAGGCGATCGTGATCATGGAGAACTTCGGCGTCACGCTGCAGCAGTGCATCGAGGCGACGCCGGTCAAGCACGTGGTGCTGGCCTCGATGGGCGACCGCCTCGGCCTCCTGAAGGGCACGCTGGTCAACTACGTGGTGCGCCACGTCAAGAAGCTGGTGCCGGCCTTCAGCCTGCCGGGCGCGCTGCGCTTCAACCACGCGCTCGAAAAGGGCGCGGCCCGCACGCTGCAGCCGCCCGCGGTCGGGCCCGACGATGTCGCGGTGCTGCAGTACACCGGCGGCACGACCGGCGTCTCGAAGGGCGCGGTGCTGCTGCACCGCAACGTGATCGCCAACGTGCTGCAGTCCGAGGCCTGGAACGAGCCGGTCATGCAGAAGGTGCCGGCCGGCGAGCAGCCGACCAGCGTCTGTGCGCTGCCGCTCTATCACATCTTCGCATTCACCGTGGGCATGATGCTCACCATGCGCACCGGCGGCAAGCTGATCCTGATCCCCAATCCGCGCGACCTCGCGGCCGTGCTGAAGGAACTCTCGCAGCACACCTTCCACAGCTTCCCGGCGGTCAACACGCTGTTCAACGGCCTCGCGAACCATCCCGATTTCGGCACCGTCAACTGGAAGAACCTCAAGGTCTCGGTCGGCGGCGGCATGGCGGTGCAGGGCGCGGTGGCCAAGCTCTGGCTCGAGAAGACGGGCTGCCCGATCTGCGAGGGCTACGGCCTGTCCGAGACCTCGCCTTCGGCCACCTGCAACCCGACCACCAGCACCGCCTACACCGGCACCATCGGCGTGCCGCTGCCCAGCACCTGGATCACGCTGCTCGACGACGACGGCCATGAGGTGCCGACCGGCCAGCCCGGCGAGATCGCCATCAAGGGCCCGCAGGTGATGGCCGGCTACTGGCAGCGCCCCGACGAGACCGCCAAGGTCATGACGGCCGACGGCTACTTCAAGTCCGGCGACATCGGCGTGGTCGATGAGCGCGGCTACTTCAAGATCGTCGACCGCAAGAAGGACATGATCCTGGTCTCGGGCTTCAACGTCTACCCGAACGAGATCGAGGATGTGGTGGCCCAGATCCCCGGCGTGCTCGAATGCGCCGCCGTCGGCATCCCCGACGAGAAGACCGGCGAGGCGGTGAAGCTGGTGATCGTCAAGAAGGACCCCGCGCTCACCGAAGCCCAGGTGCGCGAGTTCTGCCGCGCGAACCTCACCGGCTACAAGCAGCCGCGCGTGATCGAGTTCCGCACCGACCTGCCGAAGACGCCGGTCGGCAAGATCCTGCGCCGCGAACTGCGCGACAACAACAGGAAGTAGTAAGGGTTCGGCCGGGGACCGGCCTCGGCATCGGTCTTGCATATTGAGGCCCGATGCTCCGCTTCATCCTGACCCGCGCCAGCCTGCTCGTGCCGACCTTCATCGGCATGACGCTGCTCGCGTTCTTCCTGATCCGGCTGGTGCCCGGCGATCCGATCGAAACGCTGGCCGGCGAGCGCGGCATCGACCCGGTGCGCCATGCGCAGCTGCTCAAGGACTACGGCCTGGACAAGCCGGTGCTCACGCAGTACGGCATCTACATCGGCCGCGTGCTGCACGGCGACCTCGGCAAGTCGGTCATCACGCAGGAGCCGGTGATGAACGAGTTCAAGGCGCTGTTCCCGGCCACGGTCGAGCTGGCGCTGTGCGCGATCGGGTTCGCGCTGCTGGTCGGCATCCCGGCCGGCATCCTCGCGGCGGTCAAGCGCAACTCGGTGTTCGACCACGGCGTGATGGCGGTCTCGCTCACCGGCTACTCGATGCCGATCTTCTGGTGGGGGCTGCTGCTGATCCTGCTGTTCTCGGTGCAGCTGGGGTGGACGCCGGTCTCGGGCCGCATCGCGGTCGAGTACTACATCGAGCCGGTGACCGGCTTCCTGCTGATCGACTCGCTGCTCTCGGGCGACAAGGGCGCCTTCCTGTCGGCGGCTTCGCACATCGTGCTGCCGGCCATCGTGCTCGGCACCAACACGCTGGCAGTGATCGCGCGCATGACGCGCTCGGCCATGCTCGAGGTGCTGGGCGAGGACTACATCCGCACCGCGCGCGCCAAGGGCCTCGCGCCGCTGCGCGTGGTCGCGGTGCACGCGCTGCGCAACGCGATGATCCCGGTGATCACCGTGATCGGGCTGCAGGTCGGCGTGCTCTTCACCGGCGCGATCCTGACCGAGACCATCTTCTCGTGGCCCGGTGTCGGCAAGTGGCTGATCGAGGCCATCGGCCGGCGCGACTACCCGGTGCTGCAGGGCGGCATGCTGCTGCTCGGCGGCATCGTGATGCTGGTCAACGTCGGTGTCGATCTCGCTTACGGCTTCATCAACCCGCGCATCCGGCAGGCCCGATGAACAGCATCGCCACCCCTTCGAAGATCGTCGAGGCCAGCAGCGCGCCGCCCGGGCCGTGGCGCGAGTTCTGGACCTCGTTCTCGGCCAATCGCGGTGCGGTGATCGGGCTCGGCGTGATCGTGGCGCTGTTCCTCATTGCGCTGCTGGCGCCGTGGATCGCGCCGCATACGCCCAACACCACCGACAGCACGGCCTTCCTGCTGCCGCCGGCCTGGCAGAAGGGCGGCTCGGTCGCGCACCTGCTGGGCACCGACGCGATCGGCCGCGACATCGCCTCGCGCCTGATGTACGGCGCGCGGCTGTCGCTGTCGATCGGCGTCGCGGTGGTGGCGATCTCGGTGGTGGTCGGCATCGCGCTGGGCCTGATCGCCGGCTTCGCGCGCGGTGTGCTCGAGATCGCGATCATGCGGCTGATGGACGTCGTCCTCACGCTGCCGAGCCTGCTGCTGGCGATCGTGATCGTCGCCATCCTCGGGCCGGGCCTGATCAACGCGATGCTCGCGGTCGCGATCGTGGTGCTGCCGCATTACGTGCGCATCACGCGCGCGGCGGTCATCGGCGAGATCGCGCGCGACTACGTCACCGCCGCGCGCGTCAGCGGCGCCGGCACCTTGCGCCTGATGTTCAGCGAGGTGCTGCCCAACTGCGCCGCACCGCTGATCGTCCAGGCCTCGCTGGGCGTCTCGACCGCCATCCTCGATGCCGCGGCGCTCGGCTTTCTCGGCCTTGGCGCGCAGCCGCCGTCGCCCGAATGGGGCACCATGCTGGCCGACGCGCGCGAGTTCGTGCTGCGCGCCTGGTGGGTCGTGACCTTTCCGGGGCTGGCGATCCTGGCCGCGGTGCTCGCGTTCAACCTGCTGGGCGACGGCTTGCGCGATGCCCTCGATCCGAAGCTCAAGCGATGAGCCTTCTCGACATCCGCGATCTCCACGTGGAGTTCCCCACGCAAGGCGGCACGCTGCACGCCGTCGACGGCGTGAGCCTGCGCCTGGAGCAGGGCGAGGTACTCGGCATCGTCGGCGAATCGGGCTCGGGCAAGAGCGTCACGATGATGGCGCTGATGGGCCTGATCGGCTGGCCCGGCCGCGTGCGCGCGGCGCACCTGCGCTTCGGCGGCCACGACCTGCTCGGCATTTCCGACACGGCGCGGCGCGGGCTGATCGGCAAGGACGTGGCGATGATCTTCCAGGAGCCGACCACCAGCCTCAACCCCTGCTTCACCATCGGCTGGCAGCTGATGGAAACGCTGCGCCTGCATCTGCATCTCGGCAAGCGCGAGGCGAGGATGCGTGCCACCGAGCTGCTCGAACAGGTCGGCATCCCGGCCGCGTCCTCGCGCCTGGGCAGCTATCCGCACCAGCTGTCCGGCGGCATGAACCAGCGCGTGATGATCGCGATGGCGATCGCCTGCAATCCGCGCCTCCTGATCGCCGACGAGCCGACCACCGCGCTCGACGTCACGATCCAGGCCCAGATCCTCGACCTGCTGCGCAGCCTGCAGAAGGAGCGCGACATGGGCCTGGTGCTGATCACGCACAACATGGGCGTGGTCAGCGAGATGGCGCAGCGCGTGGTCGTGATGTATGCGGGCCAGGTGGTGGAGCAGCAGCGCGTCGACCGCCTGTTCGCGGCGCCCCAGCATCCCTACACCGAGGCCTTGCTGGCCGCGCTGCCCGAGCGCGCGGCCGAAGGCCGGCTGGCCACCATCCCCGGCATGGTGCCGGGCGTGCACGACCGACCCGGCGGCTGCCTGTTCGCGCCGCGCTGCGCCTACGCCACCGCGCACTCGCGCGCCGTGCGGCCCGAGCTGCGCGAGTGGCAGGGCGGCGCGGTGCGTTGCCACTATCCGCTCGGCGATCCGCAGCGCGACGCGGCCATGGCGCTGGACAACGCGATGGAGCGCGACGCATGACGGACATCGCCGTCGTGGCCACCCCCGCCGCCGCCGAGCGCCCGCGCGCGGTCGTGGCCGAGGCGCACGAACTCCAGCGCGTCTACAGCATCCGCCGCGGCTTCCTGCGCGAGCCCGCACGGCTGCAGGCGGTGGGCGGCGTGTCCTTCGCGCTGGAAGCCGGCCGGACGCTGGCGGTGGTCGGCGAATCCGGCTGCGGCAAATCGACGCTGGCGCGCATGGTCGCGCTGATCGAGGCGCCCACGGCCGGCCGCTTCGCGCTCGACGGCATCGACGTCGCCACCATGAACACCGGCCAGCGCCAGCAGTTGCGCCGCACCGTGCAGCTGGTGTTCCAGAACCCGTACGGCTCGCTCAATCCGCGCAAGAAGGTCGGCGACATCCTGGCCGCGCCGCTGGCCATCCACATGCCCTTCGACAAGGCCGAGCGCACGCGCCGCGTGCGCGACATGCTGGCGCGCGTCGGCCTGCGGCCCGAGTACGCCAACCGCTATCCGCACATGTTCTCGGGCGGCCAGCGACAGCGCATCGCGATCGCGCGCGCGCTGATGCTCAGCCCCAAGCTGGTGGTGGCCGACGAGCCGGTGTCGGCGCTCGACGTGTCGATCCAGGCGCAGGTGCTGAACCTGCTGGCCGATCTGCAGGCCGAGCTCGGCCTGGCCTATCTCTTCATCTCGCACGACCTCGGCGTGGTGCGCCACATCGCGCACGAGGTGCTGGTGATGTACCTCGGCCATGCGGTCGAGCAGGGGCCCAAGGCGCAGATCTTCGCGCGGCCGCTGCATCCCTACACGCAGGCGCTGCTGGCCTCGACGCCGGGTCTGACGACCGGGCGCATCGTGCTGAAGGGCGAGCTGCCCTCGCCGCTGGCGCCGCCGCCCGGCTGCGTGTTCAACACGCGCTGCGCGCATGCCACCGAGCGCTGCCGCATCGAACGGCCGCTCGCGCGCCTGCTCGATGCGCGGCAGGTCGCCTGCCACCATGCCGAACAGTTTCTCGAAGCCCCGCCCGCGTCCGCGCGGCCACAACCCTGAAGGAGTCGACCGACATGCAACAAGCTTCCCTCTCCTCGCGCCCCGCGCGCCCGCGCGCCACGGCCCTGGCCGCATTGGCTGCACTCGCATTGGCCTGCGGCGCCGCCTCCGCCAAGACGCTGGTCTTCTGCTCCGAGGGCAGTCCCGAGAACTTCTATGCGGCGGTCAACACCACCGGCACGTCCTTCGACGTCACCACGCAGGTCTACAACGGCCTGGTCGAATTCGAGCGCGGCGGCACCAAGGTCGTGCCGGGCCTGGCCGAGAGCTGGACCATCTCGCCCGACGGCCTGGAGTACACCTTCAAGCTGCGCCACGGCGTGAAGTGGCACAACACCTCGAAGAGCTTCAAGCCGACGCGCGACTTCAATGCCGACGACGTGATCTTCATGATGGAGCGGCAGTGGAAGGAGAGCGACCCGTACTACAAGGTCACGAGCACCAACCACTCGTACTTCAACGACATGGGCATGCCCAAGCTCCTGAAGTCCATCGACCGCCTCGACGACTACACGGTGCGCTTCGTGCTGAACAAGCCCGAGGCGCCCTTCCTCGCCAACCTCGCGATGCCCTATGCCGGCATCCAGTCGAAGGAATACGCGATCGCGATGCTCAAGGCCGGCACGCCCGAGAAGATCGACCAGGACCCGATCGGCACCGGCCCGTTCTACCTCGTGCAGTACCAGAAGGACGCGATCGTGCGCTTCAAGGCCTTCCCGCAGTACTGGGGCGGCAAGGCCAAGATCGACGACCTGATCTTCGCCATCACGCCCGACGCCTCGGTGCGCTGGGCCAAGCTGCAGAAGAACGAATGCCAGGTGATGCCATACCCCAATCCGGCCGACCTCGACGCCATCCGCAAGGACCCCAACGTGCAGGTGCTCGAACAGCCCGGCCTCAACGTCGGCTACCTGGCCTACAACACGACCAAGAAGCCCTTCGACGACGTGCGCGTGCGCAAGGCCATCAACATGGCGATCAACAAGAAGGCCATCATCGACGGCGTCTACCTCAGCACCGGCGTCGCGGCCAAGAACCCGATCCCGCCGACCATGTGGTCGTACAACGATGCGGTCAAGGACGATCCCTACGATCCCGAGGCCGCGAAGAAACTGCTCGCGCAGGCCGGCCTTGCCGACGGCTTCACCACCGACCTGTGGGCAATGCCGGTGCAGCGGCCCTACAACCCGAATGCCAAGCGCATCGCCGAGCTGATGCAGGCCGACCTCGCGAAGATCGGCGTCAAGGCCGAGATCAAGACCTTCGAATGGGGCGAATACCGCAAGCGCATGCAGGCCGGCGAGCACCAGATGGGCATGCTGGGCTGGACCGGCGACAACGGCGACCCGGACAACTTCCTCTACACGCTGCTGGGCTGCGCCTCGGCGCAATCGAACGGCAGCAACGTCGCGAAGTTCTGCTACCAGCCCTACGAAGACCTCGTGGTGAAGGCCAAGAACGTGTCCAAGCAATCCGAGCGCGAAGCCCTCTACAAGAAGGCCCAGGTGATCTTCAAGGAGCAGGCGCCGTGGTTCACGATCGCCCATGCGGTGCAGCTCAAGCCGGTGCGCAAGGAAGTGGTCGACTTCAAGCTGAGCCCGTTCGGGCGCCACACCTTCTATGGCGTAGACATCAAGTAACCCCCCAGCCTCGCCCACTTCGTGTGGCTCGGGCACCCCCTGCCGGGGGCGCCGCCTGCGGCCCGGCGAAGCCGGATCCGCGGCGGCCCGCGAAGAAGACAGTGACGGATGCGAGCAGTGATGGAAGGCACGGTGAGATGAATCCGATCGCGATCGTTGCGGCGATGCACGAAGAACTGGCGGCATTGCTCGCCGCGATGCCCGACGAGCACCGCGTCCGCGTGGCAGGCCGCGAGTTCTGGCTCGGCCACCTGCACGGGCAGCCGGTGGTCGCGGTGCTCTCGCGCATCGGCAAGGTCGCCGCGGCCACCACCGCCACGGTGCTGCTGGAGCGCTTTCGCGCGCGCGCGATCGTGTTCACCGGCGTCGCCGGCGGGCTTGCGCCGAATGTGGCGGTGGGCGACGTGGTGGTGGCCACCCGGCTGCTGCAGCACGACCTCGATGCCTCGCCGATCTTCCCGAAATACGAAGTGCCGCTGACGGGCCACGCGCGCTTCGCGACCGACACCGCGATCAGCGATGCGCTCGCGGCCGTGACGGCCACGCTGCTGCGCAAGCCCGCGGCGCTGCTCGGCCAGACGGTGGTCGACGAGTTCGGCCTTGCCGCGCCGAAGCTCCATCGCGGGCTGCTGGTGAGCGGCGACCGCTTCGTGTCGACCGCCGCCGAGAGCGCTGCGCTGCGCCGTGACCTGCCCGACGCGCTGGCGGTCGAGATGGAAGGCGCGGCCGTCGCCCAAGTGTGCCACGACTACGGCGTGCCCTTCGCCGCGGTGCGGACCATCTCGGACCGCGCCGACGACGCGGCGCATGCGGACTTCACGCGTTTCGTCGCCGCGGTCGCGAGCCGCTACAGCCTGGCGCTGATCGATGCGTGGCTGCGCACGCTGGCTGTGCCGGCTTGACGAGGGCCTGTTCACACATAAATGCCCGCCGGTTTGGCAAGAGTGCAGGATCGCTCTACCCCAAGCACCTTGCTGCAAGCTTTGATGCACGGCGCCTTCATATCAGCAATTCAATCAGAAACGGCCCTGGCCGCGCGTTTGCCATCCGGAACAACTCCGCCAACTGCTCCATATCCTCGGCGCGGGAAGCTTCCACCCCCATGCCATGGGCCAGTTGCACCCAATTGAGATTCGGATTTCCGATGTCGAGCATGTCAAGCGCTGTCTTCCCCGCATTGGCACCGACGCCGGCAAGCTCACCCAGCAAGATGGCGTACTTCCTGTTGGCCAGGACCACCACTGTGACATCAAGCTTCTCGCGTGCCATGGTCCAGAGCGATTGCAGCGTATACATGCCGGAGCCGTCTGCCTGCAGCGCCACCACTCGGCGGCCTGGCGCGGCTACCGCGGCGCCAGTAGCGAGCGGAAGCCCGCCACCGATCGCTCCCCCGGTGAGGGGCAGCCAGTCGTGTGGCGCGGCGTTCTCGGTAGCAGGGTAGAAGGCGCGACCGAAGCTCACACTTTCGTCGACAACGATGGCCTGCTCGGGCAACAGCACCGTCAGCATCTGCGCCACGGCAGCAGGAGTCACCGCGCCCCTGGGCAACTCGTGAGACGAGTTCGAATACGGCACGCTCACGGCCGGCGCGTCCAACTCGTCCGCCAGGCGCTCCAGCGCATCAGAGAGATCTTGCTCCGGACGGGCGAGCGTATGTACGTCGGCATCCATTGGATACGGACGCGGCGACTGCCCTGGATAGGCGAAGAAGGTCACTGGCGTCGAGGCCCCGACCAATATGACGTTGCAGATTCCAGCCATCTCTGATCGAGCTTGGTCGCCGGAATATGGCATGCGATCAACGCCAAAGCGGCCGCGCCCTCTCGCCACTCGCCCATTGGTGCGCTCCATGACAAGGCGGCCACCAGTGGCAGCAGAGATGCGGTGCGCCGTGGCCAGCGCCGCTTCACCTACCGCCGCGCCAGTCAACACGATCAGCGTGGGCCGCTGCGAGCGCAGCATGCGCGCGGCCTGTTGGATCGCATGGGGTGAGACCTTGGGCGCCGGCGTATTCGCGATAGGCATCGCCACGTCTCCACCCGATTCCCAGCAGACATCGGAGGGCAGAATCAAGCTGGCCACACCGCCGGGAGCAGCGCACGCAGCAGCCACGGCGCGGGCCGCATCGGCGCCCACCAACCCCGCTTTCGTGGCGGTTCGGACCCACGTCGAAACGGGACGTGCCCAGCCTTCGGTATCGGTGGTGAGGGGCGCATCCAGCGGGCGGTGATGCGTGGCCTGATCTCCAACGATATTCACCACGGGTGTTTGCGCGCGGCGCGCGTTATGCAGGTTGGCCAGCCCGTTTGCCAGGCCCGGACCGCAGTGCAGCAACGTGGCTGCAGGCTTGCCAGCCATTCGACCGTAGCCGTCGGCGGCACCCGTGACGACGCCTTCAAACAAACCGAGAACGCAACGCATCCCAGGGATTTGATCGAGTGCGGCAACGAACTGCATCTCGCTCGTCCCAGGGTTGGCGAAGCAGGTGTCCACGCCGCAGGCCAACAGCGTTTTGACCAGACTCTCCGCGCCGTTCATTTCGCCCTCACCGCTGCGCTCGCAGTTCCATCGGCCGTTCGCAGTAATTTCCATCTCGATTTCTTCCTTCAGGACAGGCGCAAATATTGACGCGCACATAAAACACCGCGCCGCACATCGCAATAGAGCGTCGACCGGCTCGCGCCAGCGGCAGCGAACTAGAAACTGGTCCTGATGCCGAAGTCGTAGCCCGTGCCGCTGCCATAGGCAAAGCCGGGGGCCGTCGCGAAGCCTGGGTTGTCACCGCCGTTGGAGCCGCTGAACGTCCAGGTGCCCTTGTTCTTGTTCCTGATATGCGAGACCGTGGCATAAGCGGCCGTGCGCTTGGAAAAGAAATACACATAACCCGCGGCCAACTGATCGGCGCCTGCGCCGGTGGCACCGCTCTGTCT
Organism: Variovorax sp. PBL-E5; assembly: GCF_901827185.1. Classification (NCBI taxonomy): domain Bacteria; kingdom Pseudomonadati; phylum Pseudomonadota; class Betaproteobacteria; order Burkholderiales; family Comamonadaceae; genus Variovorax; species Variovorax sp. PBL-E5. Next base: position 5,278,376 of record NZ_LR594671.1, on the reverse strand, counting down.
GATGCTGTTGTAAGAGACTGGGATGTATCCCGCGCCGGCGTAGATCCGACCGCCGATCCCCCAGTGCGTGTACTTGGTTCCAGGGACATCCGATGTGTTGGTGCCGACGTGTGCCATCAGCTTGCCCACTCCAAAGTCATACGCAGCGCCCAGACTGAATTCCTTGAACGAGCTGAAGCCGGCAACCGCATCGGCTGCGTAGGGGGTGCCCTCGGACCGCGAGTAGGCAATGGCCGCGTTGATGGGGCCCTCAGCGTACCCCAGACGCCCACCCGCGTACCGGCCCAGCGCAGGCCGGCCATGGGTGTTTTCCGGGAGCGCATACATCAGCTGAGCGTACACACCGCGACCGGTGTTCGCTGGGCGATTCGGGCCGTAGCCCCATAGATACGAGATCGAATTGTTGGCACGAATCAACGTCATCGGGTTTGATCCCCGCGTTGTGATGTTGGATCCGGCGCCTGCACCGCTGGTGTTGAACGGATCGAATGCGTTGTGATTGCTCCAGGTTGGCGTGTAATCGCGACCGAATCGAATCTCGCCAAATGGACCCGCCAGACTGACCGTGCTGCGACGCGCGAAGTATGTGGAACTAAAGATCTCGCCGGTGTCGTTCAACAAACCGGATTCAAGCCAAAAATTGGCAGACATTCCTCCGCCAAGGTCTTCGGTGCCACGGAATCCAAGCTGACTGCCTGCGTTCCCGCTTGTACTGAGTAGCGTTTTGCTCAAGCCGCCCTGGCTGAAATGACTCACGTCTGCATCCAGGAGGCCCCAAATGACCACAGACGAAGTTGATTGAGCGAACGCCGAGCCGGCAGAAGCTGCGACAACCAGAGAAAACAGTGGTATCTCCAAAAAAAATCTCCGACTTGCACCCATCGCTTGGCTCCTGATTTTGTATGAATGAAGCCGCCGATTGTGTGCAGTCGAGGAGCGCCGATCGATCGGAAATATCGGCCGATTGTCCTGTTTGTTGCGAACCGCCTGTCGGCCACTCAAGGAGAGCATCCGCGCAAGCAGAAAATGGAGAGCGGCCGTTGAACTCGCTTCTCACGGCGTCGTCACGTTGGCGATGACAAACCGCGAACTGGCAGAGACGAAGGGATCGGAAGGCGGACCGTCTCATTGCTGAGGACAATGCCGCGTTCGAAATTTGAGCATTGCAACAAACGGGACATTTGCATCACATTCTCGATTGCTTGGAGCGTTAGCCCTGCAGACACTTGATTCGTTCAAGTTTGAAATGCAAGGATTCAGATGACGAGAAAAAACTTCAACCTCGGCCGATTTCGATTCGATGGCCAAATCCTGATCGGACGAATCGATGGAGGCGATGTCGAGGTCGTGTGTGACGGCGATGAGCTTCCGCTCGCGCTATCGCCCGAGGGCCAAGAATTGCCTACGAAAAGACGGATCCCTGTGGATGCTGTGGAGATGTTGCCGCCACTCCATCCGGCCGGCCGCGTTTTCGCGATCGCCATCAACTATTCGGCCCACGGTGCCGAAGCAAAGGCCGCTCCGCCCGAGCGCCCCCTGATTTTCTACAAGGCGCCTTCCAATTTCGTTGCCCATGGCGGGACGCTCAATCCGAACAAGGCCATCACTTCGAAGCTTGACTACGAAGGGGAGATTGCTGTTGTCATCGGCAAGCCTTGCAAAGATGCCTCACTTGATACCGCCTTGAGTTTTGTCGCTGGCGTATGCGCTCTGAACGACGGGTCCGCCCGAGACCTCGGCAAGATCGCGATCGGCGCGCCCGGGCCCGACGCCACGTATTGGCCGGACTGGACTGCGAACAAGGGCCTGGACGGCGCCTCGGCACTCGGACCCACCATCACCTGCGGCCCCGAGGTACTGGGTGCGTTGCGTGAGCGGGAACTGACGATCACCACGCGGCTGAATGGAGCGGTGGTGCAAAGCGCAAGCATGAAAGAGATGATTTTCTCGACAGAGCAGATCATCGCGACGCTGTCCTCCTACATGACGCTGCTGCCCGGTGACGTCATCGCAACGGGAACGCCAGCCGGCGTCGGCATGGCGCGGAGCCGCTTTCTCAGAACCGGCGACGAGCTCGAGATCCAGGTCGGCACGCTCGAAGCTTTGTCCGTGAAGGTGGGGTAAATGGAACAGGCAATCGACAACAAACTGGTTCAACAAGCGTCTCGGATGAGGCAATTGACCGAAACGTCCGCCGGCACTCCGATGGGGACGTTGCTGCGCAAGTTCTGGCATCCTTTCGCGCTTTCGAGTAGCGTGACCGCGGGAAAATCAAAGGCCGTGCGACTGCTGGGTGAAGATCTGGCCCTTTATCGGGGGGAGTCGGGTCGTGCTTATCTCGTTGCCAATCGCTGCGCACATCGCTTGACGAAGCTTCACACGGGCTGGATCGAGGGCGAGCAACTGCGCTGCATGTATCACGGCTGGAAGTACGACGGTAGCGGGCAATGCGTCGAGCGGCCGGCAGAGCGACCTGGCAGTGAAACTGGCATTCGGATCGATGCCTATCCCGTTCATGAGTACTGCGGGCTGATTTTCGCGTACATGGGACAGGGAGAGCCCCCGATCTTCGATCTTCCTCGCAAGCCGAGATTCGAAGAGCCGAACGTTCTGCTATTTCAGCGCCAGGAGATCTGGCCTTGCAGCTGGCTTCAGCACGCAGAGAACTCGCTCGACGCGGTACACGTCAGTTTTGCACACCAGATCGGGAAGGTCGGTGCGTTTGGCCATGCGATCACTACCGGCATTCCCGAACTCGACTATGAGGAGACGTCAGCCGGAATTCGCCAAACCGCGGTGCGCACGATGGACGGGAAGTCTCAAGTGCGGATCAGTGACTGGACATTTCCCTACGGAAATCACGTGACCATCCCTAACGTGAAAGAGGGCCTGCCATGGGCCGAGAGTGCGAACTGGATGGTTCCGATCGACGACTTCCGCACGATTCGGATGTCCCTGCGTGCAGTGCCTTCCACCACGCCGGAGGCGGACGAGGAGCAGCAACGCTATTCGGACGAGTGCGCGAGCTACAACTCGGCCGACTATCACGACGAACTTTTCGCAGGGCAGTATCCCGACGATCCGTTGGTGCGACTGACCAGCGCCCAGGACTATGTGGCCCTTGTCGGGCAAGGTGCAATCGTCGATCGGGTGAGTGAACGCCTTGGGTCCTCTGATCGTGGCATCGCGCTGCTGCGCCGCATAATCTTCCGGGAGATCGATGCGCTGCAAGCCGGCACTCCGACCAAGGAGTGGCGGCGGCTGGAGAAGCCGTCCAAGCTGTTCGAGTACAAGAAGGCCGAAACCGAAGCTTAGGGTATCGACCGGAATTTGAGTGAACAGCCTGTTGAAGAGATCGATCGTATTTCCCGCGGTCTCGCGGGGTCGCGATCGACTCTCTTTGTGAACCAAATCAACACTGCGGCATAAAGATGATTAGCAAGAGACAAATACTAAAGGCAGCCGGCGCATTGCCGTTGGCATGGACCATCAGCGGGCCTCGTGTCGGATATGCGCAGAGCCAAGCCTATCCCAGCAGGCCGGTGACGCTCGTTGTGCCATTCAGCGCGGGAAATGCCTCTGACACCACGGCTCGTGCTCTTGCGCAACAGTTGAGCAGCACACTGGGTCAGCAGGTTGTCGTCGACAATCGTCCAGGCGCGGGAGGCGTGACGGCTGTCAAGCTGCTTGCCAGATCGGCAGCAGATGGGCACACGCTTCTATTTGTCGGCGCTGGCGTGGCGATCTCTCAGTCCCTCTTGAAGCCCGCTCCATACGACATGCTCAAGGATTCCGTCCAGGTTTCGACGGTCAGCAGCGATGAGCTTCTTGTCCTTGTGCCGAGCAATTCGAAGTTCAAGACATTTCAAGATTTCCTCCGTGAAGCGAAGGAGCGTGGATCCGCCATGACAGTGGGTGTCAACACGCTTGGAAGTCTCCAGCATTTGAGTGCGGAGCTGCTCAAGTCACGCGCGCAGCTTGAATACGTCATCGCCCCCTTTGGGGCGGCCAGTCGACTTGTCAACGGGCTGGTGGCCGGGGATGTGGACCTCGCGCTCGAGTACGCGGCCCCAATGCGCAGCCTGATTTCGAGCGGCATGGTCAAACCCCTGGCGATCTGCAGCGCAAAGCGATCCAAGCTCTGGCCCGAGGTGCCCACGATGAAGGAACTCGGGATCCCTGACTACGAGATTACATCGTGGTCAATGATTGTCGCGCCCGCGCAGACACCGGAATCGATCGTCCATCGGCTCAACCAAGGAATTCGAAGCGCCCTGGCGGCTCCCGCGTTTGTGACTCAAATGAAGGCCAATGGAACGAGGATTCTGGGTAGCACGGCTTTGCAGGCATCGGCTCTGATGGCCAGCGAAATCAAGAGGTGGGCGGGTGTCATCAACGCGTCGAAGATCGAGCTGAAATGACATGCTACGCGCAGTCGGAGCGGTGGCGGAGCCGCGCGAACCCTGGTGTCACGTGCAATGCATGAGTCCACGCAAAATTTGAACAACGGCGATCCGATGGGGACGCCGTTGTTCCTGAATCTGGGAGACGAAGGCCTCGATCGTGACCATGCCCATCTGCAAGACCTCATTCTCGCGTTGCTTGACAGCAAGCCGGAGGAGGCGGCTGACAAACTGGATCGGCTGCGCGTCCACGCCCGCGCGCATTTTGATCGTGAGGATGCCGACCTTCGGCACTTGGGTGGCAGCAATGCGATTTGCCATCTCGATGAGCATGCCGCAGTCATGAAGTCGCTGGACGAGGTATGGACCATCATTCGCAGCGATGAAGCCGCTTCAGCGGTGGTGGAGCGCCTTGCGAAGAGTCTCTCGCTTGAATTGCTGCGCTGGCTGCCAGAGCATGTGGGCGAGATGGACGCTGGCTTGGCTGCCGAGCGCACTCAATCGCGTTTCGGGGGCGCGCCGGTGCGGATCGCACGGAGTTTCCCGGGTGGGTCAGGTCGAAGCCCGTCCTGACAAGTCCGCGCACAGCCTCTCTGACCTGTTCGCATCCAGGGATCCAATCGCAAGGACGTGGTGGCATCGAGGCGAAGATGTGCGGCGTGCTCATCTATGCCATCGCAAACCGGCGCCGGTGGCTGTGAGTGCGCAGTATGATGCCCCACGAACGTTCATGGAGCGCCGGTGGCGATCTCGAAGTTTCCGCATCGACAAGGCGCTGCGCTGCCGTGCAGGCTCAGCATGGACCGAAACCACATGGCGAGCACGCTGGACGGCGAGGCATGGCGGTGACGACGAATGTCCTCGTGCGCTTGACGATTGCCCAATCGGAACTCTTCTCCACGTGGCCGGAAGAATCCCTGGATCGCCTCATTGAGGCCGCCGATCTGCTTGTCGCCGAGCCCGGTACATGCATCCATCAATCGGGTGACCCGGCAAACTACCTCTACCTTCTTGTCAACGGATGGATGAATCTCTCGCGAGCGATACCAGAAGAGCGAGATTTCACGGCAGGTTTGCATCTTGCGGGTGCGTTCCAAGGACTGGGGCCGGTGATCACACAAACGCCCCACATGCACACGGCCACTTGCAAAGAAAAGACAGTGCTTGTTCGCATCCCCGGGGCGTTGCTGCGCGAGATGGTTGCTCGAGACGGACGTTTGTCGTTTTCACTCTTTGCCGCGCTGCAGACAAGACATCGTGGAGCATTGACGCTCTACGCAAGCGCTGCAGTCCATAGCATTCAGGCAAAGATTGCAGGTCTACTGACGTCAATCAATGCACGCAGCGCTGGAGGTCGAAATTCTGCAATGATCAATTTATCTCAGGATGAAATTGCGACCATGCTGGGAACCCGACGGCAAGTGGTAAACCGCGCGTTGCGAGACATGGCTGCGGAGGGCGTGGTTGATGTTCAGTACGGAAAAATATCGATCACCGATATGGAGAAGCTTCAAAAGATGTCGCAAAAAATCGACTAGCGATGCTGGACAGGATGGCCGCCTTGCCCGGATGGGCTGCCATCCTGTCCGGGAAGTCTGGGACAAATACCTGGACGCATGGGCTCGCACTTCTCCACTGCGTCGACTTCCAGCATGGCTAGAGGTCCAGTATGAGCTCTCGCGATTTGGCGCCTGAGCAGCAGACAATCATCGTCGTGCCACTTGCTCGTTCGGAATCAGATAGAACGTAATCGCGGTGATCTGGAACCCCTGCAAGGACCTTCGTCTCGCAAGCGCGGCATATCCCGCTCATGCACGAGTGAGGAACGTCGATATTCGCGTTCAGCAGTGCGTCAAGGATCGTACTTCCGGGCCCTACTGGCACGATCTTGTTTGATCTCGCCAGCCGCACGTTGAACCGTTGATCTTGCGCACTTTCAGTGCTTGTGGCATTGGCGGGCGCAGCAAAATATTCACGGTGTATCAGACGCGCTTCACGATCTGCAGTGGCGGCGTCAAAAGCTCTGAGCAATGGAAGGGGGCCGCAGCAGTACACGTCGGCGTCGCTCTGGGTGGCTTCGATGATTGCGCGAATGTTCAACATCCTGTTCGCATCGCCGCCATCGAAATTGAGATAGACCTGGCCGCCCGAGGTCGTTGCCATCGACAGAATTTGATCTACGTACGACGCGTTTTCGCGCGTGCGTGCCGAGTAGTAAAGAGTCCAGGATGCTTTGAGTTGCGCCAGGCGCTGGATCATGCTCCAGAGCGGGGTAATGCCGATTCCACCCGCAATAAGAACCGTGTGCGAAGCGTCCTCGCGGAGCGTGAAGTTGTTTCGTGGTTCGGAGATAGTAAGAACATCACCGACTTGAAGTCGGTCGTGCATGAAGCGAGATCCACCCTGACCGAACGCTTCGCGATTGACAGCAATCACATATCGATGGCTTCCCCCAGGCTCATTGACCAGTGAGTAGCTGCGAACAATTCCGATCGGAAGATGGACATCGATGTGTGCGCCTGCGGTAGCGATAGGCCATCTTTCGTCATCGATGGGCCGAAAATCAAAGCTGAGAATCTGATTCGCGAGACTCTTGATGGCGTGCAGTCTGGCCTTGTGTGTCCTCATGCATCAATTCTGTGATGATGCTGAGTTTTTTGCGAACGGACCCTGTGCGCAATTGTGTTGAAAGTTGCAATCTCAACTGTGACAACGCCATCGGCACTGACGGCAGGCCGAACTCGGTGCAAGGGCCTGATGCTCCCTTGCGTCACACGACCCATGTCCTCTCGAAGCCGGCAACGACACCGGCGGCGATGGATGTGCGAACAGGCCCTACTTGAGCCAGCCGCGCCGCCGGAAATACCACATTGGCCCGAGCGCGCTGGCGATCATGAGCAGGATCGCATAGGCATAGCCATAGGCCCAGTCGAGCTCCGGGATGAGCTTGAAGTTCATGCCGTAGACGCTGGCGATCAGCGTCGGCGGCAGCAGCGCCACGCTGGCCACCGAGAAGATCTTGATGGTCTTGTTCTGGTTGATGTTGATGAAGCCGACGGTCGCATCCATCAGGAAGTTGATCTTGTCGAACAGGAAGGCGGTGTGGTTGTCGAGCGATTCGATGTCGCGCAGGATCTGGCGCGCTTCCTCGAACTGCTCGGCGTTGAGCATGCGGCTGCGCATCATGAAGCTGACCGCGCGCCGCGTGTCCATCACGTTGCGGCGGATGCGGCCGTTCAAGTCTTCCTGCCGTGCGATCGCGGCCAGCACTTCGCCGGCCAGCTCGTCGCTCACGTTGCCTTCGAGCACCTTCTTGCCGGCGATCTCGAGTTCGTCGTAGATGTTCTCCAGCGTGTCGGCCGAGTATTCGGCGTCGGCATCGAAGAGCTTGAGCAGCACTTCCTTGGCGTCCTCGATCAGGCCCGGCGCGCGCCGCGCGCGCATGCGCAGGAGGCGGAACACCGGCACGTCCTCGTCATGGATCGAGAACAGCACGCCGCGGCTGCGCAGTTCGGTGTTGTGCTGGTTGAGGATGAAGGCCACGCGCACCGAGCGCGGGTTCTCGTCGTCGTCGATCAGGAAGTCGCTGCGGATGTGCAGCTCGCCGTTGTCTTCTTCGTAGAAGCGGGCCGACTCCTCGATGTCCTCGTCCATCGCATCCTCGGGGATGGACAGGCCGTAGTACTGCTTGATCCAGCGCTTTTCCTCGACGGTGGGCGATTCGAGATCGACCCAGATCGGCTGGAACTGCGACAGCTCTTCGAGCGCCTCGATCTCTTCCTGGACGAGGCGGCCGTTGGCCAGCGTGAAGATGTTGAGCAAGGTTCACTCCCGTGAATGTCTGGGCGAAGAGGATGGGGAATGGGGCGCTCACCGGGGATTTGAAAGCTGCCGGGATCGGTGCCCATGCGTAGTCTCCGTGCGCAGCGAGGCGCGATTATGTCACCGCACCCGGTGCATTCGCGCTGCGGATCTGGATGGGCATCCAGTAAAGTCGCAGTGATGCAGAGCGTCGCGCCACCCGCACCGATGTCCCAGAGCGAACGGCTCGCGGCCGCGCTCGCGCAGCTCAACGAGGCGCAGCGCGCCGCGGTCGATCATGGCCTGGATGCCGCGCTGGGCGCGGCACAGGATGAACGCCCGCTGCTCGTGATCGCCGGCGCCGGCTCGGGCAAGACCAGCACGCTCGCGCACCGCGTGGCGCACCTGATCGCGCGCGGCATCGATCCGCAGCGCATCCTGCTTTTGACCTTCTCGCGCCGGGCCGCGCAGGAGATGGAGCGCCGCGCCGGCCAGGTGCTGGCGCGCGTGCTCGGGTTGCGCGCCGAGGCGCCGCCGGCGCTGCCGTGGGCCGGCACCTTCCACGGCATCGGCGCGCGGCTCCTGCGCGAATACGCGGCGCTGATCGGGCTCGGCGAGAACTTCACCATCCACGACCGCGGCGATGCCGAGGACCTGATGGGCCTGGTGCGCCACGACATCGGCCTGTCGGCGATGCAGCGGCGCTTTCCGCGCAAGGGCACCTGCCTCTCGATCTATTCGCGCACCGTCAACACCTGCGCGCCGCTGGCCGAGGTGCTCAAGCAGGCCTTTCCGTGGTGTGCCGAGTGGGAGGCCGAACTCAAGCGGCTGTTCGGCGCGTATGTCGATGCCAAGCAGCAGCAGAACGTACTCGACTACGACGACCTGCTGCTCTACTGGGCCGGCATGGTGGCCGAGCCGTCGCTGGCGGCGCAGATCGGCGCGCGCTTCGACCATGTGCTGGTCGACGAGTACCAGGACACGAACCTGTTGCAGGCCAGCATCCTGCGCGCCCTCAAGCCGGAGGGCCGCGGCGTCACCGTGGTCGGCGACGATGCGCAGTCGATCTATTCGTTCCGCGGCGCCACCGTGCGCAACATCCTCGACTTTCCGCAACAGTTCGGGCAGCCCGCGCGCATCGTCACGCTGGAGCGCAACTACCGCTCGACGCAGCCGATCCTCGATGTGTCCAACGCGATGATCGCCGCAGCCGCCGAGCGCCATGCCAAGACGCTGTGGACCGACAAGCCCTCGGCCGGCCGGCCGCAGCTGGTGCTGGTGGCCGACGAGGCGCAGCAGGCGCGCTTCGTGGCCGATCGCGTGCTCGCGCACCGCGAGGGCGGCCTGGCGCTCAAGTCGCAGGCGGTGCTGTTCCGCACCTCGGCGCACAGCGCGGCGCTCGAGCTCGAGCTGGTGCGGCGCAACATCCCCTTCGTCAAGTACGGCGGGCTCAAGTTCCTCGAAGCCGCGCACGTCAAGGACTTGCTCGCGGTGCTGCGCTTCGCGCAGAACCCGCGCGGACGCATGGCGGGTTTTCGCGTGACGCAGCTGATCCCGGGCATCGGCCCGGTCACGTCGACGCGGCTGCTCGATGCGATGGCCGAAGCCGCCGATCCGGCCGAAGCCGTGCGGGCCTTCGTGCCGCCCTCGGCCGCGCAGGCGGAGTGGGCGCGCTTCGCCGCCATCTATGCGGCCCTGCGCGCGCCCACGCTCGCATGGCCGGCCGACATGGACCTGGCCTTGCAGTGGTACCTGCCGCACCTGGAGCGCCTGCACGACGACGCGGTACTGCGGCGCGGCGATGTCGAGCAGCTCGCGCGGCTGGCCTCGGGTTATGCCTCGCGCGAGCGCTTCCTGACCGAGCTCACGCTGGACCCGCCCGAGGCGACGAGCGACCGGCCGGGGCCGCCGCTGCTCGACGAGGACTACCTGATCCTCTCGACCATCCATTCGGCCAAGGGGCAGGAATGGACCTCGGTGCACGTGCTCAACGTGGTCGACGGCTGCATCCCCGCCGATGTCGCGCAGGGCGCGCAGGAGCTCGAAGAAGAGCGGCGCCTGCTCTATGTCGCGATGACCCGGGCGCGCGACCACCTGCACCTGCTGGTGCCGCAGCGCTTCTACGTCACGCAGCAGGCGGCACGCGGCGACCGCCATCTCTATGCCGGCCGCACGCGCTTCATTTCCGCCGCCGATGCCGAGGGCTTCGACCAGCGGACCTGGCCGCCACCGCCCGAGCGCGCACCGCATGTGCCGGCACCGGCTGCGGCCATCGACCTGCTCGGCCGCATGCGCGCGGCCTGGCGCTGAGGCGGGGCGTCACTCTCATTTCGATAGCAACGAATGCCTGTCCAGCATGCATCTGGCGGCATCGAAAAAAGGGGATTGCAATTCGATGACAGCATGGGCATAGTGAACCGACCTTCCCCTCTTCCTTCTCCTTCCCCCGCTCTCTCCATCCCCCGTTTCGCCGGCCAGGCCCCCTTCCAGGGGCGTGGTCATTTCCCCAACCGTCAATTCCAGGAGGTCATTCATGAATTTGACGATCAGCGGTCATCACCTCGACGTCACCCCCGCTCTGCGCAATTACGTTACAGGCAAGCTGGACCGGATCACCCGCCATTTCGACCAGGTGGTCGATGTGAAGGTGATCCTCACGGTGGAAAAGCAAAAGGAAAAGGAACGCCGGCAACGAGCCGAGTGCAACATCCACGTCAAGGGCAATGACATGTTCGCGGAGTCGAGCCACGCTGATCTCTATGCCGCGGTCGATGAGCTGGTCGACAAGCTCGACCGGCAGGTCGTGCGGCACAAGGACCGCCTGCAGGACCATCATCACGAAGCACCCAAACGTGTGATGTAGTCCCCTTCTCCGGGCAAATACTCTTGCGGGCCGCTTCAAGCGGCCCTTTGCTTTTTTTGGGGCAGGTGCATAATCGCCCCCGCCCCGCCCCAACATGAACCGACTCGCGTCCATCCTGCCGCCCGCTCAAGTGCTCGTGAGCGTCGACGCCACCAGCAAGAAACGTGCTTTCGAAGAAGCCGGCTTGCTGTTCGAGAATCTCCACGGCCTGGGCCGCGCCCTCATCACCGACAGCCTTTTTGCCCGCGAGCGCCTGGGCTCCACCGGCCTCGGCCATGGCGTGGCCATTCCGCACGGCCGCATCAAGGGGCTCAAGTCGCCGATGGCCGCGGTGTTCCAGCTCGCCAACCCGATCGGCTTCGACGCCCCGGACGAGCAGCCCGTGGTGCTGCTGATCTTCCTGCTGGTGCCCGAGGCGGCCACCCAGAAACACCTTGAAATCCTTTCCGAGATTGCCGAACTCCTGAGCGACGCCAATCTGCGCGAGCAGATCAAGTCCAGCTCGGACGCCGCGAAGCTGCACGCACTGATCGCAGGATGGCAATCCGCCCAGGTCGCGTGAAGCGCGGCCCACCGGGACGGTCCGGCGCATGAAGCCCACCGTCATCAGCGCCGATGCGATGTTCGAGGAATTCCGCGGCTCGCTGCGGTGGGAATGGCTCGCGGGACTGGGCGCCTCGGAGCGTCATTTCGATGCCGAGGTCATCAGCCGCGCCCAGTCGGCCGCCGACCTGGTGGGCTACCTCAACTACATCCATCCGTACCGCGTGCAGATCCTCGGCGCGCGCGAGGTCGCCTACCTGACGCGCGGCACGGCCGCCGACTGCGAACGGCGCATCGCGCGCATCGTCACGCTCGAGCCGCCGATGCTGGTGCTGGCCGACGGGCAGCCCGCGCCGGACCAGCTGCTGTCGATCTGCGAGCGCGCCCAGCTGCCGCTGTTCGCCACGCGCGAATCCTCGGCCTTCGTGATCGATCTGCTGCGCGCCTATCTGTCCAAGCATTTTGCCGAGCGCACCTCGATGCACGGCGTGTTCATGGACATCCTGGGCCTGGGCGTGATGATCACCGGCGAGTCGGGCCTCGGCAAGAGCGAGCTCGGGCTGGAGCTGATCTCGCGCGGCAACGGCCTCGTGGCCGACGACGCGGTCGATCTCTACCGCATCAACCAGAACACGCTCGAAGGCCGCTGCCCCGAACTCCTGCAGAACCTGCTCGAGGTGCGCGGCATCGGCCTGCTCGACATCCGCGCGATCTTCGGCGAGACCGCGGTGCGCCGGAAGATGCGGCTCAAGCTCATCGTGCACCTGGTGCGGCGCGACAGCTTCGAGCGCGACTACGAGCGCATGCCCTCGGCGCCGCTCACGCAGGACGTGCTGGGCATCCCGGTGCGCAAGGTGATCATCCAGGTGGTCGCCGGCCGCAACATCGCCGTGCTGGTCGAGGCGGCGGTGCGCAACTCCATCCTGCAGCTGCGCGGCATCGACACCTATGCAGACTTCGTGGCGCGCCACCACAAGGCGATGGAAAGCGCCAGGGATCTCGATTAGCGTTTGTTTACACAATCGGCGCAGAGGCCGTAGAGCGACATCGCGTGGTCCTGCAGGATCCAGCCCTTGTCCTTTGCCACCGATTGCTGCCGGTTTTCGATCTCGGGGTCGTAGAACTCCTCGACCTTGCCGCACGAAGTGCAGATCAGGTGGTCGTGGTGCTTGCCCTCGTTGAGTTCGTACACCGCCTTGCCGCTCTCGAAATGGCTGCGCTCCAGGATGCCGGCCTGCTCGAACTGCGTCAGCACGCGGTAGACGGTGGCGAGGCCGACGTCGGAGTGCTCGTTGAGCAGCACGCGAAACACATCCTCGGCCGTCATGTGGCGCTGGCCGCCGTTCTGGAAGATCTCGAGAATCTTGAGGCGCGGCAGGGTGGCCTTCAGGCCCGTGTTCTTGAGTTCGTCGATGTTGGCCATGGTGGTTCCTCTCCTGCGGTGCGCGGGGCGCTCGCCAGGGGCCAACCGCTACAATGAGCCGATCATATCGCCTACCCTTCTTGCCATGCCTGCCATTCCCCAACGCCGCCTCTGGCTGCTGATCGGCGCCGTCGCGGCGAGCCTGAGTCTTGGCGCCTGCAGCAGCTTCACCGACCGCACCCGCAGCGCGCTGACCACCATCACGCCCTACAAGGTCGAAGTGGTGCAGGGCAATTTCGTCTCGAAGGAGCAGGTCGAGGCGCTCAGGCCCGGCATGTCCCGCCAGCAGGTGCGCGAGATCCTCGGCACCTCGCTGCTGAACGACATCTTCCATTCCAACCGCTGGGACTACGTGTTCACGATCCGGCGCCAGGGCGTGGAGCCGCAGGAGCGCCGGCTGACGCTGTTCTTCAAGGACGAGGCGCTCGACCATTTCTCGGGCGACCCGATGCCGAGCGAGCAGGAGTTCGTCGCCACGCTCGACGTGCGCAAGCACGGCGGCAAGGTGCCGGACCTGGAAGCGAAGCCGGACGAGCTCAAGAAATACGAGCCGTCCAAGGAGAAGCAGGCCGCCGAGGCATCGCCCGCGTCCCTGCCGCCGCTGCCGCCGAGCTATCCCCCGCTCGAAACGGCGCGCTGAGCGCGCGCCGGGCCGCGCCGGCCGGTCCGCATCCGTATTCCGCATCCCCGAGGGCTGAAACGCGTGACTGACTCTTCTTCATCCAATCCCCCGCCGCTGCGGCGCGTGGCGATCGCGGGCGCTTCCGGCCGCATGGGCCACATGCTGATCGAGGCCGTGCGCGAGGCGCCCGACTGCCGGCTGGCCGGTGCGCTCGACATCGCGGGCAGCCCGGCCATCGGCAGCGACGCGGCCGCGTTTCTCGGCTTCGCGAGCGGCGTGCCGATCGTGGCCGACCTGCGCCAGGGCCTGAAGGATGCCCAGGTGCTGATCGACTTCACGCGGCCCGAGGGCACGATGGCGCATCTGGCCATGTGCCGCGAACTCGGCGTGCAGCTCGTCATCGGCACCACCGGCTTCAGCGACGCGCAGAAGGCCGAGATCGCCGAGGCCGCCAAGGAGGTCGCGATCATGATGGCGCCCAACATGAGCGTCGGCGTCAACGTCACCTTCAAGCTGCTCGAGATGGCGGCCAAGGCGCTCTCCATCGGCTACGACATCGAGATCATCGAGGCGCATCATCGGCACAAGGTCGATGCGCCCTCGGGCACCGCGCTCAAGATGGGCGAGGTGATCGCCGAGGCGCTCGGCCGCGACCTCAAGGAATGCGCCGTCTACGCGCGCGAAGGCATCACCGGCGAACGCGATCCTTCCACCATCGGCTTTTCCGCCATCCGCGGCGGCGACATCGTCGGCGACCACACGGTGCTGTTCGCCGGCACCGGCGAACGCATCGAGATCACGCACAAGTCGGCCAGCCGCACGACCTATGCGCAGGGCAGCCTGCGGGCCGTGCGCTTCCTGGCCGGCCAGCGAGCCGGGCTGTTCGACATGGCCGACGTGCTGGGGCTCCGCTGAGATGAGCGTCCTCGAGCTGCTGGCCCACGGCGACGCCGTCAGCCGCTCGGTGGCAGCGCTGCTGCTCGCGATGTCGGTGTCGAGCTGGGTCGTGATCCTCTGGAAGGCCTGGCTGCTGCGCGGCGGCACGCGCGACGTGCTGCGCAGCATCGCCGCCTTCTGGCAGTCGCCCTCGCTCGGCGATGCCGAGGCCAGCCTGCGCGCCTTCGATCGCGCGGCGCTGGTCTGGCCCGCGGTCAGCGCCGTCAAGAACCTCTCCGCGCGCTCCGATGCGGGCACGCTCGGTGGTGCGGGCGACCGCAGCCAGCGCCTCACGCGCGCGCTGCGCGATGCGCTGCATGCGGCGCTGCGGCGCCTGCAGGCCGGGCAGATCCTGTTGGCGACGGTGGGCGCCACGGCGCCCTTCGTCGGCCTGCTCGGCACGGTCTGGGGCATCTACCTCGCGCTGACCGGCATTGCCGGCGAGACGGGCGGCTTCACCATCGACAAGGTCGCCGGACCGGTCGGCCAGGCGCTGATCATGACGGCCTTCGGCCTGGCCGTCGCGATCCCGGCCGTGCTCGCCTACAACGTGTTCGGCCGCGTGGTCGGGCGGATCGAGGCCGAGCTCGAAGGCTTCGCGCACGACCTGCTCGGCATGCTCGGCGAGCCGCCGCGCGAAGTGCCGCTGCCGCCCGCGCGGGCAATGCCGGCCTAGCCGCCCGAACGGAACGCGCGCCCATGGCCTTCGGTCGCACCTCGCTCGGCAGCGCAGCCACCGGCGGCCGCGCCACCGGCGCCGGCGGCCAGCGCCCGTTGTCCGACATCAACGTGACGCCGCTGGTCGATGTGATGCTGGTGCTGCTGGTGATCTTCATCATCACGGCGCCGCTGATGGCCAGCTCCATCAAGCTCGACCTGCCGCGCACCGATGCCGGCGACGCGACCGATGCGCCCAGGTTCGTGAGCCTGGTGGTCGATGCGGCCGGCAAGGTGTACCTGAACGACAAGCCGGTGACCGATGAACAGCTCGCGCAGCAACTCGAGAAGGCTGCCGCCGACAGCCGCGACACCGAGGTGCAGCTGCGCGCCGATCAGACCGTGCCCTACGGCAAGGTGGTCGAGCTGATGGGCATCGCCAACAAGGCCGGCCTGAGCAGGATCGGCTTCGTAACGGAAAAGAAATGACCCCCAGGCTTGCTCGCTTCGCGTAGCCGCCCACCCCCTTTCCGGGGGCCATGCCAGCGGCCCGGCGAAGCCGGTTCCGCGGTATTCCTGGAACAAGTCATCGGGCTCGAGAGACGGGGCGGCCTAGAATGGATCTTCGCTGCAGGAGCTGAAGATCGATCGTCTCTGGGGCATGGAAGTTTTCGTGCGCGTTGCCGAATGCGGCAGCTTCTCGCGTGCGGCCGAGTCGCTGGATCTGGCGAATGCGACGGTCACCACCTGTGTGCGCAACCTGGAGCGGCATCTCGACGTCACGCTGATCGATCGCGACACCCGCCGCCTGCGCGTCACCGAAGAAGGCCAGACCCTGCTGCTGCGTGCGCGCGAACTGCTCGGCAGCGTCGCGCGCATCGAGGACGAGATCCGCAGCCAGGTCGGCGGCTTGCGCGGCCGGCTGCACATCGAGACGCCGATCTCCCTCGGCCATACCCTGTTGTGCCCCGCGCTGCCGGCGTTCGCCGCGCGCTACCCGGACATCGCCACGGCGGTCACGCTGACCAACCAGCCGCACCACCTGATCGAGCGCGGCATCGACGTGGCGATCCGCATGGACCAGGTGGAAGATGCCGACCTGGTGGCCCGCCCGATCTACGAGAGCCGCTACGTGGTGTGCTGCGCGCCGCAGATCGTCGCCACGCTGCCGGAACATCCCGGCGACCTGGACCGCCGAGGCTGCATCGGCATCCTGCCGGAAGAACGCCGCTCGGTGAATCCGTGGCGGCTCCGCAAGGACGCGCAAGACATCGAGATCCGTCCCGAGGGCCCGCTTCACTTCAACAGCAGCGACGCGCTCGTGATGGCGACGCAGCAGGGCGCGGGCGTGTCGTACGTGCTGGACGTGTTCGTGAACGGTTCGCTCGCCGAAGGCACGCTGGTGCAGGTCTACCCCGAGTGGACGACCGACATGCGGACCTTCCACGTCGTGATGGCGAAGTCGCGCGTCGGCTCGGCGAAGGTGAAGGCCTTCACCGACTTTCTCTTCGAGGTGTTCGATGCGCAGCGCAGACCGAGCGCGAACGCCGTGATCGGCGTGCGCGCCCAGCGCGCCTGAAGAAGACAGCGCGCGCCGCGGCTCAGGCGACTTCGCGCGCGGAGATGCTGTAGCGGAATTGCTCCGGCGCGTACGGGTCCACGCGGCCCGCGGAGGTCTCCGCCACCGGGTACATCAGGAAGCCCATCGGCTTGCCGCTGGCGCCCGGCAGCACGACGTCGTGTGCGTCGTTGTAGGCCATCCAGTTGCCTTCGCAGCAGCCGAACAGCTTCTTGTTCACGGGCGCGACGACCGGGTCCGAGACGTCCCGGATCCAGACCGCCGTTTCCTGGCGCATGACCTTGGTGACGTCGGCAGGATCCATGGCGACCCAGCCGTGCCCCTTCACGTACGCTTCCGCGCGGCAGTGCTGCGCGGCCGCGAGCTGCGCGGAGTTGCCGCCGAGTTCCTTGTAGCCGAAGGCCGAGGGCGCGAGGCGCACGCCGTAGAGGTCGCGCGCGGGAATGCCGACCGAGCGGCACATGCCGACGAACAGCGCATTGATGTCGGCGCATTTGCCCGAGGGGCTGCCGAGCTTCAGCATGGCGTTCACGTCGCCTTCGCCGCAGCCGCGCACGGAGGGCTCGCGGTACACGTTGCTCGCGATCCAGTCGTAGATCGCATGCAGCTTCGCGACATCGCCCTCTGCACCCCGCGTGGCATGCAGCGCGGCCGTGCGCACCAGGCCGTCGGTGGGGATCAGCGCGGTCGGCTGCGTCCATGCGGCATGCGTGGCCGCGTCGTCCGCGACCTGGCCGCGGACATTCCAGTCGACCGCGCGATCGCGCGTGCTCACGCGGCTGGTCACCTCGAGCATCGCCTTCGCGGTGCCCGGTTCGAAGCGGGCATGGACCATCTGCACGCCCTGCGCGCCATCCCAGGCGATGGCGGCCTGGCCATTGCTCGAGAAGCGGGTCGACAGCGATTTCTGCCAGTCGGTATCGATCGAAGGCACCGGCACCCAGACCTGCGCGGCGCCGGGCGGCAGCGCCAGCTCGACCTGCGTCGTCACGTCGAAGGTGCGCCAGCGCTGCGAGCCGGGCTCGAAGCTGCGCTGCGGCGCCGCGAAGGCGAACTCCGGCAGCGCCAGCGGCAAGGCCGCCGCGGCGGAAGCGGCAGAGGCCTGGCGAAGGAAATGGCGGCGTGTGTGCATGAAGGTCTCCTCTTGAGATGCTCGCGATCATGGTCCCGCGCCGCCCGAAGCGGGAGGCGCAAAAACCGAAAACTGGTTTCGCCGAATCGCGCTTTCGCGCGGCGACCTGCGATCCTACAGTGGCGCGACTTCAACGAGGAGATCAGCATGCGCATGGCCGACCGGTTCGGTATCGTCACGGCAGCCGCTTCCGGCATGGGCCGTGCAGGCGCCCTTCGCTTCGCCGCCGAAGGCGCGGCGGTGGCGGTGGTGGACCTCGATGAGGCAAAGGCCGGCGAAGTCGCCGCCGTGATCGAGGCCGCAGGCGGCCGGGCCTTCGCGCTCGCCGGCAACCTGATGGACGAGGACTTCGCGCGCGGCATGGTCCACGAGGCGAAGAAGCGTTTCGGCCGGCTGGATTTCCTGTGGGCCCATGCCGGCCACCCGTCGGTGTCGCGCGTCGAGGGGCTGGACCTGCACGAGTTCGACGTCGCGATGAACCTCAACGTGCGCGCTGCGCTGGCCAGCGTCATCGAGGCGATCCCGATGATGCGCGAATGCGGCGGCGGCAGCGTGCTGTTCACCTCGTCGACCTCCGGCGTGATCGGTTCGCCCTTCAGTCCGCTCTATTCGGTCGCCAAGTGGGGGCTGATCGGCCTGGCCCGTTCGCTCGCCAAGCGCTACGGGCCGGACAACATCCGCTTCAACGTGGTCTGCCCCGGCACCACCGACACGCCGATGTTGCGCGTGCTGGTGTCGCGTCCCGACGAGGAGGAGACCAAGGGCAAGGACATCGACGAGCTCATGCGCGTGCGCAGCGCCGGCAACCCGCTGGGCCGCGCCGCGCGGCCGGAGGAGGTGGCGAACGCGGCGCTGTTCCTGCTGTCGCACGAGGCCTCTTTCGTCAGTGGCGCCTCGCTGCTGGTCGACGGCGGCAAGACCGCCTGAGCGCGCCATGCAGCTGCAGGGCTATCACGCCGTCGTGACCGGCGCGGCGCGCGGGCTGGGCGCCGCGGCCGCGAAGCGCTTCGTCGCCGAGGGCGCGCGCGTGGTCGTGGCGGACATCGACGGCGAGGCCGCGCGCGCCTGTGCCCAGGCCATCGATGCGAGCGGCGAGCGCGCGACGGCGCGGGTGTGCGACATCGCCGACCCCGCGGCCTGCGCGGCGCTGGTGGCGCAGGCCGAATCCTTCTTCGGCGCGCCGATCGATGTGTTCCTCGCGCACGCGGGCCTGGGCTACGCGGGACCGCTCACCGAGGCCGACCCCGAACGCATCCGGCGCATCGTCGAGGTGAACGTGCTCGGCACGATCTACTGCGCGCAGGCCGCGCTGCGCAGCCTCGTGCGCAGCCCGCGCGCCAGCCTGATCTTCACCAGCTCGCTGCAGAGCGTCACCGCGCGGGCGCAGCGCAGCGTGTACACCGCATCCAAGCATGCGATCGTCGGGCTGACGAAGGCGCTGGCGCTCGAGTATTCGCCGCAGGGCGTGCGCGTGAACGCCATTGCGCCGGCGTCGAGCGACACGCCCTTCCTGCGCACGCAGCTGGAAGCGGTCGGCGCCAGGGACGTTGATCAGGCGGTGCGCGAGGTCGCGGCATCGATGCCGCTCGGCTGGCTGCCGACGCCGGAGGATTTCGCCGATGCGGCCGTGTTCCTCGCGTCCACCTCGGCGCGCTCGATCACGGGCCACAACCTGCTGCTGGACAGCGGCGCGGCGGCCGGGTTCTTTCGCCGCGGCTAGCGCGCCGCGCGCTCACTCGGCCTTCACTCGGCCTTGATGCCCGCCCGATCGATGACGGCCTTCCAGCGCTTCGATTCCACGGCAAAGAACTTCGCCGCATCGGCGGGCGATCCGCCGACGACGATGCCTTGCAACTGGCGCAGCTTCTCCTGCACGTCGGGCGTGTCGAGCGCGGCCTGCGCCGCGGCATGGACCTTGCGGATGATCGCCTGCGGCGTGGCCTTCGGCGCCGCGATGGCGTACCACACCGACGACTCGTAGCCCTTGACGCCGGCTTCGTCCAGCGTGGGCACGTCCGGGTAGGTGGGCAAGCGCGTTCGGGTGCCGACGGCCAGCATCCGCACGCTGCCCGACTGCAGCTCGCTCAGGTAGCCGGGCACGTTGTCCAGCACGACCTGGATGCGGCCCGCGGACAGGTCGACCTTGGTCGGCGCGGCGCCCTTGTAGAACACGTTCTGGATCGGCGCGCCGGTCATGGCCTTGAACATCTCCAGCGACAGATGGCCCGAACTCCCGGTGCCAGAGGAGCCGCCGTTGAGGCTCGCGGGATGCTTCTTCGCATAGGCGATCAGCTCCTCGGCCGACTTCACCGGCAGGTCCTTGTTCACGATCAGCGCGTTCGGAAAAGTCGCGAGCACGATGATCGGCGCGAAGTCTTCCGGCCTGTACGGCATGTCCTTGTAGAGGTACTGGTTGGTCGTGAAGGCGCCCGGGTTCGTGAGCAGCAGCGTGTAGCCGTCCGCCGGCGCCTTGGCCACCATCTCGGCGCCGATGTTGCCGGCGGCGCCGCCGCGGTTGTCGATCACGAACTGCTGCCCGAGCTGCGCCGACATCCTGGCGGCGACCAGCCGCGCGAGGATGTCGGTGATGCCGCCCGGCGCCCACGGCACGATGACGCGCACCGGTTTGTCGGGCCAGGCGGCCTCGGCGGTGGCCAGCGCGGGCAGCAGCAGCGCGCCGGCCACCGCCGCCAGCGCCATCTTGCGGCGAGAGGGGTTCATGTCTTGTCTCCGGCTTCGGGTTCTTCGACCTCAGTTCTTCGGCAGGCTGGCCCAGTTGGCGGGCAACTTGATCTCCTTCGTGGTGACGCGCGTGTAGCCGGAGTCGAGCGTCTTGATCCGGTTGCGGCCGGGGTCGCCGGCCACCAGGATCTCGATGTACTCGGGTCCGGGCATGACCTTGATCGGGTCGTCCGGCCCCACGGCGAATTCCGGCGGGAAGGTCCCGAGCTGGATCTTCTCCTCGATGGTGTGGACTTCCGCCATCGTGTACTTCAGCTCGAAGTCCATGTAGCGGCGCGGCACGGTGGTGTGCTCGCAGATGTAGCGGCGGATGTCGTCCTTCGAGTAGCCGGCTTCGGCCAGCACCTTGGCCACCGGCGGCGCGAGGACGAACACGATGTCGTTCACGAAGCCGGTCGGGCCGCGTTCGGAGAACAGCGCGAGCGCCGGCTTGCGCAGCGCGTCGCGGCACATCTGCATCAGCGCGCACTCCGCGCCGCCCTGGTCGTCGCGCGTGTAGGGCGAGGGCTGGAAGCCCCAGTTCATCGTCGTGCTCACGGAGACCGTGCTCGCGTGGCGGTCGAAGCCCTTCTCGACGTGGTACGGCTCCCACGGGTTGAGATCCTCGTTCTCGGCGAAGGCGAAGTTGATCGGGTAGCCGAAGGTCCCCATCTGGTTCTTCGCCGGGCGGTAGCCGCCGATGTTGCGGATGATGAGCCCCAGCGCGCGCCCGAGCGAGGGATTCGCGCCGCGCGAGATCAGGCCCGCCGCATCGTTGAAGCCCAGCTCCTTGACGATCGGCCCGTTGAGGAAGACATAGGGCATGACGCCCCAGGTGGTGCCGATGTTGTCGAGGTTGTACTGGTCCTCCTGCAGGGCTTCCACCAGCGCGATGAGCACGGGCATGGTCTGCGGCTTGCATCCCGCCATCACGCCGTTGGCCGCGATGTTCCAGACGGTGGCGCGCAGGTTCATCTGCGGCAGCACCGCGATCACCTCTTCAGGCGAACGGTCGGTGTAGCGCAGGAATTCCCGCACGCGCTCGAGCGTCGGCGGCACGATCGGCAGGCCGTCGCTCCACTCCATCTCGTGGAAGTGCGCATTGATCTGTTCGAAGCTGCCCTCGAACACCACCCGCTTCGAATCCCACTCGCTCGCCTTGCCCGGCGTGCGCGGCTTGATCGGCCTGGTGAGCGCGTTGACGATGCGCTCGAACAGCACGTTCCTGATCTTGTCGCGGATCTCCGCATGGTCGACCCCGACCGCGCCCGGGTACTCGACCACCGGCACGTCCGGCACGCCGGCCGCCTTCGCGGCGAGCTGGCCCACCATGTTGAACCCCGGCATCGACACCACGGCCGACGGGATGCCCAGGATCTTCTCTGCTTCTGCTGCCGGCCGCACCGCGGCCGGTGTGCAGGTGCCTCAGCCCCCGTTGCCGGTGATGACGGCGTCGGCCCCCCTGGCCTTCAGCGCGGCCGTGATCTGGTTGAGCACCTCGCGCTGGTAGGACGGAGTGCCCTTCAGCGACGCATACGGGATCTCGGTGTAGGGAACGATCTTCACGTCGGGGAAGCGCTCCTTGAGCAGCTCGCGATAGATCGGGAACATGATGTCGCCCTTGAAGTCCTCGTTCCAGACTTCGGCGACCACCTTGCCGTTGAGGGTGTCCAGGCGCTTGGCGAGGTTCTTCTGCTCGACGGCTTCGGCGCCGATCGGGCTGATGACGGACATCGTTTCCATGGGGTGCGATCCTTTCGGTGGGCTGCTGCGGTCGATGTTAGGCACGGCCCCTCGGGGTGCCAATGCGCGCGGTGGAAAACAGCATTCGCTTTTTCCTTCTACTTCGCGTGTTCCGGCTTCAGGCCCGCCTTCGATGCCACGCCGTTCCACTTGACCAGTTGAGTGCGCACGTAAGCGGTCGCTTCCTGCGGTGTGCTGAAGGCGGCCTCGGTCTTGGCCGAGCGATCCAGCCGCTGCACGGTGTCGGGCTGGGTCAGCGCCTGGCGGAACGCGGCGTTGAGCCGTGCGATCACTTCCGGCGGCGTGCCCGCGGGCGCCAACACCGCATACCAGACCGAGTCGCTCATGCTCGGGAAGCCCGCCTCGGCCAGGGTCGGCACGTCGGGCAGGCCGGGGTAGCGCTTGCGGCCCGTCACGCCGAGCGCCTTGACCTTGCCGGCCTTGATCTGCGGTTCGACGGTCGGCATCGCGATCAGGCCCATCTGCACGTCGTCGGTCATGATCGCCGTCATCGCTTCGGGCGTGCCCTTGAACGGCACATGCACGATGTCGAGCGCGCGTTCGTTCTTGAGCAGCTCGCCCGTCAGGTGGCCGATGCTGCCGATGCCGGCCGACGCGTAGTTGAGCTTGCCCGGCCTGGCTTTCGCCAGCGCCACGAGTTCCGCCATCGAGTTCGCGGGCAGCGAGGGCGGCACGACGAAGGCCATGCTCTGCTCGCCCATCAGCGTCACCGCTTCGAAGTCCCTGGCCGGATCGAAGCCGAGTTCCATCAGGCTCGGCAGCACCGAGAAGCTCAGGCTGGCGAGGAACAGCGTGTAGCCGTCCGGCTTCGACTTGGCGACGTACTGCGCGCCGATCGAGCCGCCCGCGCCCGCCCTGTTCTCCACCACCACCGACTGGCCCAGCGCGTCCGACAGGCCGGGCGCCACGGCGCGTGCGGCGAGGTCGCTGCCGCTGCCCGCGGGGAAGGGCGATACCAGCGTGACGGGCCGGGCACTGGGAAAACCTTGCGCGGCCGCGCCGCCGCAGAGGGCGAACGCAGCCGTTGCGAGCGCGGCAAGAAAGAGTTTGCGGTGCATGGTGCGGCCCAGTGTAGAGAGCAGCCTCGGCGCGCACCAGACCGGGGCGCAAAGGGTCTTTTCGCAATATCCGAATGACGCCGGCCCGCGCGCGGCCGATCAGGCCTTCGTGCGCGCCGCCAGTTGCGCGACGACCGCGCGCGCCGCGGCTTCACCGTCGGCCACGGCCTCGGCCAGCGAACCCCCGCAGCCCGCGCGCACGGCACCGGCGGCGAACACGCCCGGCATCGCCGTCTCCAGGTTCTGCGCGGTGACGACCGCGCCTCGCCCATCGCGCGCGATGGCTGCGGGCAGGAAGCCGCTCGCCGGCTGCAACCCCACGAAGGCGAAGAAGCCGCTGCACGGAATCGCCTCGCCGTTCACGCGCACGCCTTCGACGCCATCGGTGCCGAGCACTTCGGTGACTTCGCTGTGCCAGTGGACCTCGATGTTGGCCGCTGTGCCGACGGCCTCGATCCAATGCGGCTGCGCGCGGAAGGCGCCGCCCCGATGCACCAGGTGCACCGTGCTGCAGAAGCCGGACAGCACCATCGCCGACTGCAGCGCCGAATCGCCGCCGCCGGCCACCGTGACCGCCTGACCCTGGAACAAGGGCCCGTCGCAGTCGGCGCAATGGGACACGCCCTTGTGCTCGAGTTCCGCTTCGCCCGGCACGCCGAGCTTCTTCAGCGCTGCGCCGGAAGCGACGATGACGGCGCGCGCGCGATGGCGCCCCGCATCGCTGACGACCACCAGCGCATCGCCGTCGCGCTCGATGCCGCTCGCGACCGCCTCGAGGTTCTCGCCGCCGAGCTCGATGACGTCGCCCGCCCAGGTGGACGAGAGTTCGGCGCCGCTGCCCCGGATGGCGCCGTCCAGTTCGTTCACGTTGAGCACGAGGCCGCCGAACATCTGCGCTTCGAGCCATGCGGTGCCGAGCCCGGCGCGCAGGGTCGCGAGCGCGGCATTCAAGCCGGCCGCGCCGGCGCCGATCACGACGACGTCGTGCGATGAGGTGTCGCTCATGGGGATCTTTCTCCTTGGACGGATGATGCAGAGGACGGGTCCGCGCGCAGCATGCGCACGTCGCCCACGCGCCGGGTGATGCCGAGGCGGTCGAGCGCCTCGAGCACCTGCACCGCGAGCGCACGGCCGATGCCGGCGCTGTCGCGAAACTGGCCCGCGGTGAAGCGGCCCTCGGGCATGGCCTGCGCGACGCCGCGCGCGACCTCGATGAATTCGTCCGTCGTCGCGCGCAGGTAGAAGCGCTCGTCGTTGACGCGCACCGCGTCGCCGGCCTGTGCCTTGCGATGCAGCATGTCGCGCAGCACGGAGTCGCGAACCCCCAGTGCCTGCGCCAGCTGCACCACGCTCAGGCCCGTGCGCGCGGCCTGCTTCAGTGCGGGTTGCGCGAGTTGCCACAGGCGCAGGTGCTCGGGGTTGTCGGCCGGCATCTCCTGCGGCTTGCGCGCCAGCCTTGCGTCGGCGGCTGCCGGCGTGAGCACCAGCGCCTGCGTGCCCGTGCCGATGCTCGCGAGTCCGGCCTGCTTCAACAGCCGCGCGAAGGCCTCCGGATCGAGATTGACATTGCGCGCAAAGGCCGCCGCGTTCACCCCGGCCGGCGCGCCGGCCACCAGCGCCTGCAAGGTTTCGAGCGCCGAGGGCAGAGCCAGCGCCCGCAGTTGCCGCCGGCGTGCCTCGGCAGGCAGGCGGCGCGGCACCGGGAACGCATCGAGCACCCGGCCGCCGCCGACCGTGCGCTGCGCGGACTGGTCGCGCACGATGAAGCGGTCGCCATGCAGCGCGGAGATCGGTTGATCGACGACGAGGCGGGCGAAGGCGCGACCGCCGGGCTCCACCGATTCGCCGCGCCGCAGCGAGACGCGCGCGGTCACGTCGCGCGTGCCCAGATGCAGATGCACCGGCGTCCAGTGGCGCAGCGCATGCGCCTCGGCGGCCAGCACCTGCAGCTCGACGTCCAGCCGCGTCGTCGGCGCGTGCAGTTCGGGATGCAGCACCCAGTCGCCGCGCTGCACCTGCGACAGCTCGACGCGCGCGAGGTTGAGCGCGCAGCGTTCGCCGGCCTCGGCGCGCTCTGCCGCCGCGCCGTCCTTCTGGATGCCGCGCACGCGCACCTCGCGCCCGCCCGGCGACAGCAGCAGCCGGTCGCCGGCGCGCACCATGCCGTCGAAGACCGTGCCGGTGACCACCGTGCCGGCACCGGCGACGGTAAACGCGCGATCGATCGCGTAGCGCAGGCGCCGTCCCTGGACCGCGCTGCGCCGGCAACCCGATGCCGCACTGGCCAATTCGTCACGCAGCGCGGCGATGCCTTGGCCGCCGATGGCCGAGACCGACCGCAGCGGCGCGCCCTCGAGCGAGGTGCCCGCCAGCAGCGCGCGCACCTCGCGCTCGACGGCCTGAAGCCGCGCGCCATCGACGCGGTCCGCCTTGGTGATCACCGCGATGCCGCGGCCGATACCGAGCAGGTCGACGATGTGCAGGTGCTCGCGCGTCTGCGGCATCACGCCGTCGTCGGCGGCGACCACCACCATCGCGTAGTCGACGCCGCAGACGCCGGCCAGCATGTTGCGCACGAAGCGCTCGTGGCCCGGCACGTCGACGAAGCCGAGCAGCGCGCCGCCGGGCGTGCGCCAGTAGGCGAAGCCGATGTCGATCGAGATGCCGCGCGCTTTCTCCTGCGGCAGCCGGTCGGTGTCGACGCCGGTGAGCGCCTTCACCAGCGTCGTCTTGCCGTGGTCGATGTGGCCCGCGGTGGCGACGATCACGCTTCGTCCCGCAGGCGCTGCAGGTGCACGAGCTGGCCGGTGAACTCCGCTTCCTGCGCCGCGTCCAGGCAGCGCAGGTCCAGCCACAGCGCGTTGTTGCGGATGCGGCCGATCACTGGCACGGGGAGTTGGCGGAATGCCGTTGCCAGCGCTTCCACGCCGGCGCCGCGCGGATGCACCGGCGTCAGACGCAGGCCCGCGCTCGGCAAGGTGTCGACCGGCAGTGCGCCGCTGCCGATCTGGCTCGCGCAGTCGGCGACCTCCGCCTCGGCGTCCGAGCCCACGGCGTCCTGCACGAGAGCGCAAAGGCGCGTCGCCTGCGCGGCGATCTCGTCATGGCCGCGCGTGAGCAGGCGCATCGTCGGCAGCCGCGCGCGCAGGCGCTGCGGATCGTCGTAGAGCGCGAGCACGGCTTCCAGTGCCGCGAGGCGGACCTTGTCCAGCCGCAGCGCGCGTTTCATCGGATTGCGGCGGATGCGCGCGACCAGCTCCTTGCGGCCGACGATGACGCCGCATTGCGGACCGCCGAGCAGCTTGTCGCCGCTGAAGCTGAGGAGGTCGACGCCGGCCGCGAGCGCCTCGCGCGGCGTCGGCTCGTGCGGCAGGCCGAAGTCCTCGAGGGCCACCAGCATGCCGCAGCCGAGGTCCTCGATCATCGGCAGGCCGCCTGCGTGGGCGATGCGTGCCATGGCCGCCGCATCGACCTCGGCCGTGAAGCCGCGGATCTCGTAGTTGCTCGCGTGCACCTTCATCAGCGCCGCGGTGTGCTCGCCGAGGGCCGATTCGAAATCGCGCGGATGGGTGCGGTTCGTCGTGCCCACTTCGCGCAGCACGCAGCCGGCGCTGGCCATGATCTCGGGCACGCGGAATGCGCCGCCGATCTCGACCAGCTCGCCGCGCGACACCACCACTTCGCGGCCGGCCGCCACGGTGTTGAGCATGAGGTAGACCGCGGCGGCATTGTTGTTGACGACCACGGCCGCCTCGGCGCCGGTCAGGCGCAGCAGGCGCTCCTCGACGTGGCTGTCGCGCTCGCCGCGGCCGGCGCCGTCGACGTCGTACTCGAGGTTGACGGGCCGCAGCATCGCCTGCGTCGCTGCGGCCACCGCTTCGGCCGGGTAGAGCGCGCGCCCGAGGTTGGTGTGCAGCACGGTGCCGGTCAGGTTGAACACCGGCCGCAGCGAAGGCCGCGCGGCAGCCGCGAGCCGCTCGCCGCATTCGGCCGCCAGCGATTCTTCGTCGGGCGCCGTGGCCGCGCGCTCGGCCGCCAGCCGGCGGCGCTGTTCGGCCAGCAGCTGGCGCAGGCAGGCCAGGACCGATGGCCGGCCGAAGTCCCGCGCCAGCGCCTCGAAGGCCGGCGCCTTCAGCAGCGCATCGACCGCGGGAATGGCGCGGCGCGCCGGGCTGGTCGAAGTCAGCATGATGGAAGGGTGGCGGTGGCGCGCGCGTTCATGGCAAGTGACTCGGCGGAAGAGAGTGGGAGTCGAACCCACACAGGATCGCCAGCGACCCACTCCGGGTTTGAAGTCCGGCCACTCCACCGGGAGTGTGTCCCTTCCAGGATGCGGACCATCCTAGGGACTGCGCGGGCCGTCGCCAATGCGCGAATACCAAAAACACCCTTTGGTTTTTCGAACCGAAGGCGCGGGCCGCCCGCCCGCCGGCGGCCCTTCGGGCGGCGCGGCTACAGCACCACCGGCTTGGTGTGCCAGATCTCGTGCGCGTACTCGGCGATGGTGCGGTCCGACGAGAAGGCGCCCATGCCGGCCACGTTGAGGATGGCCTTGCGCGTCCAGGCATCGGCATCGCGGTAGAGCGCATCGACCCTGGCCTGCGTCTCGATGTAGCTCGCGTAGTCGGCCAGCAGCAGGTAGTGGTCGCCCCAATCGACCAGCGCATCGTAGATGCCGTGGTAGCGCGCCGGCTCGGCGGGCGAGAAGGCGCCGTCGCGGATCGCGTCGAGCGCGCGCTGCAGGTCGGGGTTGGCGGCGTAGATGTCGCGCGGCTGATAGCCGCTGGCGCGGATCGCCGCCACCTGCGGCGTGGTGTTGCCGAAGATGAAGATGTTGTCGTCGCCGACGTTGTCCTTCATCTCGACGTTGGCGCCGTCGAGCGTGCCGATGGTGAGCGCGCCGTTGAGCGCGAACTTCATGTTGCCGGTGCCCGAGGCCTCGGTGCCGGCGGTCGAGATCTGCTCCGACAGGTCGGCCGCCGGCATGATGATCTCGGCCAGGCTCACGCTGTAGTTGGGTAGGAACACGACCTTGAGCAGCTTGCCGACGCGGCCGTCGTTGTTGATGGTCGCCGCGACGTCGTTGATGAGCCGGATCACCTGCTTGGCCACCACGTAGGCCGAGGCCGCCTTGCCCGCGAACACGACCACGCGCGGCACCACGTCGGCCACCCGGCCGGCCTCGTGCGCGGCGACGATGTGCTGGTAGCGCGTGACCACGTGCAGCACGTTGAGCAGCTGGCGCTTGTATTCGTGGATGCGCTTGACCTGGACGTCGAACATGGCGTCGGTGTCGAGGTCGATGTGCAGATGCTGCTCGACCCAGTTGGCCAGGCGCAGCTTGTTCTCGCGCTTGGCATGGCGAAAGGCGCGCGCGAAGGCCGGCTGCTCGGCCATCGGCCGCAGCGCCGACAGCTGCGTCAGGTCGCGCCGCCAGCCGCGGCCGATGCGGCGATCGAGCAGCGCCGCCAGCGGCGGATTGGCCTGCGCCAGCCAGCGCCGCGGCGTCACGCCGTTGGTCTTGTTGTTGAAGCGCTCGGGGAAGAGCTTGGCGAAGTCCGCGAAGATCGATTGCTTCATCAGCTCCGAATGCAGGCCCGACACGCCGTTGATCGAATGGCTCGCCAGCACCGCCACGTAGGCCATGCGCACGCGCCGCTCGCCCGACTCGTCGACCAGCGAGAGCCGGCGCAGCAGCTCGACGTCGTTGCCGAGCTTCTGCGTCACCGTCGCGAGGAAGCGCGCGTTCATGTCGTAGATGATCTGCAGGTGGCGCGGCAGGATGCGGCCCAGCATCTCGACCGGCCAGGTCTCGAGCGCCTCGTGCATCAGCGTGTGGTTGGTGTAGCTGAAGACCTTCTGCGTGTGCGACCAGGCGGTGTCCCAATTGAGCCCGTGCTCGTCGATCAGGAGGCGCATCAGCTCGGGCACGGCCAGCACCGGGTGCGTGTCGTTGAGGTGGATGCTGACCTTGTCGGGCAGGTCGTCGAAGCTCGTGTGGTTGCGCAGGTGGCGGCGCAGCAGATCCTGCACGCTGGCGCTGACGAAGAAGTACTCCTGGTGCAGCCGCAGCTCTCGGCCCGAGGGCGTCGAGTCGTCGGGGTAGAGCACGCGCGAGACGTTCTCCGAATGGTTCTTGCTTTCCACCGCCGCCATGTAGTTGCCGCGGTTGAAGGCCGACAGGTCGATCTCCTCGGTGGCGCGCGCGGACCACAGGCGCAGCGTGTTGGTGGCCTGCGTGCCGTAGCCGGGGATGATGGTGTCGTAGGCGACGGCCAGCACGTCGTAGGTGTCGACCCAGTCGGCCGCGCCGTCGCGCGCGGACGTGCCTTCGCGCCGCTGCACGTGGCCGCCGAAGCGCACCCGGTAGTTGACCTCCGGCCGCGCGAACTCCCACGGGTTGCCGCGCGTGAGCCAGTAGTCGGGCGTCTCGACCTGCTGGCCGTCGACGATCTTCTGCCGGAACATGCCGTACTCGTAGCGGATGCCGTAGCCGAAGCCCGGCACGCCGAGCGTGGCCATCGAATCGAGGAAGCACGCGGCCAGCCGGCCGAGGCCGCCGTTGCCGAGCGCGGCATCGGGCTCGCGCTCGGTGATCGCCTCCATGTCGACGCCGAAGTCGGCCAGCGCCTCGCGCACCGTGTCGTAGAGGTCGACCGCAAGCAGCGCGTTGGTGAAGGTACGGCCGATGAGGAATTCCATCGACATGTAATAGACGCGCTTGAGGTCCTGCGCGTAGTTGGCGCGCGTGGTGGTCATCCAGCGCTCGACCAGTTGGTCGCGCACGGCGGCGGCGGTCGCATGCAGCCAGTCGTCCTGGCTGGCCGCGACCGGGTCCTTGCCGACCGCGTAGATGAGCTTGTTGGCGACGGCGCGCTTGAAGGCGGCGACATCGCGATCGGGATGATCGTAGGCGAAGTCCTTGAGGGTCATCGGGGACTCGGCCAGCTGAATGGTTTGTGCGCTCAAGAGAGAGACTCCTCGTAGACGGTGATGTAGCGCGCCGCCGCGGCGGCCCAGTCGGCCGGACGGCGCATGGCATGGGCGCGCACGCGGCGCCAGTCGGCGGGCCGCGCATGCAGCGCGAAAGCCCGGCGCATGGCGCGCGTGCAGCCTTCGATGTCGAAGGGGTCGAACACGAAGCCGGTGGCCGTGCCATCGGCCATGTCTTCGAGCGTGCAATCGACCACCGTGTCGGCCAGGCCGCCGACGCGGTGCACCAGCGGAAGACTACCGTACTTCAGTCCATACATCTGTGTCAGACCGCACGGTTCGAACAACGATGGCACCAGGGTCACGTCGCCGGCGCCGAACAGGCGGTGCGCGAGCGGCTCGCTGTAGCCCAGCGTGGCGCTGACCGATCGCGGCGTGCGGGCCGCGCGCTCGCGGAACGCGGCTTCGAGCGGCGCATCGCCGCTGCCCAGCAGCGCGAGCTGCCCGCCCTGCGCGAGCAGCACGTCGAGGGCGCCGAGCACGAGGTGCAGGCCCTTCTGCTCGGTCAGCCGGCTGACCACGATGAAGAGCGGCGCATCGGGCTCGGCAGCGAGGCCCAGCTCTTCCTGCAGCGCGGCCTTGCAG
This sequence comes from Variovorax sp. PBL-E5, assembly GCF_901827185.1. Classification (NCBI taxonomy): domain Bacteria; kingdom Pseudomonadati; phylum Pseudomonadota; class Betaproteobacteria; order Burkholderiales; family Comamonadaceae; genus Variovorax; species Variovorax sp. PBL-E5. Next base: position 5,247,296 of record NZ_LR594671.1, on the reverse strand, counting down.
CGCGCCTTGCCGGCCGGGCGCCGCACATCGAAGCGGTGCGGGATCAGCGTGTCGGTGGCCGGATTCCAGACCGCATCGTCGACCGCGTTGAGGATGCCGCTGAGCACGCTGGCGCGGCTGTGCAGCAGGCCGTCGAGGCCGAAGCCCTGCTCGGGCGTCTGGATCTCGCGCGCATACGTCGGGCTCACGGTGGTGATGCGGTCGGCGAAGCACAGGCCGCCCTTCATGAACGAGAGCTGGCCGTAGAACTCGAGGCCGTTGACGCCGAAGGCCGCGGGCGGCAGGCCGAGCTCGGCGAAATGCCAGGCCGCGAACAGGCCCTGGTAGGCCAGGTTGTGCACGGTGAACACGCTGCCCACGCGCGGACGGCCGTTCGGCGGCGCGAAGGCCAGGTAGGCCGGCGCCAGGGCGGCATGCCAGTCGTGCGCGTGCACGACCTCGGGCTGCCAGCCGGCATCGAGCCCCTGCGCGAGCTGCGCGCCGGCCCAGCCCAGCAGGGCGAAGCGCCGGTGGTTGTCGGCATAGGCCTGGCGCTTCGCATCCTCGTAGGGATTGCCGGGCCGGTCGTAGAGGGCCGGTGCATCGATCACGTAGGCGCGGATGGCCGGCACCGCGCCGGCGCCCGGCACGTAGCCCGTGCGCAGCTGCACGCTGTCGCCCCACGGCGTCGTGAGTTCGGCCAGCGGCGCGATGTCGTCGAGGCCGGCCAGGATCGCCGGGAAGCCCGGCAGCAGCACCCGCACGTCCTGGCCCGCGGCCGCCAGCGCGATCGGCAGCGCGCCGGCGACGTCCGCCAGCCCGCCGGTCTTGAGCAAGGGGAAGAGTTCGGCGCTGACCTGCAGGATCCGCATCGAGCTATTGCGCTGCCAGGCGCGCGAGCATCTCGCGCGTGATCAGCACCACGCCGTTGTCGGTGCGCTCGAAGCGGGCGGCGTCGGCCTCGGCATCGACGCCCACGACCATGCCTTCCGGGATGACGCAGGCGCGGTCGACGACCACCTTGCTCAGCTTGGCGCGGCGCCCGACCTCGACGTCGGGCAGCAGCACGGCCTCCAGGATCTCGCAGAAGGAATGCACGCGCACGCCCGAAAAAAGCACCGAATCCTTGACCTGCGAGCCCGAGACGATGCAGCCGCCGGAGACGATGGTGTTGACCGTCATGCCGTTGTTGCCGTCGATGTCGACCACGAACTTGGCCGGCGGCAGCTGGCGCTGGTAGGTCCAGATGGGCCAGTCGGTGTCATAGATGTCGAGCTCCGGGGTGACCGACGCGAGGTCGAGGTTGGCCGCCCAGAATGCATCAATCGTGCCCACGTCGCGCCAGTAGGCCTTGGTGTCGGGCCCGATCGGGCCGCGCGTCACGCAGGACATGCCGAAGGGATGCGCCGCCGCGCGGCCCTGGGCCACGGCGCGCGGAATGATGTCCTTGCCGAAGTCGTGCTCGGAGTCGGGATTGGCGGCGTCTTCCTCGAGCAGCTGGTAGAGGTATTCGGAATCGAACACGTAGATGCCCATGCTGGCCAGCGCGATGTCGGGGTGCCCGGGCATGGCCGGCGGGTCGGCCGGCTTCTCGAGGAAGTCGGTGATGCGGCGATCGGCATCGACCGCCATCACGCCGAAGGCGGTGGCCTCCATGCGCGGCACCTCGATGCAGCCGACGGTGCAGCCCAGGCCGTGCGCGACGTGGTCGGAGAGCATGATCGAGTAGTCCATCTTGTAGATGTGGTCGCCGGCCAGCACCACCACGTAGTCGTGCGGCGTGGAGCGGGTCTGGATGATGTCGAGGTTCTGGAACACGGCATCGGCCGTGCCGCGGTACCAGTGCTCGTCGCTGGTGCGCTGCTGGGCCGGCAGCACGTCGACCATCTCGTTGAGCTCGGCGCGCAGGAAGCTCCAGCCGCGCTGCAGGTGGCGCATCAGCGAATGCGACTTGTACTGCGTCACCACCGCCATGCGGCGGATGCCGGAGTTCAGGCAGTTGGAGAGCGCGAAGTCGATGATGCGGAACTTGCCGCCGAAGTACACCGCCGGCTTGGCGCGCCGGTCGGTCAGCTGCTTGAGACGCGAGCCGCGGCCGCCGGCCAGCACCAGGGCGATGGTGCGGCGAACGAGCTGGTGGGCCTGCAGTGGGGGTTGCGCGGTGGTTCCCATCATGTGCCTCCGGTGGTGGTGATGTTCTTCGGCCGGCCCAGCCTAGCACCCCGGCGGGCGCTTGGCTTCTACGTTCTTGCGACCCAGAGGCTGGTGGGCAGCAGCAGCTGGGGGCCTTGCAGCGGCAAGGCGCCGTCGTCGTCGGCATCGCTGGCCAGCCGGCGCGTCCAGTTGCCGGGCGGCAGCTCGAATTCGACCAGATGCTCTTCGGCATTCACCAGCAGCAGCCAGCCCGGCGCGGGCGCCACGGCGTCGAACACGATCGCGAGCGCATGGCGGTCGGCGCGTTCCCAATCGGCCGGCGTCATCGCGCGGCCCTCGGGCGTCAGCCAGCGCAGCGCGGCGGCGCCGGTCCGCGGCGTGCCGGGCCACCAGGCGTTGCTGCGCAGCGGCTCGGCCTCGCGGCGCAGCGCCAGCACGCGGGCGACGAAGGCGGCGAGGCCGGCGTCGGCCCGGTCCCAGGCCAGCCAGGTGGTTTCGTTGTCCTGGCAGTAGGCATTGTTGTTGCCGCGCTGGGTGTGGTCGATCTCGTCGCCGGCCAGCAGCATGGGCGTGCCCTGCGCGAGCAGCAGCGCCGCCAGCAGCACGCGCTGCAGGCGGCGGCGCTCGGCCCGCACGGCCGGATCGTCGGTGTCGCCTTCGACGCCGAAGTTGCGGCTCAGGTTGCGGTCGCTGCCGTCGCGGTTGTTCTCGCCATTGGCGAGGTTGTGGCGCTCGTCGTAGCTCACCAGGTCGCGCAGCGTGAAGCCGTCGTGCGCGGTGATGAAATTGACGCTCGCGGTCGGTGCACGTGCGTCATGCGCGAACTCCGCGCTGGAGCCGGTGAAGCGCTGCGCGAAGTCGCCCAGGCCGGTACCGCGGTGCAGCCAGAAGGCGCGCTGCGTGTCGCGAAAGCGGTCGTTCCATTCGAGCCAGCCGGTCGGGAATTCGCCCAGCCGGTAGCCGCCGGGGCCGAGGTCCCAGGGCTCGGCGATCATGAGTGTGCCGGCCAGCACCGGGTCCTGGGCGATGGCCGCCAGCAGCGGCGCGCGCGGGTCGAACTCGCCGCCCGTGCGGCGCGCCAGCACGGGCGCGAGGTCGAAGCGGAAGCCGTCGACGCCGAGCTCGCTCACCCAATGGCGCAGGCTGTCCATCACGAGCTGCAGCACGCGCGGCTCGGCCAGGTTCAGGCAGTTGCCGCAGCCGGTCCAGTTCTCGTAGAGCGCACGGTCGTCCGGTCGCAGGTGGTAGTAGAGCGCGTTGTCGATGCCGCGCAGGCTCAGCGTCGGCCCGAGCTCGTCGGTCTCGGCGCTGTGGTTGTAGACCACGTCGATCACCAGCTCCATGCCGCGCGCATGCACCGCATCGGCCAGGGCGCGGAATTCGGTCGCCGGCGTGGTGCCGGGCCGGCCGCTCCAGTAGCGCGCCTCGGGCGCGAACCAGCCGATCGGGCTGTAGCCCCAGTAGTTGCTGAGGCCCATTGCCAGCAGGCGTTCCTCGTCGGCGCGCTGCTGCACCGGCATCAGGCTCAGCGTGGTGATGCCGAGCTGCTGCAGGGGGTCGAGCACGGCCGGCTCGGCCAGGCCGGCGTAGGTGCCGCGCAGGGCCTCGGGCACGGCGGGATGCAGGCGCGTTTGGCCGCGCACGTGCAGCTCGTACAGCACGCGCAGGCCGGGGTCGATGCGCGGGCGCGCCGGGCCGCCGGCAGGCAGCGGCGCCGCGACGCGGGCCTTGAGCGCGATGCCCGCGTTGTCGCGCGGATCGCGGCGCTCGGGTTGCGCCGGATCGTGGCCGAGGAACAGCGCCTCGCCGCCATAGCGGCCGACCACCTCGCGCGCATACGGATCGAGCAGCAGCTTCGCCGGGTTGAAGCGCTGTCCCTCGTGCGGCGCCCAGGGCCCGTCGACGCGCCAGCCGTAGACCAGCCCCGGCCGGCCGCTGGGCAGCCGGCCGTGCCAGACGCCGTCGGTGCAGGCCGGCAGCGGCAGGCGCTGCTGCTCGTGCTGGCCCGTGCCGTCGAACAGGCACAGCCAGACGCCGGTGGCGTTCGGGGCGGCGAGCGCGAAGTTGATGCCTTCGGAAGTGGGGGTGGCGCCCAGCGGCCAAGGGGTGCCTGTGCTCAGCATGTTGTTGCGGGGAGGTTGTCCTTGACCATGCGTGCCCTTGGGATTCGAAAATCATTGTGGCACGCGCCAAGTGCGCCATCGCCGTACCCGCGATAATCCGCCTTCCCCGGCCGCCCGGCGCCGGGGCCTGTCCCAAGCCCAATGAATCCCAGCTACAAACCCAGCGACGTCGAATCGGCCGCCCAGGCCCACTGGACCGCGGCCGACGCCTACCGCGTGACCGAGGACACGCGAAAGAAGAAGTACTACGCCTGTTCGATGCTGCCGTACCCCAGCGGCAAGCTGCACATGGGCCACGTGCGCAACTACACCATCAACGACATGCTCACGCGCTACCTGCGCATGAGCGGCTACAACGTGCTGATGCCGATGGGCTGGGATGCCTTCGGCCTGCCGGCCGAGAACGCGGCGCTCAAGAACGGCGTGCCGCCGGCGAAGTGGACCTACGAGAACATCGGCTACATGAAGAGCCAGCTCCAGGCCATGGGGCTGGCGATCGACTGGAGCCGCGAGATCGCGACCTGCGATCCGTCCTACTACAAGTGGAACCAGTGGCTGTTCCTCAAGATGCTCGAGAAGGGCATCGCCTACCGCAAGACGCAGGTCGTCAACTGGGACCCTGTCGACCAGACCGTGCTGGCCAACGAGCAGGTGATCGACGGCAAGGGCTGGCGCACCGGCGCCACCGTCGAGCGGCGCGAGATCCCCGGCTACTACCTCAAGATCAGCGACTACGCCGAGGAACTGCTCGAGCACACGCAGCACAAGCTGCCAGGCTGGCCCGAGCGCGTCAAGCTGATGCAGGAGAACTGGATCGGCAAGAGCGAGGGCGTGCGCTTCGCCTTCACCCATCGCATCAAGGACGCGCAGGGCGCGCTGATCCAGGGCGGGCGCATGTACGTCTTCACGACGCGCGCCGACACCATCATGGGCGTGACCTTCTGCGCCGTGGCGCCCGAGCATCCGCTGGCGCTGCATGCCGCGAAGACGAATCCGAAGGTCGCCGCCTTCATCGAGGAATGCCGCAACGGCGGCACCACCGAGGCCGAGCTTGCCACGCAGGAAAAGAAGGGCGTGCCCACCGGCCTGACGGTGATGCACCCGATCACCGAGGAGCAGGTGCCGGTGTGGGTCGGCAACTACGTGCTGATCGGCTACGGCGACGGCGCCGTGATGGGCGTGCCCGCGCACGACGAACGCGACTTCGCCTTCGCCAACAAGTACGGCATCGAGATCATCCAGGTCGTGCTGGTCGACGACGAGCCGCATTTCGACTACCACCGCTGGCAGGACTGGTACGCCGACAAGCAGCGCGGCGTGACCATCAACTCCGACAACTTCAGCGGCATGTCCTATGCCGAGGCCGTCAAGGCCGTCGCGCATGCGCTCGGCCAGAAGGGCCTGGGCGAGATGCAGACCACCTGGCGCCTGCGCGACTGGGGCGTGAGCCGCCAGCGCTACTGGGGCACGCCGATCCCGATCATCCATTGCGACACGCACGGCGCGGTGCCGGTGCCCGAGAAGGACCTGCCGGTCGTGCTGCCGACCGACTGCGTGCCGGACGGCTCGGGCAATCCGCTGGTCAGGCACGAGGGCTTCCATGCCGGCGTGGTCTGCCCCGTCTGCGGCCAGCCCGCGCGGCGCGAGACCGACACCATGGACACCTTCGTCGACAGCTCGTGGTACTTCATGCGCTACTGCGACCCGAAGAACGAAGAGGCCATGGTCGGCGAGGGCGCGAAGTACTGGATGCCGATGGACCAGTACATCGGCGGCATCGAGCACGCGATCCTGCACCTGCTGTATGCGCGCTTCTGGACCAAGGTGATGCGCGACCTCGGCCTGGTGAAGGTCGACGAGCCCTTCGCCAAGCTGTTGACGCAGGGCATGGTGCTCAACCATATCTTCTACAGGCGCAACGAGAAGGGCGGCAAGGATTACTTCCCGCCGTCCGAAGTCACGCCCGTGCTCGATGCCCAGGGCCGCATCGTCGGCGGCACCGCGGCCGACGGCACGCAGGTCGACTACGGCGGCGTCGGCAAGATGGGCAAGAGCGAACGCAACGGCGTCGACCCGCAGGACCTGATCGAGAAATACGGCGCCGACACCGCGCGCCTGTACACCATGTTCACCGCGCCGCCCGAGGCCACGCTCGAATGGAACGACGCCGCGGTGGAGGGCAGCTCGCGCTTCCTGCGCCGGCTCTGGAACTTCGGCGTCGCGCTGCATGCCGGCGGCAGCGCCGGTGGCACCCGCGTCAAGGCCGCTGCGAAGCTCAGCGGCTACGGCGAGGAGGCCAAGGCGCTGCGGCGCGAAGTGCACACCGTGCTGCGCCAGATCGACTACGACTACCAGCGCATGCAATACAACACGGTGGTGTCGGGTGCGATGAAGCTGCTCAACGCGCTCGAAGGCTTCAAGCCCGCGGCGCCGCACGCCGGCGACCGCGCCGCCGTGCATGAAGGCTTCGGCATCCTGCTGCGCTGCCTCTATCCGGCCACGCCGCACATCACGCACCAGCTCTGGCAGCAGCTCGGCTACGACGGCGAATGGGGCGATCTGCTCGATGCGCCCTGGCCCACAGTCGACGTTGATGCACTGGCGCAGGACGAGATCGAGCTGATGCTGCAGGTCAACGGCAAGCTGCGCGGTTCGGTGCGCGTGCCGGCGGGTGCGTCCAAGCAGGAGATCGAGAAGATCGCGCTGGCCAGCGAGGCCTTCACCAAGCATTCCGACGGCGCCGCGGTCAAGCGCGTCATCGTCGTGCCCGGGCGGCTGGTCAACGTGGTGGTATGAAAAGCATGAACACACGCCATCCGCTGCCGCGCCGCGGCTTCCTGCTCGCCGCAGCGCTTTCCGTCACGGTGGCGGGCTGCGGCTTCGAACTGCGCAAGGCACCCGTCTTCCCGTTCAAGACCCTGGTCGTGCAGGGCAGCTCGGCCTTCACGAACAGCGTGCGGCGCAATCTGCGCGCGGCCGGCAACGTGGAGCTGCTGCCTGCCGACCAGGCCGCCAAGGCCGATGCGGTGCTCGAGATCCTGGCCGAGAACCGCGAGCAGCTCGTCACCTCGACCAACTCCGCCGGCCAGGTGCGCGAAATCCAGTTGCGCCTGACGGTGCGCTTCCGGCTGCGCGGCCAGGCCGGCAAGGAACTGCTCGCGCCGACCGCCATCACGCAGACGCGCGACATCACCTACAACGAGACCGCTGCGCTCGCGAAGGCCAGCGAGACCGAGCTGCTGTACGTCGACATGCAGAACGACATCGCCCAGCAGATGATGCGCCGTCTCGCGGCGGTCAAGGCCAGCTGATGCAACTGGGCGCCGCACAGCTGGAAGCCCATTTGCAGCGCGGCCTCCAGCCGCTCTACGTGATCCATGGCGACGAGCCGCTGCTCGCGCAGGAGGCGGCCGATGCGATCCGCGCCGCAGCGCGCCTGCAGGGTTACACCGAACGCAGTTCGTACACCGTGGCCGGCGCGCATTTCGACTGGAGCGCGGTGCTCGCGGCGGGCGGCTCGCTGAGCCTGTTCGCCGACCGGCAGATCGTCGAGATCCGCATCCCCTCGGGCAAGCCGGGCAAGGACGGCAGTGTCGCGCTGCAGCAGATCGCCGAGTCGGCGCCGGGCAACGACAGCACCCTCACGCTGGTCATGCTGCCGCGCCTGGACAAGGCGACCCGCACCGGCGCCTGGTTCTCGGCGCTCGAGAGCCGCGGCGTCAGCCTGCAGGTCGAGACCGTCGAGCGCGCCGCGCTGCCGCCATGGATCGCGCAGCGGCTCGCGCAACAGGGCCAGCGGGTGAAGGGCGGCGAGGAGGGCCAGCGCACGCTGCAGTTCTTCGCCGACCGGGTCGAAGGCAACCTGCTGGCCGCGCACCAGGAGATCCAGAAGCTCGCGCTGCTGCATCCGCCGGGCGAATTGAGCTGGGAGCAGGTCGAAGGCGCGGTCAACAACGTCGCGCGCTACGACGTGTTCAAGCTGTCCGAGGCGGTGCTCGCCGGCCAGCCGCAGCGCGTCGCGCGCATGCTCGACGGCCTGCAGGCCGAAGGCGAGGCCGAGGTGCTGGTGCACTACACCCTGGCCGAGGACATCCGCGCGCTCAAGCGCGTGAAGGACGCCATGGCCGCCGGCCGGCCGTTGCCGATGGCGCTGCGCGAGAACCGCATCTGGGGCCCGCGCGAGCGCGCCTTCGAGCGCGTGCTGCCGCGGCTGGACGACCGCCTGCTCGTGCGGCTGCTGCGCGCCGCGCACGTGGTGGACGGCATCGTCAAGGGCCTGAAGCAGCCGGACTGGCCGGCCAGCGGCTGGCAGGCGCTGCAGCGGCTGGCGCTGATGCTGTGCCGTGCCTGCGCGGCGCCCGCGCGCGGCTGATCGCGCCACCGGCGGCGCCGGTTCTTGTTTTGCGAACGCAGCGTTTCCGCGCGTTCTTCGCGTGCGGACCTTCGCATGGGAAAATGCGGCCATGAACGCGTTCAACGTCAGCGAACACATGCAGACCCTCGGCCTGCAGGCCAAGGCGGCCTCGGCCCTCATGGCACGGGCCGACGCCGCCACCAAGAGCAAGGCCCTGCGCGCGCTCGCGCGTCGCCTGCGCGACAACGCCGCCGCGCTGGCGCCGGCCAATGCGCGCGATGTCGAGCGTGCCACCGCCGCCGGCCTGTCGGCGCCGATGGTCGATCGCCTCAAGCTCACGCCCAAGGCCATCGAGACGGTCGCCCTCGGCTGCGAGCAGTTGGCCGCCATGCCCGACGTGATCGGCGAAATCATCGGCATGCGCCAGCAGCCCAGCGGCATCCGGGTCGGCCAGATGCGGGTGCCGATCGGCGTCTTCGGCATGATCTACGAGAGCCGGCCCAACGTGACCATCGAGGCCGCGAGCCTGGCCATCAAGAGCGGCAACGCGGCCATCCTGCGCGGCGGCTCGGAAGCGATCGAGTCGAACAAGGCGCTGGCCCGGCTGGTGTCCGAATCGCTGGCCGAGGCAGGCCTGCCGGTCGAGGCGGTGCAGCTGGTGCAGACCACCGACCGCGAAGCCGTCGGCCAGCTGATCGCGATGCCCCAGTTCGTCGACGTGATCATCCCGCGCGGCGGCAAGGGGTTGATCGAACGCATCAGCCGCGATGCCAAGGTGCCGGTCATCAAGCACCTGGACGGCAACTGCCACGTCTACGTGGACGACACGGCCGAGCTCGGCATGGCGGTGAACATCGTCGACAACGCCAAGACACAGAAATACAGCCCCTGCAACGCGGCCGAAGGGCTGCTGGTCGCGGCCTCGATCGCCGACCGCTTCCTGCCGGAGATCGGCGCGATCTTCGCGGCCAAGGGCGTGGAGATGCGCTGCGATCCTGCCGCCGCGCGGATCCTGCGCGCTGCCGGCGCGCTGCCGGCGGGCGCGGCGGTCGTCGACGCGGTGGCGTCCGACTGGTCGGAGGAATACCTGGCCGCGGTCATCAGCATCAAGGTGGTGGCGGATGTCGACGAGGCGATCGCGCACATCAACGGCTACTCGAGCCATCACACCGATGCCATCGTCACGCGCGATCATGTGAACGCCCAGCGCTTCCTGCGCGAGGTCGACTCGGCGAGCGTGATGGTCAATGCGAGCACGCGCTTTGCCGACGGCTTCGAGTTCGGGCTCGGCGCGGAGATCGGCATCAGCACCGACAAATTCCATGCGCGCGGGCCGGTGGGTATCGAAGGGCTGACCTCGCTCAAATACATCGTGCTGGGCCAGGGCAACACGAGAAGCTGACCCCCACCCAGGGTTGCTCGCTTCGCGGCGTTTCCCGAAGGGGATGGAAGATGACGCGGTTGTCATCTTCGAGGTCGCCCCCAAATCCTACAATTCCAGTCCACCTTTCGCCGCAGAACGCACAACAAGGCCGCCGCATGGTCCCCCATCTCGTCACCGCCCTGACCGGCCCCATCAACGAACTCGAGCAGCGCGTTCTCGACTCCATGCCGGCCATCGAGCGCTGGTTCCGTCTCGAGTGGATGGAGCACACGCCGCCGTTCTACAGTTCGGTGGACATCCGCAACGCGGGCTTCAAGCTGGCGCCGGTCGACACCAACCTCTACCCGGGCGGCTGGAACAACCTGACCCGCGAGATGCTGCCGCTGGCGGTGCAGGCCGCCCAGGCCGCGATCGAGAAGATCTGCCCGGAGGCGCGCAATCTGCTGGTGATTCCGGAAAACCATTCGCGCAACACCTTCTACCTGGCCAACGTGGCACAGCTGGTGCGTATTTTTCACATGGCAGGGCTCAACGTGCGCGTGGGCTCGATCGATCCCGCGATCAAGTCGCCCAAGAAGATCGAGCTGCCGAACGGCGACACCGTGTGCCTGGAGCCGGTGGTGCGCGGCAAGCGGCGCCTCGGCCTCAAGCATTTCGACCCCTGCACCATCCTGCTCAACAACGACCTGGCGGCCGGCACCCCGGGCATCCTCGAGGATCTGCACGAGCAGTACCTGCTGCCGCCGCTGCACGCCGGCTGGTCGGTGCGCCACAAGAGCAACCATCTGCACAGCTACGAAGAGCTCTCCAAGCGCTTCGGCAAGCTGCTGGGCATCGACCCATGGCTGATCAACCCGATGTACGCCAAGGCCGGCGAGGTCAGCTTCGCGGATGGCACCGGCATGGACGTGCTGACCAGCCATGTGGACGCGATGCTCACCAAGATCCGCCGCAAGTACAAGGAATACGGCATCAACGAGAAGCCCTTCGTCGTCGTCAAGGCCGACAACGGCGCCGGTGCCATGGGCGTGATGACGGTGCGCGACGTCAAGGATCTCGAGACCCTCGGCCGCCGCTCGCGCGGCAAGGCCGGTGCCGCCGGCGTGGGCGCGGAGCGCAGCGAGGTGATCGTCCAGGAGGGCGTGCTGACCAACGAGCGCGTGCACGATGCCGTGGCCGAGCCGGTGGTCTACATGATGGACCGCTACGTGGTCGGCGGCTTCTACCGCGTGAACGCCGAGCGCAGCCCGGACGAAAACCTCAACATGCCGGGCGCCAGCTTCGTGCCCTTGGCCTTTTCGGAGAGTGCGCACTTACCGCAACCCGGCGCCAAGCCCGGTGCCAGCGCGCCGAACCGGTTCTACATGTACGGCGTGATCGCCCGGCTGGCGATGGTGGCGGCCAGTTACGAGCTCGAAGCCACCAACCCGGACGCCGAAATCTACGAATGATTTCCGGCCGCGTCTTGCGAGGCCGGCCGGCGGCTGCAAAATAGCGACCCCACAGCAACGCAAACGAGGGGGCGGAGGGCGAAGCGGCAACCTTGCGAGGCGGCCGGCGCGCCCGGGCGAGCATCACGGCGCCGGACGACCCTTTGCACCGACTTCGTGTCCCGTTCCAAATCTTCCTCCGCCGCGCTGATCCTCGCGGCCATCGGCGTTGTCTACGGCGACATCGGCACCAGCGTGCTGTATGCGGTCAAGGAGGTGTTCGGTCACGGCCATGTTCCCTTCACGATCGAGAACGTCTACGGCATCCTGTCGATGTTCTTCTGGACGCTGACGGTGATCGTGTCCCTGAAGTACGTGGTGCTGGTGCTGCGGGCCGACAACGAAGGCGAGGGCGGCCTGGTCGCGATGCTGGCGCTGGCCTCGCGCGCGGTCGCCGACAAGCCGCGGCTGCGCCGGGTGCTGCTGGTGGTGGGCATCTTCGGCACCTCGCTGTTCTATGGCGACGGCGTCATCACGCCGGCCATCTCGGTGCTGTCGGCGGTCGAGGGCCTGGAGGTGGTGTCGCCGCACTTCGGGCACTACGTGATCCCGGTCACCCTGGTCGTGCTGTTCTGCCTGTTCGCGGTGCAAAAGAGCGGCACCGCGGGCATCGGCCGCTTCTTCGGCCCCATCACGCTGTCCTGGTTCTGCGCCATCGCGCTGCTCGGCGTGTCGCAGATCGTCGTGCATCCGGAAATCCTCAAGGCGCTGAGCCCGCACTATGCGCTGCGCTTCATCTGGGGCAACCCGGTCACCAGCTTCATCATCCTGGGCGCGACGGTGCTGTGCGTGACCGGCGCCGAGGCGCTCTATGCCGACCTCGGGCACTTCGGCAAGGGGCCGATCCGCATCGCCTGGTTCTCGGTCGTGATGCCGGCGCTGACGCTCAACTACTTCGGCCAGGGCGCGCTGCTGCTGGAGAACCCGCTGGCGGTCAAGAACCCGTTCTTCATGATGGCGCCCGAGTGGGCGCTGGTGCCGCTGGTGTTCCTGGCCACGGCGGCCACGGTGATCGCGTCGCAGGCCCTCATCACGGGCGCCTTCAGCGTCACCCGCCAGGTGATCCAGCTCGGCTACCTGCCGCGCCTGAACATCGAGCACACCAGCGTGCGCACCGCGGGGCAGATCTACATCCCGTTCGTCAACTGGGGGCTGTTCGTCGCCATCGTGCTGGCGGTGGTCATGTTCCGCTCGTCGAGCAACCTGGCCGCGGCCTACGGCATCGCCGTCACCACCGACATGCTGATCACCACCGTGCTGACCTTCTTCGTGATCCGCTACGCCTGGAAGTACCCGCTGGCGCTGTGCATCGCGGCGACCGGTGCCTTCTTCGTGGTCGACTTCCTGTTCTTCGCTTCCAACCTGCTCAAGCTGTTCGAGGGCGGCTGGTTCCCGCTCATGATCGGCGGCGGCATCTTCACGCTCATGATCACCTGGAAGGAGGGCCGCCGCCTGATGGGCGAAACGCAGCTCGCCGAGGCCATCGATCTGCGCAGCTTCCTCGATTCGGTGTTCGTCACGCCGCCGGCGCGCGTCGACGGCACGGCCGTGTTCATGACCGCGGAGCCCGGCGTGGTGCCGAATGCGCTGCTGCACAACCTCAAGCACAACAAGGTGCTGCACGAGCAGAACCTGTTCGTCACAGTGCGCAACCACGAGGTGCCGTGGATTCCGATGGACAAGCGCATCGAGATGGAGCCGCTCGGCCACCATTGCTGGCAGGTGATCGTGCACTACGGCTTCAAGAACGACGTCGAGCTGCCGCGCGCGCTCGAACACGCGCGCCTGCGCGGCTGCCAGCTCGAGCCGATGTCGACCAGCTACTTCCTGTCGCGCGACGTCGTGATCCCGACGCTGGGCAGCGGCATGGCGCCGTGGCGCGAGAAGCTGTTCGCGCAGATGCATCACAACGCGAGCGGCGTGGCGGATTTCCTGGGCTTGCCGAACAATGCCGTCGTCGAGCTGGGCTCCAAGATCGAAATCTAGGCTCGCCCGCGACCCCGGCACAATTCCGCGCATGCGATTTTTCAAGGATCTGAGCCTGTCGGCTTTCACCGCAGGCTTCGTCGCGGTGCTCGTGGGCTTCACGAGCTCGGTGGCGATTGTGTTCCAGGCCGCGCTGGCCTTCGGCGCCACGCCCGAGATGATCAGCTCCTGGATGTGGGCGCTGGGCCTCGGCATGGGGCTGGCCTCGGCGCTGCCCTCGCTGTGGCTGCGCAAGCCCGTGATGATCGCCTGGAGCACGCCCGGCGCCGCGGTGCTCGCGAGCGCCGGTGCCGGCTACACGATGAACGAGGCGGTGGGCGCCTTCATCGTGTGCGCCGTGCTGATGGCGCTGGCGGGCGCCACCGGCTGGTTCGAGCGCGTGATGAACCGGATCCCGATGGCCATCGCCTCCGCGCTGCTTGCCGGCGTGCTGGCGCGCTTCGGCCTCGACGCCTTCATCGCCGCCAGGACGGCGCTGCCGCTAGTGCTGCTGATGCTCGGCACCTACCTCGTCGCCAAGCGCTGGCTGCCGCGCTACGCGGTGCCGCTCACGCTCGCGGTGGCGGTCGCCTTCGCCGCCGCGCGTGGCCAGCTGGCCTGGAGCGCGGTGCACTTCAGCATCGCCAAGCCCGTGTTCACGATGCCGGTCTTCAGCTGGCAGGCGGCGGTCAGCCTGGCGCTGCCGCTGTTCGTGGTGACGATGGCCTCGCAGAACCTGCCGGGTGTCGCCGCCGTCCGCGCCGCGGGCTACGAGATGCCGGTCTCCAGGCTCATCACGCTCAGCGGGCTGGTCACGCTGGTGCTCGCGCCCTTCGGCGCCTTCGCGCTCAATCTCAGCGCCATCACCGCGGCCATCTGCATGGGCCGCGAGGCGCACGAAGATCCGGCGCGGCGCTACACCGCGGCGGTCAGCTGCGGTGCGATCTACGTGGTGATCGGGCTGTTCGGCGCCGCGGTCACGGGCATCCTGACCGCGTTCCCGAAGGAACTGGTCATCGCCATCGCGGGGCTGGCGCTGCTCGGCACCATCGGCAGCGGCCTGGCAGCGGCGGTGCGCGACGAATCGCATCGCGAAGCCGCGCTGATCACCTTCCTCGTCACGCTGTCGGGCATCACCATCGCGGGCGTCGGCTCCGCGTTCTGGGGCGTGGTGGCGGGCGCCGTCGCGCTCGGCATCCAGCAGCTCGGCCGCAGACCCTTTGCCAGCAGGGAAATCGCCATCGGCGGCAAGATCGAGCCCGACGCCCGCGCCGCTGCCGACGCGACGCCCTCCACGCCGACCGGCGGAAAGACCTTCTGATGCACATCCTCTTCGTGGCCGACCCGCTCGACCTGTTCAAGATCTACAAGGACAGCACCTTCGCGATGATGCGCGAGGCGCAGCGCCGCGGCCATCGCATCGCGGCCTGCGTGCCGCAGGACCTGCAATGGTCCTCGGGCAAGCCGGTGAGCGCGACGGTGCAGCAGATCACCCTGACCGGCGATCCGCACGACTGGTACCACGAGGACCTGCGCGAATCGATGGCGCTGAAGGATTTCGACGTCGTCGTGATGCGCAAGGACCCGCCCTTCGATGCCGAGTACATCTACGCCACCCACCTGCTCGAACAGGCCGAGCGCGAAGGCGCGCACGTCGTCAACAAGCCGCGCGCGCTGCGCGACCATCCCGAGAAGCTGGCGATCATGGAGTTCGCGCAGTTCACGACGCCGACCCTGGTCACGCGCAGCGCCTCGGCGGTGCGCGATTTCCACGCCGAGCACGGCGACGTCATCCTCAAGCCGCTGGACGGCATGGGCGGCATGGGCATCTTCCGCGTCAAGGCCGATGCGCTGAACCTGGGCTCGATCGTCGAGACGCTCAACAAGGACGGCGCGGAGACGATCATGGTGCAGCGCTTCGTGCCCGAGATCACCGAGGGCGACAAGCGGGTGCTGGTGATCGGCGGCAAGCCCGTGCCCTTCAGCCTCGCGCGCATTCCGCAGGGCACCGAGGTGCGCGGCAATCTGGCGGCCGGCGGCAAGGGCGTGGCGCAGCCGCTGAGCGCGCAGGACCTGCGCATCGCCGAGGCGATCGGGCCGGTGCTGCACGCGCGCGGCTTGCTGCTGATCGGGCTGGACGTGATCGGCGGCTCGCTGACCGAGATCAACGTCACCAGCCCGACCTGCTTCCAGGAGATCACGGAACAGACCGGCTTCGACGTGCCGGCGATGTTCATCGACGCGCTCGAGGCGACCCTACCCTCGAAAAGCTAGTGGGTTAGCCGGCGCGCTGCCCGTCGACGAACACGGCGAGCTCCTGCGGCGCGAATGCGGTCCAGGTCTCGTTGGTCGTGAGCGGCGCGGTCACCACCACGGCGACGCGATCGTCCGGCGTGGTGTGCTGCGCGAAGTCGATGCTGAGGTCTTCGTCGGACAGCTCGGCGGTCACGAAGGGATGCTTGCGTTCGACATACCAGAGGTTCGTCGACGCATGGGCCCAGAGCGCCTGGCCGTTCGAGAGCATGAAGTTGAAGGTGCCGTGGCGCGCGAAGCGCGGCGCCAGTTCGCGCAGCGTGAGGGTCAGCTCCGCGATGCTCGGCACGCCCGCATGCGACTTGGCCAGTTCCTGCATGAGCCAGCAGAACGCATGCTCGCTGTCGGTGCTGCCGACCGGGCGGAAGCTGCCGTGCAGGCGCGGGCGGAAGTCCTTCAGGTCGCCGTTGTGGGCGAACACCCAGTAGCGGCCCCATAGCTCGCGAACGAAGGGGTGGCAGTTCTGCAGGTTCACCGCGCCCTGCGTGGCCTTGCGGATGTGGGCGACGACGTTGCGGCTCTGGATCGGGTAGCGCCGGATCAGCTCGGCCACCGGCGACTCGCAGGCCGGCTGATGGTCGACGAAGTGCCGGAGGCCGCGGTCCTCGAAGAAGGCGATGCCCCAGCCATCGGCGTGATGGTCGGTGCGCCCGCCGCGCTGCGCGAAGCCCGTGAAGCTGAAGGTCACGTCGGTGGGCGTGTTGCAGTTCATTCCAAGCAGCTGACACATGGGGTAGAGCTTACCCCCAGGCTTGCCCACTTCGTGTGGCCGCCCACCCCCTTTCAGGGGGCGCAGCCCGCGAACGCGGCGCGCTGCGCGGCCGACGAGAGAGCGATGGCGCTGCTACCTGGCTGGCAGGGCATCGGGGTTGCGCGGGGTCTTTTCTCGCAGCTGCCACGCGGCGCAGATCGCGAGCGCGCACAGGGCGGCCAGCAGGCCGAAGACTTCGTCGAAGGCCGCCAGGCGCTCGGCGCTGGAGTCGGCGTTGGCGAACGAGTCGCCGTGCGCCGCGAGCCGCCATTCGAGGACGACCGCGCACAGGCTCACGCCCGCGGCGCCGCCCAGCATGCGCAGGAAGTTGATCGCGCTCGCGCCCTGCGGAATCAGAGCCTTCTCGAGCGGGCGCATCGCGCCGAGGTTGAGCGACGGCAGGATGAAGCCGAGCCCGATGCGGCCGACGGTGGCGAAGAGCGCCAGCAGCCACACGCCGCTGCCCAGGTGCAGCACCGTCATCAGCGCGAACGAGGCGGCCAGCAGCGCGAGGCCGATGCTCACCAGCGCCCACGTCGGCTGCCGGTCGGCCAGCCGGCCGACCCCGGCGATCGTCAGTGCCAGCACGATGCCGGCCGGCAGCAGGATGGTGCCGACCAGCGAGGCCGAGAGCTGCAGCCCGACCTGCATGTAGACCGGCAGCAGGTAGGTCGATCCGAACAGCGCGGTGCCGTAGATGAAGGCGACCAGGCTGCCCATCGCGAACTGCCGGTGCTGGAACAGCGCGAGGTTCATCAGCGGCGTGCCGCCCGCGGCGGCGAAGCGCTTCTGCCAGGCCAGGAAGGCGGCGAAGGCCACCAGCGCGCCGGCCAGCAGCAGCGCCGCGCCGAGCGGTGCATCGCCGCGCAGCTGCACGAGGCCGTTGAGCAGGCACAGCGTGCCGACGGTGCCGAGCGTGAGGCCGCGCCAGTCGAGCCCGTCGCTGGGCGCTGCCACCACGCCGCCCGGCGCGGTGGTCGGCACGAACTTGTAGGCCAGCCAGATCGAGACCAGGCAGAAGGGCACGACCATGAAGAAGATCGAGCGCCAGCCGAACAGATCGACCAGCACGCCGCCGATGCTCGGCCCGATCGCCGGTGCCAGCACCACGCCCATGCCGAACAGGCCGCTCGCGCGGCCCTGCTCGTGCGGCTCGAAGGCGCGCAGGATGATGATGGCCGGGATCGGCTGCACCACGCCGGCCGCGAGCCCTTCGGCCACCCGCGCGATCAGCACCAGCGGGAAGGCGTTCGCCAGCCCGCCCGTCATGCCGCCCACCAGCAGCATCACCATCGTGCCGACGTAGGTGCGCCGATAGCCGTAGCGCGCCAGCAGCCAGGGCGTGGTCAGCATCGACACCGTCATCGCGACCATGAAGCCCGAACTCACCCATTGCGCACGTGCCTGCCCGAGCGAGAAGTGATGACTCATGCCGGGGATCGCGACGTTGACGATGGTCGAGGACATGATCGATGCCATCACCCCCACCATGACGGAGATCAGCAGCAGCCAGCGATAGCGCGCGCCGTAGCGGGCGCTCAGGGTTTGCAGGGGATTGTTCATGGAGGGCTGCCGGCTCGGGCCGTCCTACAAGGATATCGGCCTTTGGGCATGAAAACGGCGCGCCGCGTGCGCGGACAATGGGATCTCCATGCAGTCCCCCTCTTCATCCCCATCCCCCGTTCGAGCGGCGGACGAGGCCGCTGTCGACGCCGCCGAGTCGCCGCCCTCGCTCG
The DNA here is from genome assembly GCF_901827185.1 of Variovorax sp. PBL-E5. Classification (NCBI taxonomy): domain Bacteria; kingdom Pseudomonadati; phylum Pseudomonadota; class Betaproteobacteria; order Burkholderiales; family Comamonadaceae; genus Variovorax; species Variovorax sp. PBL-E5. Next base: position 5,229,047 of record NZ_LR594671.1, on the reverse strand, counting down.
CATCGGAGCTGCAGGCGCCGACGGTCAGCCGCGCCTACCAATGCCAGTGCGGCCGGCCGGTGTTCCTCGGCAACAGCCAGTGCCTCGCGTGCAAGACGCCGCTGGGCTACGTGATCGAGCGCCTCGGCGTGGTGCCGCTCGCGCCGGTCGTGCAGGAGGGCGCCGAGCCCGACACCTTCACCGTCTTTGGCGACGCGCAGGGCTTGCAGTACCGCCGTTGCGCGAACCTGATGACCGCGGCCGGCTGCAACTGGATGGTGCCGGCGCCGCGCGAGGGCGACGATCCCGCGTTCAACACCGAGGGCCTGTCGCCCGGCTTCTGCCTGTCGTGCAGCGTCACGCGCACCATTCCCGATCTGTCGGTCGAGAGCAATGGCGTGCTGTGGCGCAAGCTGGAGCGAGCCAAGCGTACGCTCGTATCCCAACTGCTGGCGTTGGGCCTGCCGGTGCGCACGCGCCTGAGCGATCCGGCGCACGGCCTGGCCTTCGATTTCCTCGGCAACATGCCGGGCGGTCCGCACGTGTTGACCGGCCACGAGGAGGGCGTCATCACCCTCAATGCCGAGGAGGCCGAGGATGCGGTGCGCGAGCGCATCCGGGCCGAGATGCGCGAGCCCTACCGTACGCTGCTGGGCCACTTCCGCCACGAGATCGGCCACTACTACTGGGACCTGCTGGTGTTCCCGACGCCGTGGCTCGAAGGTTATCGCCAGCTCTTCGGCGACGAGCGTGCCGACTATGCGACCGCCTTGCGCCAGCATTACGAGAACGGCCCGCCGCCCGACTGGCGCGACCGCTACGTGACCAGCTATGCGAGCTCGCACCCCTGGGAGGACTGGGCCGAGACCTGGGCCCACTACCTGCACATGGCCGACACCGCCGACACCGCGATGAGCTTCGGCGTCGATGCACAGAACGTCGAGCTGGCGAGCGACTTGTTCACTGCCGCCGACCTGTGGCAGCCCGAGCATCCCGGCGCGCAGAATTTCCTCGACTTCCTCAACGGCTGGGTGCGCCTGACCAATGTGCTCAACGAGCTTTCGCGCAGCATGGGCCAGCCCGACTACTACCCCTTCGTGCTGCCGCGCACGGCGGTGGGCAAGCTGCAGTTCATCCACCAGGTGATCACCGAGCAGCGCGAACACGCGCACTCGTCCGAGCCGACCGCGCCCGCCCCCGCGGTTCAGTCCTGAACCATCGCCTCGGCCGCGCAGCGCGCGCAGATGCAGGCCAGCCCGCGCGTGGCCGTGGGTACGCGCGCCAGCAAGGCCTTGCTGAAGTCGGCCTGCATGCACCAGCAGGGCGGCTGCGGGTGGCCTGTCTCGCGTTCGATCTCCATCGCGCAGCGGTTCGCCTCGCCGCACAGCGGGCAGCGTGAAGGATCGGGCTGCGCCGTCGCGTCCATCTAGGCGATTTCGAAGGCGGGCAGCTTCCTTGCGACCGAGGTGTTCTGCAGCGTCACGTACACCGGCAGCCCGTCGCGATAGGCCGGATAGTCCTCGCCCTGGATCAGCGGCAGCAGATAGCGCCGGCATGCGTCCGTGATGCCGTAGCCGTCATCGGAGATGAAGTCGCGCGGCATGAACTTCTCGGCATTGGCCACGGCGTCGAGCGGTGCGCTGCCGATGCGGTAGGCGTAGGGCGCATCGGAGGTCCGCTCGATGGTCGGCATCACCGCGTTGCGGCCTTCGAGCGCGAGTTCGACGGCGCGCTGGCCGAGTTCGTAGGCCTGCTTCACGTCGGTGGCCGAGGCGATGTGGCGCGCCGAGCGCTGCAGGTAGTCGGCCACGGCCCAATGGAACTTGTGGCCCAGCGCTTCCTTGACCATCTGCGCCACCACCGGCGCCGCGCCGCCGAGCTGCGCATGGCCGAACGCATCCTTGCTGCCCTGCTCGGCGAGGAAGGTGCCGTCGGGGTGATGGCAGCCTTCCGACACCACCACCGTGCAGTAGCCGTGATACTTGACCAGCGCATCCACGCGGGCCAGGAAGGCCGGCTGATCGAACGGAATCTCGGGGAACAGGATCACCACCGGAATGCCCTGGTCCGCCGCGAGGCCGCCGGCCGCCGCGATCCAGCCGGCGTGACGGCCCATCACCTCGAGCACAAAGACCTTGGTGGAGGTGGCGGCCATCGAGCGCACGTCCATCGAGGCTTCGAGCGTCGAGACCGCGACGTATTTCGCGACCGAGCCGAAGCCGGGGCAGCAGTCGGTCAACGGCAAATCGTTGTCGATGGTCTTGGGCACGTGGATCGCCTGCAGCGGATAGCCGAGCGATTGCGACAGCTGGCTCACCTTGAAGCAGGTATCGGCCGAATCGCCACCGCCGTTGTAGAAGAAGTAGCCGATGCCGTGCGCCTTGAAGACCTCGATCAGCCGCTCGTACTCGCGCCGGTTCTTCTCGAGCGACTTGAGCTTGTAGCGGCACGAGCCGAAGGCACCGGAGGGCGTGGAACGCAAGGCCGCGATCGCCTCGGCGGATTCGAGGCCGGTGTCGATCAGGTCCTCGGCCAGCGCGCCGAGGATGCCGTTGCGGCCGGCATAGACCGTGCCGATGCGGTCGGCGTGCCGGCGCGCGGTCTCGATCACGCCGCAGGCCGAGGCGTTGATCACGGAGGTCACGCCGCCGGACTGGGCATAGAAGGCATTGAGGAGAGTGCTCATGGGCGCATTCTCCGACAGGGACGCGCCTCAGCTCAATCTCATTGCTTGCGTGAGCACTTCTTTCACGACGTCGCGTCCGACACCGCGATGCACGCAGGCTCCAGCGCCGACACCAGCGCGCGCCGATGCTCGCCGCCCGTGAAGCGCTCGCCGGCCGCCAGCACGATGTCGCGCGGATCGTCGTCGAGCGTGACCCACACGCTGCCGCTGCGGCATTCGATGCCGACGCCGGCCGCATCGGGCAGCGTGAAGATGGCGCGCTTGGACAGGCTGATCTGGAAACGGTCCAGGTCGATGATCATGGCGGACTCCTTTGCATTCTCCATGCGAATGAATATAGTGAGCCGACTCCTCCGTCTCAAACGGTCATTCGGAACTCGTTGCATGCGCCGAGAGAATGCGAAGCCCGCGGCCGAGCTGCCGCCCCTGGAACTGCTGCGCAGCTTCGAGGCGGCTGCGCGCACGCTCAGCTTCACGCGCGCGGCGACCGAGCTGTCCCTCACCCAGTCGGCCGTGAGCCGCCAGATCCAGCAACTGGAAGCCAGCATCGGCGTGCCGTTGTTCGAGCGCCGTCATCGCGCGCTCGCGCTCACCGAGGCGGGCGGCGTCATGCAGCGCGCCGTGATCGAGAGCCTGGAGCGCTTGCGCGACGCCACCGCGCGGGTGCGTGTCGCATCGACGCCGCGGCAGGTCGCGATCACCACCACGCCGGGCTTTGCTTCCTTCTGGCTGATCCCCCGGCTGGCGCGCTTCACGGCGGATCATCCGCTGGTCGATGTGCGCGTCTCGGCCACGCTCGAGGTGCAGGAGCTCGAGCGCAGCCGTCTCGATATCGCGGTGCGCTTCGTGCCGATCGACCGTGGCATCGGCACCGCCCTGTTCGAGGAGTCGCTGGTGCCGTTGTGCGCGCCGCAGCTCGCCGCGGCGCTGCGCACGCCGGCCGACCTGGCGGAGCAGACGCTGCTCACGGTCGACGCACCGCCGCAGCATGGCGCGCCCACCGCGGACTGGGAGCCCTGGCTCCAGGTCATGGGCCTCAGCGATCTGCGCATGAAGAACACGATGCGCTTCACGCTCTATACGGATGCCGTGGCGGCGGCCGTGGCCGGCCAGGGCGTGGTGATCGGCCGCCTGCCGCTCCTGCGCGAGCTGCTGCAGACGGGCCGCCTGGTCGGCCTCTTCGGCGAAGGCGCGAGCTCGCGCCGCGGCTACTTCATCGAAAGCTCGCGCCGCGCGGCCGGCAACGCGGACGCTCAGGATTTCATGCGCTGGCTGCGGGCCGAAGCCGAGGCCGCCGAGCGCACCTGATGCGCTGGCGGATCAACCCGGCAGCAGCACCTTGTCGACGACGTGGATCACGCCATTCGACTGGTAGACGTTGGCGATCGTCACCATCGCGGTGCCGCCCTTCGCATCGGTCACCATCACGTGGCCGCCGCTCATGGTCGCGGTCAGCGTGCCGCCGCTGGCCGTCTTCAGCATCGCCCTGCCGCCGCCGGCGTTGATCATGCTCATCAGCGCCGGGCCATCGAGCCGGCCGGGTACCACGTGGTAGGTCAGCACCTTGGTCAGCGTCGCCTTGTTCTCGGGCTTGAGCAGCGTGTCGACCGTGCCGGCCGGCAGCGCGGCGAAGGCCTCGTTGGTCGGTGCGAAGACAGTGAAGGGGCCGGGGCTCTTGAGCGTGTCCACCAGGCCCGCGGCCTTCACGGCAGCGACGAGCGTGGTGTGGTCCTTCGAATTGACGGCGTTGTCGACGATATCCTTGTTGGCATACATCGGCGCGCCGCCGACCATCGGATTCGACATGTTGCTGCCCGACATGCCGTCCTTCATGCCCATGCCGCCCGCGCACGCGCTGAGGAGAACCGAGACACCGACTGCGATCATGAGTTTTTTCATGGAGATACCTTTTGGCTGGAGTTGAAGATCGAGTGCCCGTGAACTCCACCGCAGGAAGCAGCGGCACGAGAGCGCCCGACGGATGTACGCGGCCGCAGCGCGAACGGTTTGTAGGAGGAAACCCCTGAATCCGATTCGGGATCGGTTGCGAACCCGCGCCGAAGGTGTCGGCGCGGCATTACAGTTCGGGGCTACCCTTCCTGCCGGCATGTGCCGGCCGCAGACAAAGAATCCCGATCGCTCGATGACCACCGATACCGCCGCAGAACCCGTTGCCACCCGCAAGGAAGGCGCCCGCGCGCGCCGCAACAACCCGCCGCCGAAGGGGCCGCAGCAGCGGCCGCGCAAGGTCCACCCCGTGCTCCAGCGCCTGTTCGAGCTCTATCCGAAGATGTTCGGCGCCCGCTTCCTGCCGCTCAAGCTCGGCGTGTACCAGGAACTGCTCGCGCTGCACGGCGAGGAATTCAAGCGCGAGGACCTCAAGCTCGCGCTCGGGCTGCATGCGCGCTCGACGCGCTACCTCGAGGCCGTGGCTGCGGGCTACAAGCGTCATGATCTGCAAGGGGTGCCGGTGGAAGACGTCGCGCCCGAGCACGTCCACCACGCGATCCTCGAAGTGTTCCGCCGCCGGCAGGGCCGCACCCAGGAAGACCTGCGGCCGCAGCTGCGCGATCGACTGATCGCGGCCATCGAGGCCTCGGGCCTCTCGCGGGAAGACTACATGGGGGTCGTGCGCACGCAGGATGAGGCATCGGCCGCCGCGCTCGACGAGGCCTTCGCCGAACTGGGCGCGCGCACCGCGAAGCGCGAGGCGCTGCTGCGGGCCTTCGAGGCCAGCGGCAGGACGGTGGCGGAGTTTGCGGAGATGTATGGCATGGACCCGAAGGAGGTTGGGAAGACCCTGGATCGGGCCCGTGCGGCGAAGGCCCCCGTATCGCCGTGATCAGAAGCTCGCGTTGAGCTTGAGGCCCAGCGCGAGCTTCACCGTGCGAAACCCCTCGGCCCCGGAGAGCGGTGTGCCGGCGAAGAAGTCGTCACTCAGCTCATAGACGCATCGCACAAGCGCCATCCACCGAGCGTGATGTCGACCCCAAGTCCATCACCGCCGCTGCGCAATTCAAATGTCGCAAATTGCCGTGCAGTGCTCTGCGCGCTCAAAAACGTTCCTACTATCTGCGCCGGGCATGGACGTTGGGTAGGTCTGCACTCAGCGTCTGTCGCTCGAAACCGAAAAACTATCCAAAAAAGAAGAGGTTGCGTATGAAGAAAAACGAAGGCAGAGAGGCGATCGTCTGCGTCCCGGAGACCATCAGGGAGTCGTTCCCCTGTACCAAGACCGGCGCCATGACCAATGGCTACGAGCATTGCCCGGAGTGTCCTGCCGCGAAACTGTTCGCCAAGGCCAAAGGTCGTTTTCCAAAGAAAGATGCAGAGGGTAACCCGATCAAGCATCCAACCGTTCTCCAAGCAATGCTCATGGGTGCGTCGAAGCGCAATGCCAAAGCCAGTCGGGCGAAGCGACCGAAGAAAGCGTGATCCATAGGCGATCGCTTCTGACTTTCGTCGCATTGAGTGCCTCGACGCAAATCGAGAACTCTGCGATTGCAACGGCACATCTCAGATGCTGTGCCTATTGCCCCACACAACCGCGCGAGGCAGCGTCACGTTTGACGTCCAGATGGCGGGATTGTTGTTAATCCTGCGCGATTCTTTGGTGTCGCATTTTCTTGTTAACCCTGATGATTGCCAACCCGCGCTGCCATCCAAAGTCAAGAGACTTGACGAGGGAGGCAGCTGCGGTGAGGGTTCGTGTCTGAGTGTCGGAAAGAGCGCGCGCCCCTCGTCTTGTCAATGCGCTACCAGCGATGGCGCGTCCAGGGAGTCACAGTGAACCACAGAGAATCACCGCCAGCTGCAACGCTGCATCTGGTCTGGTCGCGGCCTACCGACGTCGGCAACAAAAATCAACAGCGCCGTTTGTCGCTCGTGCCTCCCAGCGGGAATTGCGCGACCCAAGTCTCTGAATCTCAGGAGGCCAAATCGCGCTTGGCTTCATCGAACGAAGATTCGTTCTCGTCTGGCGATGCAGCACATTCTCCGCCGCTGGTCGAGGTCGATTTCGTGACGCCCCGCAGATCGCAAAAAAGAGCGTCCCGGTTCATCGATGTCGTACGGGTCAGTTTGATGCTCGCGCGTCGGGCCGATCGCCGAAGCCCGGAAGGTGGGAAGCGCTCCATCTGGCACTCTTTTTTCAGATGAGCCAAGCCGCGGCGCTCCAGTCCTCATCAAGCTAACTGCGGGGTTCACAGGAAACCACTGCCGGCAATCGCTGCATTCGGTGCGTTGGCTCACGGCGGCCGCTCTGCAGAGAACTGACGCGCCTTCCTGATCGTTCGTGGCAGCATACGCAAGTTCACGAAGGAGAGGGTGAAGACGTAGATGTTCGGCCTGGAAGAGTTCATGCCGTTGGCGCAAGAGTCGCGCTCGCAGCCCTTAGTTTTGGGATGTTTTGCTATCAGCACTCGCCAGCAGGCGCCCAGCCAAGCAGACACGCAGCAAGTCCGGAGTAGGCAAGCAAGCAGACGCCGACAATCGCGATGGCAACGCCGACAACAACTGCGGCCCAGCCACCGAGGTAGAACGATGGAGCACGTCCTTCAACGCCAACAGGCACTGTCCGACGGAACATCCACAAAATCCCCGTCGCCACGCAGGCAACCCCAGCAACCTTTACAGCTGTCTTTGCGCCAAAGATGAGATGTGCACCAATAAAGGTGACGAAGAACATTGCACCGGTATACCACTCGAGCTGATAGCGCTTTTTTGAAGACACAGCTTGCTCTTTATTCGTATGATCAACGGCCGCCATAGACTGTGAGTTGCGCACCAATATTTGCATTCGCGCTCAGATTCCAAATCGAGCCGCCCCCCAACCAACCGTTACTGAAGCGGCCATTCGCCGAGAAGGGAGAGAGCCATGTCGATGTATCGTTGTTGTAGTTGCGCGCTCCACCCAATTCCACGTTGGTTTGCAAAGGACCGGCATTGAGGCTTGCCTTTGCGCTGCACGCTGCAACAATTCCTCCCTTGGACGGATCGTTCGGTGCCTCGCCGGGTAGCCCGCCGGCAGGGTTGTAGCTAAACCCACCACCCAAACCAAGGCCAACGCGGCCGGTCACGAAGCCGTTTCCGCCGGCGTTTCCGAAGGTGACCTGGCCACCTGGTCCGGCATAGGCCCCAAAGGTGAGTGACCACAACCTGTAAGGATCGATATAGCTCAACGGATTCAAGTTGGCATAAGGATATCGGTTCGGTCCAGCATCAAGTCCTTTCGGATCAGCCTGCGTGTACCGCCCGGTCTTCGGGTCGAGGCCGCGGAAGTAGTTATCGAAGAGCCTGCTTTCCTTGTCGTAGTACTGCCCAGGATGTCGAAGATTGAAGACGACCTCCGAGATGCCCGTCGTCGCCGGATTCGGCGTGATATCGAGGTTGGCAAAGCGATTGTGCGCCGTCGTCGGCTTGGTGTCACCAAAGGGGCTATATGCCCACTGCCATACCGTCTGCCCACGCGCGTTGTCGATGCGCTGAGGCGTGTTCAGGTGATCGCTGTGAATTGCATATATCTGCCCGTTGATCACTGCCGCAATCGGCATCGGTCCGTTGGCCGTGGGCAGATAGATGTAGTCCGTGGTGCCCGTACTGTTGGGACCGCCGGTACCTGTTTCGGAGATGAGGTTGTCATCCTCATCGTAGACGTAGGCAGTGCCTAGTTTGTCGGCGTCCGATGTCTATGGGCTCCAGGGTTGGGTGAAGAAGCTCTGCAGGCTCTGGATCGCGCCGGCATTGGCCGTCGCAACCGGTGAGGCGGCACTCAGCGCGCCCACCGAGACGCATGCGACGAGGACGATGGCGCCGATGCGCCAAAGATGAACCCATGGGAAAGGCCCAGCGTCGCCCGCCTGTGCCCTGGGCATGATGGCGCGGCGTGCGGAGTTTCGCAATCGCCTGGATAGATAGCGCTGGGGCCGTGTGCCCGCACCAAAGACGGATTGAACGCACGCAACGAGCGTTCGCGCAAACGCGAACCGTGATGGATTCTTCATGTGTGCCAATCTCCCTGGACATCTGTTTTTTTACCCCACCGCAGAAACGCAGGGCGGTGCAAATATAGAGACATCGGAGATTGATCACAAGCACAAGAATGTCTTGAGCGGCCGACACATTCCTTGCAACGAATCACTACATAAAATTTGCCTATTGCGCTGCATAAGAAAAGAAGTCCGTGAGATCAACAATGTTGGAGAGACGGCCGAATTCTTGTTGATCGTGCGTGTTTATTTGGTATCGCGCTTTCTTGTTAGCCCTGATGATTGCGACATAGGACTAATCACGACTTGTTAGTGCTGTCGCAAGGGAATCGCATGATCTATAGAAGGCCTTTGTTGGCGCTCCTTTCGTTCGGTATGCTGGCCCGGCTCGCGCACTCTGCCGAAGACTCCCACGCTTTCCTGACCATCCGCGGCAGCATCCGAAAGTTCACGGACGAAGAAGCGAGGACCTACCGGTTCAGCGAAGAAGAGTTCATGTCGTTGCCGCAGGCTTCCATCACCACGACTACCCCGTGGGTTCCTCGATCAAAGTTCGATGGCCCATTGCTATCGGAGGTACTGGCTCATGTCGGGGCCGTTGGATCGTGGCTGGATGTGGATGCGCTCGACGACTACAGTGCTCGCGTTCCGATGTCCGACCTTCAGACTTATGCTCCTATCCTCGCTCGCAGCCGGAATGGGAAGCGCATGACTGCACGCGATCATGGCCCGCTGTTCGTGATGTACCCACGAGACAAGTATCCGGAAAAGCTCAGCACACCGCCCGCGCAAGCCAGGTTCGTCTGGCAAGTACGGCGCATCACTGTGGTCGAATAGAAGCATGCGGCTCGCGCTGCCGTCAGGACGCAATGTCGTCATCGCCGCATTGGTGGTCGTTGTCATTTCCTTCATTGCGGTCGCATGTTGGATTTCGCATCTCGACAAGGTGATCGTGCGCACCAAAGGACCCTACGAGGGCTACTACTGGACAGTGGCGCAATACGAGATGGCGTACTTGCGCATGCGCGAAGCGACGGAGATCCTTGCTCTCCATGGTGATATCGACGACGACGAGCTGTCGAAGCGCGTCGACGTCCTGATGTCCAAGGCGCTGATTCTGACCGGTGACTCCGAGCTGACGACATTCTTCGAAAGCATTCCCGGCTTTGAAGCCGGTAAGGAGAAGATTGTCGCATTCCATCGTCGCGTGAATCCTATGCTTGACTCGATCGATGGGTTGCGCGCGCGTGCAGATGATCTGTTGCAGGAATTCTCTGATATCGAAGGGACGATTCTGGCTCTCGCCAATGAGGTCCGGATGGAGGAAATGGAGGCATCGAGCACCGCGCTGGAGAGCTTGCTGAAGCAACGGCAACTTCTCTGGATCGCGATATGGATCGACTTCGGTCTGATGTTGGTATGCGTTCTGTGCGTGAGTTTTTCATGGTCGCGCTTTCGGAAAGTGACAGCACGCGAACGCGCCCTCGAAGCCGAGCACATCGCCGTACAAGCCAAGACCCAATTCCTCAGCATGGTCAGCCACGAGCTCCGATCCCCGCTTCAAAGCATCATCTCCGCACTCGACGTTCTCGAAGAAAGTCAGCAGGCCTTGCCGGAGCAAGCGTCGGTGACCCGGCGCATTCGGCGATCTGCCGACGAACTCGCCGTGCACCTCCGGGATCTGCTGACGCTGGCGCGCGGACAGACCGGCCGCATCGAGCTGAGGCCCGAGGTCTTCGAAGCCTCGGCGCTGGTTCGGGAGATGGTCCAGGATGCGACGGAGGCCGCCGAGGCCAAGGGCCTGGAGCTGACGGTGGAAACGCCTTCGGATCCCATCTTCGCCGTGGCCGACGGTGCGCGCATCGGCCAGCTGCTGCAGAACCTGATCGACAACGCCGTCAAGTACACGAACCAGGGCCGCGTGGCCGTCACGCTGCTGCCCTTCGACACATCGAAGGCGGCGTTGCGTCTTCGCGTGGCGGACACGGGTCCCGGCCTTCCCGCGAATGCAGCCGGCACGGTGACGCAGGGACTCGAGCCCGAGCCGCATCAGCCCGGCAGAGGGCGTGGTATCGGGTTGGCGGTGGTGCGGGCCTTGCTCCAGCAGCTTGGCGGTTCGATCCAAATCTCGGAAACGAAGGGCGGTGGAACGACCGTTGATCTGATCATTCCCGCCGTGGTGGCCGAAGATCGCGCGCCGGTCGAAGGCAGTGGGGAAAGGCGGCTTCTGATCGTCGGCGACGGCTCGGAGCGCATGGAAGAGATGGTGCACGCATGCGCGGCGCTGGCATTGCGCTGCGACACGGCAGGCTCCACGGCCGTCGCGCTGAACCTGCTCGCCGCGCATTGCTACGGGACGGTTCTGATCGATCTTGAAATGCTCTCCAGTTCGGGCGCCGAGCTGGTGGCGAAAGTGAGGGCCTGCAGCCTGAATGGCCATGTGCGCTTGGTTGCAATGGCATCAGGTCGCGCGTGGAAAAGCGAGTTGGGTGCATTCGACACCGTGCTCGAGAAGCCTGTCCGCCGCGAACAGATCGCCGCTCTCACGCAGCCGAAAAAGATCCTGCCAGCGCAGCGGAAATAATCGAAAGCCGCGCTGGCTTCTCGAAGAACTTGAGCCGGTATCGGGCCATGGCCGTCGCGATGTCGGATTCGTCGGCCATGCCAGTCTCGACTTCTCCGGTCAGGACGACGATCGGGCAATGCGCATCGCGCGATCGGATCGATGCGACGAGTTGGCGCACCGTGTCCTTGCGGCCGTTTGTCTCGATGATCCAGTCCAATACATAGCCGTCGAAGTGGCCGTCTTCGGACGCGGCCGTGATCGATGCGAGGTCGGTGAAGGGCGCGGCGTCGTAGCCGGCCGACTTAAGATAGCCGGCGATCGTCTCGGCGCTGTCGGTATGGTCGTCGAGTACCGCAATGCGGCGGCTCGCGGCCGAAGCGGGCTCGATCACCAGCCGAACGATGTCGTACGCCTGCCGCGTCAGATTGTCCTCGGCCGGCACCACATGCCAATCCGATTCGACCCATGCCGCGACGAGGGCGCCGGGGCGCGGCTTGTGGACCGGCGCGCCGCGAGCGAATCGGCATGCGATGTTCGTCGTGCCGATCCTCAGCGTGCCGCGCTGCATCTCGCCCAGCTGCCCGAGCGACACCATGCCGGCCAGCGATTCGCCGTGGTGTTCGGCGAGCGTGCGCAGCTCTTCGAGTGTCCACGTGGCGTCGGTGGTGAGGCGGCGATGCCCCTGCGAATACGAGAGCTTGAGGACCTCGGTCACGACCGTCGAATGCTTGCGCCGGGGAACGCCGTGGCGGTCCAGCAAGGCCCGCACGCATTGAGCGGCCAGGGTCTCGGAAGTCGAATCGACCGGGTAGGTGGAATCAGTCATGGCGGCTCTCCCGATGGCTCGCGTTGGATGCGCGATTTTTCTTAATTCGACGCCTGAGAATCAGCATAATGCGCGCTAACTAGCGTATCTCGCGAGCTTCACTGGACTTGCTGTTCAGGTGCGACCGCGTGATCTTAGTTGCCGCCTCGGCATGCCGCGAGACCGGTGAAGAGCCAACAGAATCCGCTTCAGCGGATCGGGCCACGAAGTTTGTTTGCTGTCACACAGGAGAGGTCATGAATCCTAAAAGGGACGTGTCGCGTCTGCAGGAAAGGCGAGCGCAGAGCGGCGTTGGACGCCGTCTGCATGAGGCCAGTCAGTTGCCCTACACGCTGCGACAGGATGCGCAGGCGCACTGGGGTGCCGGCGTCGAGCTCGCGGCGCCGCGCGAGAACGGTTGCTACACCGGGCCGGTGATTTCAAGCGGCGCTTATCTGGTTCAGAGAGTGGGCGAGAAAAGCGTGGTCGTGCATCGGCTGACCGATGTCGATGTCTCGGCCAACGACAACCTGCGCCGGCGCGCGAGCGAGAACCGCCTGAGCGGCGTGCAGATGCAGATCCGCTATGTCGGCGCCAGCGCCGAGGCCCGGTTCCACGACCCGGAGCGCGCGGCCATCGAAGAGATCTTCGGCCGCATCCATCGGGCCGCCGAGGAGCGGCTCGGCAAAGACACCGGCACCGACAGCTACGGCGTCTTCGCGCGCCAGCTCGATGAAGTCAAGCAGGCGCTGATCGAGAAGCTCAGGCCTTGCCCTTCACCTTCAAGCGCCACGCGTGCAACAGCGGCTCGGTATAGCCGCTGGGTTGCTCGATGCCCTTGAACACCAGGTCCTGCGCGGCCTGGTAGGCGGCCGACGTGTCGAAGTGGCCGGCCATGTTCCGGTAGAGCGGGTCGCCCGCATTCTGCTGGTCGACCACGGCCGCCATGCGTTGGAAGGTGGCATCGACCTGCGCCTTCGTCACCACGCCGTGCAGCAGCCAGTTGGCGATGTGCTGGCTCGAGATGCGCAGCGTCGCGCGGTCTTCCATCAGGCCGATGTCGTGGATGTCGGGCACCTTCGAGCAGCCGACACCCTGGTCGATCCAGCGCACCACGTAGCCGAGGATGCCTTGCACGTTGTTGTCGAGTTCCTGCTGGCGCTCCTCGGCCGACCACTTCGCCTCGGGCGCGACAGGCACCTGGAGCAGGTCGTTCAGGATGTTGTCGCGCTCGGCATTGGCGTCGATCTTCTCGAGCTCCTTCTGCACTTCGGCCACGTTGACCTGGTGGTAGTGCAGGGCATGCAGCGTGGCGGCGGTGGGCGAGGGCACCCAGGCGGTGTTGGCGCCGGCCCTGGGGTGCGCGATCTTCTGCTCGAGCATCGCGGCCATCAGGTCGGGCATGGCCCACATGCCCTTGCCGATCTGCGCCTTGCCGCGCAGGCCGCACGAGAGGCCGACCAGCACGTTGCTCTTCTCGTAGGCGGCGATCCACGGCGTGCTCTTCATGTCGCCCTTGCGCAGCATCGGGCCGGCCTGCATGGCGGTGTGCATCTCGTCGCCGGTGCGGTCCAGGAAGCCGGTGTTGATGAAGGCCACGCGCGCGGCGGCTTCAGCGATGCAGGCCTTGAGGTTGATGCTGGTGCGGCGCTCCTCGTCCATGATGCCGAGCTTGACGGTGTTGGCCGGCAGGCCGAGCAGCTGCTCGACGCGGCCGAAGAGTTCGCTTGCGAACGCGACCTCGGCCGGGCCATGCATCTTGGGCTTGACGATGTAGACACTGCCGGTGCGCGAGTTGCCCTTGCGCTTCAGGTCGACGGTGGCGATGGTGGTGGTGACGACTGCATCCATGATGCCTTCGGGAATTTCCTTGCCGCCGCCGTAGAGGATCGCCGGGTTGGTCATCAGGTGGCCCACGTTGCGCACGAACATCAGCGAGCGGCCGTGCAGCTTCACCGGCCTGCCGTCGGCACCGGTGTACTCGCGGTCGGGGTTGAGGCCGCGCGTGAAGGTCTTGCCGCCCTTGGACACTTCCTCGGTCAGCGTGCCTTGCAGGATGCCGAGCCAGTTCGAATAGGCGAGCACCTTGTCGGCCGCATCGACCACGGCCACCGAGTCCTCGAGGTCGAGGATGGTGGAAAGCGCGGCTTCGACGATCACGTCGCTGACGCCGGCCGCATCGCTTTGACCGATGGTGGTGCTGCGGTCGATCCGGATGTCGAGGTGGATGCCGTTGTGCCTGATCAGCACCGAACTCGGCGCCGACGCGTCGCCCTGGTAGCCGACGAACTGCGACGGGTCCGCCAGGCCGGTGCTGCTGCTTTGCAGCGCGACCACCAGCTTGCCGTCCTTGACCGTGTAGCCGGTCGCGTGGCGGTGTGAGCCGTTGGCGAGCGGCGCGGCCTGGTCGAGCACGCCGCGTGCGAAATCGATCACCTTCGCGCCGCGCGCCGGGTTGTAGCCCTTGCCCTTCTCGGCGCCGCCGCTTTCGGGAATCGCATCGGTGCCATAGAGCGCGTCGTACAGCGAGCCCCAGCGCGAGTTGGCGGCGTTGAGCGCATAGCGCGCATTGAGAATCGGCACCACCAGCTGCGGGCCGGCCTGCAGTGCGAGTTCGGCATCGACGTTGGCCGTCGTCGTCTTCACGTCCTTCGGCTGCGGCAACAGGTAGCCGATCGATTCGAGGAAGGCGCGGTAGGCCGGCATGTCGGCGATCGGGCCGGGATGTGCCTTGTGCCATGCGTCCATCTCGGCCTGCAGGCGGTCGCGCTCGGCCAGCAGCGCGAGGTTCTTCGGCGCCAGCTCGGTCACGATCGCGTCGAAGCCCTTCCAGAAGGTCGCGCTGTCGACGCCGGCGGCGGGCAGCACCTGTTGTTCGATGAAGCGATGGAGTTCGGTCGCGACCTGGAGGCCGTGGACGGTGGTGCGTGGTTCGGTCATGGAAAGACTCCCAAAGAGACGGGGAAAAGAAAGGGGTTCAGGCCGCAGTGAAAAAGTCGAGCACCGCGTTCAGCTCGCTGCCGATGCGCTCGGGCGCGGTGCCCAGCATCTCGAAGGGCAGGCCCTGGCGGTTGATCCAGAGCGTGCGAAAGCCGTACCAGGTCGCGGCCAGCGCGTCCCAGCTGTTGCTGCTGACGAAGGCGATGTCGCCGGCCGCGCAACCGGTGGCGTCGACGCCGAGCCGGTAGGCATCGGGATGGGTCTTGTACTTGCGGATCGGATCGACGCTGATCACGTGGTCGAGCAGCGCGTCGAGACCTGCGCTCGCGATCGCCGCGTCGAGCATGCCGCGGTCGCCGTTCGACAGGATGCCGGTCACGACACCGCGCTCCCGGAGCGCCTGCAGCACGGGCCGGGCCTGGGCGAAGGCGCTCAGGTGGCGGTACTGGTCCATCAGCGCGGCTTCGCGCTCGGCGTTCAGATCGAGCTGCAGGCGCGCGCAGGCATAGCGCAGCCCGGCGCGCGTGAGATCCCAGAACGGCTGGTAGTGCGCGCCGTGGTCGCTGGTCGTGACCAGTCGCGTGTACTCGATCTGCTTGTCGCGCCACAGGAGCGCGAGCGCGGTGCCCTGCCCCGGAAAGAAGCGCTCGGCCAGCGCGCCGACGCTGTAGACGTCGAACAGGGTGCCATAGGCATCGAACAGGACGGCGGAAGGTGCGCGCATAGGCTCTACTTTATTTGATACTCGTCAAATCATTAAGAAGCCGAAAGGCGATTGATTAATGACTGAAAACGACGTAATCAAACCCTTCCGGTGAGCCGAGCCGCTGCATCGCGCACTGGCTGCACGAAGCGCTTGTCGTACCGATGGACCGGCATCGTGAGCGTGACCGCGCCCGCGAGCGAACCATCGGCGCGGAACACGGGTGCCGAGATGCCGGCCAGTTCCGCGGAGCGGTCGCCGACCAGTGCGCAGTAGCCCTGGCGTCGGATGGTGTCGCAGAGCTTGCCGTCCTTGCCGTCGTGCGGCCGTTCGGCCTCGGGGCCGAAGGCGATCAGGATGCGCGCGCCCGCGCCGCGGTCGGCGGGCAGCAGGTCGCCGGCGCGCACGTGGTCGCGCACGACATGGGGCGAGTCGACGCGATACAGGCACAGGCGTGCCCAGCTGGCGCCTTGCTGCTGGCGCACGTGGTAGGCGGCACTCTCGCCGGTGGCGGCGACGAGGCCGCGCAGCACCGGCGGCACGATGTTGTCGAGCGAGAGCGAGGCGGCATACAGCGCGTGCAGCCGCGCGATCTCCATGCCGAGCGCATAGCGGCCGTCGTCCTGCCGGTGGATCAGGCGCGCGTGTTCCAGCGACGCGAGCAGCCGCAGCACGGTGCTCTTGTAGAGCTGCGTGCGCTCGGCGAACTGGGCCAGCGTCAGCGCCTCGTCGCCGGGCTGGAACGTCGACAGGAGGCTGAGCGCGCGATCGACCGCGGCGGCGCCGCCGGGCGCTGCATTCAGGTCGGACACCGATTCGGTTTGGGCTTTGCGGGGCATGGGCCGGACTTGACAGTGGAGGGTAATTCAGGATCTAATTCTGTTAAACAGAATATAGTTCTGCAAGATAGAACTGTCAAGCACAGCCCCGCAGGAGACAAGACACCCATGACAGCTCCCGACGTCCTCATCAGCGAAGTCGGCCCGCGCGATGGCCTGCAGTCCGTCAAGGCCACGATGCCCACGCACGACAAGCTGCGCTGGATCGATGCGCTCCACGCGGCCGGCGTGCGCGAGATCGAGGTCGCTTCCTTCGTGCCCGCGCGCCTGCTGCCCCAGATGGCCGATGCCGCAGAGGTGGTGCGCCATGCCGTCACCTTGCCCGGCCTGACCGTGATGGCACTGGTGCCCAACCGCAAGGGCGCCGAAGCGGCGCTGGCCGCGGGCGTGCACAAGCTCACGGTGCCGGTCTCCGCGAGTGCGGCTCATTCGCTGGCCAACGTGCGCAGGACGCGCGAGGAGATGGTCGAGGAAGTGCGTGCCATCTCCGATCTGCGCCGCGCGCTCGCGCCCCACGTGAAGCTCGAGGCCGGCATCTCCACCGCCTTCGGCTGCACGCTGCAGGGCGCGGTGCCCGAAGACGAGGTGATCCGTCTCGCGGCGCAGTGCATCGCCGCCGGCGCCGACGAATCGGGCCTGTCCGACACCGTCGGCTACGCCAATCCCGCGCAGGTGCGGCGGCTGTTCAGGCGGCTCTTCGCCGAGATCGGCGACAAGGCGGGCGCGGCCCACATGCACAACACGCGCGGGCTCGGCCTCGCCAACTGCCTCGCGGCTTATGAAGAGGGCGTGCGCACCTTCGATGCCTCGCTCGGCGGCCTCGGCGGCTGTCCCTATGCGCCGGGCGCGTCGGGCAACGTCGTGACGGAAGACCTGGTCTTCATGTTCGAGGCGATGGGCATCGCCACCGGCATCGACGTCGCCAGGCTCATCGCGGCGCGCGCGCCGCTCATCGCCGGTCTGCCGGGCGAGCCGGTCTACGGCATGACGCCCGAAGCCGGCCTGCCCAAGAACTTCATCCAGAAAGGCGCCCATGTCTGAATCGAGCCCCGCCTCCATGCCCTTGCCCTACCAGGGCGTCCGCGTCGTCGAGTTCACCCACATGGTGATGGGCCCGACCTGCGGCCTGCTGCTGGCCGATCTCGGCGCCGAGGTCATCAAGGTCGAGCCGATCGAAGGCGACAGCACCCGGCGGCTGCTGGGTTCCGGCTCGGGTTTCTTCCCGACCTTCAACCGCAACAAGAAGAGCATCGCGCTCGACCTCAAGCAGCCCGAGGGCGTCGAGGCCGCGCTGCGCCTGATCGCCACCGCCGACATCGTGAGCGAGAACTTCAAGCCCGGCACGATGAAGAAGCTCGGCCTCGACTACGAAAGCCTGAAGAAGCTCAACCCGCGACTGATCTACGTCAGCCACAAGGGCTTCTTGCCCGGCCCCTACGACCATCGCACCGCGCTCGACGAGGTGGTGCAGATGATGGGCGGCCTGGCCTACATGACCGGCCGCGCCGGCGATCCGCTGCGCGCGGGCACCAGCGTCAACGACATCATGGGCGGCATGTTCGGCGCCATCGGCGCGATGGCCGCGCTGCGGCAGCGCGAGCTCACGGGCCAGGGCTGCGAGGTGCAGTCGGCGCTGTTCGAGAACAACGTGTTCCTCGTCGCGCAGCACATGATGCAGTTCGCGGCGACGGGCAAGGCCGCCGACCCGATGCCGAGCCGCATCTCGGCCTGGGCGGTGTACGACGTCTTCACCGTCAAGGACGGTGAGCAGATCTTCCTGGCCGCCGTCAGCGACAAGCAATGGACCATCTTCTGCAAGGCCTTCGGCCTCGAAGAGATGCTGGCCGATCCGCGCCTGAAGACCAACAACGACCGCGTGCTGGCGCGCGACTGGATGATGCCGATCCTGCGCTCGCACCTGGCGCCCTACAGCGCGGCCGCACTGAGCACGACCTTCGAGCAGAACGAACTGCCCTTCGCGCCGATCACCAAGCCGCAGGCGCTGTTCGACGATCCGCACCTCAACGCCACCGGCGGGCTGGCGCCGGTCCGCATGAACGACGGCAGCCTGTCGAAGGTGCCGCTCGCGCCCTTCACGCTCGACGGCCGGCGTCCCGGCATCCGGCTGCAGCCGCCGCTGCTCGGCGAGCACACGAACGAACTGCTCGGCGAAGTCGGCTACAGCGACGCGCAGATCGCTGCCCTCAAGACCCGCCACATCACCCAAGGAGACTGAACCATGCCATTCCCCACTCGCCGTGCGCTCGTCGCCTGCGCCGCTGCGCTGGCCCTGCTGCCGGCCGCATCCGCGCTGGCCGACACGGCCTGGCCCGACAAGCCCGTGCGCTTCGTCGTGCCCTACACGCCGGGCGGCGCGACCGATGCCGTCACGCGGCTCATCGCGCAACGCATCACCGAGGACACGAAGTGGAACTTCGTGGTCGACAACCGCGCCGGCGGCAACGGCAACATCGGCATCGACGTGGTGGCCAAGTCCAGGCCCGACGGTTACACGATCGGCATGGGCCAGACCGCCAACCTCGCGATCAACCCGACCCTGTTCCCCAAGATGCCCTACGACGCATTGAAGGACGTGACGGCGGTCTCCATCGTCGCCTCGCAGCCGGTGGTGCTGGTGGTGCGCGCGGACTCGCCCTACAAGACGCTGGCCGAGGTGGTCGCCGCCGCCAAGGCCAAGCCCGGCGAGCTCAAGCAGGCGCTGGCCGGCACCGGCACGCTGGGCCACATGGCCGGCGAGGTACTGGCCAAGCATGCGGGCTTCAAGGTGCTCAACGTGCCGTACAAGGGCGCCGCGCCCGCACTGACCGACCTGCTCGGCGGCCAGACCGACTACATGTTCGCCACGCCGCAGGGCGCGCTCGGCATGGTCAAGGCCGGCAAGCTGCGCGCGCTGGCCGTCACCTCGGCCAAGCGCCTGCCCGTGATGCCCGACGTGCCGACCGTGGCCGAGACCTACAAGGGCTTCGAAGCGGTCGACTGGAAAGCCATCGTCGCGCCCGCCGGCACGCCGCCCGAGATCGTCAAGAAGCTCAATGCCGCCGTCGACAAGGCGCTGGCCAAGCCGGCGACCATTTCGCAGCTGCTGGCCGAAGGCAGCACGCCGGTCGGCGGCAGCGTGGAGAAGGCCGCGCAGTACATCAAGTCCGAGCATGCCAAGTGGGGCGCCGCGGTGCGCGAGGCGGGCGTACAGCCCGAGTGACCGGACCGCGGCTCCATGGCCCGGGCCGATCGGGATAATCGACGGCGATGGACAGGCTGACGCAACTCGAATCCTTCGTCGCGATCGCCACGCGCGGCAGCCTCACGGCCGCGGCCAAGGCCGAGGGCGTCGCGCCTGCGGTGATGGGCCGGCGCCTCGATGCGCTGGAAGAGCGGCTCGGCGTCAAGCTGCTGCTGCGCACCACGCGCCGGCTCACGCTCACGCACGAGGGCAGCGCCTTCCTCGAGGATTGCCAGCGCATGCTGGTCGAGCTCGCGAACGCCGAGGCCAGCGTGAGCGCAGGCGGCGTCAAGGCCAGCGGCCATCTGCGCGTGACGGCGCCGGCGGGTTTCGGCCGGCGTCACGTCGCGCCGCTGGTGCCGCGCTTCCATCTGCTGCATCCCGAGGTCACGATCTCGCTGAACCTCAGCGATCGCGTGGTCGACATGGCGGGCGAGAGCTTCGATTGCGCGGTGCGCGTGGGCGACCTGCCCGATTCGTCGCTGGTGAGCATGCGGCTCGCGGACAACCGGCGCCTGTGCGTGGCGACGCCCGAGTTCGTGCGCCGGCATGGCGCGCCGCGGCATCCGGGCGAGCTCGCGCGCTTCGCCTGCCTGAGCCTGTCGAGCGACGCATCGCAGACGCGCGGCTGGGCATTCAGCGTGCCCACCGGGGGCGGCGAGCGCGAGGTGATCCATCTCAGGCCGACCGGGCCGCTCGATTGTTCCGACGGCCAGGTGCTGCACGACTGGTGCCTGGCTGGCCATGGCATCGCGTGGCGCAGCACCTGGGAGGTCGAAGCCGAGATCGACGCCGGCCTGCTGGTGCCGCTGCTCGACGAGTTCGCGGCGCCGCCGAACGGCATCTATGCCGTGTTCCCGCAGCGCAAGCACCTGCCGCTGCGGGTTCGGCTGTGGCTGGATTTCCTGAAGGCGCAATATGCGCGGCCGGAGTTCTGGGGCGGCACAATCGCAGCGCCGGCTACTCTTCAGGAACCACCGCGATGACACTCGAAGCCATTCTTGCCTACCTGCATATCCTGGCGATCCTCACCATGGTCGTCTTCATCGCCAGCGAGGCCGCGCTGTGCCGCGTGCAGTGGATGAATGCGGCCGTGGTCGAGCGGCTGGCCCGGGTCGACATGATCTACGGCATCGCCGCGATCGGGGTCCTGGTCACCGGCGTCGCGCGCACCTGGTGGGGCATCAAAGGCACCGCGTGGTACTGGACCAATCCGCTGCTGCACGTGAAGCTCACGCTCTTCATCATCGTCGGTGTGACCTCGATCTTCCCGACGCTCACCTACCTGCGCTGGCGCAAGACGCTGCGTGCCAACGGCACGCTGCCGGACGAGGCCGACATCCGCAAGACCCGCAGGCTGGTGATGGTCCAGGCGCACATCATCGCGGTGATTCCGCTGGCGGCAGTGTTTCTCGCACGCGGCTTCGGCGCACGGAGCTAGCGCCCGATGCGGCCGGCCTTCGTCAAGGCACTGTTCGCCGGCACCATCTTCACCAGTGCGTTCCTGCTGTTCCTGGTCCAGCCGCTGATCGCCAAGCAGATCCTGCCGTGGTTCGGCGGCTCGGCCGCGGTGTGGTCGATCTGCATGGTGTTCTTCCAGGTCGTGCTGCTGGCGGGCTATGCGTATTCGGACTGGATCACGCGCCGCCTCGGCGTGCGCATGCAGGCCCGGTTGCACGTCGGCCTGTTGCTCGCCAGCCTCGCATTCCTGCCGATCGTGACCAGCGCGCGCTGGAAGCCGGACGGCGCCGCCGATCCGACGCTGTGGATTCTCGGCCTGCTGCTGGGCACCATCGGACTGCCGTACTTCCTGCTCTCGACCACCGGTCCGCTGGTGCAGTCGTGGGTCGCGCGCACGCCCTGGGGCGCGCAGGTGTACCGCTACTTCTCGCTCTCGAACCTGGCCTCGCTGGTGTCGCTGCTCTGCTATCCGGTGCTGATCGAGCCGCGCAGCACGCTGCTGCAGCAGGCCTGGGGCTGGTCGATGGCCTACGGCGTGTTCGTGCTGCTCTGCGCGGGCACCACCTTGCATGTGTCGCGGCATTGGGCCGTCGGCACGCCAGCGGCCGTCTCCGATGCGCCGCTGGCCGATGGGGCAGCGTCCAAGCCGCGTGTCGCCGACTACCTGATGTGGCTGGCACTGCCCGCGCTGGGTTCGTGGCTGCTGCTGGCCATCACCAACCACATCACGCAGAACGTCGCGGCCATTCCCTTCCTGTGGGTGCTGCCGCTTTCGGTGTATCTGCTGAGCTTCGTGCTCACCTTCGAAAGCGATCGCTGGTATCGCCGTGCGGTGTTCCTGCCGCTGGCCGCGGTGATGCTCGTGTTGTGCGCGTTCGGGCTGCAGGACGACCTCGGCGCCGACCTGCGCACGGCGCTGCCGATCTATGGGGTCGGCCTGTTCGCGCTGTGCATGTTCCTGCACGGCGAGATGGCCGGGATGCGGCCGGCCAGCGCCTATCTCACGCGCTTCTACCTGATGCTCTCGCTCGGCGGCGCGATCGGCGGCGTGAGCGTGGGGCTCGTCGCGCCGCATCTGCTGCCGGCCTACTATGAACTCGGCATCGGCCTCGTGCTGTGCGCCCTCGCCGCTGCCGTGCTCTGGCGCCGCCGGCGTGTCGCGATGGCAGCCTCGCTCGCGCTGGCCGGCTGCTGCGCGTGGTTCCTGGCGCTGCAGGTGCAGGACGACGCCACCGGCGCGCGCCGCATGGAGCGCAACTTCTACGGCACCCTCGTCACCCTCGACACGCAGCGCGAAGCGCCCGGGGACAACGTGCGCCAGATGTACCACGGCTCGGTCAAGCACGGCGAACAGTTCCTCGCGCCCGACCGGCGCCGCGATCCCACCACCTACTACGGCCCGGGGTCGGGCATCGGGCTGGCCATCGCCGCGGCGCCGGCTGCACCGCGCCGCGTCGGGCTCATCGGCCTCGGCGCCGGTACGCTCGCGACCTACGGCCGCGCCGGCGATGTCTACCGCGTCTACGAGATCAACCCGCAGGTGTTCGAACTGGCCGACAGCGAGTTCAGCTTTCTGGCCGACAGCCGGGCGCGCATCGAGCGCGTGCTCGGCGATGCGCGGCTGGCGCTGGAGCGCGAGCCCGCGCAGGCCTTCGACGTGCTGGCGGTCGACGCGTTCTCGGGCGATTCGGTGCCGATCCACCTGATCACGTCCGAGGCGATGGATGTGTACCTGCGGCACCTGCGCCCCGAAGGCATCGTCGCCTTCCACGTCACCAACCGCTTCCTCGCGCTTGCGCCGGTGGTCGAGCGCATCGCGCTGGCCAAGGGCCTGCATGCGGCGCTGGTGCACGACGAGCCCTCGGGCGTCGCGCTGCGCAACACCGACTGGGTGCTGGTCGCGCGCGATCCGCAGGTGCTGGCCCGCGGCGCGATCGGCCGGGCGACCTCCGCGATCGCACCGATCGCGGGCCTGCGCGCCTGGACCGATGACTTCAACAACCTGTTCGGCGTGCTGAAGTAACGCGATCGGCGGACAGAAAAAAGCCCCGCGGATCGAACCGTGCGGGGCTTCAGGGGGCGTGCCGGGCGGATCAGGCCGCGGGGCCGGCGCTCAGGCAGGTCTTCATGAAGGCCTTGCGGTCGTCGCCCTTGAGCGTCTTGGCCTTCGTGTCGGCGTTGCAGCTCTTCATCTTTTCCTGCTGCGTCATCTTGGCCGGCGCGGCGGCGGCGGGCTTGGCGCTCAGGCAGTCCTTCATGAAGGCCTTGCGCTCGTCGCCTTTCTTGTCACCCGCGTCCTTGTTGCAGGTGCCCATCTTGCTTTGCTGTGCGGTGGGGGCCTTGTCGGCCGCGTGGGCCGCACCGAAGGAAAGACAGGCGCCCATGGCGATCGCGGAAAGGAGCTTTTTCATCGTGTACGTCCTACAGAAGTTGGATTGGAAAGGCAGCCCCGGTCCCGGGACTGCTCATGCTAACGGCCGTCGGCGTCCCGCGGATGACCGTCGCGGCCGGGGTCCGGTGGGTCGCCGGTAAAATCCGTCGATGCTATTGGTCAAACAGGAGCTGCTCGCGGCGCTCGCGAACACGCTCGATTCCTTCTCGCCCGGCGCCGGCAGCAAAGCCGCGTTCGAGTCGCCCAAGGTGGCGGCGCATGGCGATTTCGCGAGCACCGCGGCGATGCAGCTGGCCAAGCCGCTGCAGCGCAAGCCGCGCGAACTGGCCGAAGAGATCAGCGCCGCGCTGCGCGCCACGCCGGCCTTCGGGCAGTGGGTCGAGGCGGTCGAGATCGCCGGCCCGGGTTTCCTCAACATCCGTCTCAAGACGGCGGCCAAGCAGCAGATCGTGCGCGAGGTGCTGGCCGCCGGCGAGGCTTTCGGCCGACAGCCGGCTCGCAGCGACCGTGTGCTGGTCGAGTTCGTGTCGGCCAATCCGACCGGCCCGCTCCACGTGGGCCACGGCCGCCAGGCCGCGCTTGGCGACGCGATCTGCAACCTGCTGGCGACGCAGGGCGCCGAGGTGTACCGCGAGTTCTATTACAACGATGCCGGCGTGCAGATCCAGACGCTGGCCACCAGCACCCAGCTGCGCGCCAAGGGCTTCAAGCCGGGCGACGCCGAGTGGCCCGAGCAGGCCTACAACGGCGAGTACATCGCCGACATCGCCCTGGACTTCAAGGCGAAGAAGACCGTGCGCTCGGACGACCGCGAATACACCGCCAGCGGCGATGTCGACGACGTCGATTCGATCCGCCAGTTCGCCGTCGCCTACCTGCGCCACGAGCAGGATCTGGACCTCAAGGCCTTCCAGGTGCGCTTCGACAACTACTACCTCGAATCCAGCCTCTACACCAGCGGCCGCGTCGAGGCGACAGTGCGCCGGCTGATCGATGCCGGCAAGACCTACGAGCAGGACGGCGCGCTGTGGCTCAAGTCGACCGACTACGGCGACGACAAGGACCGCGTCATGCGCAAGGGCGACGGCAGCTACACCTACTTCGTGCCCGACGTCGCCTACCACATCGCCAAGTGGGAGCGCGGCTTCCACGAGGTGGTGAACATCCAGGGCACCGACCACCACGGCACCATCGCGCGCGTGCGCGCTGGCCTGCAGGCCGCCGGTGTCGGCATTCCCGCGGGTTATCCCGAGTACGTGCTGCACACCATGGTGCGCGTGATGCGCGGCGGCGAGGAGGTCAAGATCAGCAAGCGCGCCGGCAGCTACGTCACGCTGCGCGACCTGATCGAGTGGACCAGCACCGACGCCGTGCGCTTCTTCCTGCTCAGCCGCAAGCCCGACACCGAATACACCTTCGACATCGACCTCGCGCTGGCGCAGAACAACGACAACCCGGTGTACTACGTGCAGTACGCCCATGCGCGCATCTGTTCGGTGCTGGCCGCGTGGGGCGGCGATGCGGCGACGCTTGCCGGCGTCGACCTCGCGCCGCTGCAGAGCCCGGCCGCGCAGGCGTTGATGCTGCAACTGGCCCGCTACCCCGACATGCTCGCGGCCGCGGCCAAGGACTTCGCGCCGCACGACGTCACCTTCTACCTGCGCGAGCTGGCCGCGAGCTACCACAGCTACTACGACGCCGAGCGCATCCTGGTCGACGACGAAGCCGTGAAGCTCGCCCGCCTGGCCCTGGTCGCCGCCACTGCGCAGGTGCTGCACAATGGCCTCGCAATTCTCGGCGTCGGCGCACCGCGCAAGATGTGATTTCGATTCCCCCAACATGAAACAAAGACAAAGCGGCAACATCGTCATCGGGCTGATCATCGGCCTGGTGCTCGGGCTCGGTGTGGCGCTCGGCATCGCGGTCTACGTGACCAAGGTGCCGATCCCGTTCATGACCAAGACCCAGCGCGGCGGCGCCGAGCAGGACGAGGCCGAGGCCCGCAAGAACAAGGACTGGGATCCCAACGGGCCGCTCGCCGGCAAGGCAGGCGCGCGCGCGCCGGTGGCCTCGGCACCGCAGCCCGCTTCGGCCGGGCCTCTCAATCCGCCGACGCCTGCCGTGCCGGTGGTGGTCGCGCCGAGCGCCCGCGCCGCCTCGGCCGCCGTGACGCCGCCGCGTGCGGCCTCGCGCACGGCGCCGGTGCCGGCCGAAGCCAATGCGCTGCCGCCGTCGAACGATCCGCTCGGCGATCTGGCCAAGGCCCGCTCGAGCGGCGACACCGCGACGGCCGGCGCCAGCGACCCCTTCCTGTACTTCGTGCAGGCGGGCGCCTTCCGAACCAACGACGATGCCGAGGCCCAGCGCGCCAAGCTGTCGCTGATGGGCGTGGAGGCGCGGGTGACCGAGCGCGAGCAGGCCGGCCGCACCGTCTACCGCGTGCGCGTGGGTCCGTTCAACAAGAAGGACGACGCGGACCGGCTCAGGGAGCGGCTCGATGGCGGCGGACTCGAGGCCGCCCTGGTGCGTGTTCAGCGCTGATCGCCTCTTTCCCTTTACTTCATGCGGCCCGGGAACTCCCGACCCGGCCGCGGGCTCTTTCAGCCGCACAGGAGAATTTCTGAATGAAACGTCGTGACTTTTCGCTGGCCGCTGCCTCGCTCGGTCTTTTGCCGCTGGCCACACCTGCGCTGGCGCAGAACCGGCCGCCCAAGGCCGGCACCGACTACATCGTGCTCGGCAAGCCCGCGCCCGTCGACTCGCCCCCGGGCAAGGTCGAGGTGGTCGAGTTCTTCTCGTACAACTGCCCGCATTGCGCGGCCTTCGAGCCCCAGCTCGAAGCCTGGCTCAAGCACCTGCCGCCGCAAGCCGCCTTCAGGCGCATCCCGGTGCCCTTCGTCGGCAACGACACCGAAACCAAGCAGCGCCTCTACTACACGCTGGAGGCGATGGGCAAGGTGGACGACTACCAGCTCAAGCTGTTCCAGGCCATCCACCAGGAGCGCCAGAACCTGTTCGGCGACGCCGCGATCCTGGCCTGGTCCGAAAAGCAGCCGGGCCTCGATGCCAAGAAGTTCGCCGATCTGTTCAAGTCCTTCTCGATCGTCGGCAAGGCCAAGCGTGCGACGCAGCTCACGGGCGACTACCAGGTTGCCGGCGTGCCGGCCCTGGGCGTGGCCGGACGCTGGTACATCGACGGCGACACTGCCGGCTCGCTGGAAAAGATGCTGCAGGTCACGGAAGCCCTGATCGGCGAAGCCCGAAAGGGCTGAAGCCCTCCCCGCCCCTCTCGAGAAGCCCGCCTCGGCGGGCTTTTTCATCACCGCGCGGGACCGCTCATCGGCCGCATACAATCGTCGAGCAAGTTTCGTGCCTTTATGACCTCGCGATCTCCTTCCTACTCCTTTCGTCTTCTTTCCCGGACCGTCTTCCTCGCACTGGCGTTGGCTGGTTTCGGCTCGGCCGCGCTGGCCGAAAAGGCCGATCGCGGCAAGCCGATGAACATCGAGTCGGACGCGATGCGTTACGACGACCTCAAGCAGACCAGCGTCTTCACCGGCAACGTGGTGGTCACCAAGGGCACGATCATCATCCGCGGCGCGCGCATCGACGTGCGGCAGGATCCCGAGGGCTACCAATACGGCGTGGTCACGGCCGCGCCCGGCAAGCTGGCTTACTACAAGCAAAAGCGCGATGCCGGCGTCGACGAGTGGATCGAGGGCGAATCGGAAGTCATCGAATACGACAGCCGCGCCGACAACGTGAAGTTCATCCGCCGTGCGGTGATGCGCCGCCTGATCGGCGCCAAGGTCAACGACGAGAGCAGCGGTCCGCTGATCGTCTACGACCAGAGCAACGACACCTTCACCGTCAATGGTTCGACGTTGCCGCCGGATGCCGGTGTGTCGGCGCCGGCATCCGGCCGGGTCAAGGCCATCCTGACGCCCAAGGCCCAGCCGCCGGTGGCGCCGGCTTCCGCGGGCGCCTCCGCGCCTGCGGCCAAGCCGGCCGCACCGGCGCCGGTGGCCGCGCCGGGCACGGGGCTGCGTTCCAGCACCACGCTGGATGGAGAGCCACGCAAGTGATCGAAACCGCCGGCATGAGCGAAGCGACGGGCGCGGCGAGCAGCCGGCTCGAGGCACGCGGTCTGCAAAAGAGCTATGGCAGCCGCAAGGTCGTCAAGGACGTCTCGCTGGGCGTGCAGAAGGGCGAGGTGGTCGGACTGCTCGGACCCAACGGCGCGGGCAAGACCACCTCCTTCTACATGATCGTCGGACTGGTGCGTGCCGATGCCGGCGTCATCACCATCGACGGCGAGCCGATCGCGCACATGCCGATCCATCGCCGCGCCCGCATGGGCCTGAGCTACCTGCCGCAGGAAGCCTCGATCTTCCGCAAGCTCACGGTCGAGGAAAACGTGCGCGCCGTGCTCGAGCTGCAGCGCGAGCCCGACGACAAGGGCCGGCCGCTGCCGTTGAGCAAGCTGCGCATCGAAGAGCGACTGGCCGAGCTGCTGTCCGACCTGCGGGTGGACCATCTGCGCGATTCGCCGGCGCTGTCGCTGTCGGGCGGCGAGCGCCGCCGGGTCGAGATCGCGCGCGCCCTCGCCACGCAGCCGCGCTTCATCCTGCTGGACGAGCCCTTCGCCGGGATCGACCCCATCGCGGTGATCGAGATCCAGCGCATCATCAGCTTCCTGAAGGAACGCGGCATCGGCGTGCTCATCACCGATCACAACGTGCGCGAGACGCTGGGCATCTGCGATCACGCGTTCATCATCAGCGACGGGCATGTGCTGGCACAAGGCACGCCTTCGGAGATCGTCGACAACGCCGAGGTGCGGCGCGTGTACCTGGGCGAGCATTTCCGGATGTAGGGACGGCAATCCGATGAAGCAGGGTCTCTCGCTTCGAGTCTCTCAGCATCTCGCGCTCACGCCGCAGCTGCAGCAGTCGATCCGGCTGCTGCAGCTGTCCACGCTCGAGCTGAGCCAGGAAGTCGAGCAGATGCTCGACGACAACCCGTTCCTCGAACGCACCGCCGAAGAAGCGCAGCGCGAGGAGTTCGGGCTCGACGCGGCCGATGCACCGGTGCGCGACGACGATCGCCTGGCCGAGGGCGACGGCGAGCTGCCGGCCGGCCCGTCCGCGCCGCTGGCTGACGCCGGCGTCGGCAGCACGAGCACCGCGGCCGAAGCCGACGCGCCGGCCACGGCTGACAGCACGGATGGGGAGCCCGGCTGGGAAGGCGATGGCACCGTCGATGTGGCACCCGACGACAGCGAGTGGGGCGGCGACGCGCCCGCGCGCGCCAACAACCTCGGCGACGACGAGCGTGCCGATGCCACCGAACTGGCGCGCAGCCAGGAGTCGCTGCAATCTTTCCTGCACCGCCAGGCACTGGGCCTGCGGCTGGACGACAACGACCGCGCCGCGCTGCGCTTCCTGATCGAGTCGCTCAACGACGACGGCTACCTCGAGGACTCGCTGCCGGCGCTCGCCTCCGGCCTCGCGGGCGAAGACAACGACCAGTTCGACGAGCTGGTGCACCACTTCCAGGTCGCGCTCGGTCTGCTGCAGAGCCTGGAGCCGGTCGGCGTCGGCGCCCGCAGCCTCGGCGAATGCCTCACGATCCAGCTGCGCGCGCTGGCGCATGCGAACGAGGGCGACCAGGAGGCGCAGATCCGCAAGACCGCGATCGCCGTCTGCAAGCAGCCGATGGAGCTGCTCGCGCGGCGCGATTTCAAGCGCCTGGCCACGCTCACCCGCAGCAGCGAAGACACGGTGCGTGCCGCGCTGCAGGTGATCGCCAGGCTCGAGCCCAAGCCGGGGCGCCGCTTCGTCGATGTCGAGCGCAACGTCGTCGTGCCCGACGTGATCGTCACGCGCATCGGCCAGGGCACGAACGTCAAGTTCCGCGTCATGCTCAATCCCGAGGTCATGCCGCGCCTGCGCGTGCACGACATCTACGCCGGCGCGCTCAAGCAGCACAAGGGCGAGGGCAGCCAGGCGCTGTCGCAGCGCTTGCAGGAGGCGCGCTGGTTCATCAAGAACATCCAGCAGCGCTTCGACACCATCCTTCGCGTGTCCAACGCGATCGTCGAGCGGCAGAAGAGCTTCTTCGTGCATGGCGAGCTCGCGATGCGGCCGCTGGTGCTGCGCGAGATCGCCGACGAGCTCGGCCTGCACGAGTCGACCATCAGCCGCGTGACCACCGCCAAGTACATGGCGACGCCCTATGGCACCGTCGAGCTCAAGTACTTCTTCGGCTCGGCACTCGGCACCGAGACCGGCGGCAACGCGTCGAGCACCGCGGTGCGCGCGCTGATCA
This sequence comes from Variovorax sp. PBL-E5, assembly GCF_901827185.1. Taxonomy (NCBI): domain Bacteria; kingdom Pseudomonadati; phylum Pseudomonadota; class Betaproteobacteria; order Burkholderiales; family Comamonadaceae; genus Variovorax; species Variovorax sp. PBL-E5. Next base: position 5,199,118 of record NZ_LR594671.1, on the reverse strand, counting down.
AGCAGTTCGTGAGCGCCGAGGACACGAGAAAGCCGCTGTCGGACAGCCAGGTCTCCGAGATGCTCAAGGAGCAGGGCATCGAATGCGCGCGCCGGACCGTGGCCAAGTACCGCGAGGCGCTGCGCATCGCGCCGGCCAATCTGCGCAAGGCCCTCTAGGGGTTCACGCGATGAACGGCCCGGGGTTCCTGTCGCGCTGGCTGGGCCTGGGGCTGGCGGCGCTGATGATGCTGTTGGCCGGCGGCTGCGCGATGCTGCCGAAGGAGTTCGCGCACACGCCCTCGAAGGCCGTCCCGGCATCGGCCGACACCGCGCTCGGCCGCATCGCGCAGGCCTCGTCGCCGGACCCGGACCTGAGCGGCTTCCGCCTCATGCCCGGCGGCGATTTCGCGCTCAACACGCGCCTTGAACTGGCGCGCCGGGCCGAGCGCACGCTCGACGTCCAGTACTACCAGATCGAGGATGACGAGACGGGCCGCTATTTCCTGCGAACGCTGCGCGATGCAGCCGAGCGCGGCGTGCGCGTGCGCCTCTTGATGGACGACCTCTACACCTCCGGCGAGGACGAACTGCTGCTCGGCCTGGCCGCGACGCCGAACGTGGAGCTGCGGCTGTTCAATCCCTTCCCGGCCGGCCGCGGCAGCCTCGTGAAGCGCTTTGCTGCCTCGCTGTTCGACTTCGACCGCGTCAACCACCGCATGCACAACAAGCTCTTCATCGCCGACGGCGCGATGGGCGTGGCCGGCGGGCGCAACATCGGCAACCAGTATTTCACCCAGACGGCCGGCGCCAACTTCCTCGACATCGACACCTTCGTGGCCGGCGCGCTGATCCCGCGGCTGGCGAGCCTGTTCGACCAGTACTGGAACAGCGACTACGTGCGGCCGATCCAGACCGTCGTCGCGACCGGCCTTTCGCCCGACGCGTTGCGGCGCAGCTTCGACGAGAAGACCGGCCCGGCGACCACGCCGGTGCCGCGTCCCTCGGCGCCGAACGACGTGCTCGGCTACAGCCCGATCCCCGAGGACATCAAGGCCGGCAAGCTGGACCTGATCTGGAACCTTGCCGAGGCCTATGCCGATTCGCCCGACCGCGTCATCGACAAGCCCGTGACCTACGGCGGCGTGCCGCTGCTCGATGTCGACAGCGTGCGCTACAACGTGGTCGAACAGATGCGGCGTTCGCGCTCCGACGTGACACTGGTGTCACCCTACCTGATTCCGGGCAAGGCCGGGCTGGAGGTGATGCGCGAGATCCGCGGGCGCGGCGTGAAGATCAGCGTCGTCACCAACTCGCTGGCGGCCACCGACGAGCCCTTGGTCCACACCGGCTACCGGCGCTATCGGCCCGACATGCTGCGGCTCGGTGCCGAGCTGTACGAGCTCAGTTCGGCGCGCACGCGGCGCAGCGTGCGGCTGGGCCTGTTCGGTTCGCAGGTCGGTCGGCTGCACGCGAAGGCGGCTGTCTTCGACGGGCGCACGCTGTTCCTGGGCTCGATGAACTTCGACCCGCGCTCGGACACGCACAACACCGAGATCGGACTCATCATCTACAGCCCCGAGATGGCGCAGCAGCTGCTGAAGCTGATCGAGGTGCTGAAGCAGCAGGGCGCCTACCGCGTGCGCTTCACGCCCGGCAGCGAACGGCTCGAGTGGGTCAGCACCGACGGCGGCACCGAGCAGGTGCTGACGCAGGAACCCGACGCGCGCCTGTGGGACCGCGTGATGCTCGAGCTGCTCGCGCCGCTGGCGCCCGAGAGTCTGTTGTAGCCCTCGGCAGGATTACTGGATATCGATGGCCTCGACCTGCACCAGCAAGTGCACCTTGTCCTCGAAGCCGAAGTTCAGTCCCCACAGGATGCCGAACTGGCTGCGCTGCACCGTGGTCTCGAAGTCGCCGCCGCACACCTGCCGGTTGATCAGCGGGCTGATGTAGCAGCCGAAGCGGCTGGCCTTGAGCGTGACCGGGCGCGTCTGGCCCAGCAGCGTGAGCGTGCCCGGCACCTCGATGACCTTGTCGCCGCTGAAGGCGATCCGGTCGGCGACGAAGCGGCCGGTCGGAAACTCGGCGACGTTGAAGAAGTCCTTGCTCAGCACATGCCGGTTCAGCAGGTCGACCCCGGTGTTGATCGAGCTGATGTCCATCGTGATGTCGACCTTGCCGCTGGCGCCGCTGCCGTCGATCTTCACCGAGCCGTCCTTGGTGCTGAAGCGGCCGCGGTTGGTGGTGGTGCCGTAGTGGCCCATCTCGTACATCACGAAGGTGTGGGTCGGGTCGACCACATAGGTGCCACCCTTGACCGGCCCGCCGCTCGGCTTGGCGGCTGCTTCGGGCGCCTGCTGCGCGGCGGCGAGCGTCGCCATGGCACCCAGTGCGGCGAGGAGGATGAACGGCTTCATGGAGGGCTTTTGCATGGCATTGGATGTGGAAAGGGGTGCTGCCGTTACAGCGGACCGAGGCCGGTCAGCACCAGCCTGAACTGGACCTGCACGTCGTCGCCCACCATCGAGGTGTCGGTCCATTCGCCGTCGCCGACCTTGAACGCGAGGCGCTGCAGGGTCAGCGTGCCGGTGGCCACGGACTGGCCGCCGCTCTGCGCGATGTCCACCGGCACGGTCACGTTCTGCGCGGTGCCCTTGATCGTCAGCTTGCCCATGACCTCGAAGTGCCCGCCGCCGGTCGCCTTGATCGCGTTCGACTGGAAGCTGGCCTTCGGAAAGCGGGCGGCGTCGAACCAGGCCGGCTTCGGCAGTTCGGCATCGCTCTGCGGCAGGCCGAGCGTGGCGCTGCCGACGTCGATCTGCAGCGCTACGCTGCCGCCCTCGGGCTTCTTCGGATCGAAGGCGATCTGGGCATCGAAGTGCTGAAACGTGCCTTCCACCGGCACGCCCATCTGCTTGGTCACGAAGGCGATCCGCCCCTGCCCGGGCACCAGCCTGGCCATCGGCCCGGCAGCGCTGGCCAGCCCTGCGACGGCAACCAATGCAGCGGCGCACAAGGCCCGCCCGGCCGGCAAAGCCAGGCCCTTTCGGAAAACACCGCGGAACCGGCTCAGCCGGGCCGCCGGTGTTGTCCCCGGCGAGGGGGGAGGCGGCGACACGAAGTGGGCAAGCCCGGGGGAGAGCTTCATACCCACATGCGATCCAGCAAATCGTCGCGGTCGACGAAGCGGTGCTTGAGCGCGGCACCGATATGCACCCCCACCACCGCGGCCAGGAGGAAGGCGCTGACCTGGTGCATCGGCTTGAGCACCGCTTCGGCAAATTCCTTGTCGACTGCCACGAAGTCCGGCAGCGGCAGCACGCCGAACAGCACGACCGGCAGCCCGAGCGCGGAGGTGTAGGCCCAGCCGAGCAGCGGCACCGCGAAGAACAGCAGATACAGCAGGAGGTGCGTGCTGCGGTAGGCGGACAGCTGCCAGCCCGGCATTGCGTCGACGATGCGCGCGCTCAGGGGCGGCGGTGGATGCGAAAGGCGCCACAGCAGGCGCACGGCGGACAGCGTCAGGATGGTGATGCCGGCCCACTTGTGCCAGTTGAAGAGCCGCAGCCGCAGCGGCGAGAAGGGCAGGCCGGCCATGTACAGCCCGACGCTGAACGACGCCGCGATCATCAGCGCGAGCAGCCAGTGCAGCGCGATCGCCACCGCGCCGTAGCGACGGCCGCCGCCGGGGCGGGGCCTGGCCACGGGATGCTTCAGCGGCTCGGCGGACATGCGTGGAGCATAAGCCGCCGCTCAGACTTTTGCGCACAGCAGCAGCAACTCGCGCAGCGCCTGCGGCTGCACCGGCTTGCGCAGCGCACCCCAGCCGCGGTCGCGCGCGAGATTCTGCGTCGCTTCGTCGATATCGGCCGAGATCAGCGCGATGGCCAGCTGGGGCCGCTGCCGCTGCAGCTGCTCGGCCAGCGCGATGCCGTCGAGTTCGCCCGGCAGGCGGATGTCGCACAGCGCGATGTCGATCGATGGCAGATCGGCCAGCGCGATCGCCTCGGCGGCGCTGCCGTAGACGCGCGGCCGCGCGCCCCACAGGTGCAGCAGCGCGGCGATGCTGTCGGCGACCACCGCGTTGTCCTCGACCACCAGCACGGCCAATCCGGCACGCAGGCCGGCGTTCGCGTCCGGGGCAGTGGCGTCGGCGGCCTGCAGCGGCGCGTCGCTCGCCGCCTGCGCAAGGCGCGCGTCGGCCGGCGCGGCCGGCACCACGAAGCCGAACACCGAGCCCTGGCCCGGCCGCGAACGCAGGCTGACCTGCAGGCCGAGCCGCTGCGCGAGCCGGCGCACGATCGCCAGCCCGAGCCCGTGTCCGCGCTGCAGGTTGCGCTCGACGTTGCCGACCTGCTCGAAGTCGCCGAAGACGCGCTCCTGCGCCTCGAAGGCGATGCCGATGCCCGCGTCGCGCACCTCGACGCGCCAGCCGCCGCTGCGCCGGCGGCAGGCGAGCAGCACGCGGCCTTGCGGCGTGAACTTGAGCGCGTTGTCGACCAGGTTGCCGAGGATGCGCCGCAATGCGACGCCATCGGTCCACGCCACCGCGTCGGCCGGGCAGCGCACGCGCACGCGGCCGCTGCCGGCCTGGCGCGCGAGCTCATGAAGCAGCGGCGCCAGCGCGAGCGCGGCCGGCGTCAGCGGATCGGCGGCGGCTTCGATGCGTCCGATCTCCAGCAGCTGGTTGGTCAGGCCTTCGAGCGCCTGCTGCGCGCGTGAGAGCGAGGCCACGGTGGCCTGCACGGTGGGCGTGTCCGCGCCGGCATCGAGCTGCTGGCGCAGCACCTCGGCCTGCAGGCCCATCGCCATCACCGGCTGCCGCAGATCGTGGTTGGCGGCCGAGAAGAAGCGCAGGCGTTCGGCCTGCGCCTGCTGCGATTCGCGCAGGCCGGCCAGCGCCTGCTCGCGCAGCGTGCTTTCGTTCTGCCTGAGGCCGATGTTCTCCTCGAGCTGGCGCGAGCGCTCGGCCACCAGCTTCCAGACCATCGCCAAGAGGCCGACGCCGAGCACCGCCAGCGCCACCATCGGCGGCGCGCCGAAGGCCAGGCCCATCACGATCACCGGCGTCAGCAGCAGCGTGATCGCGAGCTGCATCGCGGGCGTGTGGTAGGAGACCGAGAACGCCGACGACAGCGTCATCCCCATGATCACCACGCCCAGCAGCAGCTGCGAGGTGCCGTCGGCGGGATTGAACAGCAGCACGCCCGCGGCGCCGTGCGCGCCCTCGTGCAGCGCGATGCGCAGGGTGTGCACGCGCAGCGCATGCGACAGGTCGGCGGGCGTGAGCGTTGCCGGCAGCCGCTGCGGAAAGAAGCCGCGGTAGGCCGTCGTGGCCGCGATCAGCGCGATCCAGATCAGGGCATGCGGGACCGAGTACTGCCACGCGAACAGCGCCGCCACGCCGCAATCGAGCAGGAACTGCACCAGCAGCACGGGGCCACTGGGCTGCGTGCTCAGGCGCAGCACCTCGCGCTGGATATGGAAGCGGCCGGATGGCGAGAGCGATGCTTTGGCGGGCTGGGTCGTCATCGTGCGGCGGAAGTGGGCTGCCGGCACTATACGGCCACTGTGCGGGATCCGGTGTCACGCGGCCGTCCTCTGCGCGGCTGGGCGCCGGCCGCGCAGCAGCCCGCGCCGGCGCGCGGCAACCAGTGTGACCGCGGCGCAGCCGACCAGGTTGAGCACCGAGATCAGCACCAGGTACGCATCGTGGGCGACCACCATGCCGTACAGCCCGGCCGTGACGTGCGAGATCGACCACGAGGTCCACGACCACAGCGAGATCGAACGCGCGCCGTCGCGGCAGCGCCAGATCGCGAGGATCTGCGGCAGGTAGCTGAAGACGCGTGTCGAGTTCGACACCAGGTAGATCCAGGCGATGACGGCGGTGAAGGAGCCGAGGAAGTGGGGGATCATGGCGAAGACCTGCATACGTTTCTCCTGCGGGTTTGCGGACCGCGCGCCATGGGCGGCGCGCTGATGCAAATCTAGGCAGTGAGGGCGCGGCCGAAAATGCCGCCTTCGCGTTGCGTGATCCCGCGTTCGCGTCAGGCGGCGATCGGCAGGCGCAGCACGATGCAGGTGCCGCTCGCGCCCGAGCGAAAGTCCAGCAGCCCGCCGAGGCGCTGGGCGCGCGAACGCATGTTGCCCATGCCGCGGCCGCCTGTCGGCGAGGCCGATACGTCGAGGCCGCAGCCGTCATCCTCGACCTCCAGCGCGAGCATGCCGTCCTGCCGGTGCAGCCGCACCTGCACGCGCGTGGCGCGTGCATGCCGCAGCACGTTGGTCAGCGCCTCCTGCGCCACGCGCAGCAGCTGCAGTGCGGCATGCGGCGACAGCGTCGATGCGCCGTCGGGCACGTCGATGGCCCAGCTCGAACGCACGCCGGCCTCGATCAGCTGCGCTTCCCAGCGGAACATGAAATTGCCGAGCGCGGCGCCGAGGTCGTGCTCCTCCGACGCCAGCGCGTCGAGCGCGAGCCGCATGTCGGCGATGCAGGCGCGCAGCGCGGCGGCGATCTGATCGCCGTCCATGTCGCCGCGCTCCACGCGCGACAGCGAAGTGAAGAGCTGCGAGCCGAGCCCGTCGTGCAGGTCGCGCATGATCAGCTGCCGCTCTTCCGCGGCCGCATGCTCGCGCTCCAGCGCGGCCACGCGCGCATAGTTGGCGGCCAGTGCGCGCTCGCGGTCGGCCACGCGCGTTTCCAGGCTGCGGTTCAGCTCCTCCAGCGAACCCAGCGTCTGCACGAAGCGCGCCGTCAGCACGCCGCCCATCGCCAGCAGCAGCATGATCGAGCCGTAGTGCAGCAGGTAGATGCGATGCCCGGCCCAGTCGGGGAAGAAGCGGCCGATCACGCCCGAATCCCAGTTGATCAGGTAGTCGTGGATGCCGACCAGCACCGCGAAGGCCATGGCCGCGGGCATCACCGCCGACAGCAGCGTGCGCTGCCGCACCACGGCCCAGAACGACAGCGCGATGATCGCCACGCCGACCGGGATCATGCCGCCCAGCCACATACGCGCGACCAGCGGCTCGGCCGCGAAGCCCTGCAGCGCGAACCACAGCGGCCCGATGGCCCAGTACGCGAGAAGCGCACGCTCCAGCCGGGGCCTGCGCAAGCCTGCGAAGCGCAGCGTGAACAGCGCCATCGCAACGACGAAGCCGCCGGTCGCGCAGTGATACGCGATGCGCCACCATTGCCATTCCCAAAGCGGCAGCGCATCGATGATGAAGTTCAGCGTGCGAATGCCCCAGAGCGCCGCTGCAAGGCCGAACAATCCATAGAGCACCTCGCTGCGCCTGCGCCACCAGATGAACAGCACGAAGCCCGCGACGCCGAGCGAGAACAGCACCGTGATCTGCGGCACCGCGCGCATCCAGAACAGCCGTCGGTCGTACAGCGACACGATCCGTGCCTGCGGCCCGACCTCGACATGCGCAAAGCGCACCGGGTAGGTCGGCGAGGGCGCGACCCGCACCATCAGCTCGTTGCGCCCTGCGTGCAGCAGCGCCGAGGGAAAGGGGATCATGTAAGGCCGGTAAGAGCGCGCCCGCAACGCGACCGTGTTCTCGGGCATGTGCGTCAGCAGCGCGCCGTTGAGCCACACGCTGCCGCCGTCGTAGAGGTAAGGCAGGTAGGCGGCCCAGGCCTCGGGCGCGGCGACGGCCTCGGCCGCGTCGAAGCCGATGCGGTACCAGGCCTGCGTGCGGTCGCGGCCGGGGCGCGAATACGCGCTGTCGTCGGGGAGCGCGACCGGCTGCCAGGCCGCATCGGGCGGTGGTGGCGCGAGACTCGCCGAGACCAGCACTGCTGCGTCGTACGGCGCCAGCGTCTGCGCCGCTGCAGCGATGCAGGCGAGCGCCGATGCGAGCACGGCCGCTGCCCACGCACGCCGCATCACAGCAACCCCATCTGGCTCGCTTCGTAGACCGCCTCGCCGCGCGAATGCACGGCCAGCTTGCGGTAGATCTTCTTGACGTGCGCCACGACCGTGTGGGGCGAGATGCCGATCAGCTGGCCGATGGTCTCGAAGCTCAGGCCCTTGGCCGTCAGGCGCAGGATCTCGGTCTCGCGTTCGGTCAGCGGCGAAGGTGCGGCGCTCGCCGCCGCAGCGGCCGGCTCGGCACGTTCCGCGGGCAGGGCGCCGACACGGAAGCGCGCCAGCACGCGGCGCGCGATCCCCGGACTGATCGGCGAGCCGCCGGCACGCAGTTCGTGGATGCTGGCTGCGATGCGCTCGGCCACCGCGTCCTTCAGCAGGTAACCGGTGGCGCCGGCCTCGATCGAGGCCAGCACGTGCTCGTCGTCGCCGAACATGGTGACCACCAGCACGTCGCATCCGGGCCGGTGCAGCGCCGCGTGGCGGATCACCTCGACGCCGTCCATGTCGGGCAGCCCGAGATCCACCAGCATCGCATCCGGCGCCTCTGCATCGAGGACGCTCAGCGCGGCGGCGCCGGTCGACACCACCGCGGCCAGGTGCAGTTCGGGGTCCGCCAGCACCGCGTTGGCGAAGCGGCGCATGAACTCCGGTTCATCTTCGACGATCAGCACGCTGGTGGGCATGGCGGCTCCTCGGGCGATGGATGCCGGCCATTGTCCCTGCGTGGACACGGCGTGGCCATAGCGCAAAGGCGCTATGGGTGCATGGGATACTGCCTCCCTTGATCGCGCCATGAACGAACTCTCCCTTTTCCTGCCCTGCGCCGCCGGCGTCGAAGACTTCCTCGCGCAGGAGGTCCACGCGCTCACCGGCCGCGCCGGCCAAGACCTGCTGACCCTGCGCGGCGGCGTGCGCGTGCGTGCCGACTGGCGCGAGGCGCTCAAGCTCAACCTGCACAGCCGGCTCGCGCAGCGCGTTCTGATCGAACTCGCGCACGCGCCCTACCGCAGCGAGAACGACCTCTATGCCATCGCGAGCGGCGTGGCCTGGGAGATCTGGTTCACGCCGAAGCAGACCTTCAAGATCGAGACCACCGCGCAGCACAGCCCGCTGCAGAGCCTCAACTTCGCGACCTTGCGCATCAAGGATGCGATCGCCGACCGCTTCCGCGCCAAGGCCGGCGGCGTGCGGCCCAGCATCGAGACCCAATGGCCCGATGCGCGCGTGTTCGCGCACCTCACGACCGACCATTGCACGCTCTACATCGACACCTCCGGCGAGCCGCTCTTCAAGCGCGGCTGGCGGCAGGACAAGGGCGATGCGCCGCTCAAGGAAACGCTGGCCGCCGCCATGCTGGCCGCCAGCGGCTGGTGGAATCCCGAGACCGGCGAGGTTTCGGCCGACGCGCTCTACGACCCCTGCTGCGGCAGCGGCACCATCGCGATCGAGGCCGCGCAGATCGCGTGCGGCATCGCGGCCGGATCGCTGCGGCGCTTCGGCTTCGAGAAGCTGCTGCCGTTCCAGGACCATGTGTGGTCGGGGCTGAAGGCCGAGGCGGTGCCGGCCGCGCGTTCGGGCGAGCCCGTGATCTTCGGCTCCGACGTGTCGCATCGCATGGTCGACTTCGCCGAGCGCAATGCCGAACGTGCGGGTGTCGCCGCGGCGCTGCAGTTCCGCGGCGGCGATGCGCTGCAGCGCATGCCGCCGGCCGCATCGGGCGTGATCGTGCTCAATCCGCCGTACGGCGAGCGCATCGAAGTCGCGGGCGTGGCGCGTGCCAAGGCTGGCGGCCGCGAGGAAGCGCAGACCGAGGACGGTGGCGAGTTCTTCGTGCAGCTCGCGAGCCATTGGAAGAAGAACTACGCCGGCTGGACCGCCTGGGTGCTGACGCCCGATCTGCAGTTGCCCAAGCGCATGCGCCTGAAGGAATCGCGCCGCGTGCCGATGTGGAACGGGCCGATCGAGTGCCGGTTGTTCCGCTTCGACATGGTCGCCGGCTCGGCGCGCGGACGCAGCTGAATCGCGGATCGGCGACGCGCGTGCCCATGTCCGCGAACGAGGCGATCGTCCTCGACACCAACATCGCGCTCGACCTGCTGGTGTTCGACGATCCCGGCTGCGCAGCGCTCGCTGCGGCGCTCGAGGCAGGGACGCTGCGCTGGCTGGTCACCGCGGCGATGCGCGACGAATTCGCGCGCGTGCTCGGCTATCCGACCATCGTTGCGCGCCTGGCGCAGCAGGCGCGCGATGCGCGCGAAGTGCTCGCGGCTTTCGATGCGCGGACCGAGCGGGTGGATGGCGTGCCGCCGCGCGCGCCCTGCGTGTGCAGCGATCCCGACGACCAGGTCTTCATCGATCTCGCGGTCGCCCGCCGCGCGCGGCTCCTGAGCAAGGACCGCGCGGTGCTGGCGCTGCGCAAGCGGCTCGCGGCATGGGGCGTCGTTGTGTCATGAACCCGAAGCTTCCCCTCGTGCCGCCGCGCATCGTCGTGCTCGGCAGCCTCAACATGGACCTGGTGCTGCGCGTGCCGCATGCGCCGGTCGCGGGCGAGACCCTGCAGGGCCATTCGATCCACCGCATGCCGGGCGGCAAGGGCGGCAACCAGGCGGTGAGCTGCGCGCGCCAGGGCGCGCGCGTCGGCCTGGTCGGCTGCGTCGGCGCCGATGAATACGGCGAGGCGCTGCGCCAGGGCTTGCTGCAGGACGGCATCGACATCGCGGCGATCCGCACCGATGCCGATGCGCCCACCGGCACGGCCCTGGTGATGGTCGAGGACACGGGCCAGAACCGCATCGTGGTGATCGCGGGCGCCAATGCGCGGCTCGAGATCGACGAGGCCGCGCTGGCCGCGCAACTGCAGGGTGCGGCGTTTCTGGTGACGCAGTTCGAAAGCCCGCTGCCGCAGGTCGCGCATGCGATGAGGATCGCACGCCGGACCGGCTGCAAGGTGATGCTCAATCCCTCGCCCGTGCAATCCGTCGACGACGCGTTCTGGCCGATGATCGACACGCTGGTGCTGAACGAGCGAGAGGCCGAGATGCTGGCCGGCCAGCCGGCCGACAGCCCGCACGCGGCGGCCACCGCCGGCCGGGCGCTGCGCGTGCGCGGCGTCGAGCGGGTGGTCGTCACGCTGGGCGCGCGCGGTGCCGTGGCGATCGATGCGGCCGGCGCGCGCCATCATCCGGCGCTTCGCATCCAGGCCGTGGACACCACGGCCGCCGGCGACACCTTCCTCGGCGCGCTGGCCGTGTCGCTGGCCGGCGGCGATGCGCTCGACGACGCCGTGCGGCTCGGCATCCGCGCCGCGGCGCTGTGCATCACGCAGCCCGGCGCCCAGCCTTCCATTCCACGGCGCGATGCCGTGCTGCAGAGCGCCCTGCCTCCCGACTGGATATCTCTGTAGCTGCCGAACGTGGTACACCCCATCCTGGCGCCGGACCGCCGACGCCGACGAACATTCACCACGGAGCACAGCCTATGGCCAACCTGAAGAATGCGAAGAAGCGGCGCCTGGCGCCATTGAACACGCCGACGGCATTGGGCGCCGACGCCACGCGCGACATCTCGGCGGAACTCAATGCGCTCCTGGCCGACACCTTCGCGCTGTACCTCAAGACCAAGAACTTCCATTGGCACATGTCGGGGCCCTACTTCCGCGACTACCACCTGCTGCTCGACGAGCAGGCCGACCAGATCTACGCCACCACCGACCCGATCGCCGAGCGCGTGCGCAAGCTCGGCGGCACCACGCTGCGTTCGACCGGGCAGATTGCACGGCTGCAGCGGCTCGCGGACAACGATGCCGATTTCGTGACGCCGGCCGACATGCTGGCCGAGCTGCGCGAGGACAACCAGCGCCTGGCCGGCTTCATGCGCGAGACGCACGCTTTGTGCGACAGCTACGGCGACGTCGCCACTGCGAGCCTGCTCGAAGTCTGGATCGACGAGGCGGAGCGCCGCAACTGGTTCCTGTTCGAGTCGGGCCGCACGACCTGACTCATCGCCCGTACCACAGCGCCAGCAGCCGCGCGGCGGCGCGGATGCGCTGCGTGTCGCGGCCCCAGCGCCGGCCCGCCGGCAGATGCCGCAGCCAGCGCATGCGGCGCGCGGCCACCACCAGCCGCTCGCGCACCTCGTCGTCCGCATCGGCCAGCACCGCGTGCCAGTGCGTGCCGGCCGCATGCGGCGAAGCGGCATCCACCAGCATCGCCGTGGAGTGCAGGAAGCTGAGCCAGTCGCGCGCCTGGCATTCGGCCAGCGCCAGCGTCTCGCCGGGGTCGTCCTCGAAATCGATGTAGCCGATCGCGCCGTCCGGGCACTGCACCAGGTTGCGGTCGAAGGCCTGGCTCAGGTAGGCGCCGCGCGCATGGACGATGGCGATCGCGGACAGTGCCTCGCGCCATACCGAGAGCAACGCGGCGGGACCGACGGCCGCGGCCTGGTCCAGCCGCTCCTGCAGCACCACGGGCGGGCGGCCGCTCTGGCCCAGGTCCGAAATCAGGAGGCCATCGGGCTGCTGGGCCAGCACCGCCGGCACGCGCAGTCCGACCGCGCCGAGCGCGCGCAAGCGTCGCGCTTCGATCGCGATGGCGGCCTCGCCACCGGGATTGGGCACCGGCTGCAATACCTCGAGGCGCAGCACACCGGCGATCACGGCCTGCAGGTGATAGCGCAGCTTGCCGTGGCGAGCGCCGGCTTTCTTGAGCCAGACCCGTTCGTTGCCGAGCCGATGGCTGGTGACGGCGCGGGTCTGCTGCGGCAGCATGGCGCGCAGGAAGGCCGCGTAGTCGCCGGCCGCCGGGGACAGCGCACCCGTCTCCAGCGGCGCCGGCGCCGAGGCGATGCCCTTGCGCATCTGTACGCGCGTCGATGCGCCGCCGCGCCGGACCGAACTCACGGAGCAGCCTTCGCGCTACGCGCTGCGGCATTCGCCTTTGGAACGGCCGGGCGTCTCATACGGCCAGTGTCACCGGTTGGAAGCTGTGCGCGCTCGCCAGCGGCCAGTAGGTGCGGAACACATTGTGCAGTCCGTCGAGCGGCCCGAGCAATGCGCCGGGCTGCACCTGCATCACGAGGTTGCTGAGCAGCCGCACCTCGGTGTCGGAAATGCGCCGCACGATGTGGTGGGCGGTGATGTCCTGCGGGTGGGCGAGGCCGGCGGCCTGCACCAGTTCCTGCAGCGCATGCAGCGTGCTGCGGTGGAAGTTGCGCACGCGGTCGGCCTTGGTCGGCACCACCAGCGCCTGCTGGCGCACCGGGTCCTGCGTGGTGACGCCGGTCGGGCAGTGGCCGGTGTGGCAGCTCTGCGCCTGGATGCAGCCGAGCGCCATCATGAAACCGCGCGCCGCGTTGCACCAGTCGGCGCCCAGCGCCATCATGCGTGCGAGGTCGAAGGCGGTGATCACCTTGCCGGCGCAGCCGATCTTGATGAGATCGCGCAGCCCGACGCCGACCAGCGTGTTGTGCACCAGCAGCAGGCCTTCCTGCAGCGGCGCGCCGACGTGATCGCTGAACTCCACCGGTGCCGCGCCGGTGCCGCCCTCGGCACCGTCGACCACGATGAAGTCGGGCGTGATGCCGGTTTCCTGCATGGCCTTGACGATGGCGAACCACTCCCACGGATGGCCGAGGCAGAACTTGAAGCCGCAGGGCTTGCCGCCCGAAAGTTCGCGCAGCCGGGCGACGAAATGCATCATCCCGACCGGCGTCGAGAAGGCGCCGTGCGAGGAGGGCGAGATGCAGTCCACGCCGATCGGCACGCCGCGCGCGGCCGAGATCTCGGCCGTCACCTTGGGGCCCGGCAGCACGCCGCCGTGGCCTGGCTTGGCGCCCTGGCTCAGCTTGATCTCGATCATCTTGACCTGCGGGTCGCGCGCGTTGGCGACGAAGCGTTCCTCGCTGAAGCTGCCGTCGTCGTTGCGGCAGCCGAAGTAGCCCGAGCCGATCTCCCAGATCAGGTCGCCGCCATGCACGCGGTGATGCTGCGAGATCGATCCCTCGCCGGTGTCGTGCGCGAAGCCGCCCATCTTCGCGCCGAGGTTCAGCGCCATGATGGCGTTGGCCGACAGCGCGCCGAAGCTCATCGCCGAGATGTTGAACACGCTCGCCTCGTAGGGCTGCGTGCATGGATGCGATGCCGGCGAGGCCGGCCCCGGCGTGCCGCCGATGACGATGCGGAAGTCGTGGTTGGCCAGGCGGCTCGGCTGCATCGAGTGGTTGATCCACTCGTAGCCTGAGATCGTCACGTCGAGCTGGGTGCCGAAGGGCCGGTTGTCCGGCTCGCCTTTGGAGCGCTGGTAGACCAGCGAGCGCTGGGCGCGCGAGAAGGGCGCGGCCTCGGCGTCGCTCTCGATGAAGTACTGCCGCATCTCGGGCCGGATGAATTCCAGCAGGAAGCGCAGGTGGCCGATCACCGGGTAGTTGCGCAGGATTGCGTGGCGCGCCTGCCGCAGGTCGTGCACGCCGGTGCCGCTGAGCACCGCGAAGAGCGCGACGGCGATCCATGCGGCCCAGAGCGTGGGCAGCACCACGACCACCGCCACGCTGGCGACAAGGCCGGCCACGCACAGCGCAAAGGTGCTGTAACGCGCCGGGAGGGGCGAAATCATCGGGGTAGAAATGACGGGTCTCCGGGAGCCTTGCTGCATCATAGAGGGCTGTTTCCTGCAACGACATGACAACCATCCCCGACACCCCGCCCGAGCAGACCCCGCTTGGCCCCGATGATTTCGATGCCCAGGACCTGGCGCTCGACGCCATGCGCGAGCACGACGACGAGACGCCGCAGTGGGAATTCTGCGAAGGCTTCATGGCCGCGCTGGTCTGCACGCGGCGGCCGATCGAGCCCGCGGAGTACTGGCCGGTGCTGCTGGGCGACGGCTTCGTCGCCGCGCAGCACATGGAATTCGTCTGGCGCTGGAAGCGGCGCTGGCGCGAGATCGAGACCGGCCTCGACGCCGATGTCGAATCGCTCGACGACGAGCGCACCTGGCAGCCCGAGGTGCTCGACACGCGCGGCGCGATCGCGGCGCTGCCCGAGGAGGAGCGCGGCGAGATGGCTGGCGAAGCCATTCCATCCTTCGCGCAGGTCTGGGCGCTCGGCTTCATGTTCGCGGTCGAGAACTGGCCCGAGGACTGGACCCCGCCGCGCGACAAGGAAGCCGCGCGCATGCTCGACGAGGCGCTCGGCGCCATCGTCACGCTGACCGAGGACGACACCGGCAAGCCCGCGGTCTCGATGTACAGCGAGGACGGCCCGCCCAGCGTGAGCCAGCAGCGCGTGGACGATTTCGGTGCCGCGATCTGGGCCGTCTACGACCTGCGCCAGCTCTGGAAGAGCATGGGGCCGCGCGTCGAGACGATCCGCAAGGAGGCCACGCCCGGCCGCAACGACCCGTGCCCCTGCGGCAGCGGCAAGAAATACAAGAAGTGCCACGGCGCCGGCTGAGTCGCGGCGCCGCGCCGGGCGCATCCCGGCGCCGGTGCCGTCGATTCAGGTCGGCTCGCGCGCGGCGGGGCGTGCTCGCCGGGATGACGCCTGCTCTTGCGCCTGCGTTTCGCGCAGGCGCCGAAGCAGGGATTCGCGCCCATGTGCGACGTGTTCCCGCATGCGGCGTTCCGCGAGTTCCGGATCACGCTGCTCGATGGCCGCGAGGATCCGTTCATGCTCGCCGTGCACCGCCTTCATGCGCTGCGGCACGCTCGCGGCGCGGAAGCGGCAGATGTTGAGCAGCGCGTAGAGATCCCGGCACAGGAATTCCGCCAGCCAATGGTTGCGGCTGCCGCGCACGATCTGGGTGTGGAAGTCGTTGTCCTGTGTGCGGCGCCGGAAGAATTCGCCGAGGTCGCCGGCGGCCTTGCTGGCGTTCAGCAGCTCGCGCAGCCGCCGTGTCTCGGGCAGCGTCATCACTTCCGCGGCCTGCCGTGCCGCCATGCCCTCGAGCGCCTCGCGCGTGATCAGCAACTGTTCCAGATCGTCGATGCTGAGCTCGGCCACGCGGACGCCCGAGAACGGCGTGCGCTCCAGCAGCCGCCGGCCCTCCAGCGTGCGCAAGGCTTCGCGCAGCGGGCCGCGGCCGACACCGAAACGCGCCGCCAGCACCGATTCGGGAACGCGGTCGCCGGGCTTCAGTTCGCCGGACAGGATGGCGTGCTCCAACCACTGAATGGTTTCCTCGATCGGCGCACTGCCGGTGGCTGCGGGGGCTTCGGGCATGAAGAAGACGGATGGTGGAGGGACTGGCGATCTTGAGTGTAAACACTTATGCCAGAGTGTAGACAATCCAGATGATTGTCTACAACAATTCCGACGCCGAACATCGGTGCCGCGCCAGACCTTCTCTTTCCTTCCCATGCCACACCGCCTCCACTCCACCACCAACGTGCTGGTCCCCATCGGCGCGCTCGGCCTCGGCCTGTCGGAGGCCGACGTGGCCACCGGCGTGGCCGCCGGCGCGCACGCCATCGCCTGCGATGCCGGCTCCACCGACAGCGGGCCGGCCTATCTCGCCACCGGCCGGCCCAAGTATTCGCGAGCCGCGGTCAAGGCCGATCTGCTGATCCTGATGAAAGCCCAGGCCCGGGCGAAGATCCCATTGCTCATCGGCTCCTGCGGCACCTCCGGCTGCGATGTGGCGCTGGACTGGATGCGCGACATCGCGCTGGAGATCGCGCGCGAGAACGGATTGACGCCGTGCATCGCACTGCTCTATGCCGAACAGGATCCGGCGCTGCTCACGGCCCGTGCCGCGCAGGGCCGCATCGAGCCGCTCGCACCGATGAGTTCGGTCGACGCGGCGCTGTTCGGCGAATGCGATCACATCGTGGCCCTGATGGGGCCCGAGCCCTACATCGCGGCGCTCGAGGCCGGTGCCGACATCGTGCTCGGCGGCCGCACCACCGACACGGCCGTGCTGGCCGCCGTGCCGCTGATGCGCGGCGCCGGCGCCGGCCCCGCCTGGCATGCGGGCAAGACCGCCGAATGCGGCGGCCTGTGCACCACGCATGCACGCGAAGGCGGCGTGATGATCCGCGTCGGCAAGAACGGCTTCGAGGTCGAGCCGCTGAGCGCCATTGCGCGCTGCACGCCGCGCACGGTCTCCAGCCACATGCTGTACGAGAACAGCGATCCCTTCCTGCTGCACGAGCCCGGCGGCGTGCTCGACGTCACGGGGGCGCGCTACGAGCCGGTCGACGATCGAACGGTGCAGGTCACGGGTTCGGTCTTCCTGCCGAAGCCCTACACGATGAAGCTCGAGGGCGCCGGCGGCGGCGGCTACCAGACGCTGATGCTGGTCGGCATCCAGGACCCCGGGGTGCTGGCGGAGATCGACCGCTTCGTGTCGCAGATGCACGAGGTGCTGGTGGAGCGCGTGCGCAACAGCATGGGCTCGGAGGCCGGCGTGTTCGACATCTCGCTCAGGCCTTACGGATGGAATGCCGTGAGCGGCATGCCGGTCGATCCGGCGGCCGCGCCTGCGCGCGAGATCGGTCTCATGTTCGTCGCCACCGCGGCCACGCAGGAACTGGCGACGCAGATCGCCAAGACCTGCAACCCGTGGTTCTTCCACCTGCCGCTGAATCCGGAGACGCCGATGCCCAGCTATGCCTTCCCCTTCTCGCCGGCGGAGGTCGAGCGCGGGCAGGTGTTCGAGTTCAAGCTCAACCATGTCGTGCACGTCGACCATCCGAGCGAACTGGTCCGCATGGAATTCGTCGGGATCAGGGAGGCCGCGCATGCCTGAGGTCCGCGAGGTCTGCCGCTACGTGCGGTCCAAGAATGCCGGTCCGTTCTGGATCACCCTCGATCTGTATTTTCATGATCGCGAGGGCTTCGACCGCTACGCGAACGCGCCGCAGCTCCAGCCCGCGGCCATCGGCGCGCTCTACGGCGTGGATGCGGCCATGGTCAAGCATTTCCCGCTGCCCGACCTGCTGATCCTGAAGATCTCCTATCCGCGCCTGCGGCCGCAAGGCGGCGCGATGGAGCGCGACATGCACGGCGGCCAGCAATACATCCGCCTGCTCGATGTCGAGCTGGCAGCGCGTCATGAAGGAGTGAAAACATGAACCACAGCCATTCGCAACGCCGCCAGTTCCTGCGCACGGCCCTCGGCCTTGCCACCGTCGGCCCGATCCTGCCGGCCACCGCGTGGGCGCAGGCCGACTACCCGCGCCATCCCATTCGCATCCTGATCGGCACGCCGCCCGGTGACACCGTCGACGGCTGGACCCGGCAACTGGTGGTCGGCCTGAGCGCCAGCCTGGGCCAGCCGGTGATCGTCGAGAACAAGGCCGGCGCGCACGGCATGATCGTCGGCAACGCCGCCAAGGTGGCCGACAAGGACGGCTACACGCTGCTGGTGTCGACCGGCGGGCCGATGTCGATCAACCCTTCCGTCTACGGTTCGAAGCTGACCTACGACCCGGTGAAGGACTTCGTCCCCATCGGGCCGTTCACCAAGGGCGCGCTCTATCTCTACTGCAACAACGACGTGCCGGTCACCAACCTCAAGGAGATGGTGGCCTACGTCAAGGCAAGGCCGGGCAAGGTCTCCTACGGCTCCGGCGGCACCGGGACCACGCAGCACCTCTCGATGGAGATCCTGAAGAAGGCCACCGGGATAGAGATGGTGCATGTGCCCTACAAAGGCTCGCCGATGGTGCTGCAGGATGTCATCGGCGGGCAGATCCCCTTTGCCTTCGATGCCGGCGGGTCGCTGCTGCCCCAGGTGCGCAGCGGCAAGGTCCGCGTGCTGGCCGTCTCGACGCCCACGCGCTCGAGCCTGACGCCCGAGATCCCGACGCTGGTCGAGCAAGGCGTCCCGGGCTTCGACACGCGTGTCTGGGCGGGCCTCTTCGCGCCCGCGGGCACGCCGCAGGCGATCGTCGATCGCCTCAACAAGGATCTGAATCAGGCCATCCAGGCGCCGAAGTTCGTGGAACTGCTGCGCGTCGGCGCCGCCGAACCGTGGTCCGGCAGCAGCAAGGACATGAGCGACTTCCTGAAGGCCGACATCGAGCGCTGGCGGGTCGTGGTCCGCGAGGCCAACGTCAAGCCCGAATGAGCGCGCTCAGATCTTGAAGGCGCGCTGCACGTCCGGCCGCACGAGGTCGGCGTATTCGTGGTGCTTGTGGATCCAGCCGGCGATGAACTGGCAGACCGGGATCACCTGCAAGCCCCGCGCGCGCGCATCGTCGAGCACATGCCGCGCCAGGCTGGAAGCGACGCCCAGGCCCTCGCGCTCGGGCAGCACCTCGGTGTGGGTGAACATGATGGCCCCGTCGAGCAGGTTGTATTCGCAGTAGCCCGCCAGCACACCGTCGATGAAGGCTTCGTAGCGGTGCTTGTCGGGATGGTTGGAGACGGTGATGTCGACCATGGAATCTCCGTTGCAGGGGTTTCAGGGATTGCGGGCGAGGTACGTGGCGAGGTTGGCGGCCGCCGTGGCGCGCACCTTCTTCTTCAGCATCGGCGACCAGCCCAGCAGCAGCCCGGGCAGGCCGAGCGCCTGGCGCGACCAGCGCCAGAAATCGAAACGGTCGCGGTGCGTCGCGATCAATCCTTCGGGTGTGAAGTGCATGCGCGCATCGATCGCGTTGTCGACGATGCGGCCGGTGGCGCTGAAGCGGTAGTGCGCGTCCCAGTGGGCCTGGCCGCCGGTGGCGTCGGCCTGCACGTCGCGGTAGCGCAGCTGCCAGACATCGGCGCCCTTGGCGCGCGTGCCTTCGCACAGCATCTTCCACATGCCGCCGATCTCGCGCCGGCCGCGCAGCGAGAAGGCCTCGTCGTCGAAGCTGGCCTCCGGCGCATAGCAGGCCGCCATCGTGTCGGCATCGAGCTTCGCGAAGGCATCGTAGAAGCGGCGGATGGTGTCTTCGTTCTTCATGGGGCATCCTGGCGTTGAATCAGCGCGACCAGCGTCTGCAGCGCATGGAACACGGTGGCCGCGCGCACGGTGGCGCGGTCACCGTCGAAGCGGCGGCGTTCGGTGCACAGGCGCCCGTCGACCGACCAGCCGAACCACACCGTGCCGACCGGCTTGTCGGCCGTGCCGCCGCTCGGGCCGGCGACGCCGGTGACCGCGAGCGCGACCTGCGCCTTCGAGTGCGCGATCGCGCCCGCGGCCATGGCCCGCGCGACCGCTTCGCTGACCGCGCCGTGCGCCGCGATCAAGGCCGCGTCGACGCCGAGCAGCTCGCTCTTGGCCTCGTTCGAATAGCTGACGAAGCCACGCTCGAACCAGGCGCTGGAACCGGCCAGATCGGTGCAGGCACCCGCGATCAGGCCGCCGGTGCAGCTCTCCGCGGTGGCGAGCATCCAGCGCTTTTGCTGCAGCAGCTCGGCCAGCCGCAGCACCAGCGCGGGCGTGTCGTGTTCTTGTTCCATCATCCTCACCATGCGCGCCAGAGCGCGATCACCAGCAGCGCGCAGAACGCCGCCACGAAATCGTCGAAGAGGATGCCGAAGCCCGCGGCGGTCCAGCGCATCGTTTCGGATGTCGCATCGCGCTGCTTGAAGAGCTGGTCGGCCCAGGCCACCGGCCCGGGCTTGGCGGCATCGAAGAAGCGGAACAGCGCGAAGGCGATGGTCTGTGCCAGCAAGCCGGCCGGCATCACCAGCCACAGCACCAGCCAGAAGGCCGCCACCTCGTCCCAGACGATGGCGCCCGGGTCGGCCACGTTCATGTGGTGCGCCGTCACCGTGCAGGCCCACCAGCCGATGGGCACCGACACCAGGATCACCCAGCCGATCACCGCGCTCGAGAGCCAGCGCTGCATGACAAGGAACGCGACCCAGGCCCACAGCGTGCCCACGGTGCCCGGCGCGAAGCGCGACAGGCCGGAGCCGAAACCGAGTGCGATGAGGTGCGCGGGATGCGAGAGCAGGAAGCGCAGCGAGGGGCGGGGCATGGCGCCTGACATGGGCATGGAGGACATTGGGCCACAGTGTCGCGCATCCGCGGCCGGCTTGAAGCGCAAGCTCGGACGTCGTGGAGGATGCAATGGAAATGACGGGCCCGGTCCCGATGCCTTTACCATGCATCCGATGCGCGATCCGAACCAGCGCCGTGTGGTGGTGTAGGGACGACGAGCCAGAAATTCGGGAGACCAGAGAGAGTGGAAACCGCATCCCGGGATATCCGGTATTTCATCGCCGTTGCCCAGGCGGGAAGCCTGACCGCCGCGGCGCAGACCTGCTGCGTCACCGAGGCCACGCTGTCCAAATCCGTGGCTCGCCTGGAAGAGGCGGTCGGCCTGGTCCTGTTCGAGCGCAGCAAGAACGGCATGCTGCTCACGCCCGCAGGCAAGGCCATCCATGGCGATGCCATGAAGATCATGCTCGCGCACGAGGATCTGGCGGGCAGGGCATCGAATCTTCGACAGGGCCATGCGGGGTTGCTGCGGGTCGGCGCCACCAAGCCCATCTTCGATGATGTGCTGGTCAATTGCCTGTTCAGGATGGTGGACAGGTTTCCGGACATTCAGCTGAACTTCACGCTGGACATCGGCGCCGAGCTGATCGCGCTGCTGCAGCAAGGGCATCTGGACATCGTGTTTTCTCCGCTCTACAGCGTGTCCGGCGCGGAGGTGGACATCGTGCCGATCGGCAGCGACGAGCTGTCCATCGTGGCCCGCAAGCACCACCCGATCTTCAACCTGACGCCGACGCCGAAGGATCTGCTGCGCTACGGATGGATTCTTCCGCGCCAGAATGCCCGCGCGACGATGTGGCTGAACGAGCGCTTCATTTCATGCGGCCTGGCACCGCCGCGGCCCAGCATCGAAATCGACTATGTCGGGAATTCGATCCATCGGCTCGTCGAGACCACCGACTTGCTGCTGCTGCGCGTCGGCGCGCGCAACTATCCGGGCAAGGACCAGCTGCTTTTCAGCGTGCATCTGCCGGAGTTCGAATTCGAGCGCCCCGCCTATGCGATCGTGCGTGCCGGCTCCTATTGGAGTCCGGGGCGTCAATTCATGCGCGACACGGTGTTGTCCCACTTCTCGCAGTCAAACTGCGCGCCGGCGGCCGGGCCTTAGATTCCGACCGAGGTGGTTGTCGATCAGTCCTGATCCACCTTGATGTGTGCGGCCGCGATGACGTCCTTCGATTTCTTGATGTCCGCGCGCACCAGACTCGAAAAATCACCGGGCGAGAGCGGATCGACGAAAAAGCCCTGCGCCTGAAGCGAGGACTTCACCTCGTCCTGCGCGAGGATCCGGTTGAAGTCGTTGTTGAGCCTCGCCACGATGCTGGCCGGCGTGTTGGAGGGCGCAAAGATGCCGTAGTAGATATCCAGGTCGAAGCCCGGATAGCCGGACTCGGCCACCGTCGGCACGTCCGGAAGCGCCGCATTGCGCGCGCCGGATGTCACCGCCAGCGCCCTGAGCTTGCCCGACTTGATCAAGGTGGTGGCTGCCGTGACGGAGGCGCCGGCCATGTCGAGCTGGCCGCCCATCAGGTCGACCATCGCCTGCGGGCCGCCCTTGTAGGGAATGTGGTGCAGCTTGACGCCGGTGGCCTGCTGCAGCATCTCGAATCCCATGTGCACCGAGCCGCCGATGCCGGACGAGCCGTAGTTGATCGCACCAGGACGAGATTTCGCATCGTCCAGGAACTCGCGAATGTTCTTCCATCGCGCGTTCTCGTTGACCAGCAGCACGATCGGAACCCGGCCCACCAGAGCGACCGGGATCACGTCCTTGACCGGGTTGTAGGTGACCTTGGTCAGCAGCGGCGCCAGCGTGATGTTGTCCGATTGGCCGACGACCAGGTCATAGCCTTTGCCTGGCGCGCGTGCAGCCTCTGCCATGCCGAGCGCGGTGCCGGCGCCCGGCCGGTTGTCGACGATCAGGGTCCACGAATTCAGGGTCTGCAGCCTGGAGGCCATGAGCCGCCCGACGAAGTCGGTGCCGCCGCCCGGTGTCGAGGGCACGATCATCCGGATCGGGTGCTCCGGATAACCCTGGGCCGCCGCCAGGCAGCTCGCGAGCATGAGGCCTATCGATATCAGCCATCTGGACATGGTTGTCTCCTTCTTTCATGGGAATAGCGCGCCTGCGCCCGGTCACGAATCCTGACCGATGCACTTGAACGAAAAATCGGTGATCCTTCCCTGCCGGTGCTCGGCGAACACGACGGCGACACGCTTTCCGGGCGCGAGCGCCTTCATCGCAACATCGCAGTCGGACAGGTCCAGCCCATCCACGAAGTTGGCGATGGCCGAGTCGACGCCATCCAGGCGGACGAATGCGATGGCCACCGGCGTCTTTCGCTTGCCCTCGAAGCCGCGCACCACGATCGTTGCCGCTTCGATCGTTCCCTCCAGGCCGGCCTCGGTCCAGCCGTCGCATGGCTGAAACGAGCGCTCGCAATAGCTGCGCGGCGGCAGGTAGGTCAAGCCGGACTTCGAGCAGTAGCTCGCGAGGATCTTTCCCTGCTTCAGTCCTTCCATGAAGGTTCCGGCGACCTCGCCCAGCGCGTAGTCGTAGCGCAGCTCGATGTGGTCCGTGACGACGAGCGATGTTGCCTCATTCATGGCTTGTGACCTCCGTGATCGAATGGCTCGTTGCCGAAGATCGTGCAGTTGTAGAACTGCCCGATACCGCCCACCGAGCTTGAAAGCGTGTTCTTGACATTGCGCACCTGCATCTCGCCGGCCTTGTTCATGATCTGGTTGGCGGCATCGATGCCCCGCACCAGGCCCGCGATCGCGATCGGATTGGTGCACAGCGTTCCGCCCGAAGGATTCACCGGCAGTTCTCCGCCTTCGACATCCCAGTGGCCCTCCCGCTCCAGCTTCAACGCCGTCCCCGGGCTGCAGAAACCGAGTCGTTCCAGCTGAACCGCGGCGGTGATGCTGTAGGGGTCATACAGCTCGACGGCCTGGATCTCGTCGATGGGCGATCGAATGCCCGCCTGCGCGTAGCAATTCCGGGAGGCCGTGGCGACCACGTCGAAGTCGAAGAAATCCGAATCGGCCGTCGGCGTCATCCGGTCGCCGAACCAGTGCGTCGTCGTGCGGCTCGCGACGCCATTGATGAATGCGGGGCGGGACTGGAAGCGCCGCGCCATGTCGAGGTTGCCGACCACCATCGCTGCGCTGCCGGACGACCTGGGACAGACCTCGTAGAGCTTGAGCGGGTAGGAAATCATCGGCGAGGCCATGACTTCCTCGACCGTGACCTGCGTCTTCAGATGAGCGAAGGGATTGCGCGACGCGTTGCGGCGCGCTCGCACGACCACCCGTGCCAGGTCCTCCTGGGTGTGGCCGTAGCGGTGCAGATACCGTTGCGCCCACAGCGCGGCGGAGGTGTTCGTGGACAGCGGAATGTCCCGCTCGTAGAAGACGTCGAAGATCAGGTTGAGCACCTTCTGCGCATCCGGCGTTTCCGCGATCCGCTCCGCGCCCACGATCAGCACGGAACGGAACAGGCCCGCGCGAACCAGGTTGTAGGCCGCCTGGATCGCGGAGCCGCCGGTGGCGCCGCCCGTGTGGACGCGAAAGCCCGGCTTGCCCTGCGCGAAGATGGAATCCACCGCCCACTTGTTCGCATCCGCGACCCCCATGAAGAAGGTGGGTGCCAGTGCGAACACCACGGCGTCGATGTCGTCCGGCGTCATGCCGGCATCAGCGAGCGCGCCGACCGCGGCGAGCTGGGTCTGTTCGACGAAGGTATGCGCGAGGTGCTGCTTCCTGAACTCGGTCTGGAACGTGCCGAGCACGGCGACGGTCGATTTCGTCATTGCATCGCCTCCACGCTCTGGAAGACCATCACCGTGTTGCCCTGCTGCGCGAAGCCGTGGCATCCATGGGCCGCGGCCCGTCGCACGTTCGGCCGCTGCACCGGACCCGCGCGGCCGCACACCTGGAGGACTGCCTCGGCCGCGTTGACGAGGCCGGTGCAGAACAGCGGATTCTGGGCGTACACGCCGCCCGACGGGCACAGTGCTTCTTCTTTGTCGATGCCGAGCGCCCGCACCAGCGCGGCTTCGTGAAAGCCGGTCTGGCATTCCAGTTCGACGACATCCAGATCATCGAAGGACTTCAGGCCGGCCGCCTTCAGCGCCATGTCGGCGGCCTTGCGCGCCGAATCCATCCGGCGCAGCCGCGCGGCGCCCATCTGATAGGCATCCGTGGCCCAGCCGATGCCCGTCAGCTCTGCCAGCGGCCGGATGCCGCGGGCCCGCACGTAATCGGCCGATGCCAGCACGAGCGACACAGCGCCGTCGGTGAGCGGTGCCCGGTGCAGCCTGCGCAGCGGCGTGGATTCGTAGGGCGAAGCCTGGATGTGCTCGAGGCTCGGCACCTCGTGCCGCATGCCGCGCGGATTGCGCGCGCCGCGCAGGTAGCCGTTGCGAACGCGCGCTGCGACCTCGTTCGCATCGATGGCGAACTCCTCGCTGAGGCACTGGGCCAGCACCGCGTCGGTCACCAGGCGGTCGATGCCGAGCGGGCGGTAGAAGAACGGATCGGCGCCGAAGCGGGAGATCGCGTCGACGTCCGTCTTCGAACTCTTGCACCAGCTCGACACCAGGCCCAGTTCGGATTCGCCGGACAGGAATCGCGCGTAGGCCATGCACATGGCACTCGCGCCCGAGTCGGCGATCTTGATCTCGTCGGTCTCGTAGCCTCCGGCCGCGGCACTCATCAGCATGCTGGAGATCGGTCGCCCGTCCAGTTCATCGGAGGACGCCAGCGTGACGCTGTCGAGTTGCCGCCGCGTCACGCCGGCATCGGCGAGCGCCGCCTTCGCCGTGTAGTAGGCGATCTCCTCCAGGCGCAGATGCGCCAGTCTTGCCGCGGGCGGGTGGGTCGCGAGGCCGAGAACGAAAACGTTGCTCAAGGGTTTGTCCTTCGGGAACGATCGATGAATGTGCGTGTGGGGCTGCGCGTCTCAGTCCTGCGCGAGCACTTCGATGATCTTGGTCTTGTGGTGGGTCCGCGCCAGACTCCCGGGCGCCACCAGGCGGATGTCGGGGCGCACCTTCACCTGGTCGTGCAGCAGCGCCTCGAGTTCCGTCTTGAGCGCCGGCAACTGATCTTCCGATACGCCTTCGCCATGTTCGACCACCAACCTGAGCGGCGGCGTGACCTTGTGCCCGGGCTGGTCGAGCTGGATGCGGATCTGCCCGGTGGTGCGCGGCGTCAGGCTGGCGACGACGGTACGGATCGCTGCCGGATAGACGTTGACGCCCTTGACGATCAGCATGTCGTCCGCGCGTCCCAGGATCTTGAAGCTGATGCCACGCCAGCCGCAGCAGCTGCAGGGTCGGGTCGATATCGAGATCACGTCCCCCAGTGCATAGCGCATCAAGGGCGTGGCCTCGATGCCGAGCTCGGTGTAGAGCATTTCGCCGATGGCGCCGTCCTGCACCGGGATCGGCTTCCTGGTGTCCGGGTCGCGCAGTTCGAGCACGCAGTAGTCTTCGGAGGTGAAGTGCATCCAGGCATCGGGAGCGCCGCAGCTGATTCCGTGGAAGGTGTGAATCACGCCCGTGTAGTCGTGCAGTCGCGCGCCGTACGCGCCTTCGATCCTGGCCCGGACCGTCGGCAGGCCGGCACCGGGTTCGCCGCCGCACATCAGCAGCTCCAGGCCCAGGTCCTTGATCGGACGCCCGAGAACCTCCATGCAGTTCTCCGCCAGGTATTCCGCGTAGGAAGGCGTGCAGACCATGGCGCGCGGCTTGACCAGCTTGGCGAATTCCAGCAGACGCCGGCTGCCGACCTCGGCGCCGATCGGCACCACGCAGGCGCCGTAATTCATCAGCGTCTGCAGCAGCGGCTGGCCGCCGACCATCATGCTCAAGGAGAAGCCGTGCAGCACGCGGTCGCCGGGACGAAGTCCGATGCGCCGGAGCTTGCGCGCCATGAGCCTGCTGTAGAGCGTCAGGTCGCGCGCGGTCACCGTGTAGAAGGTCGGCAGCCCCGTCGTGCCCGAGGTGCCCGACAACATGACCAGGGCTTCGAGCGGCTTGCAGACCAGCATGCCGAAAGGATGCCCGAAACGCGCCAGCGATTCCTCTTGCGCGGCACGGTGGTCATGCTTGTCCATCGACGGCACGCGCGCATGGTCTTCCCAGGATTTCAGGTCCTCGGGGCGCATGCCCACGGCTTCCATCGATCGCCGGTAGTAGGGCGAATTCCGGAAGTTGTAGGCCACCTGGCGCTGAAGCCGGGTCCACTGCAACTCGCGCAGTTGTTCGCGCGACAGCTGTTCGATGTCGGAAAAGGCGTCTTCCTGCAGTTCGACGTGTTCCATCTTGGGATCCAGGCTCATTCAGTTGAATCTGTACTTTTGAATCTTGGTCATATCGAGCGACAAGCCGAAGCCAGGTCCGTCCGGAAGATCGATCTGTCCGCCCTGCGACCTGAGGGTCTTCTCGACGATGTCATCGGAGACATTGAGCGCGCCTACACATTCGAGCCCGTCGACGATGTTGCGGGTGACCGCGGCAACGGACACTTCGGCCGCCGTATTGATGGCCAGGCCGAATCCGTGCCCGATCACGCACCGAATGCCGGCCGCTTCGCAGATCGCAAGGACCTGGCGGGTGCGCACGATTCCGCCTTGCTTCATGACCTTGACCTTGACCAGGTCCGCCGCGTCCGCCTTGAGGATGTCGATGATGCTGCGCCCATCGCGCACCGACTCGTCCGCCATCACCGGCACGCCGCCGCCCTCCTTCCTGACGCGGGCCATGCCTTCCAGATCGTCCTCATGGACGGGCTGTTCGAGAAGCTCGATGGACAGGGGCGCGATCCGGCGCGAAAGGGCGATCGCATCATCCGTGGAATAGGCGGAATTGGCATCGACCCGCAAGCCGAAGTCGCTGCCGACGGTCTCGCGCACCGCCTTGATTCTTTCGACGTCCGCCTCGACGCCGCTTCCGGCCTTGATCTTGAGCGAGCGGAAATTTCTTTCCTTCCATCCGGCGGCCTGGACGGCGGCCTCCTGGGGAGAAACCATGCCAATCCATCCGTTCAGGCGAAACGCCGGCCTGAGCGCACCGCCCAGATACCGATGCACCGGCATGTTCGATGCGCGCGCGGCGAGGTCGATGCACGCCATCTCGATTGCGGCCTGGGCATCGAGAAAGCCGCCGATCTTCGAATCCAGGCGGTCGATCAGCGCGTTGAGGTCGCGCGGGTCATGCCCCATGACGAGTGGCCCGATCCGGGCCGTCAATGCTTCGATGGTCTCGTCGACGGAATGCGCGGAGTAGCCGGGAAAAGGGTCGACGTTTCCGAGCCCGACCGTGCCGTCGTCGGTGCGGATGCGCACGATGGCGCTTCTCTGCACGGCATGGCGCGTATAGGAAACCGTCCTCGGCTCGAACAGCGGTATCGCGACGCCGAAGACTTCGATTCGCTCGATCTTCATGCGACCCAGTCTAGGAGGCGGGTCACCGGATCGATTGATATTTACGACAGGGTGCTTTAACTAAATTGAATAGATCCGTTCTTCTCTTCTCGACCGCCCACGCACGTGCAGATCGCACGCCATGCTTTCTTGCCGGCTCGGCGGCGGCGCTCGGGCGTGCGGGCGAGATCTCCGGGGCTAGCGGCCGCCGCGAAGCGCGGCAATCTCCTGGTTGCGCAGGATGAAGCGCTGGACCTTGCCGCTCGGCGTCTTGGGCAGCGCCTCGACGAAGGCGATCTCGCGCGGATAGGCATGCGCCGACAGGCGGTGGCGCACGTGCTGCTTGAGCGCCTCGGCCAGCGCCTCGTTGGGCTCGTGGCCGGGATGCAGCACGACGAAGGCCTTGACGATCTCGGTGCGCTCGGGATCCGGCTTGCCCACCACCGCGGCTTCGATCACCGCAGGATGCTCGATCAGCGCGCTCTCGACGTCGAAAGGCCCGATGCGATAGCCGGACGAGGTGATCACATCGTCCGCGCGGCCGACGAAGCTGATGCTGCCGTCCTCGTTCAGCTCGGCGGTGTCGCCGGTCACGTAGTAGCGTTCGCCCAGCGACGGCGTCGGCGCGTTCGCATAGCCCCTGAACCAGAGCAGCGGCGAGCGCTTGACATCGAGCGCGAGGTTGCCCGGCACGCCGGCCTTCAGTTCGTTGCCTGCGTCGTCGATCACCACGACGCGATGGCCCGGCACCGCGAAGCCCGCCGCGCCGAGGTGCACCGGATGCGCCAACGCATGGTGGTTGCACAGCACCATGCCCAGCTCGGTCTGGCCGTAGTGGTCGTGGATCACGACATCGAGGTGTTCGCCGAACCAGCGGATGACTTCCGGGTTGAGCGGCTCGCCCGCGCTGCTGACGGCGCGCAGCTGCCCCTTGAGCGGGCTCAGCGCCTCGGGCCCGGCCGCGATCAGGAGACGGAAGGCCGTGGGCGAACCCGCGAGGTTCGTCACGCCATATTTGCGCGCCACCCGCACCAGGCTCTCGACGCTGAAGCCGCCGTCGTAGAACAGCGTCGCATGGCCCATCGCCAGCGGACCCGTCACTGCGTAGTAGAGGCCGTAGGCCCAGCCCGGATCGGCGATGTTCCAGAAGCTGTCTTCCGGCCGCAGGTCGATGGCGTCGCGCATGTAGCCGACGAAGGCGGCGATGGCGCGCAGCGGCACCGTGAGCGATTTCGCCGCGCCGGTGGTGCCCGAGGTGAACATCGTCAGGAAGGCATCGTCGGCGCTGCGCAGGACCGGCGCGAAGACGGCTGTCTGGGCATCGAGCGCGGGCCAGAACGCGAGGTCGTGCGGGCGCTGCGCCGCGCCTTGCGCATCGGTCACCGCCACCGGCGGCAGCACGTCGATCTCGTCGAGCTTGGACCGGTTCGCCGAATCGGTCACGATCAGCTTCGCGCCCGAGGTCGTCACGCGGTGCTCGATGGCCTTCGATCCGAAGGCGGTGAAGAGCGGCTGGTACACCGCGCCCGCGCGCCAGGTGCCGAGGATCGTGATCAGCAGTTCGGGCCGGCGCGTCAGCAGCCCGGCCACGGTGTCGCCGGGCTGCACGCCGCGCGCCTGCAGGAAATTGGCGAAGCGCGCAGACAGCGCCTGCAGCTGGTCGAAGGTGTAGCTTTCGCTGCGGCCGTCCTGGCTTTCCCATTGCAGGGCCAGCCGGTTCGCGCCGACGTGGCGGTCGCAGCATTCGATGCAGGCGTTCAGCCCCTCGGCCAGGCGACCGGAGAGATCGGCATAAGCCATTTGCGCATCGAAACCTGCACAGGCCTCGGCGTGGGATCTTCGGGCCGGCTGGGAATTGGACGGGTTCACTGAACGCTCCTTTGCGCAGAGGGGTCTGCCATCGTAGCGAGCCTTCGGCCGCCCGGCACGCTCAGCGTCGGACCATGACGATGTGCGCCTGGATCTTTGCGTCGACCTCGCCGGCGCCGAAGCGGCCGGCGATCGCGGTGGCACAAACCGATGTCGCCTCGGCCAGGTCTGCGCCCGCGCGGGCCTCGATCTCGCTGCGCAACAGCGTTCCCTGGCAGTAGGCGACGGCCGGCACTCTCGCCGATGGCGCGCGGCTGCGCGCCGCGATCGTCTCGATGTGCGGCGCCATCGCGAATCCCGCGTTCGCGAGGTCGCGTGCCACCAGCGCGGTGTCGGCATAGCCGTGCGGCGTGCGCGCCATGAAACGCGGGGGGTCTGCAGGGAACAGGCCGGCGAGCGCCGTCGTGACGGTGTCGGCGAACTCGTTGTGTTCGATGCGGTCCCAGACGTTGAACAGCAGCATGCCGCCCGGCCGCAGCACGCGCCGCGATTCGGCGAAGGCGTGGGCCTTGTCGGGAAAGAACATCGCGCCGAACTGGCAGACGACGAGGTCGAAGCATGCGTCGTCGAAAGGCAGGTGCATCGCGTCCGCCTGTTGCCAGCGTACCGGCCGCGCGGTGCCGGTCGCCATGGCGCGGTCCAGCATCGGCGGGTTCAGGTCGGTCGCTGTCAGTTCGGCCTGCGCGGACAATGCGCCGGCCAGCGCGCGCGTGAGCGCGCCGGTGCCGGCGGCGGTCTCGAGCACGCGCGCGGGTTCGAGCGCCGCCGCGCGCGCCGCGAGATCGGCGGCGTAGGGCGCGAAGATCAGCGGCACGAGATGGGTGTCGTAGAGCTCGGGAATCGAGCCGGTGAAGAGCGTGTCGGCAGCGGGTTTGTCCATGGGTCTTCTCCTTGCGTTGCAACGCCTGCGATCTTCTACATCTCCGACAGCCACTTCGACTCGGCGAAAGTCTTGGTGTCGTACAGCTTCTTCAGGTTCGCCGTCGGCACGGGCGTCCTGGCGGCCTTCAGCGAAACCTGCTGGCCCGCATCGCCGCCGCCCTCGGTCCAGGCCGATTGCCAGATGGTGGCGAGCGTCAGCACGCCATCGGCGATGCAATCCATGGTGCGCGCGCCCAGCTCGGTCCACATCGCCTTGGCCTGTCCCTTGCCGCGGACCCGGTCGTAGCAGTCGACGATGTCGGCCGGCGGCAGCTTGGCGATCGTGCGCCGCATCAATTGCACCACGGCATCCGCGGCGGCTGCGGAACCCTTGAAGGCGGCACGCTTCGGTGCCTTCGCCACCCGCACCGACACGCCGGCCACGAGTTCGGCCGCTGCCTGGTCGAGCATGTCGTCCTCGTAGACCGCGTGCACGCCGTCGTCCGATGCATCGCCCGGCAACCCATGGTGCAGGTACGACACGTGCAGCGGCTGGCAGGCGTCGCCGCTGTAGTGCGCGAGCACGCCGGCGGCGCACACGAACTCGTCCAGCGCGCCGCGGTGCACGGCGTCGACCATGATCCCGTACAGCTGGGCCACGCGGAACGGCAGCGCGCCGCGGTTCTCGGCCTTGCGCTTCGGATCGATGCTGCCGTAGAAATCGTTCCACACCTTGGGCGTGCGCGAGGACTTGTCGCTCTTCCAGAGCGAGAGCAGCGTCTTGCCCGCGAAGGGGCCTTTGCCCGGCTCGTCCATGTCGGCGAAGTGGTTGGCCTTGTCCTTGCCGCGCGTGCGGCGCCACACCAGATCGGGCACGTCGGCCAGCGCGATGAACTTGCTCGTCTGCGTGGCACTCGGCAGCTTGCCGGCCACGATGTCCGCGTCGCTCACGCCGATCGAGCTCGCATTGGCCTCGAACAGCGCGCGCGCCTTGTCGGAGCGCAGCGCGAAGCAGGCGGCGTACCCGATGTGATAGTGGCCGACCTTGCCCCAGTAGCGGCTCTGGTCGCTCTCCCAGTCGCGGACGAGCTCGACGCGCAGCGACTTGCAGATGGCGCTCAGGCTGGTCGCGAGGGCGAACTCGGTGGATGCGCTGCCCGGGTTCGCGAGGAAGCCCTGGCCGCCCCATTGGACCGCGAGCGGCCGGTACTCGAGCGTGCCGCGGCCGCCGGCGGTGCCGGCCGCGGAGCCGTCGGCGACATGGTCCCAGAACCACATCGATCCGGAGTCGCCGGGCCGGGTCGCGACGCTGTCTTCGGGATGGCGCGGACCGATGAGGAACTCGGCCAGCGAATCGACGCCGCCCATGGTTGCGTGGCGGTAGAAGAGACCCTGCACCGAGCCCTCCACCCGATGGCCGCCCGGCAGCTCGGTGAACACCGGGCAGCCGATCAGGTTCAGCGTCATCGTGTCGGTGCTCAGGTCGATCGGCTCGCCCATGCGTCCCACGCCCATGTACTGCGAGGTCCAGGCGGCGACGTTGTCCAGCTTCACCAGCGACGCATCGACCGTCAGGCGTGCGTCCCGGCCGGCGAAGCCCGGATAGAGCTCGGACAGCGACGGCGCGTCGCGCGCGCCGAGCCGTGTCTGACCCAGGTCGACGCGCCGGCCGCGCGGCAGCGCGAACACCGGGCCTTCCGCGCCGCTGGCGAGATGGCGGCTGATCAGTGCATACGCCGAGGCGCCATCGCTGACCACGGCGCTCGCCACGCCGAGGCGGGTGAAGCCCTGGTCCTGGGAATACACCTGGAAGCCCGGCCCGACCCGATGGGCGGCGAAGACCACCGTCTCGGCCGCCGGCAGGTTGGCGACGCGGCGCTCCACCAGCACCACGCAGGTCCGCACCTGCCGGCCGTCGGGGAGATAGAGGATCGGCGGCACCGTGAGGTCCGGATGCCTGGCGAGCGTGTCCGGGTCGACCCACTCGGACACGAACACCAGCACCGACGGCCACGACCACGGGCGGATGTCGCTGCCGCGCAGCGTCCGCGGTCCGAGCGCCTTGTCAGGCGCTGCCGTGCTCAGCGAGGCGTCGTCGATGTTGCGGTCGTTCAGGCGGATCCGGTAGCGGCCGACCGCGGTGCCGGTGACGGTCGGCAGATTGGCCAGGTGCACGTGGTAATGATCGCGGGCATCCAGCAGATCCTGCAGACTCAGCGAGCCGAAGTCGGCCTTGCGGACGAAGCGAATCATGGCAATCCTCCTGAGTGCGCGAGGATGGCATGCCTTGGCCTTCGCCGTCATCATGGCGAGCCGGCCTATGGCCGAAGGGGTAGTGCCGCCGTTCGCCGCCTCAGGCGCCGGCCGGCGCCATTCCTCGCAGCCGCGCCACCAGCGCCGCCACATCAGCCGGAAGCCGGTCGCCGCGCCATGCCACGTGCTGGTCCGCGCGGCACAGCACGAGGCGATGCCGGTACGCCGTGGGTACCTCGGGCGCATCGACATCGACCAGCGCGACCGACATGCCGCACTGCTGCGCGGCCTGTTCCAGCGCCGCGACCTGCGTGCGGCGATCGAAGCGCAGCAGCGTGTAGCCCGGCCCGAAGGCGTCGTAGAGCGAGCGCCCGTCGGCCAGCCAGAAATGCGGCGCGCGGCAGCCCGGCACCGTCGACGGCGTGAAGCCGCCCATCGAATAGGCCGGCGGCGCCTCGCCGTCGGTCTCGATGATCGGCGAGCCGGTGTAGAAGTAGCCGAAGTTGAGGCCGCCGCAGCAGAACTGCTGCACGTTGAGTTCATAGGCCTCGCGGCCGATCTCGGCGCGCAGCGCGTCGCCCTCGGCACCGGGCGCCTCGATGTTCTGCGGCACGGCACGGCGGGCGCGGATCATCTTCTGCGCATGGTCCATCGCGAACTGGGAGACCTGCTCGGTGATCGGCTGGCGCTCGGCCTCGTAGGCATCGAGGATGCGCTCGTCGGCCCAGCCCTGCACGCGGGCCGCGAGCAGCCACGAGAGGTTGACCGCATCGGCGATGCCCGCGTTCATGCCGTAGCCCGCATACGGCACCCACAGGTGCGCCGCATCGCCGGCGAGGAAGACGCGGCCGTTGCGAAAGCGGTCGGCGACCAGGCGGCGGCCGACCCAGTCTTCCTTGCTGATCACCTCGTACGCGAAGTCGGGCCCGACGCCGAGGATCTCGCGGATCGAGCGGTCGCGGTCGACCGAGTCGAACTCGGGTTCGTCGGGATTCAGGTGGTTGTGCACCAGCCAGGTCTCGTGGCCGTCGATCGCGAACATCGTGCCGCAGCGGCGCGGGTTGACCGCGTAGTACGACCAGGCCGGCTTGCCGGGAATCATCGCGCGCAGCTGCGGCGCGCGGATGTAGGTCGACTGCACGCGCTGGATCACGGCCGTGCCTTCGAGCCTGGCGCCGATCTGCTTGCGCACGCCCGAGGCGCCGCCGTCGCAGCCCACCATGTAGCGCGCGCGGATGCGGCGCGTGGTGCCGGCATCGAGATCGGCCGCGGTCGCGACGACGCCGTCGTCGTCCTGCGTGAAGTCCGTGACCTGCGTGCGGTTGAGCAGCGTCACGCCCGGCAGCGCGGCCGTGTGCTCGAGCAGTACCGGCTCGAGAAAGATCTGGTTGATGCGGTGCGGCGGCTCCGGCGTCGGCCACCAGGCGTCGGGGCCTTGGGTTTCGGTGTAGCGGTCGCGCCGGCACGGGATCGGGATGCGCGTGAGTTCGATGCCGGTCACGGCGGTGCGGAACGCGACGTCGTTCGGATGGTCCGCCGGCAGCCCGGTGTCGCGCAGCTTCTGCGCCACGCCGAGGCGGCGGAACACTTCCATCGTGCGCGCCGCCACGTGGTTGCACTTCACGTTCGGCGGCTCGGCGTAGCGGCGGATCTCGGCGATCACCACCTTCACGCCGCGCGAGGCCAGGTCCATCGCGAGCGTGAGGCCCACGGGGCCGCCGCCGACGATCAGCACGTCGGTCTTCAGTTCTTCGTTGGTCATCGGGGTGTCAGTCGAGCTTGATGTGCGCGGTCTGGATGACCTTGCGCCACTTCGTCGTTTCGGAGCGGATGTAGTTGCCGAAGGCCTCGGGCGTGTCGGGCGCGGGCTCGACGCCGAGGTTGCGCATCGTGGTCTTGATCTGCTCGTCGTTGAGCGCGGCGACGATGGCCGCGTTGAGCCGTGTCACGACCGCCGGCGGCGTGTCGGCGGGCGCCACCACGCCGAACCAGCCGGTCGAGTCGTAGCCCGGCAGTCCGGCCTCGGCCACGGTCGGCACGTCGGGCAGCATCGGCAGCCGCTCTGGGCTGGTGACCGCATAGGCGATCAGCTTGCCGCTCTTGATCTGTTGCAGCGAGGACGGCAGGTCGACCACCGCGAGCGGGATCTGGCCGCCCATCGCATCGAGTGCCGCCGGGCCGGAGCCGCGGTAGGGCACTTCGGTCAGCTTCACGTTGGCCATCTGGCCGAAGAGCGCCGCCGACAGATGCATCGCCGTGCCGTTGCCGCCATGGCCGATCGCGAGCTTGCCCGGCTGGGCGCGTGCCATCTCGATCAGCGCGTGAAGATCCTTCGCGCCGAGCGACGGATGACCGACGATCACGAACGGAATCGCGGCCAGCATGCCGACCGGCTTGAAGTCCTTGATCGGATCGAAGGGCATCTGCGCATAGAGGCTGATGTTGGCCGACAGCGCGCCGGCCGCGCCGACCCCGACCGTGTAGCCGTCGCCCGCCGCCTTGGCGACCAGCGCGAGGCCGACGTTGCCGCCGGCGCCGGGCCGGTTGTCGACCACCACCGGCTGCCCGAGCGATGCGTTGAGCCTGGGCACCAGCATGCGCACCACCGCATCGGCGCTGCCGCCGGGCGGGAAGGTGACGACCATGTGGATCGGCTTGTCGGGAAAGGCCGCGGCCTGCGTCTGTGCGGATGCGGGGCCTGCCAGCAGCGCACAGCCGGCGGCGATCAGGCCCAGGGCGCGGGCAAGTTTCTTCATCGAGGGTCCTTCGGTTTTGTCTCCAGCCGCGCATTGGACGACAAGGCCATTCATTCGTAAATCAATAAATTCCGAATGAAATATGATGTTTTCTGATGAGTCCCAAATTCAGCCCGACGATCAAGCAGCTGCGCGCCTTCCTTGCCGTGCACCAGTTGCGCAAGCTCGGCGCCGCGGCCGAGAAGCTCTATGTCACGCAGTCGGCGGTGAGCATGCTGATCCGCCAGCTCGAGGACGGCCTGGGCGCGCGGCTGTTCGACCGCACCACGCGCTCGCTGCAGCCCACGGCCGCGGCGGCGGAGATGCTGGCCACGGCCGAGCGCATCCTGCGCGACGTCGACTCGCTGAGCGCCGGCTTTCGCGAACTGTCGACGCTGCAGCGCGGCCGCGTCTGCCTGGCGATCACGCCGACGCTGGCCTCGTTCCTGATGCCGACCGCCATCCGGCGCTTCGGCCAGGCGCATCCGCAGGTGCGCGTGGTGGTGGACGACTGCGCGCCCGACCAGTTCGTCTCGCGCATCATCGGCGAGCATGTCGACTTCGGCATCGGCACGCCCGAGCGGTCGGGCGCCGAGGTCGAGACCCAGACCCTGCTGCGCGACCACCTGGCGCTGGTATGCACGCGCGACCATCCGCTGGCGGCGGCGGCGAAGAAGGCGGTGCGCTGGACCGACCTCGCCGGCCATCCGGTGATCACCGTGCGGCCCGGCTACGGCATCCGTCCGCTGATCGACGGCACCGCGGCGGGCGCGGGCGTGGTGCTCGAGATCGTCAACGAAGTGTCTTTCCTGTCGACCGCGCTGTGGATGACGGCGTGCGGCATGGGGCCGTCGATCATGCCCTCGGCCTTCGCCAGGGCTGCGGGCGATCCGGCGCTGGTCATCCGGCCCATCACCGCACCGCGCGTGTCGCGCGACATTTCGGTTGTGACCAAGCGCGGGCGCTCGCTGTCGGCCGCGAGCCAGAGCTTCATCGACGCGCTGCGGCGCGCGCTGAAAGAGGGTTGATCAGGCCGAGGCCGGCTGGAAGTGCTGCTGGATGCGCCGGGCCACGGCCTGCGGGTCGCGGCGCAGGACATCGGTGGTGCAGGCGCCGATGAACATGCCTTCGAGCTTGAGATCGACGCGCGCGAAGTAGTGATCGAGCGAGGCGCCGGCGTCGAACAGGCAGCGCGCCAGCGAATCGAAGGTTCCGCTCTCGCCTGACTCCTGCGCGTCCGAGCCGAGGGCGCTGATGCGGTAGGCGTAGCCACCCGGTCCGATGCGGTGGATTTCGATCAAGGGCTTCATTCGGCGGGCAAAGAGGAGGGCATTCGTGAAATTGTTGGCCACCCGATGGTCGCGCTCGCGCCGCGGCAGGTAAATAGTCCATTTGGACCGGATGAAGGCCCGGCGGACTGACGCAGAATGAATGCGCCTTCGACAATCGCAACGCCTTCATGCTGCCGCCCAGAATCCTTCTCATCGACGACCATGCGCTGTTCCGCTGCGGACTGCGCATGGTGCTGGCCGCAGGCATTGCGGACCTGGAGACGGCGGAAGCGGCCTCGCTCGACGAGGCCATGCGCTCGCCGATCGAGAACCCGTCGCTGGTGCTCCTGGACATCCAGCTGCAGGGCCTCAACGGCCTGGAAGGCATCGCGCTGGTCAAGCGCAAGTGGCCGCAGGCGCTGGTCGTCATCCTCTCTTCCGACGTCGCCCACAAGAACGTCCGCCTCGCGATGGAGCGCGGCGCGGCCGCCTTCGTGTCCAAGGCCGAGCCGGCGGACCGGATCCTCGGCGTCATCGATCAGCTGCGAAAGGGCCTGCCGGTCGCCTCCGCGTCGACCGCGCTCGCACCGCCGGGCGAAGGCGACGACGCGCGGCAGCGCCTGACGCCGCGCCAGAGCGAGGTGCTCGACCTGGTGTGCCAGGGGCTCCCGAACAAGGTGATCGGCCGGCGGCTCAATCTCTCGGAGAACACGGTGCGCGGCCATGTGCAGGCGGTGCTGTCGGCGCTGCAGGTGTCGAGCCGGTCTGAGGCGGGTTTCGCTGCGCGCCGCAGGGGGCTGGTTGACTGATCCATTGCGGCTCGCCGACGGACGCACGCTGGTCGAGCAGTTGCGGCTGCAGCTGGGCAACGTGGGCAGCTCGGTCGTTCCGTC
The DNA here is from genome assembly GCF_901827185.1 of Variovorax sp. PBL-E5. NCBI lineage: Bacteria > Pseudomonadati > Pseudomonadota > Betaproteobacteria > Burkholderiales > Comamonadaceae > Variovorax > Variovorax sp. PBL-E5. Next base: position 5,161,002 of record NZ_LR594671.1, on the reverse strand, counting down.
GATCCTGCTCGCGCTGCTGCTGGTGGGGATCCTGTCCAACGACGCCAACCAGCTCGCGCTGCGGGCATGGTGCGGGGCCGTGATCCTGATCAAGCTCTACTGCGCCCGCGACGCGCGGCGCCTGCTGGCCTCGGTCATCGCGCAGGAGCGCGCACGCGCGCTGGTCTGGCGGCAGATCGTGTTGAACGCCGTCGATGCCGCGGCCTGGGGCGCGCTGGCCTGGGCCACGCTGGGCACGACCACCGTCGCCGGCAGCATCCTGGTGGTCGCCGTGCTGGCGGGCATCGCGGGGAGTTCGATGTCCTCGCTGGCGCCGGTGCTGCCCGTGTTCGTCGTCTTCGGCGCCGTCGAGCTGATCGTGCTGGCGTCCAAGCTGTGGCTGCTCGGCGACCGCGCCTACAACGCGCTGGGGGTGGCTGGCCTCCTGTACGTGGCCACGCTGCTGGGGCAGGCGCGCAACAGTTCGCGTGCGGCGCGCGCGGCGATCGCGCTGCGCTTCGAGAACCTCGAACTGATCGAGCGCCTGCGCGTCGAGACCGAGCATGCCCAGGCCGCGCATCGCGTGGCCGACGAGGCCAACCTCGCCAAGTCCCGCTTCCTCGCGGCGGCCAGCCACGACCTGCGCCAGCCGATCCACGCGCAGGGCCTGTTCCTCGAGGTACTGGCGCGCAGCAAGCTGTCGGCCAGCCAGTACGACGCGCTGGCCAACGCGCGCGCCACCTGGCAGGCCTCGGCCGAGATGCTCGACACGCTGCTCGATTTCTCGCGCATCGAGGCCGGCGTGGTCGAGCCGCAGATGCAGACTTTCCCGCTGCAGCCGCTGCTCAACAAGATCGAGAACGAACTGGCGCCGCAGGCCGATGCCAAGGGCATCGTCTACCGCTCGCGCGAAACGCCGGTCGTCGTGCGCTCGGACCCGGCGCTGGTGGCGCTGATCCTGCGCAACCTGGTGTCGAACGCGATCCGCTACACCGAGCAGGGCGGCGTGCTGGTGGCCTGCCGCGCGCGCGGCAGCGAGGTGCTGCTGGAAGTGTGGGACACCGGCATCGGCATCGAGCCGACGCAGCACCAGGACATCTTTCGCGAGTTCCACCAGCTCGGCAATGCGGAGCGCGATCGCCGCAAGGGCCTCGGCCTCGGCCTGGCCATTGCGCAGGGGCTGGCGCGCGCGCTCGGGCACACGCTGTCGCTGGCGTCCACGCCGGGACGCGGCAGCGTCTTCAGGCTCGGCCTGCCGGTCGCCCAGCAGGCCGCGGCGGACGGCACGCTCGGCATCGCACCAAGCCACGCACGCGTCTTCGACGTGCGGGTGCTGGTGATCGACGACGACGAGACCGTGCGCGCCGGCATGCGCCAGCTGTTGAACGCCTGGGGCTGCGAATGCGACGTGGCCGATTCCATCGAGGAGGCGCAGACCCTGGCGCGCGCCCATCCGCCGGGCCTGGTCATCAGCGACTACCGGCTGCGCGAGCTGCGCACCGGCGCCGAGGCCATCGCCCTGCTGCGCGAGGAATTCGGCGCCGAGCTGCCAGCGCTCCTGATCACCGGCGACACCGCGCCGCAGCGGCTGCGCGAAGCCCGCGCCAGCGGCGTGCCGCTCTTGCACAAGCCGGTCTCGCCGAACCAGCTGCACCACGGCCTCTTGTGCGTGCTGAACGCGGTCGAGATGGATTCGGCCTTTGCGCTGCTCGATGCGGCGCCGGGCACGGCACTCGCCGAGCGGCGGCGCGCCAACGGATGACGAGCGCGGCGAGATGATCCATCCGCCGAAGGCCGTGCCGGCCTGGGCGTGATGCTCAGGCGCGCCGGAACAGCAGCACCGAGTTCGTCCCGCCGAAGGCGAAGGAATTGCTGATTGCGGCCTCGAGCTGCGGCGCGGCGGCTTCGGTGTCCCGCACCAGGTTCAGGCTGCAGGCCGGGTCGATCGTTTCGCAGTGTGCGTTCGGCGGCAGCCGGCGCTGGTGCAGGGCAAGCACGGTGATCAGCGCTTCGAGCGCGCCGGCGGCGCCGAGCAGATGGCCGTGCAGCGCCTTGGTCGAACTCACGCGCAGCCGGTCGATGTCCTCGCCCCAGACCGCGACCAGCGCGTCGCGCTCGACCACGTCGCCGATGCGCGTGGCGGTGCCGTGCGCGTTGCAGTAGCCGACGTCGGCCGGCTGCAGGCCGGCGCTGCGCAGGGCCGCGCGCAGCGCGCGGCCCTGGCCCTGGGCGTCGGGCTTGGTCAGGTGCACCGCATCGCAGCTGTGGCCCCAGCCGGCCAGCGCGGCATAGATGCGCGCGCCGCGCCGCCGTGCACGCTCGGCCGATTCGAGGATCAGGAAGGCGGCACCCTCGCCGAGCGCGAAGCCGCTGCGGTCGGTGGCGAAGGGCTTCACCGCGCTCGCCTCTTCGCCGGGCGCGAAGCCGGCCAGCGTCTGCATCGCCTGCCAGGCCAGCACCACGCCGGGCACGATCAGCGCCTCGCTGCCGCCGGCGATCGCGAGATCGACATCGCCGCATTGCACCGCCTTGGCCGCCTCGGCGATGGCCACGGCCGACGATGCGCAGGCGACCGAATAGGTCAGCACCGGACCCTGCACGCCGTGGCGCATCGCGACGTGCGAGGCCGGCGCGCTGGGCATGAAGGCGGGGATGGTGAGTGGCGGCACGCGCGGTCCGCCGCGGTAGGCTGTTTCGAGGGCGGACGCGCCGCCCATGCCGCAGCCCGCGTAGATGCCGATGCGTTCGGGATCGACATCGCCTTGCGCGCCCGCATCGCGCATCGCCAGGTCGGCGGCGGCCACCGCCAGCTGGCTGACGCGGTCGACGCCGGCGAGCTGCAGCTTGGTGAACCAGCCGGCGGGGTCGAAGGGCGCGGCGGCGGCGGCGGCGGGCTTGGGGAGTTCGGGCAGGATCGGCTTGACCGCCGATTCGCCGCGCATCAGCGCCGCGAACAGCGCAGCCGGGTCATCGCCATGCGGCGCCATCACGCCCAGCCCGGTGACGGCGACCTGGTTCACGTCGTTTGCGCCGCCTTGACCTTGTCGACCACGGCGGCCAGTTGGGCCAGCGTGTCGATGTTCGGGTCGTCATCGGGCATGGTGATGCCGAAATGGTCTTCGATCGCGAACACGAATTCGACCAGGGAGAGCGAGTCGAAGCCCTTTTCTCGCATGGAGGCATCGGGATCCAGCGCCGAGGCCTCGATGCCGTACTTCTCGTGGATCAGATCCTGTAATTCTTTGAGCGAACTCATGGTCTGATGATATCCGTTGCAATCCGCCGCGCTGGTGTGCGCCGCCCTGCGGGCCGCCAGCGCAGCGAGGCCAGCGCGAAGGCGAGGCCGAGCAGCGCGCCGGCGGCCGCGTCCAGCACCACGTGCTGCTTGACCGCCAGCGTCGAATAGGCGATGGCCACGAACCAGGCCGCGTTGAGCAGCCGCAGCACGGCCGGCGTGCGCGCCTCGCGCAGCACCTGCTCGATCCGGATGGCGGTGAAGATCGCGGCCGCCACGTGCATCGACGGGCAGGCGTTGCCTGCCGCGTCCACCCCCTGCAGCATCGCGAAGCCGGGGAAGCCCGCGGCGTCCAGGTCGAGCGGCGGGATCTGCGTCGGCCAGACATAGAAGAGGCCGAGCCCCGTGAGGCACAGCGCGCCGACCCAGAGGCCGTAGACGACCAGCTCCTGGAAAGTCAGCTGCAGCCCGGGCGCGATGCCGATGTACACCCAGAGCGAGAAGTAGGCGAAGAGCAGCTGCGGCTGGAACGGGATCAGGTGGTCGAGCGCGGTCAGCGGCATCACCGTCACCGCATGGACCGGATGGCGCAGCAGCTGGAAGTAGGCGATGAAGAAGAGCCAGGTGAAGACGGTGGTGCCGATCAGCTTCAGTGCGAAATGGCGCCGGATCCGCAGCCAGATCTCGGCGGTCCATGGCTGCAAGGGCGAGGGCGCCATGGGAAGCTCGATCGGCGAACGCATGCGGCGATGTTAATGGGCGGCCGATGCCGGCGCAGGCCCGCCGAGCGGCAGCGGATCGGCGCGCCGCGCGTTCTCCAGCCATTCGGCGAAGAAGGCCGCTTCGGGCGCTGCGCCCGGCGCGAGTCCGTAGTAGTAGCGCGGCAGCGGCATGCGCATCTCCGGCAGTGGCGACTGCAGGCGGCCGAAGGCGAGGTCGTGGGCCACCAGCGAGGTCGGCCCCATCGCCACGCCAAGGCCGTCGATCGCGGCCTGCAGCACGAGGTGCAGGTGGTCGAACTGAAGCCGGCCCGCCGGCTTCAGGCGCGCGATGCCGAACTGCCGCTTCCAGTCGTCCCAGTCCTGCCGGCGCGTGCGGGCCGACAGCAGCACGTGCGCCGCCAGCCCGCGCGGCGCGTCGACCGGCAGCATCCTGAACAGCGAAGGCGCACCGACCACCCGCACTTCGTCCTCGAGAAAGGGCCGCACCTCGATCGCGCGCGGCCAGCCCTCCAGGCCGCGCCGGATCGCGACGTCGAAGCCCTCGGGGACGTCGGCGGGCAGCTCGGTGCTGGTCACGATCTGCGGTTCGATGCCAGGGTACTGTTCGACGAAGGCCGGCAGCCGCGGGATCAGCCAGCGCACCGCGAAGGACGGCCGCACGCTGATGCGCACCGCGCGCGACGGTGCCCGCGCCATCAGCGCGAGCGCCGCGGCGCCGATCTGCGCCAGCCCGGCGGCCGCCTCGGCATAGAAGCGCTGGCCTTCGGCGGTGAGCGTCACCTGGCGCACGCGGCGCTCGAACAGCGCCACGCCCAGGTGCGCTTCGAGTCCCTTGATCTGGCGGCTCACGGCGCTGTGCGTCACGTGCAGTTCGGCGGCCGCGCGCGTGAAGCTCTGCTGGCGCGCCGCCGCGACGAAGGCCCGCACGGCATTGAGGGGCGGCAGGCGGGCGGGCATGCGTGCGATTTTTGCACGCGTCCAGGGTGCATCGGCGGCGCCTCATCCGTCCATGGTCGCAGTTTGCGCATATGGCGCAGGATCGTTGCCATATGGCGATTCCGGCACGGACCTTCCATCGCCGGCAGCAGAAGGCCGAAACGCTGTCCGCCACGGAAACGGATCGGGTCCTGCGGATCGTGCGCATCGCGAGCCACGCGGCGCAGGTCTTCGGCAGCGAGGAAAAGGCCCGGCGCTGGCTGTCCAAGGACAACCGGATGCTCGGCGCAACGCCGCTGCAGATGCTCTCCACCGATGCCGGCGCGCACGAAGTCGAAGCCGAGCTGAACCGCATCGAGTTCGGCGACTTCGCCTGATGCGGGTCTATCGGATCAGCAAGGCCGTCCATGTCGCGACCGCCCTGTCGGGCCAGGGCGCGGCGCTGTACGCGGGGCGCTGCAATTCCAGGGGCGTGCGTCTGGTCTACACGGCGGGCTCGGTCGCTCTGGCGATGCTCGAGCGCCGTGGCCCGTTACGAGAGCAACGTGCTGGTCCATCCCGGTCACGCGCGCTTCGCCGAGGTCAAGCAGGTCGCCGATGAAACGCTGACGCTGGACGCGCGTCTGTTCACATAGCGCGTACCGCCATGCGTGCGCTTTCCGCACGCATGGCGCGCGTTAATGTCATTTGTCGATACGCGCCCGGCGCGCGCACGATGCAGGCCATGTCCTTGTCTCCCTCCTCTTCCTCGATGCCGCCGGCCGACGCCGCGTCCCGCCGCGCCGCCATCGCGCTGGGACTGTCTTTGCCCGGCGATACGGTGCTGTACCTGCTGCTGCCGATGTTTGCCGACGCCTTCGGCGTGACGCTGGCCGAGGCCGGCATGCTGCTGGCCGCCAACCGGCTGGTGCGCATCGCGGGCTATGGCTGGGTGGCACGCTTCTACGCGCGGCACGGCGACCGGCCGACCTGCACGCTCGCGGTGGTGGCCGCGGCGATCTGCGGGCTGGGCTATGCGACGCTGTCGGGCTTCTGGGCGCTGCTGCCGCTGCGGCTGCTGTGGGGCCTCTCGTTCGCGGCGCTCAACCTCGCCACGCAGGCGCTCGCGACCGCCGAGCCTGCGGGCGCCGCGCGGCGCTCGGGCCGCTCGCGCGCCTTCGTTGCCATGGGGCCGGTGGTGGCGCTGCCCGCGGGCGCCTTGCTGGCGCAGGCGGCCGGACCGCGGCCGATCTTCCTGCTGCTGGCGGGCTGTGCGCTGATGGCGCTCGTCGTCGCGCGGCGTCTGCCGGCTGTGCCGCATCCGGTGCCGGCGGCCAAGAGAAAACTGAAGTGGCCCAACGCGCTCGATGCCTGGTCCTTCATGGAGGGCTTCACGCTCGATGGCCTGTTCATCATCGGCCTGTCCTTCCTCGGCAAGGACCTGCTGCCGGGCGGCGCGGTGGTGGTCGCCGGCGTGCTGCTGGCGCTGCGCTACCTGGCCGAGATCGTGCTGAGCCCCGTGGGCGGCCATCTCGCCGAACGCTGGGGCGCCGAGCGGCTGCTGGTGCTGCTGTCGCTGGCCACTGCCGCCGCGCTGCTCGGGTTCGGCGCCGGCTGGCTGTGGAGCTGCGCCGCCGTCATCGTGGTGTTGCGCGCGCTGCAGTTGCCGTTGTTGCCGCCGATCGTGGCGCACCGCCATCCGGGGCCCGGCCGCGTGCAGGCGCTGGCCGCGCGTTCAGTCTGGCGCGACATCGGCGCGGGCACCGGGCCGCTGGTCGCCGGGCTGCTGCTGCCGCTGCTGCCGTCGGCGTGGATCTACGGCGTCGCGGCGCTGTTGCTGGCACTCGCCGCGCTGGCCTGCGGGCGCGGCGTGGTGCCATCGCTGGCCGCGCGCTGAAACGCTCGACGGCTGCGCGCCGGCGCGATGCCGCCGCCGCGCTCAAGCGAAGTGGTCGAAGCCGCCGAAGCGCTGCGTCAGCGGCGCGCCCTGTGCATCGACGATGCGCAGGCCGGGCGCGGCCTCGATGCTGCCGATGCGTGTGACCGGCGTGCCCGATGCACGGCCGGCCTGCGCCACTGCTTCGCGTGCGGTGACCGGCGCGGTGAAGGCCAGTTCGTAGTCGTCGCCGCCCGCGAGCGTGCAGGCGCGGCGCGCCTGCGCATCGAGGCCCGCCGTTGCGGCGAGCGCGTGGGCGCCGATCGCGAGTCGCCCGGCCACCGCGTCGGCATCGAGCCGCGCGCCGACGCCGCTCGCGCGCAGCACGTGCCCCAGGTCGCCGGCCAGTCCGTCGCTGATGTCGACCGCCGCCGACGCGATGCCGCGCAGGGCCTGGCCCAGCGCAACGCGCGGCGTGGGCTCTTCCATGCGCGCGCGTGCCAGCGCGAACAGTTCCGCCGGCAGCGTGCGCCGGCCGCGAAACACGTCGAGTGCGAGCCGCGCATCGCCCAGCGTTCCGCTGACCCACACATCGTCGCCCGCCTGCGCGCCCGAGCGCAGCAGCGCGCCGCCGGTGGGCACTTCGCCGAACACGGTGATGCACAGGTTGAGCGGGCCGCGCGTGGTGTCGCCGCCGACCAGCTCGCAGCCGTGCGCGTCGGCCAGTGCGAACAGGCCGCGCGAAAAGCCTTCGAGCCAGGCCTCGTCGACCTGCGGCAGCGCGAGTGCCAGCGTGAAGGCCAGCGGCTTCGCGCCGCAGGCCGCGAGGTCGCTGAGGTTGACCGCCAGCGCCTTGTGGCCGAGCCGCGCCGGCTCGACGGTGGAGAGGAAATGGCGGCCCTCGACCAGCATGTCCGACGACACGGCCAGCTGCATGCCGGCCGCCGGCGCGAGCAGTGCGCAGTCGTCGCCCACGCCCAGCGGAGAGCGCTTCGCGGGCCGCGTGAAATAGCGGGCGATCAGGTCGAATTCGCCGAGGCCGCTCATCACGTCCTCACACGGCGGCGCTTCGAAAGCGCAATGCGGCCTGACGAATCACTTCGGCCAGCAGCCGTTCCCGCCCCTGCAGCTCGCGCAGCCAGCGCGCATCGTTGCGGTTGGCCTCGACGCTGGTGCGCAGCTCGCCGAGTGCGCGCGTCGCATCGAGCGCCTCGCTGTGCCATTCGAGCTGCGTCATGGTCATGAGGATGTGCTCGCGCAGCGGCATGTGCTCGCCGCTGGCCGGATCGACGTAGAGCGCATCGAGCCCGAAGCGGCAGGCCTGGAAGCGATTGTAGGTGTAGACCAGGTAGTCGTCCTCGGTGGGCGTGAAGGGCTGCTCCTGCAGGAACCACGCCGCCAGCGACTGCACGTAGCCCGCCAGCGCGGCCGCGCGCTCGACGGTGAGCGGCGTGTCGAAGACGCGGATCTCGATGGTGCCGAACTCGGGCTTGGGCCGGATGTCCCAGTAGAAGTCCTTCATGCTGCGCACGACGCCGGTGCGGGTCATGCGCATGAAGTAGTTCTCGAACTCCTTCCACGACAGCGTGAAGGGCGCGCGGCCCGAAAGGGGGAACGCGAACACCGAGTTCAGCCGCGCCGAATCGAACTGCGTGTCCTGCCCCTGCACGAAGGGCGAGGAGGCCGACAGCGCGATGAAATGCGGGATGTAGCGCGACATGCGGTGCAGCATCAGCAGCGCCGCATCGGCATCGGGACAGCCGATGTGCACGTGCTGGCCGAAGATGGTGAACTGCTTGGAGAGGTAGCCGTAGAGCTCGGACAGCTCGCGAAAGCGCGGCTTGTCGTAGATGCGCCGCTCATGCCATTGCTGGAACGGATGCGTGCCGCCGCCGACCACCGCGATGTTGAGCTTGTCGGCGTTCTTCACCAGCGCATCGCGGATCGGCGTGAGCTGGTGGATCACGTCCTGCGCCGAATGGCAGATGCCGGTCGAGATCTCGATCATGCTCGAGGTCATCTCGGGCACCACGCTGCCGGGCAGCGGCGTCTGCGCCATCAGCCGCAGCATGTCCTCGGCATAGGGCGCGAGGTCGTAGTCGTGGGTGTTGACCAGCTGCAGCTCGAGCTCGACGCCGAGCGACAGCGCCACCGACTTGTTGAAGCGCTCGAGCGGCACCACGCGGCTCGCCGGCGACGCCGGCATCGCGGTGCTCATCGCTGGGTCTCCTCGATGATCCCGAAGGCTTCGGGCGTCCACGGGATCGAGCTCTCGCCGGCGCCGTGGATCGCGATCGTCGCCAGCACGGCGCCGAGCACTTCCATCAGCAGGATCGCCGGCAGCGCGATCTGGGTGATCATGGTGCCCAGAAGCGGCGAGGCCGCGACGAAGCTCGACGTGATCAGCAGCGCGATCGACGACAGCGGCGACATCGCGCAGCCGACCCAGAAGGCCTGCTTCCAGCTCGCGCCGCTGCCCGGGTTGGCGATCGCGACGCCCGCGATCTTGGCGAAGGCGCGCACGCCGATCACCGCCAGCACCACGCTGGCCACCGGCAGGCTCCAGTCGGCCTGCGCGGCGACGATCGACACCAGCACGAACATCAGCATGGTCAGCAGCGAGGCCGCGGTGCCGAGCTGGCGCGGCCAGGCCCAGGGCTTGGGATTGAGCGCCTTGAGCAGCACGCCGCCGATCAGCGCCGCCAGCGGCGCCGCCCCGCCGAAGTGCGCGGCCAGCGCGGCGCCGGCTGCGATGATGGCCAAGAGCAGGATCGAGGTGTTCTCGCTGGTCGGGCTCATCACCCGCAGCGCCGAGCGCAGCGCCAGCGCCATCACCGCGCCGACCACGAAGGACAGGCCGAGCACCACGGCCACCGGATAGAGCTTCTGCAGCAGTCCGAGCGGTGCACGCTCGATCAGGCCGGCCTGCGCGTAGCCGAGGGCCAGCGCATAGAAAGTGTTGAGCGTCGCCAGCGTCATCGCGCGCTCGGTGACCGGGCCGGAGGCGCGCGTGTCCATCACGACGCGGCTCAGCACCGCGGGCGAGGCGACGATCGCCATCAGCGCGACCGGATTGGCCACCGGGTCGGGCACGCCCAGCCAGTGCAGGGCCCAGAACACGCCGAAGTAGGTCAGCGTCGCTTCGAGCAGGCTTTGCAACAGCACCATCGGGTTGTGGCGGAACCAGCGCAGCGGCAGCCGGCCGCCGGCTTCGAACAGCACGATGGCCACGCCCAGTTCCAGCAGGAACTGGCTGATGCCCTGCAGCGGCCAGATCGCGCCCTCGAAACCGGCGAAGCCGACGATGGTGCCGACGATCGAATAGCCGATCACCTTGGGCAGGCCCATGTAGCGCTGCACCAGATGGCCGGCCGCCGCCGCCGTGGCCAGCAGCAGCGACCACAGCACGGTCGGCAGACCGGCCGAAGGGCGCACCCATTCGGACCAGAAGCCCAGCAGATCGTTGGACGGGAAAGACATCATCGGTCGGCTGCGAGAACATCCGGCCTGCGCGCGGTGTTCATGGGTCGAGAAAAGAAAAAAGGCGCGTTCAGTGCAGCACGCGCGAGGTGGGCATGCCCCCCGCATCGGCTTCCAGCACGAACATCGGAATCGGAACGTCGAAACGGTCGCCCCGCTCGGTCACGAAGAAATAGCTGCCATGCATGGTACCGCTCGGCGCCTGCAGCCGGCAGCCGCTGGTGTAGCGGAAGGATTCGCCGGGCGCCAGGAGCGGCTGCTGCCCGATCACGCCGAGGCCCTTGACCTCCTGCGCGTGGCCGGACGCATCGTTGATCAGCCAGTGGCGCGCGATCAGCTGCGCCGCCACGTCGCCGGTGTTGGTCACCGTCACCGTGTAGGCGAAGGTGTGGACCCGGTCCTGCGCGGAAGACTGGTCGGGCAGGTAGCGCGGCTCGACCTGGATGCTGATCGGTTCAGTGGACATCGCCTCGATGGTAACGGAAGGCCATGGCGCGGGCGCGGACCTATCATGGCGCGCCGTCACCGGCCTGTCCCGATCCAAAACCCACCTCCATGACCGAAGCCACGCCCCTCCCGCCCCCGCCGCCTCTTCCCGACCATCTGTCCATCGACCCGCGCAGCGCGCACCACGTCGCCGTCGTCTTCGAGCACGACATCGGCATCCGGTTCAACGGCCGCGAGCGGCTCGACGTCGAGGAATACTGCATCAGCGAAGGCTGGATCAAGGTGCCCGCCGGCAAGACGCTGGACCGCAAGGGCAAGCCGCTCCTGATCAAGCTCAAGGGCCGGGTCGAGGCCTTCTACCGGTAACCCGGCACCGGCGCAGCCTTGATGCGCTGCGGGATTAACCGAGGTTTTGCGCCGGCCCGCGCGGCGCATACTGGCGGCAGCCCCGCGCCGGCCCCTCCGGCTCGCGGGCGGCAGCCAGGAGACACGCTTTGCAGCGAACCAACATTGCCAACCCGGCCTACTTCCACAAGGTCGTCGATTGCCAGTACGCCTGTCCGGCGCACACCCCCGTTCCCGAATACATCCGCATGATCGCGCAGCGCCGCTACAGCGACGCCTACATGGTCAACTGGGTTTCCAACGTCTTCCCCGGCATCCTCGGGCGCACCTGCGACCGGCCCTGCGAGCCGGCCTGCCGGCGCGGCCGCGTCGAGGAAAGCAACGCCAAGGATCCGGAGCCGGTGGCGATCTGCCGGCTCAAGCGCGTGGCCGCCGACATGAAGGACGACGTGCGCGCGCGCATGCCGAAAGTCGCGCCGAAGAACGGCAAGCGCATCGCCTGCGTCGGCGCCGGGCCGGCCTCGCTCACCGTCGCGCGCGACCTCGCGCCGCTCGGCTATGCCGTGACGGTGTTCGACGCCGAGGCCAAGGCCGGCGGCTTCATCCGCACGCAGATCCCGCGCTTCCGCTTGCCCGAGTCGGTGATCGACGAGGAGACCGGCTACATCCTCGACCTCGGCGTCGAGTTCCGCAGCGGCCAGCGCATCGACTCGATGAAGGCGCTGATGGCCGAGGACTGGGACGCGATCTTCGTCGGCTGCGGCGCGCCGCGCGGGCGCGACCTCGACGCGCCGGGCCGGCAGGAGGCGGCGGCCAGTATCCACATCGGCATCGACTGGCTCAACTCCGTCTCCTTCGGCCACGTGACGTCGATCGGCCAGCGCGTGATCGTGCTGGGCGGCGGCAACACGGCGATGGACTGCTGCCGCTCGGCGCGCCGCCTGGGCGGCACCGACGTCAAGGTCATCGTGCGCAGCGGCTTCGAGGAGATGAAGGCCTCGCCCTGGGAAAAGGAAGACGCCCAGCACGAAGGCATTCCGATCATCAACTTCCATGTGCCCAAGGCCTTCGTGCACGAGAACGGCAAGCTGATCGGCATGCGCTTCGAGATCGTGCGCGCGGAGTACGACGCGCAGGGCCGCCGCTCGCTGGTGCCCACCGGCGAGCCGGAAGCCTTCTTCGAATGCGACGAGGTGCTGGTCGCGGTCGGCCAGGAGAATTCCTTCCCCTGGATCGAGCGCGACTGCGGCATCGCCTTCGACAAGTGGGGCTTGCCGAAGCTCGACGAGAAGAGCTTCCAGTCCTCGGTGCCGCGGGTCTTCTTCGGCGGCGATGCGGCCTTCGGCCCCAAGAACATCATCACGGCCGTGGCCCACGGGCACGAGGCCGCGGTGTCGATCGACAAGCTGCTGCATGCCGAGCCGGTCTACGTGCGTCCGCCGCCCATGACCAACCTGGTGTCGCAGAAGATGGGCATCCACGAATGGAGCTACGACAACGACACCTCCAACGACCTGCGCTACAAGGTGCCGTGGAGCAAGGCCGAGACCGCGCTGGCCAGCATCCGCGTCGAAGTCGAGCTGGGTTTCGATGCCGCCACCGCCTTCAAGGAGGCCGAGCGCTGCCTGAACTGTGATGTGCAGACCGTGTTCACCGAGCCCGCCTGCATCGAATGCGATGCCTGCGTGGACATCTGCCCGATGGACTGCATCACCTTCACCACCAACGGCGAGGAAGCGGATCTGCGACCTCGGTTGAAGGCGCCCGCGCTCAACCTGACGCAGGACCTCTACGTGTCCGGCGGCCTGAAGACCGGCCGCGTGATGGTCAAGGACGAGGACGTGTGCCTGCATTGCGGGCTGTGCGCCGAGCGCTGTCCGACGGGGGCCTGGGACATGCAGAAATTCCTGTTGAAGATGACGCCGGCAGGCCCTGACGCGCGCAAGGCGCAGAGCGCGCCGACGCAAGGAGTTCCGGCATGAGCGTGAAGCAGATCGAGGCAGTCAACGACTTCGTCATCAAGTTCGCCAACGTCAACGGCTCGGGTTCGGCCTCGGCCAACGAGCTCTTCGCCAAGGCCATCCTGCGCATGGGCGTGCCGGTGAGTCCGCGCAACATCTTCCCCAGCAACATCCAGGGCCTGCCGACCTGGTACGAAGTGCGGGTCACCGAGCAAGGCCACCTGGGACGCCGCGGCGGCACCGACATGATGGTGGCGATGAACCCGCAGACCTGGGACGCCGACGTGGCCGAACTGGAGCCCGGCGGCTACCTGTTCTACGACAGCACGCGGCCGCTGCCGCCGTCGAAGTTCCGCAGCGACGTGCGCGTGATCGGCATGCCGCTGACCGAGATCTGCAACGCGGTCTACAACGACCCGCGCCAGCGCCAGCTGTTCAAGAACATCGTCTACGTCGGCGCGCTGGCGATCCTGCTGGGCATCGAGCCGGAGGTGGTCGAGAAGCTCTTCGGCGAGCAGTACAAGGGCAAGGAAAAGCTGCTGGCCTCCAACGTGCAGGCATTGCACCTGGGCTGCGACTTCGCGCGCGAGCATCTGCGCGAACCGCTGGGCCTGCAGGTGCGGCGCGCCGACCGCGTGGGCCAGCGGATCTTCGTCGACGGCAACAGCGCGGCGGCATTGGGCTGCGTGTATGGCGGCGCGACGGTCGCGGCCTGGTATCCGATCACGCCCTCGTCCTCGGTGGCCGAGGCCTTCCAGCGCTACTGCAGCAAGCTGCGCGTCGATCCGAAAACCGGCCAGCATCGCTTCGCGATCGTGCAGGCGGAAGACGAGATCGCCTCGATCGGCATGGTGGTCGGCGCCGGCTGGAACGGCGCCCGGGCCTTCACCGCGACCTCGGGGCCGGGCGTCTCGCTGATGACCGAGTTCATCGGCCTGGCCTACTTCGCCGAGATCCCGGTCACGCTCATCAACGTGCAGCGCGGCGGGCCTTCCACCGGCATGCCGACGCGCACGCAGCAGGCCGACATCCTCTCGTGCGCCTATGCCTCGCACGGCGACACCAAGCATGTGCTGCTGTTCCCGGAAGATCCGCACGAGTGCTTCGAGCACGCGGCCGCGGCGCTCGATCTGGCCGACCGCCTGCAGACGCCCGTGTTCGTGATGACCGACCTCGACATCGGCATGAACCAGCGCCTGTGCGAGCCCTTCGCCTGGGACGACGGCAAGGCCTACGACCGCGGCAAGGTCATGAGCGCCGAGGCGCTGGAAGCCGGCCGCGATTTCGGCCGTTACAAGGACGTGGACGGCGACGGCATCCCGTGGCGCACGCTGCCGGGCACGCACCCGACCAAGGGCAGCTTCTTCACGCGCGGCACCACGCGCGATGCCTATGCGCGCTACTCGGAACGCGGCCCCGACTACATCTACAACATGGAACGGCTGCTGAAGAAGTTCGCGACCGCTGCCACCCTCGTGCCGCAGCCGGTGCTGCAGCCGGCCGCTGCGAAGACGGATCTCGGCGTGATCTATTTCGGCTCGACCAGCCCGTCGATGCGCGAGGCGCTGGAGACGCTGGAGGCGCGCGGCATCCATCTGGACGCGCTGCGGCTGCGGGCCTTTCCGTTTCCGGACAGCGTGGCGCAGTTCCTCGCGCAGCATCGTCAGGTCTTCGTGGTCGAGCAGAACCGCGACGCCCAGATGCGCAGCCTGCTGGCCAACGAGCTGGACGTCGATGCGGCGCGCCTCGTGCGCGTGCTGCATTTCGACGGCACCCCGATCACGGCACGTTTCATCGTTCAGGCCATCAGCGCGCACCTGCAGGCGCACGCGGCCGATGCCACCGACAGCAAGGAGCCCGCATGACCTATCTCGCCAAGCCCCGTCTGCGCCATCCGACGCTGGCCACCAACAAGGTCGGCTACACGCGGCGCGACTACGAGGGCAAGATCTCCACCCTGTGCGCCGGCTGCGGCCACGATTCCATCTCCGCCGCCATCATCGAGGCCTGCTGGGAACTGGACATCGAGCCGCATCGCGTGGCCAAGCTCTCGGGCATCGGCTGCAGCTCCAAGACGCCGGACTATTTCCTCGGCGCCTCGCACGGCTTCAACACCGTGCACGGCCGCATGCCCAGCGTGCTGACCGGCGCCAACCTCGCCAACCGCGACCTGTTGTATCTGGGCGTGTCGGGCGACGGCGATTCGGCCTCCATCGGCCTGGGCCAGTTCGCGCACGCCATGCGGCGTGGCGTGCGCATGGCCTACATCGTCGAGAACAACGGCGTCTACGGCCTGACCAAGGGCCAGTTCTCGGCCACCGCCGACCAGGGCTCCAAGAGCAAGAAAGGCGTCGTCAACAGCGACAGCCCGGTAGACCTCGTGGCCATGGCGCTGCAGCTGGGCGCCACCTACGTCGGGCGCGGCTTCTCGGGCAACAAGGCGCAGCTGGTACCGTTGATCAAGGGCGCGATCAGCCATGGCGGCGCCGCCTTCATCGACGTCATCAGCCCCTGCGTGGCCTTCAACAACCACCCCGGCAGCACCAAGAGCTACGACTACGTGCGCGAGCACAACGAGGCGGTGAGCCGCATCGACTTCATCAGCGGCCGCGACGAGATCAGCGTCGACATGGCGCCCGGCGAAGTGCTGGACGTGCGCCAGCACGACGGCACGCTGCTGCGCCTGCGCAGCCTGCACCCGGACTACAACCCCGGCGACCGCTATGCCGCCATGGCCTACATGCAGCGGCACCACGAGATGGGCGAGGTGGTGACGGGCCTGCTCTACGTCGATCCGCTGGCGACCGATCTGCACGGGGCGCTCAACACCAGCGACCATCCGCTCAACGCACTCGACACCGCCGAGCTGTGTCCCGGCGCGCGGGCCCTCGAAAAACTCAACGACAGCTTGCGCTGAGCGGCCGGCGGCCGCAACATAGCGACTCGCCAGGAGGGACCACCATGGCAGAACGCACCGTGTATCAGTCCGTTACGCACAAGCAGGTGATTCGCGTCGGCCCGCAGGCCACCGCGCGCCACGTCGCTTGCGTGATGACCCGCGCCAATTGCACCAGCGTGCTCGTGATGGAGCCGCCGGACATCCTGCTCGGCATCCTCACCGAGCGCGACCTCATGACCCGCGTGCTGGCGCGCGGGCTCGACGCCGACCGTGCCACGGCGCGCGAAGTCATGACGCCCAATCCGATCTGCGTGCCGCCGGAGATGCGCGTCTCCGATGCCGTGGTGCTGATGCTGGAGCGCGGCTTTCGCCATCTGCCGATGGTCGCTGGCACGCGCATCCTGGGCGTGTTCTCGGCACGCGACGCGCTGCCGCGCGAGATCGGCGCGGCCGTGAGCCAGACCGAGTTCAACGAACAGGTCAACGACGTTCTGGGCTGACCGGGAATAGATCTTTCGCTCGTGCAGTCATGCATGGGGTAGCCATCTACCTCAAGGAGCGAAAGCCATGAAAACCCATGATCCGGGCCGCCGTCAGGCGCTCGGTTGCCTGTCCGCATGGAGCGGAGCCGCCGTTGTCTGGACCCTCTCCGGCGGCATACCCGTCGCGCTCGGCGCGACCCACACCGCAACGCCGCAAGCGGGCGCGAAGGGCGCGCTGACCTTCGTGCAGATCAGCGACACGCACATCGGCTTCAACAAGGCCGCCAACCCGGACGTGGTCGGCAGCCTGCGCCACGCCATCGCGGACATCAACGCGCTTCCGGTCGCGCCGGCCTTCGCCGTCCACACGGGCGACGTGAGCCATCTGTCCAGGGCCGACGAGTTCGGTCGTGCCAAGGAGATCTTCCAGGAGCTGCACGTCGATCGGATCCACACGGTCCCCGGCGAACACGACGCCATCGACGACGGCATCGCCGGCTACCTCAAGTACTTCGACCACGACGGCAAGGGCCGCGGCTGGTACAGCTTCAACCAGGGCGGCGTGCATTTCGTCGGGCTGACGAACGTGCTCAACTTCAAGGCCGGCACGATGGCTGCGCTCGGCGATGATCAGCTGGCCTGGCTCAAGAAGGACCTGGCGGGCGTCTCGCACTCGACGCCGATCGTCGTGCTCGCGCACATTCCGCTGTGGACCATCTGGGAGCCCTGGGGCTGGGGCACCGCCGATTCCGATCAGGCGCTTGCGCTGCTGCGTCCCTATGGCTCCGTCACCGTGCTCAACGGCCATATTCATCAGGTGCTGCAGAAGGTCGAAGGTCACGTGTCGCTGCACACCGCGATGTCGCTGGCCTACCCGCTGCCCACGCCCGGACAGGAAGGCATCGGTGAACCGGGGCCCGTCACGGTCCCGGCCGGCGAGCTCGGCAAGCTGCTCGGTACGCGCCAGCTGAACCTGGTGCGCGGCCAGCGCGAACTCGCGATGGTCGACCGCCCGCTCGATCGCTGATCAACTCGTTTTCACAGGAGATTTTTCAATGAACCGAGTCTCTTTCGGTGGCGCCAGCCCGCGCGCCAGAGTCTTGCGCGGCGTGGTGCTGGGCACCCTTGCGACCTTCGTCGGCCTCGCGGCCCATGCCGCATCCGTCGCCACCGTCGACATCAACAAGTTCATGTTCATGCCGATGGAAATCACCGTCGCGCCGGGTACGACCGTGCGCTGGATCAACCATGACGAGACGCCGCACACCGTGATCAGTCAGGACAAGACCAAGCTGTTCGTCTCGAAGGCCATGGACACGGACGACAAGTTCGAGTTCGTCTTCGCCAAGGAGGGCGACTACACCTACGTGTGCAGCGTCCACCCGTTCATGACCGGCGTCGTGCACGTGCGCAAGCAGTAGCCGCCCGAGGCCGCCGGATCCGCGGTGCGGAATTCCTCATCGTGCCGTTCGCTGCCGCGGGCCGTGGCACGGCGGGCGGTTTGTGGTTCTAATCACGACATCACCGTCGACTGACGGCGACCGTCCAAAAGGAGAACCCCCGATGTCCCGTCCCGTCGCGAAGCCCGTGGTGCTGGTGCTCATGGGTGTCTCGGGTTGCGGCAAGACGACTGTCGCCGCGATCCTGGCCGGCCGCCTCGGCTGGCCCTTCGAGGAAGGCGATGCGCTGCATCCGCCATCGAACATCGAGAAGATGAAGGCCGGGCATCCGCTCAACGACGAGGATCGCGCGCCCTGGCTCGAGAAGGTCGCGGGCTGGGTCGACGAGCGCCTCGATGCCGGCGCGAGCGGCATCATCACCTGCTCGGCGCTCAAGCGCGCCTACCGCGACGTGATCGGCCGGCGCGGCGCGGGCGTGGAGTTCGTCTACCTCGCCGGCTCGCGCGAGACCATCGCCGCGCGCCTCGCGGCACGCCACGGTCACTTCATGCCCTCGAGTCTGCTCGACAGCCAGTTCGCCGACCTCGAGGAACCCGCGGCGGACGAACCCGCGATGCGCGTCGACATCGGCCCCGCGCCTTCCGCCATTGCCCAGATCATCGTCGACACACTCGAGCTGCCATGACCACTTCCTCCCCCCTGAGCGCGCACGACATCCAGGTGCTGATCGTCGCGGCCGCCGGCATCGCGATCCTGGTCCTCCTGATCGTCTGGCTCAAGGTGCATGCCTTTCTCGCGCTGACCATCGGCGCCCTGTTCGTCGGCGTCGGCTCGGGCATTCCGCTGGAGAAGGTGACGGCCTCGTACGAAAACGGCGTCGGCGGCGTGCTCGGCTACGTCGGCGTGCTGATCGCGCTCGGCGCCATGCTCGGCAAGCTGCTCGCGGATTCCGGCGGCGCCGACAAGCTGGTCGAGACGCTGCTGCGCGGGCGCCCCGCCACGCTGCCCTGGAAGATGGCACTGGTCGCCAGCATCATCGGCATTCCGATGTTCTTCGAGATCGGGCTCGTGCTGCTGATCCCCGTGGTCATGCTCGCGGTGCACCGCTCGAAGGGGCCCGCGATGCGGCTCGGGATTCCGGCGCTGGCCGGGCTGTCGGTGCTGCACGGCTTCATTCCGCCGCACCCCGGTCCGCTCGCGGCCATCGCGGTGCTGCATGCGGATGTCGGCGTGACCCTCGCGTTCGGATTGCTGATCGCCATCCCGACCGTGGCCGTCGCCGGCCCGCTGTTCGGCGCGCTCGCGGCGCGCATGGTGCCGATCGGCGCGGCCGGCGCCGGGCTCGCGGTCACCGCGACGGGCGCCGCGGCCGATGGCGCCGCGAACGCGCAGGACCCGAGGCCGAGCCGCAGTCCGAGCTTCGCATGGACGCTGATCACCCTGCTGTCCCCGCTCGTGCTGATGCTGATCAAGGCCGGCGCCGACATCTGGATGGACAAGACCTCCGCACTGCGCCCGGCGCTGGACTTCATCGGCGATCCGGTGTTCGCCTTGCTGATCGCCGTGCTGCTGGCGATGGTGAGCTTCGGCACCGCGGTCGGCTTCTCGGCCTCCCAGCTGGCGAAGAAGATCGGCGCCAGCCTGACGCCGGTGGTCGGCGTGATGCTGATCGTCGGCGCCGGCGGCGGCTTCAAGCAGGCGCTGGTCGATGGCGGCACCGGCACGGCCATCGCCAAGATCGCGCTCGCGGTCGGCCTGTCGACGCTGGTGCTGGGCTGGATCGTCGCGGTGCTGATCCGCCTCGCGACCGGCTCGGCGACGGTCGCGACCGTGACGGCCGCGGGCATCGTCGCGCCGCTCGCGACCGGGCTGTCGCCCAATCATCTGTCGCTGGTCGTGCTGGCCGTCGGTGCCGGGTCGCTGTTCTTCTCGCACGTCAACGACGCCGGCTTCTGGCTGGTGAAGGAATATTTCGGCTTGACGGTGGGGCAGACGATCAAGACCTGGTCGCTGATGGAGACCATCATCTCGGTGATGGGGCTCGTGCTGACCTTTGCGTTGTCGCTCGTTCTCTAGCGGCAGCGACGCCGCAGTCCCGTTCCGGCACGCGCCGCATTCTTTCCTGTTCGACTCCATGGAGAAATGAAATGACCGATCCTTCAGCGACCATCCGCGCCGGCCAGTTGTCCATCCGCTATCTCGTGGATGGGTCGCAGACCGACAGTGTCGGCATGTTCGAGCTCACGGTGCCGCCCGGCTCGAACGTGCCGCCACCGCACAGCCACACGAGGAACGACGAGTGCATCTATGTGCTGGAAGGAACGTTGCGCTATTCGGTCGATGACCAGACGCGCGACCTCGCCGCGGGCGAGACCATGTCGAGCCCGAAAGGCAGCGTTCATCAGTTCTCGAATCCCTTCGCGGCACCGGCACGCGCGCTCGTCGTGCAGTCGCCGGACATCGGCGCGCAGTACTTTCGCGATGTCGCCAGCGTGGTCGGTGCCGGCGGCCCGCCGGACAAGGCCGCGCTGATCGCCGTCATGACCCGCTACGGGCTGGTCCCGGCCGCGCCGCCGGCCGGCGCATAGCACGCGTGCGATGTCATCAGAGCCCGAATACTGGTTCCCAGCCAAGCGCTATGGCTGGGGCTGGGGTGTTCCGTCGCGCTGGCAAGGCTGGGCTGTGCTGGTCGTGTACTTCGTGCTGTTGGGCGTGGCCGCACTGCGTTTCCGTCCGGACCGCGAGCCTGTCGCTTTCGTTGTGCTCGCCACCGTGCTGACCCTGCTCCTCGTCGCCGCGTGCTGGCTCAAGGGCGAGCCGCCGCGCTGGCGATGGGGGGAGGATTGAGGCGGCTGTTCGATGGGCCGCAGGTCCCGGGGATCATTCTGATCGCCGGACTTGCGGGCGACAACCATGCTCGAGTCGGTGAGCGTGCCGACGGCGGATTCAACCGGTCGTTCGGCGCAGATTCCTGAATGCGCACAACGCACCAAGTCATTGAACCCAGAGCGGTACCGGGAAACGCTACCGGCCCTTCATTCGGCGCGCTGCCGCAGAAGCGTTTCCAGAAGATTCAATGCGGCGCCCTTGGCGCCCATCTCCGGCAACAGCATTCCCACCGGCGGCAACGCGTGGAGCGAGTCCACCGGTAGCGCGTGCAGCAGCCCCGCTTCGACGAAGCGATCGACGTTGCTCGCCGGTGCCATCGCGAGCACCCGGCGGTCGCGCAAGGACAGCAGCACGAGGGGCAGCGAGCGTGTAGTCAGCCGCGTTCGAGCAGGCGCCCGACCGAAGGGCTCGAACAGCCGTTCGAAGGCCTCGCGCATCAGCGAACCGAGCGGCGGCAGCAGCCATTCCTCGTTGAGCAGTTGCGGCAGCCTCACCTCCCGGCGTCGCGCCAGCGGATGGTCGGGCCCGCAGCACACCAGCGCCCGATCATCGTAGAGCGGCTCGAATCGACTGCCCACGGCCGCGATCGCCGGCCGCCGCACCAGCAGCGCGTCGAGCCGCCCGTCGGCAAAGCCGGCATACAGGACCTCCGGCGTCGCTTCGGTCAGTTCGACATGCACCCCTTGATGACGGTCGGCAAACGAGGGGAGGGCCCGTGTCAGAAGCGCCGTTACCGCACCCGTGATGGCGCCGATGCGCAGCAACTCTCCGCCGCGCTGGCTGTGCGCGCCGAGCGCTTCAGCGCAGCCGTGCAGAGCGCCCAGCATGCCGCGCAGGAGCGGCAGCAGGTCGTGGCCGACTGCAGTCGGGCGCACGCCGCGCGCGTGACGCTCGAGCAGGCGCACCTCGACGAGCCGCTCGAGTTCGCCGACGGCCTTGGTCGCGGCGGCCTGGCTGAGGCCAACCTCGTGGGCCGCACGCTGGATGCTGCCCAGCTCGGCTGCGCGCACAAGCACCTGCAGCTGACGCAGACGTGTTCGCGCGAGCAGGCGGTTCAGAAGCGTGGAGGCGGGCAAGGCGACAGGCGGCTTGGACATATTCGATCCTTGAATACCTCCGACGCATTCTGCGCCGCTCGCCGCTGCGCTTTCCAGACAATGGAGCGACCCCTTCAAGGAGCCGCCACCATGACAACCCGCCGCCAGATCCTGTCTACGCTGATGATGGGCGCCGCACTCGCGACGCCTTTCGCCCACGCTCAGACCTATCCGGACCGTCCGATCAAGATCGTCGTGCCGTTCCCCGCCGGGGGGTCGGTCGACGCCGCGATGCGCCTGCTGCAGCCGAGACTCCAGAAGGCGCTAGGCGCGACGTTCGTGATCGACAACGTCGGCGGTGTCGGCGGTGCGCTCGGTGCCGCGAAGGTCGCTGCCGCCGCTGCAGACGGCTACACGCTGCTGGCCGGCACCAACAACGACATCGTGCTCGCCCCAGTGCTGAATCCGAACGTGCGCTATGCGACGCAGGACTTCACGCCGATCGGCGCGATCGCCACCAACTCGTCGCTGCTCGTCGCGCGCAAGGATCTGCCGCAGTCGACGCTGGACGAGCTGATCCAGCAGTTGCGCACCAAGCCCGAAAGCATCACCTACGGCAGCCCGGGCGTCGGTACGTTTCAACACTTGACGATGGAAGACCTGCAACAGCGCGCCCAGGTGCGTATGGTGCACGTGCCATACAAGGGCGCTGGGCCCATCGTCAACGACGTTATCGGAGGCCAAATCGATCTCGCGATCTTGGTTCCGAGCACGGCACTGCCGCACCTGCGCGCCGGCCGGTTGAAGGCGATCGGCCTGGCCCAGCTCCAGCGCGATCCGTTGTTGAAGGATGTGCCGACGCTCAACGAAGGCAAGCTCGTCAGCGGGATCGAAGCGCGAGGCTGGATCGGGCTGTTCGCACCCAAGGGGCTCGCACCGGAACGCCTGGACCACGTGCGTCGCGCGCTCGAGGCGGCGCTGGCCGACAAGACGCTGGCCGCGTCTCTGGGCGATCTTGGCTTCACAGTGGTCGGTGCCGCCGAACGCAGCGGCTTCGCCGGGCGCATCGCAGCAGACGAAGCGAAGGCGCGCAGCATTCGGGCGCGGATGCAATGAGCGACGTCACGCTGCGTGACGTACTCGCCAACCCGCTGTTCGCCCGCATCCGGCGCGACCTGCACGCCCATCCCGAGCTCGGTTTCGCCGAGCACCGGACCGCCGGCATCGTCGCCGAACGCCTGCGAGAGTGGGGCTGGGAAGTGACGACCGGCATCGGCGGCACCGGCGTTGTCGGCCGCCTGCGGCGCGGCCACAGCGAGCGCATGGTCGGCCTGCGGGCGGACATGGACGCGCTGCCGATGCAGGAGGTCAACGACTTCAAGCATCGCTCCCGCCACGCTGGCCGGATGCACGCATGCGGGCACGACGGCCACACCGCAACGCTGCTCGCCGCCGCCTGGGCCTTGGCGCGCGACGGCGGCTTCGACGGTACCGTGCACTGCATCTTTCAGCCCGCCGAAGAAGGCGGGCAAGCGGGCGCGAAGGCGATGATCGACGACGACCTGTTCGAGCGCTTCCCCTGCGACGCGGTGTTCTCGATGCACAATTCGCCGGGCGCGCCGCAGGGGCGGTTTGCGGTGCGCACCGGCCCCTTCCTCGCGTCGAGCAACCGCTTTCGCATCGACGTGCAGGGCAAGGGCGGCCACGCGTCGCAACCCGATGCGGCGAACGACCCGCTCGTGTGCGCGGCGCAGATCCTCGCCGCGCTGCAGACCATCGTGTCGCGCAACCGGCCGGCGCAAGACGGTACTGTGCTGTCCGTGACGCAACTGCACGGTGGCGACACCGTCAACGTGATCCCGGATTCGGCTTGGCTGGCCGGCACTGTGCGGTCGCACGACGCAGCGGTGCTCGATCTGGTCGAGCGTCGCATGCGAGAGATCGTCGCCGGCACCGCGCAGGCGATGGGTTGCACGGCGCGGCTGGACTTCGAACGCTCGTACCCGGTGCTGGTCAATCACCCACGCGAGAGCGAGCTGGCCAAGGCCGTCGCCGTCGAGATGTTCGGCCATGACCAGGTCGACGGCGATGCTCCGCGGCTGATGAACTCCGAGGACTTCGCCTTCATGCTGCAGAGCGTGCCTGGTTGCTACATGCTGATCGGCGCTGGCGATGGTGGGCATCGCGACGGCGGGCACGGTCCGGGCCCGTGCCTCGTGCACAACCCGTCCTATGACTTCAACGACGCGCTGATCCCGATCGGCGCCGCCTGGTTCGCGGCAGTGGCACGCCGCAGCCTCGCCGACGGAGTGGCCCAGTGACGAAGATCCGAATCTCCAACAGGCCAGCGTGTTGCCTCGACCGGCTGAATCCGCCACGCAGATCGGGCCGGCATGACCTGAGCCCCTAGGCCGCCTGTCGCGCCGCCAGCGCCGTCGGGTTGGGTGTGGGCTCGGCGATCCTGTGCAGCCGGTTGCGATCGGTGTGGTGAAACGCCTCGGTCTGGCCGGGGATGGTCAGCAGCGTGTCCTGCTCGTACGACCAGGTGCCATCCGCGTGGATGTCGACCTTGATCGTGAAGCGGTCCGTGCGAAACGCCTGCTCGAGAAAAGGATTGGACACGATGCCGTTGGTGAGCGAACCGCGCACGGCTTCGAGCGTGAAGGACTTCGCATCGGGACTGGCCTGGCCGGTGGCCATCGCGGTCTGGCCACGGGGAATCGACAGCGTCAGCAGGATGGCGTGCGTGGCGGGTTCCCACAGCCAGTAGCCGACCTGGTCGTGAAAGGTCTCCGGATCATCCGGCTTCACGATCCGCGTGTGATAGCGCAGCCCGTAGAAAAGCTGCGGCCCGTTGGTCTGGGCGTCGATCGGCTGGAGTTCGTAGCGCTCGATGAAGCGCTGATGCTCGGGGCCGTCAGGCTTCGGATTGACGTCCTGGCCGGCAGCGCTGGACCAGATGCCGGCCATGCCGGAAAGCGGGCCGAGGTTGGCCAGCGTGTCGGCATTCGGTTCGGGTTCCGTGTAGATGTCCGCGGGGTAGTGGTACATGAGGACTCCAGGTGGGGAATCGGTTGGCCGTTCCGGGATCGCCGCGTCCGCCTGATTCGGGCGGACGCCTCGACGACGGCGGCCCGGTCAGCAGGTCTGAAAGCGCCTGCATTCTGCAACGGCCCGGATCGCCGTCACCCGGTTCTCGCCTTCGACGTGCCTCGAGGTGAACTCGACCCAGGCGCCTTCGGGAATGCCCGCCAGCAGCGCGCGGTCGGCCACGCGGAAGGTCTGGGTGGTGAACGGAATCTTGGACCTCGGCAGCAGCTTCAATCGGACATAGAGCCTGCCGTCGGCTTCTTCGTGCGTAGAGGTGAAGCGCGCACGCGTGAAGACCGGCGCCGCTTCGTGCGCGGGCTCGACCGGCCGGCGCTCGGTGGGCTGCGCCGATGCAACGCTCATCAGCAAGAGACTCATCCCGGCCAGGGCCCATGGGTGCAGCGCCATCGACATGTGTTCGTTCCTCGGTCGGCCTGGGGAGTTGATGGTGGCCGCAACCCGTCACCGGATGGCGATGTTCGCGCCTTCGCTCACCTCGATGCCCGACGAGGTGACGCCGCTCGCGCACCGGAACGCGACCAGGCCGTGTCCGCGCGGGTCGGCATTGACGCCGAAAGGCGCCGATCGATCGCCCTGGCCGAGCGAGAACGGGCTGCCCGTGACGGGGCGCGTGCCGCCCCGGAGGGTGTCGAACACATGGACGGTCTGGGCATGTCCGCTGAGGTTCGCGACGGTGACTTGGACTTGGGGCATGCGGGGAATTCTGCCATCGGGCCATGGGCCCGCGACTTCAACTGCCCGCGCAGTGCGCGATCGCGATGACGAAGGGCAGGACCAGTTCCGGGATCAGGTAGCCGAGCCACACCGCCCTCGGCTCGGGCAGCCCGACCTTGCGCATGGACACCAGCCGGCCGATGCCCCCGAGCAGGATGCCGAATGCGATCAGGTAGATCAGGACGTCCTGCTGGCGCACGGTGATCCCGGTCCAGATGCAGATCAGCCCCATCGAGAAATAGATGCCGGCCATGAAGCGGTGGACGTTGTCCAGGCGCGGGCTGGTGTCGGGCTGCCCGAGAACCATCTGGAGCGAACCGCCGAACAGCGAGATGGCGGCCGCCAGGAACAGGCAGACGCGCACGACGATCTGGCCTGCGAGCAGGGGTGTATCAGGACTCATTGTTTTTTCCTCGCTCCGATTTGCGAATGGCCTTCGAGCCGGGCCGGCACGCATCGGAATGCCCGACGCAGCCTGCATTGGAGCCTGCCCTGCGACAATTGTCACCATGAGCAGCCCGTTTCGTATCGCACCCTCCATCCTTTCGGCCGATTTCGCGCGCCTCGGCGCCGAAGTGAGCGACGTGATCGCGGCCGGCGCCGACTGGATTCACTTCGACGTGATGGACAACCATTACGTGCCCAACCTCACCTTCGGCCCGATGGTCTGCCGCGCGCTCAAGCCGCACGCGCAGAAGCCCGACGGCACGCCGGTGCCGATGGACGTCCACCTGATGATCCATCCGGTCGATGCGCTGGCCGTCGCCTTCGCCGAGGCCGGCGCCGACTACATCAGCTTCCACCCGGATTCATCGCCGCATGCGCACCGCAGCGTGCAGGCCATCAAGGCGGCCGGCTGCAAGGCGGGGCTGGTCTTCAATCCGGGGCTCGGGCTGGAAGTGCTCGACTGGTTGATCGACGACATCGACCTGATCCTGATCATGAGCGTCAACCCCGGCTTCGGCGGCCAGAGCTTCATCGACTCGGCCCTGCGCAAGATCGAACTCGCGCGCAAGCGCATCGACGCCACCGGACGCGACATCCGGCTGGAGGTCGACGGCGGCGTCAAGGTCGACAACATCGCGCGCATCGCGAGCGCGGGCGCCGACACCTTCGTGGCCGGCAGCGCGGTGTTCGGCGCGAAGGACTATGCGGGCGTGATCGCGTCGATGCACGCCGAACTCGGCGCCGTGCGCAAGGCCTGATAGCGAAAACACGGTAGGACCGCCCGAGGCCGGCCTGTAGGATGGCCAGCGAGATGACCGTTTCACGCACCGAGCCGATCGCCGGCGACACCCTGCGCATCCATGGCTTCGCCGCCCTGCAGCCGGGCCCGCGGCTGATCGTGATCGGCGGCGTGCATGGCGACGAGACCTGCGGCACCGCCGGCATCGAGCGCACGCTGGCCGAGCTCGATGCCGGCGCGCTGCAGCTGCTGCGCGGCCGGCTGACGATGGTGCCGGTCGCCAACCCCCTTGCGCGGCGCCTCGGCCGGCGCGAAGGCGAGCGCAACCTCAACCGCCTGTTCCGTCCCAGCCGGCCCGGCGACGGTCCCGCCGACTACGAAGGCCGCATCACCGATGTGCTGTGCCCGCTGCTCGCGCAGCACGACGTGCTGCTCGACCTGCATTCGTTCCAGAGCGAGGGCGAAGCCTTCGCGATGATCGGCCCGCGCGACAACAGCGGCACGCTCGAGCCCTTCGCGCGCGCCTTCGAGGAAGGCCAGCTCGCGCTGCATCTGGGCACCTCGCGCGTGGTCGAGGGCTGGCTCGACATCTATGCCGCGGGGCTGGCGCAGCGTGCCGGCGGCCGGCCGGCCGACGAGGCGGCGCTGGCCTTCGGCTGGGGCACCAACGAGTACATGCGAAGCCGCGGCGGCTATGGCGTCACGCTCGAATGCGG
This sequence comes from Variovorax sp. PBL-E5, assembly GCF_901827185.1. NCBI lineage: Bacteria > Pseudomonadati > Pseudomonadota > Betaproteobacteria > Burkholderiales > Comamonadaceae > Variovorax > Variovorax sp. PBL-E5. The sequence continues at coordinate 5,133,608 of NZ_LR594671.1, read as the reverse complement.
CCAGCATGCCGACCCGGCCGCGCCCGATGTCGCGCAGGCGGCGATCCTCGCGGCGCTGCGGCTGCTCGGCATGGTCGCGCCGGTTCCGGATGCGCCGCCGCCGGCACGGCCGAAGCTGCTGCGGCTCGTCAGCGTGACCGACCGCCAGCACGAGGACGACCAGTTCGTGCGCGAGTGGGCCACCTTCGATCCGGTCGCGCGCGGCGAGCCGATCGGCGTGCGCGAGGACGGCAGCATCCTGCATGCCGAGCGCGACGGCTTCATCGTGTTTCCCAACTCGGCCGCACTGCCCGGCACCGAGTGGTTCTATTTCGCGGTCGAGAGCGAGCGCGACTTGCAGCGGCCAGCGCCGCCGGCCCGCGCGTCCTGAGGGCTCAGCGCACGGTCGACATCACCGTCGCACGGCATCGGGGCTGGTCGCGCGGCGCCAGCATGGCGCAGTTGTCCAGGGCGCGCTGCTGCATGTCGCTCAGCCTCGGCCGCTCGGCCGGCGGCGGGCCTTCCCACTGCCGAGGGGGCGGCGGCGCGGGCGGTTCCGCCCATTGCCGGCGGCCGTCGTATTCGCGTTGTTCGTACCTGTCGCGCTCGTTGCGTTCGCGGTCATGCCGAAGCCGCCGCATGCAGCGGTCGAAGTCGACGCCGGAGCTGCCGCTGGCGCAATAGCGGCGGTCGTTCTCGTACACGTAGGCGCCGCGCTGGGCCCAGGCACTGAAGGTGCTCAGGAGGGTCAGCGTGATCAGGACGGCATGTTTCTTCATAGGTGAATGGAGGATCCGCAGTTGGGGTTCGCGAGTCGGTTTTTCGGCATCGCCGGCGCGCCGGCCGCGTCCGGCCCTGACGCCGCGCGCCGCCGCGTTCCTACACCGGCGCGCGGCCACGCGACTTAGTTTACAAGGCTGGAGGTTCTCGCCATGGCTACATCCAAGACCCCTGCGCCGCGCGTGTTGTGGAAGGGTGCGATCAGCTTCGGCCTGGTCCACATCCCGGTGGCGCTGTATTCGGCCACGGTCGACCACGGCATCGATTTCGACTGGCTCGACAAGCGCACCATGGACCCGGTCGGCTACAAGCGCATCAACAAGAAGACCGGCCGCGAGATCCAGCGCGAGCAGATCGTGAAGGGCGTCGCGTACGAGGATGGCCAGTACGTGGTGCTGAGCGACGAGGAGATCGCCGCCGCCTATCCCAAGACCACGCAGACCATCGAGATCGAGACCTTCGTTCCCGCCAACGGCATTCCCTTCGTCTACCTCGAGCGCCCCTATTACGTGGCGCCGATCCACCGCGGCGCCAAGGTCTACGCACTGCTGCGCGAAACCTTGCAGCGCAGCGGCCGCGTCGGCGTGGCGCGCGTCGTGATCCAGACCAAACAGCACCTCGCGGTGCTGGTGCCCGTCGGCCCGGGGCTGGTGCTGAACCTGCTGCGCTGGGGCGCCGACATCCGCTCGTGGAAGGATCTGCCGCTGCCGTCCGAGAACGCGAAGCAGGCCGGCCTGTCGGAGCGCGAGCTCAAGATGGCCGGCCAGCTGGTCGATGACATGAGCTCGGACTGGGATCCCGATGCCTTCAAGGACTCGTTCAAGGACGAGATCATGCAGCTGATCGACCGCAAGGTCGAAGCCGGTCAGACCGAGCAGGTGACCCAGCCCGAGCCGATCGAAGAGGGACAGGGCAGCGCGAAGATCCTCGATCTCACCGAGCTGCTGCAACGCAGCCTGCGCAAGGGCGGCAAGGCCGCCGCGGCGGACGATGGCGACGACGATGACGGCGCCCGCAGTGCCAGGAAACCGGCCGCACGCAAGGCGGCCGCCAAGCGCGCGACGGCCAAGTCGGCGCCGCGCCGCAAGGCAGCCTGAGGCCGGAGGCCATGGCTCACGCGAGCGCGCGCGAATCGCTGGCCCGCTACCACGGCAAGCGCGACTTCGCGCGCACGCCGGAGCCTCGGGCCGGCGGCGGCGGCAGGCAGCGCAAGGGCGTGCTGTCCTTCGTCATCCAGAAGCACCATGCGAGCCATCTGCACTACGACTTCCGGCTCGAGCTCGACGGCACCCTGAAGAGCTGGGCCGTGCCCAAGGGGCCTTGCCTCGATCCCAGCGTCAAGCGCATGGGCGTCCACGTCGAGGACCATCCGCTGTCCTATGCGGACTTCGAAGGCACCATCCCGCCGAAGCAGTACGGCGCCGGCAGCGTCATCGTCTGGGACCGCGGCGAGTGGCTGCCCGAGGGCGACGCGCGCCGGGCGCTCGCCGAAGGCAAGCTCAAGTTCGAGCTGCGCGGCGAGAAGCTGCATGGCCACTGGACGCTGGTGCGCATGCGCGGCCATGGCGAGAAGCAGGAACCGTGGCTGCTGATCAAGGAGCACGACGACGCGGCCCGGCCGCTCGCCGACTACGACGTGGTCCAAGCGCTGCCCGACAGCGTGCTGAGCGGCCGCGGCGTCGACGACCTGCCGGCCTCCGCACCGAAGAAGACGTCCGCGGCGGCCAAGGCCGCCAGGGCAACGGCGCCGAAGCCCGCCGCGCGCAAGAACCCGGCACCCAAGGCGGCGCTGCCGCCCGAACTCTCGCCGCAGCTCGCGACGCTGGTCGCCGCGCCGCCCGCATCGCCCGGCGACTGGCTCTACGAACTCAAGTTCGACGGCTATCGGCTGCTGACCCGCATCGACGGCGGCAAGGTGCGCTGCATCACGCGCAACGGTCACGACTGGACCGACAGGCTGCCCGCGCTGGCGAAGGCCCTCGCGAAGCTGCCCACGCGTTCGGCCTGGCTGGACGGCGAGATCGTGGTCGAGAACGCGCAGGGCGCGCCCGACTTCCAGGCCTTGCAGAATGCCTTCGACCGCGCGTCGACGAACGCCATCGTCTACTGGCTCTTCGATGCGCCTTTCCTGGACGGCCGCGATCTGCGCGCCATGCCGGTGGAAGAACGCCGGGCGCGGCTGGCCGCGCTGCTCGGCGACAGGCCGCCTCCGCCGCTGCGCATGAGCGAAGCCTTCGAGGCCGCGCCGCGCGACCTGCTGCTTTCCGCGGCGCGCCTCGGCTTCGAGGGCATCGTCGGCAAACGCAAGGGCTCGGGCTACGTGTCGCGGCGCTCGCCCGACTGGATCAAGCTCAAGAATCAGCTGCGGCAGGAGTTCGTGATCGGCGGCCACACCGCGCCCAAGGGCGCGCGCGCGGGCTTCGGCGCCTTGCTGCTCGGCGTGTACGACGACGAAGGCATGCTGCAGTACTGCGGCAATGTCGGCACCGGCTTCGATGCCGGCCGGTTGAAGGACATCAAGGCCAGGCTCGACCGCGAGCAGACCGGCGACTGCCCGTTCGCGACCCGGCCCGCCGGCGTCAAGGCGCAATGGGTGCGGCCCGTGCTGGTGGCCGAGGTGGTGTTCGGCGCGTGGACGCACGAAGGGCGCATTCGCCATTCGGCCTTCCAGGGCCTGCGCATCGACAAGCCTGCGGCCGAGGTCCGGCGCGAGACGCCGCAAGCCCTTTCATCCATCGCTTGCGCCGCTGCCGCACCGGCCGCGCGTGGGCCCCGTCAAGGAGCATCGAAACCCATGGACATGCGCATCACCCACGCCGAGCGCGTGATCGACACGGCGAGCGGCATCACCAAGGGCGAGCTGGTCGCCTACTACGCGCAGGTCGGCGCGCTCATGCTGCCGCACCTGAAGCGCCGGCCGGTCGCGCTGGTGCGCGCGCCCGATGGCGTCGGCGGCGAGCTCTTCTTCCAGAAGCATGCGCAGAAAAGCGAGCTGCCCGGCGTGAAGCTGCTCGATCCAGCGCTCGACCCCGACCATGATCCGCTGCTGCAGATCGATGCCGAACGCGGGCTGCTCTCGGCCGCGCAGATGAACGTGATCGAATTCCACACCTGGAACGCGACCTCGAACGCGATCGGCCAGCCCGACCGCATGACCTTCGACCTCGATCCGGGCGAAGGCGTTGCCTGGGCGCGCATGCAGGAGGCCGCGCTGCTGGTGCAGACGCTGCTCACCGAGCTCGGCCTGCCGGCCTTTCTCAAGACCAGCGGCGGCAAGGGCCTGCACGTGGTGGTGCCGATCCGCCGCCGCTACGGGTGGGACGCGGTGAAGGGTTTCTCGCAGGCCGTGGTCGCGCATCTGGCCGAGACCATTCCCGATCGCTTCGTGGCCAGGAGCGGTCCGCGCAACCGGGTCGGCAAGATCTTCGTCGACTACCTGCGCAACGGCTTCGGCGCGACCACGGTCAGCGCGTGGTCGGCGCGTTCGCGTCCGGGGCTGGGCATCTCGGTGCCGCTGGATTGGGACGAGCTGCCGGCGCTGCAGAGCGCCGCGCAATGGACCGTGCGCAACGCGGCCGAGCGCCTCGCCGTCGGCAACCGGCCCTGGGCCGCGATGGACGCCAGCCGCAAGGGATTGGGCGCGGCGATGAAGAAGCTGGGCCATGCGCCGCCGTGAGGGTGCGACGCCACCTCAAGCGCTGACTTCCTGCGTGACCACATCGAAGCGCTGAAGCTTGTTGACACCGAACACCATCGTGATCGGCACGTCCGCCGCATCGCGCCCGCGCGCGATCACGACGCGTCCGATGCGCGGCGTGTTGTGGCGCGCATCGAAGGTGTGCCAGCGATCGCCGAGCCAGACTTCGAACCAGGCGCTGAAGTCCATCGGATAGGGCACCGGCGGCACACCGATGTCGCCGAGATAGCCGGTCACGTAGCGGGCGGGGATGTTCATGCAGCGGCACAGCGTGACGGCCAGGTGCGTGAAGTCGCGGCAGACGCCGATTCGTTCGCGCCAGGCCTCGAGCGCGGTGCGGTTGGCGCGTGCGCGCTGGTAGTCGAAGCGCAGGTGCCGGTGCACGAAATCGCAGATCGCCTGCACCCGCGGCCAGCCCGGCGCCGTGCCGGAGAAATGGGCCCAGGCGAATGGCAGCAGCTCGCTGTCGACCTCGCAGTAGCGGCTGGGCAGCAGGAAGGCCAGCGTGTGCGTGGGCAGATCGGCGGGCGCGTGCTCGATCGCGCCGGCGTCGACCGGATCGGGCAGGCCGCTGTCGTGCACCACCGCCGTGTTGCGCAGCCGCACGCTGCCGACACCGAGCGGCACATGCACGCGCGCGCACTGGTTGTCGAACGCATCGCGGTAGTGGTCGGTGGCCAGCGGCGGGCTGATCGTGATCGCCTCGCCGGCCGGGATGTCGGCGGCACGCGACGGATGCACCTGCAGCATGTAGATCAGCGCGGTGGGCGCGGTGACACCGAGTTCGATGTCGTAGCCGATTCGGATGAGCATGTTGCGGCAGTCGTCCTGTTGAAAGCAGTGAGGCGATGCAAGCATCTTTGATGCCGGCCTTCGGCGCATCCTATCGATCGATGCCGTGCCGCCGCGCCGAAACCAGCCCGAAGCCGCGTAGGCGGGGGACGCAGCGCGAGGCCGTCAGTGTGCTCCTACCGTGAACAGATCGCCGCTCCCACACCCCGGGGCGCGCGGCCACTACGGGTTTGCGCACGGCCTGGACCTAAGCTGGTGCACCGTCCATGGCATGCCTGCCCCGCATGCCGCTTGTTCAATCGAAGGCCTTGGAGCGAATCATGGAGTTTTCCTCGTTGTCCGGCGTCCTGAGCAATGGGTGGATCGGCAACTTCCTGGTCTGGGCGGTCGCCGTCGCGGCAGGGCTGGTCGGCGTGGTGGCGGTGGTCAGCGTGCTGGACATGTTCTTCGAAGCGGAAGCCCGCTGATACCGCGGCGCCGGGAGGCGCCGCTTCTCCTCTCTATTGAAAGAATTCCGATGACGTCACAGAACAAGGCGGCTGCCCGTCGCCCGAAGACCAGCGACGGCAGCAATGCCAAGCAGGACCAGCTGGCCGCCTTCACCACAGGCCCCGCCGCGCAGCTCAGCACCAACCAGGGCGTGCAGATCCCGGACAACCACAACTCGCTCAGGGCCGGCGTGCGCGGACCGACCCTGCTCGAGGACTTCATCCTGCGCGAGAAGATCACCCACTTCGACCACGAGCGCATCCCCGAACGCGCGGTGCATGCACGCGGCTCGGCGGCGCATGGCTATTTCGAGGTCTACAAGTCGATGTCGCAGTTCACCGCGGCCGATTTCCTGCAGGACCCGGCGGTCAAGACGCCGGTGTTCGTGCGCTTCTCGACCGTGGCCGGCTCGCGCGGCTCGGCCGATACGGTGCGCGACGTGCGCGGCTTCGCCGTCAAGTTCTACACGCGCGAAGGCAACTACGACCTGGTCGGCAACAACATCCCGGTGTTCTTCATCCAGGACGCGATCAAGTTCCCAGACCTGATCCACGCCGTCAAGGCCGAGCCGCACAACGAGATGCCGCAGGCCGCCAGCGCGCACGACACCTTCTGGGATTTCGCCTCGCTGATGCCCGAGAGCACCCACATGCTGATGTGGGCGATGTCGGACCGCGCCATCCCGCGCAGCCTGCGCATGATGGAAGGCTTCGGCATCCACACCTTCCGTTTTGTCAATGCGCGCGGCGAGAGCCACTTCGTCAAGTTCCACTGGAAGCCCAGGCTCGGCATCCACGGCCTGCTCTGGGACGAGGCGCAGAAGATCGCCGGCAAGGATGCCGACTTCCATCGCCGCGACCTCTGGGAAGCGATCGAGCACGGCGACTTCCCCGAGTGGGAACTGGGCGTGCAGATGATCCCGGCCAACAAGGAACATGCCTACGGCTTCGACCTGCTCGACCCGACCAAGCTGCTGCCCGAGGAGATGGTGCCGGTGCAGAAGATCGGCCGCATGGTGCTGAACCGCAATCCGGACAACTTCTTCGCCGAGACCGAGCAGGTGGCCTTCCATCCGGGCCACGTCGTGCCGGGCATCGATTTCTCGAACGACCCGCTGCTGCAGGGGCGCCTCTTCTCGTACACCGACACGCAGATCTCGCGCCTGGGCGGCGCCAACTTCCACGAGCTGCCGATCAACAAGGGCGTGTGCCCGTTCCACAACTTCCAGCGCGACGGCATGCACCGCCAGACCATCGCGCGCGGGCAGGTCGCGTACGAGCCGAACTCGCTGGCCGACGGCAAGGAGTTCCGGGTCGATGGCGGCAGCGCCGGCTTCCAGTCCTTCCCCGAGGAGATCGAGCCGCCCAAGGTACGGCGGCGCAGTCCGTCCTTCGACGACCACTTCACCCAGGCGCGGCTTTTCTTCAACAGCCAGAGCGTGCCGGAGAAGGAACACATCATCGCGGCCTTCCGCTTCGAGCTGTCCAAGGTCGCGGTGCCGGCGATCCGCCAGCGCATGGTCGACAACCTCGCGCACGTCGACGAGAAGCTGGCGCGCCGCGTGGCCGAGCCGCTGGGCATCGGCGCGCCCGACGCCAAGGCGGCGGCCGGCCGCGCGGGCTTTCGCGACCATCGCGACACGCTGCCGATCTCCGAATCGCCGGCGCTCAGCATGCTCGACACCGGCGACGGTTCGGTGAAGACCCGCAAGGTCGCGATCCTGGCCGCGGACGGCATCGACTCGGCCTCGCTCAAGCCGATCCGCGAAGCGATCGAGGCGGCCGGCGCGCAATGCAGGATGGTCGGCCCGCGCCTGGGCACCGTCGCCAGCGCGTCGAAGCGGCAGCTCGAGGTCGATGCCACCTTCGTCAACATGCCTTCGATCATGTTCGACGCCGTGCTGGTGCCGGCCGGCAGCCACGGCGTCGAAGCGCTCGCGCGCAACGGCGATGCGGTGCATTTCGTGCTCGAGGCCTACAAGCATTGCAAGGCGATCTGCACGGTCGGCGAGGGCGTGCAGCTGCTCGCGACGCTGGGCATCGGCCCCGGCCAGAAGTCGCCGCCGCCGGGTGTGGTGGTGGCCGCCACGCCGGTGACCAACCTCGGCGACAGCACGGCCGCGACGCAGATCGCGCAGGACTTCATCGCCGCGATCGCGAAGCACCGGCACTGGGACCGGCCGAACGTGGATGCCGTGCCGGCCTGAGGCGGCATCGGCCAGGAACATCGCCGCCCGCGCCCGATCCAACACCTGCCGGCATCCGGCCGGCCATAGGAGGTGTGATCATGAAGCGACTGAAACACTGGCAGGACCTCGTCAATGCCATCCTCGGCGTATGGGTCATTCTTTCGCCCTGGGCACTGGGCTTCCAGGACACGATGAACGCGATGAGCAACGCGGTCCTCGTCGGCCTGCTGCTCATCGCGGCCGCGCTGGGCGCGATCTTCGTGCCGCGCGCATGGGAGGAATGGAGCGAAGGCATCCTGGGCCTGTGGCTCATCGCCTCGCCCTGGGTGCTCGACTTCAGCATGCAGCGCGACGCGATGCTCGCGGCCGTCGTCACCGGCATCGTGATCGCGGCGCTGGCCCTGTGGACGCTCTTGACCGACAAGGACTACAGCGCCGGCTGGCATCGCGCGGCGCACTGAGCCGCACGGCGGATCGCATCCGTTTTCGAAGGCCCGGCCCGCGCCGGGCCGGGGACGGACCGGGCCTACGCCCTTTGCGCTAGACCGTATTGCGAATAGGCGGGGTCGGACCCCGCTCCTAGACTTTCAGCACGAGGTCTGAGAGGCGCGCACTTTCGCGGCGTCGGTGGTTCGCGCACTGCGGGCCTACAGGCAGCGCGCGGGGGTCGAATGGAACGGTTGTCGAGCTTCGGATGGGCGCGCCGCGCGCGCAGGTGGATCGTGCTGGCGCTCGGCGCCGGCGCACTCGCCGCGATGCAATGGGCGGTGGCGCAGGCGCCCGACGCCGAGGCGGCGGCGAGCAAGGCCGAGCAGGCGCGGCTGGCCGACACCGACACCCTGCTCGCGCTGACCAACGACGGCGCCATCCTCTACGCGCAGGACAGCATCAAGCTCTCGGGCTACCAGTACTGCAGCCAGGCCGTCGCGCTGGCCGAGGCCGGCGAATTCCGCCAGAGCGTGCGCGCCGCCAGCAAGGCGCTGCACCTGGCCAACACCACGCGCGACCCGAACCTGCTGGCGATGGCCAACCGCGATCTGGCCATCGTCTACAGCTACTCGGGCCAGCTCGACAAGGCCGAGGAGTTCGCGCGCGAGGCGCTCAAGCATCCGGCGCGCGATCCCAAGCTGGTGGTCGGGCCGGCCTACAAGGTGATCGGCGACGTGCAGACGCGCCGCGGCGACTACGCGATCGCGGTGACCAGCTACGACACGGCGCTCGCCAACAGCTCGCAGCGCTATGCGCCGCTGGTGCAGGCCTCGCTGGTCAACGCGCTGATCGAATCGGGCGACGCGCCGCGCGCGCGGCAGCTGCTCGGCACGCTGCCGCCGCCGCGCGAGGCCTCGCTGGCCGCGCAGCTCGACCGCACCCGCGCGCGCCTGCTGCTGGCCGAGAACAAGCCGGCCGAGGCACGCGATCTCTACCGCCAGCTGACCCTGCGCCAGGCCGGCGTCGACAGCGGCTACTTCCAGCTCTGGGCCTGGGACGGCGTGGCGCAGAGCGATCTCGCGCTGGGCGACAAGCAGGCCGCGGCCGAAGCGGTGGGCCATGCGCTCGGCGACGTCGACGGCGTGCGCGCCAAGTTCCGCAGCGAGGAATTCAAGATGGGGCTGTTCTCGGACCTGCAGACGGTGTTCGAGCGCGGGGTCGGGCTCTACAGCGACATCGGCGACACGCGCCGCGCCTTCGAGGTCAGCGAGCGCAGCCGCTCGCGCGCGCTGCTCGACGCCGTGCGCGGCCGCGCGCGCGTGAGCGAGGAAGCCGCGGCCACGGTCGACCTCGCGACGCTGCAGCGCACCCTGCGGCCGGACGAGCGCGTGGTGCAGTTCCATTCGCTGCCGGAGCGCCTGCAGGTCTGGGTCGTGAGCCCGACCGACATCCGTGCGACCAGCATCCCGATCAAGCGCGACGACCTGAACGAAGCGGTCGAGACCTTCCGCAACTCGGTGGTGCGCGGGCGCCGCGCGGCGATCGCCAATGCCGACAAGCTCGGCGCCGCGCTGCTCGGCCCGCTCCGGCTCGCGGCCGGCGAGCGGCTCATCATCGTGCCGCACGGGCCGCTGCATTACCTGCCCTTCCAGGCGCTGCGGCTCGACGGCCGCTACGTGATCGAGACGCACCCCGTTTCAGTGGCGCCGTCGATGAGCATCGCGGTGCGGCTGGCGCAGCGTTCGCCGCAGGTCGATGCCGTGCTCACCGCCTTCGGCAACCCGCGCATCGAGGACAAGTACGACCTGCCCGGCGCCGAGGCCGAGGTCAGGCAGCTGGCGAAGTCCTTCCCGCGCAACAGCGTCTACATGGGCGCCGCGGCGACCAAGACGCAGTTCCGCGAGGTCGCCTCGCGCGCGCCGCTGCTGCACGTGGCGGCGCACGCGGAAGCCGACCAGGTCGATCCGCTGTATTCGCGCATCCTGCTGGCCAACGAGAACGGCCAGCACAACTTCCTCGAGGCGCAGGAGATCCTCGGCCTGCCGATGCAGGGCAATGCGCTGGTCACGCTGTCGGCCTGCGAGTCCGGCCTCGGCCGCATCGAGAAGGGCGACGAGGTGCTGGGCTTCACGCGCTCCTTCCTGTCGGCCGGCACCTCGACGCTGATCGCCTCGCTCTGGCCGGTGTCCGACGACGCGACCGAGATCCTGATGAGCACGCTCTATGCCGAGCTGGCCAAGGGCAAGGATATCCAGCTGGCCATGCAGGCCGGCCAGCTGGCCGTACTGAAGGAACCCCGCATGTCGCATCCATTTTTCTGGGCGCCGTTCAACCTGATCGGCAACTGGCGTCTGAAGGTGGGGGCGCCGGGATGAAGCGCACGCCCATTCACGCACGACACGCCCGTTCATTGCATCCGGTCGCGCTGGCCGCGGGATCGCTGGTCGCGCTGGCCCTGGCCGTCGCCGCGCAGCGCGCGCATGCGGCGGACGCGGCACCGGTGCTGCTGCCGACCAAGGACCCGTGCGGCAGCTGCGACCGCCCGATCGCGCAGGCCCCGGCCGCGCCGCAAAGCCTGCCTGCGCCGCCCGCACCGGCGGCCTCGTTCAAGCTCAACGACCTGCGGCTCAACGGCGCGCAGGCGCTCACCGACGAGGAGCTGCGCAGCACCACGCAGCCCTACATCGGCCGCGAGGTGACGCTCGACGACCTGCAATCGCTGGCGCAGGCCATCACCGCCAGGTACCGCGAGCGCGGCTACTTCCTCGCGCAGGCCGTGGTGCCGGTGCAGACGGTGCGCGACGGCGTGGTCGAGATCAGCATCATCGAAGGCCGCCTGGGCAAGATCGATGTCGCGGTCGCGCCCGATGCGCCGCTCGGCGAAGCGCGCGTGCGCGGCTTCCTGGCGCCGCTTTCACCCGGCCAGGCGGTCAATGCGCAGCGCTACGAACGCGCGATGCTGCTGCTGTCGGACCAGCCCGGCGTGCGCGTGTCCTCGGGCCTGCAGGAAGGCGTGCAGGCCGGCACCACCGACCTCAGCGTCGAGGTCGCCGCGGCGCCGCGCTTCGCCTTCGCGGCCGAGGCCGACAACTACGGCACGCTGGAATCGGGCCGTTATCGCGTGGGCGGCACGGTGCGCTGGCTGAGCCCCTTCGGCATCGGCGACAACCTCGATGCGCGCGTGCTGGTGTCCGACGGCGACAAGCTGCAGCTCGGCCGGCTGGCCTACGAGGCGCCGATCGGCACCAGCGGCCTGCGCGCCGGCATCGGCCTGTCGCGCATCAGCTATTCGCTGGGCGGCCAGTTCGCCGATCTCGATGCGCAGGGCCGCGCCAACGTGCTCGACGTCTCGCTCAACTACCCGCTGATCCGGCAGCGCCAGCAGAACCTGTTCCTGCGCCTGGGCGCCGACGTGAAAGACCTCAGGGACGAGCTCGATGCGGTCTCGTTCACCTCGAAGAAGCGCGTGCACGGGCTCGGCCTCGGCTGGACCTGGGAGCGGCGCGACGAAGTGTTCGGCGGCGGCTACTGGGCCAGCTCGGGCACGCTCTACCACGGCAACCTGGACATCCGCGATGGCGAGAGTCTGTCTCTCGACCAGGGCGTCACCGGCCACCACACCGAAGGCGGCTTCAGCAAGCTGACCTTCCAGATGTCGCGCCTGCAGGCCATCCTGCCGCGCCACTCGCTCTACCTGGCGCTCGGCGGCCAGTGGGCGAGCAAGAACCTCGACGCCTCGGAGAAGCTCGCGCTCGGCGGCCCGCGCGCGGTGCGGGCCTACTCGTCCGACGAGGCGCTGGTCGACCAGGGGCTGATCGGCACCGCCGAGTGGCGCTGGTCGTACAACGAGGAACTCACGCCCTTCGCGTTCTACGACGCCTCGCGCGGCAAGCTGACGCGTGCGCCGACGCTCTTCGACACCGCCAACAACATCAGCCTGCGCGGCCTCGGCTTCGGCATCTCGTGGTCGCGGCCCGGCAACTTCAGCATCAACGCCACGCTGGCATGGCGCCAGGGCACGCGGCCGGCGCAGTCCGACGGCGGCGGCCACAACCCCCGCCTCTTCATCCAGGCCCAAAAGGTGTTTTGATGAAACTCTCCCCCAGGCTTCGCGCACTTCGTGTCGCTTCGCCAACCCCCTCACCGGGGGCAACACCGGCGGCCCGGCAAAGCCGGTTCCGCGGTGTTTCCCGAACGGGCGTCGCTTTGCTTGCCGCTGCGTTCATTCGTCGCGAGTCGCGCGAGGCGCTTTGGAGCAGTTGAAATGAAGCAGGCCCTCTCTTCTCGGCGCGCGGCGCGCGCGCAAGGCGTGCGCTTCGCCATGCGGCCGGTGGCGCTGGCGCTGGCCTGCATGGGCGCCGCGCCGGCCATGGCGCAGATCCTGCCGACCTGGAACAACTTCACCGTGCGCGGCGGCGCCGTCAACGTGGGCATGCCGACGGCCGGCGGCAGCGTGCTGCCGATCACGCAGACCACGCAGCGCGCCATCGTCGACTGGCAGGGCTTCTCGATCGGCGTCGGCAACGCAGTCAACATCACGCAGCCCGCTGCGACCAGCATCCTGCTCAACCGCGTGACCGGCGGCGGCCTGTCGACCATCGCGGGCTCGCTGACGGCCAATGGCCGCGTGTTCCTGGTGAACCCGAGCGGCGTGCTGTTCACCGGCACCTCGTCGGTCAACGTCGGCGGCCTGGTCGCATCGACGCTGCAGATGGGCACCAGCAACGACGCGTTCATGGGCGGCACCGAGAGCTTCCAATTCAACCAGCAGGGCGGCCTGAGCGGCCGGGTCGAGAACCAGGGCAGCATCACCGCCACGGGCGGCGGCACGGTGGCGCTGATCGGCGCGGACGTGCGCAACAGCGGCCGCCTGGTCGCCAACCACGGCACCGCCGGCCTGGTGTCGGCCGATGGCGTCACGATCGACTTCGCAGGCGACGGGCTCACCACCTTCAAGGTCTCGCCGGGCCTGTTCAGCAGCGTGCTGAACAGCGGCACGGTGCAGGCCGACGGCGGCCGTGTGGTGCTGATGGCGACCGCCGGCAGCGAGGTCGCGCAGGGCGTGGTCAACGTGGACGGCGTGCTGCGCGCGCGTTCGCTGAGCTCGCGCAACGGCGAGATCGCCCTCGACAGCGGCAGCGCGCCGGCCGGCATCACGCTGGCCGGCGGCGAGGTGACTGTCGCCGGCCACGGCGAAGGCGTGAAGGGCGGCACGATCACGGCCACGGGCCAGGGCATCCTGATCGGTTCCTACACGCCGATCGACGAGACCTTCTCGGTGCTGGACCCGGCAACGCTCGATGCCAGCGGCAAGGCCGGCGGCGGCAGCATCACGCTGCGCGCGTCCGCCGTCGCCGGTGCGCCGGACACCGGTGCGATTGCGATGACCGCCGGCAGCACCCTCCGTGCCGATGCCACCGGCACCGGCAACGGCGGCCAGATCCAGCTGCTCGGCGAGCGCACGCTGCGCGCCTACGGCACGCTGTCGGCCCGGGGCGGCCCCGGCGGCGGCGATGGCGGCTTCATCGAGACTTCGGGCGGCTTCGCCGTGCCTGCCGGCGACACCAACGGCGGCATCGAACTGCTCGGGCTGCGCACCGACGCCTCGGCGCCGGCCGGCCGCGCGGGCACCTGGCTGATCGACCCGTTCGACGTCACCATCGTCAACGGCGCGGCCGCGGGCACGCTGCCCACCAATCCCTTCGACCCGATCGCGACCTCGACCGTGCAGGACGGCGACATCAACGCGGCGCTCAATGCCGGCACCGGCGTCACCATCACCACCGGCACGTCCGGCCCGGCGACGGCCGGCAACGTCAACTTCGGCGGCGGCGTGCTGATCGACCGCACGGTGGGCACCGCGCCGCTGACCTTCGAGGTCGATGCCAACCTCGGCATCAACGCGCTCAACACCAACGCGACCATCCGCTCGAGCGCCGGTCCGCTCAACGTGGTGTTCAACGCCGGCCTGGGCGCGCTGCCCGACCAGAACGGCAACATCGGTTTCAACGGCGTGATCACCACCAACGGCGGCGACGTGGTGATGAATGCGCGCAGCCGCGACACCGGCGCGAGCCCGATCATTCTCAACAACACGCAGATCGACACGCGCATCGGCCAGCTCGACACCAACCCGGGCGGCTCGGTCAGCATCACCGGCACGCGCTCGCCCACCACGGGTGTCTTCAACAACGTGGTGCAGATCACCGACACGACGATCCAGAGCTCGACCGGCAACGTGTCGATCACCGGCATCGGCGGCACCAACGGCACCGGCGTGCAGATGATCTCGACCGTGGGCGCGAACGCGGTCGCGACGAGCGTCTCCACGACGCTGGGCGCGATCCGCATCACGGGCGTGGGCAGCGGCATCTCGTCGAGCGGCATCGTCAGCCCGGGTTACGGCATCGAGATCAACGGCACCACGCTGCGCAGCACGGACGGCGACATCGTGCTGCACGGCCTGCACGAGGCGGCCGCCATCGATGGCGGCGGCAACGGCGTGGCGGTGGTCAACAGTTCCGTCGTCACCGCGCTCGGCAGCGGCAACATCGAGATCACCGGCGCATCGCAGGGCGCCGATCCGGGCGTCCTGATCGGGGCGGCGACCGCGGTGACCGGCAGCGTGGCCTCGCGCGTCGACGGCAACCACAACGTCGTGCTGCGCGCAGCCACGGGCGGCGCGGGCGATGCGCTCGACATCAGCGGCACGGTGCGCGCCGGCAACGTGCTCGACCTGCGGCCGGGCGGCGTCGACGCGCTGGGCAATGCGAGCGACCTCACCGCGAATCCGATCACGCTCGGCGGCACCGCGGCCAGCGGCTTCGCCATCAGCGCCGACGAGTTCACGCGCATCACGGCCGGCACGATCGTGGCCGGCAGCAACCTGCACGCGGGCGGCATCGACGTCGTCGGCCCGCTCGCGCTGGCCTCGCCGCTGACGCTGCAGAACGGCGGCGGCGGCAACATCACGCTCGGCGCACCGGTCGCGACGCCGCAGCTCGGCCTGCTGAGCGGCGGCAACATCACGCAGGCCGCCGGCGCGACGATCACGGCCGGCACGCTGCTCGCGCGATCGAGCGGCGGCAACGTGCTGCTCAACGAACCGGGCAACGATGTCGGCACCGTGGCGGGCGGCGCGGCCGGCCGCTTCGAATACACCGATGCCAATGCGCTGACGCTGGGCTCGGCCACGGTCACGGGCTACGACGCCGCGTCCAACCTGCCGCAGCCGGTCAGCGCGACCTCGATGGCCGCGGGCAGCGCGCTGGTGCGCACGCTCACCGGCGATCTCTCGCTCGGCACGAACGTCAGCACCACCGGCGGCGCGGATCTCGTCGCTGCGGCACGCTTCCAGAATCTCGCGGCCTACACCATCGCGGGTGCGCCCTGGCGCGTGTGGGCCGATACCTGGATCGGCGAGACGCGCGGCGGCCTGTTCGGCTCGGGGCTGCTGCCCAACCTCTACCACTGCGCCTACCTCGGGCTGTGCGGCGTCACCGTGTCGGCGACCGACAACCATTTCATCTATGTGCAGCAGCCGACGGCGACGGTGGTGATCGGCGATGCCTCGCGGCGTGGCGGGCTGCCGAATCCGCCTTTCATCTACAGCATCACCGGCCTGATCCTCGGCGACACCGCCGCCGGCCTCCCCGGCTTCGTCAGTTCGCCGGCGGGCCCGGCCAGTCCGCCGGGCGTGTACCCGATCAACGGCGTCTTCGCATCGGCCGCGGGCTACGCGGTCAACGTGATACCGGGGCAGCTGGTGGTCGGCGGGTTCGTGCAGCTGCCGATGCCGGACGTGCTGCGCGACCTGCCGAACACCTGGACCTACGACCGCAACATCGGGCCGCCGCCGATCTGCTTCGCCACCGGCCCGCTCGAAGGCGACCGCGCCGACCAGGGCGGCGACATCCTCGCGCGCGAATGGACGCGCGTGCGTTCGCGGCCCAATCTCACGAGCTGCGTGGACACGGAGCGGCGCAACGGCTGCGCGGATTTCTAGCCGGTCGATCGCGGCGTGTTGAGCAGCGCCGCATAGCGCTGCTGCGAACTCGCGGCCATCGCATGCCGCGCCTCGAGCAGCACGATGCAGCGCAGCGCGAGGTCGAAGGAGCCGTAGACGCAGTGCGCGATCAGCGCCAGCTGGCGCAGCTGCTCGTCGCTCATCGGCGCGGGTCGCGCGATGTCGCGCACGTAGACGATGTCGGCCTCGAGCAGTTGCCGCAGCCCGCGGCCCTGGTCGCCCTCGACCACGCAGGGCGCGATCGGCCCCTGCTTGATCTGGTCGAAGCAGTGCGGCATGAAACCTTGCCTACGCAGTTCGCGATCGATCTCGCCGAAAGGCGGCTGGCCCTGGTAGAGCGTCACGAAGGACACCTCGGTGTGCACCGCGACCGCCTGCGCGAGTTTCGTGCGGCCGCCCTGCAGCACCATCAGCTCGCTGCCTTGCACGTCGAGCTTGAGCAGGTCGATGGCATCGATCTCCGCGAGTTCATCCAGCCGATGCGTCTGCACCGGCTCGCGCGCCAGCACCTCGGCCAGAGGCACGAGGCCCGCGAACAGCGCGAGCGTGGCCGCGTCGGGCGCGAGCAGGCTGGTCATGCCGCTGCCGCGGCAGACATGCAGCGTGTGCATCGCGCCATCGGCCACGGCGTGCGGAAGATAGTGTTCGTTCGGTGTCTGCCGCGCCTGCAATGCGGCGAGCGCATCGGCCTGCGGCTCGAAGCCCGTCACGCGGCACAGGCCGGCCGCGAGCATCGCGGCATAGGGCGCCGGGCCATCGATCGGGTTGGCGCCTACGTCGACGACCTCGGTCGCGCGTTGCGGCGCGAGCAGATCGCGCACGGCCCGGCCATCGAGGCGCGCGTGCGTCATCGCTGCGCGAGGCTGCGCGCGAGGCTGCCGGTGTAGCTGCGCTGCCCGTGGTGGATGAAGTCCGAGCGCAGGTCGGCGAAGACCTGGCCGCCGGCTTCGCGCCAGCGCCGGCAGAAGGCGAAATCCTCGCTCAGGTAGCGGCCGTTGCCGGGCTCGGCCAGGGTGTCGAAGAAGCGGTAGTGCGGCCACGCGGCGGCGGCGGGATCGGTGTCCGCATCGGGCGTGTAGCGCAACTCGGGATGGCGCGCGGCCAGCCGCACGAACACGCTGCGCGCGATCAGCATGAAGCCGGTCGGCGCATCGGCCACGGCGACGAAGCCGTCGGCGTCCTCGGCCCGCGTGCCGGGCAGCGCATTGAGCGGAAACTTCGCATGCCGCGCCTCGAAGTCGGCGCGCGTGCTGCCGGCCGGCAAAGGCGCCGCCAGCCCATGCTCGGGCCAGCCCTCGGTCTTTTGCGGATAGACACCGGCCACCACCTCGCGGCCGGCCCGCAGCAGGCGCAGCGCCGCTTCGGGCTCGAAGCCGATGTCGGCATCGATGAAGAACAGATGGGTCCAGCGCGCATCGGCCATGAACTCGGCCACCAGCCGGTTGCGCGCGCGCGTGACCAGGCTGTCGCCTTCCAGGAAGCGCGTCTGCATCGAGAAACCATGCGTCCAGGCCGCATTCACCAGGCCCATGAGGCTGCGCACGTAGACCGAACTCATCGTCGCGGCATAGCACGGCGTGGCGACGAAGGGGCGGAGGGCTTTCAGGGCCTGCGGGTCGAGCATCTGCGCATTATGCGAACTGGCGCGGACGCGGTCAGCACGGCCTCGCCTGCGGATGTGAAGGATGGAACGCGATGGGGGCTCCGGTTACTGAAGCATCCACGATGCTCACCGCCATGTCGCCAATGGCAGCCACTGATCAACGAGGGAAGGAACGTGAATCATGAATATCCGCGAAATGCCGGATCTGCGCACGATGACACCTCCGACCACGCCCCCGAGCACGCTTTCGGCGGCGAAGTCCGAATCGATCGAAATTGCCGTCAAGGTGATCGAGCAAAAAACCAGCCTCCCGGCCGATGTCGCGATCAAGACGCTCGTCCGCCGCATCAGGCAGCGTGCCTTCGATTCGCAGCGGGCCGCCATCGCGCGAGAAAGCGTGGTCGCCTCCGCGCTGACCAGAGAGTCCTTCGCCAGGAACTATGGGTTGGCCGATCTTGCCAAGGTTCATGTGAGGGCGATGCTGACGCATGGGTCCAATGCGACGCCGGACGCCAGGCTCGGCCCCCACGAGGCCAGGACGCGCATCGCCGCCCTGCGCGATGAGCGAAGACGCATTCTGGAAGAACTTGTCGAGGACAACGACATTCCATGGCGATGCGGGTTCAACTTGAAAGGGCAAGAGGTCGTGTGCGTCATGCAGGCCGATGTGATGCGGATCTCGGCGTACTTGCTGAAGAAGTGGGGCTACGGTCATTGCGAGGAGCAAGCGTCGGCGGCCTGGCGGTTTCTCCGGGAGTGCGATCCCCATGGCAGCCTGGTGGAAGTCTTCCGTTTCGAAGGGGGCGATCACATGCTGGTGGTCATCGGTCGAGAACGCGATTCGGATCTGGAAGACATGAGCACCTGGGGGCCGGACGCGGTGGTGTGTGATCCCTGGGCTGACAAGGTCTACCCCTTGTCGGCCTTCGACGAGATGCGGCTGCCCAGGAACGATGTGCGGGATTTCCTTGCGCTGCATCGGATGCACTGCTTGACCGGCACCATGCAGCGCCTGGACGAAGACCGCTGGGGAGGATTGCCTTGATGAAGCGCGAGCGCAGATGCGGATGACGACCCACCATGCCCGACCGCCATGTCGCCGACCGCCAGGCCTTCCTTCGATTGGCGGCGGAGATGCATCGCGAACTCGCTGTTCCCGTGCCGCCGATTCACCTCGAATCGGACGATGCGATGGCGCTGTCCCTGGACCTGGGCGACGCACCCATCGAGATCATCCACTCATTGACTCGGAATTCGTCGTCGGTGTTGCTCGATTGCGAAGTCGGCCGCGTCCCGCGCGGCCCTGCCGATGCGTCCGAATACCGGCTGCTTTGCGCCAGCGGCGAATTGTTCCGGATGCGGCAGGCATCCCTCGGCATGGATGCTGTTCGGCAAGCGATCTTCTGCTCGCAATGGAGATCGCTCGTGTCGCTGACGGCGGCCGATCTTCTCGCCGAGGCGCTCGCGTTGGCTCGTCCGCTCAGAGACTGGGTGCGGGCAGGTCTTCATGACGACCATTGGCCAGGCGTGCTCGGCACGTGCACGCGCTGCTCGTCAACCACGAGCGACGACGCCGTCCATTGGCGGCGCGTCTTCCGTGCCGCCGTCGAATCGCTGGGCGCAGGGCGGGCACCTGCCGAGGACCACGTCGGCGAGGCCGGATCGAGCGTGGACGTCGAGATCATTCATGATGGGATCTCGTTCTCGATGGCGCATTCCCTCGAGGTCCCGCGCAGACTGACGCTCGAACTGACACTCGGCCCCTGCGCCGATCTTCCCGCCGGCGAGACGGCGCTCCTGCTTCAATTCAACAGGGAACTTTCGCGCGACGATGGCGCCGCATTCAGCGTGGCCCGGCAGCGCGATCTCATGCGCTTCGCATGCGCTCTGGACCTTGAAGCGCTGGGCACGGAGTCGTTGCGGCGGCGAATGACCGAGCTCGCCGTGCTGATGAAATGACCCGTTCGGGACACCGATGGATGCGGCCCTTCGGTGCGCTCAAGCGATCTGTCCGGCGCGCCGCGTCGACAACAGTGCCCGCAGCTTGGCCGGTGCGACCGGCTTGGTGAGCAGCATCACGCCGCGCTGGCGCAGCCGCTGCAGCACCTCGGGTCCGGTGGCGCCCGACACCAGCACCGCCAGCGCATCGGGCTGCAGCTGGCGCGTGGCGTCGATCACGCCCATGCCGTCCTCGTCGCCCGCGAGTTGCAGGTCGCACAGCACGACATCGAAGCGCGCGCCGGCTTCGCCCATCCGGGCCAGCGCCTCGGCGCCGCTCGCCACGCATTCGACCAGGCAGCCCCATTGCTGCAGCAGCGCGCGGCTGCCGTCGAGGATCGCGGGGTCGTCGTCCACCACCAGGCAGCGCAGCCCGGCCAGCGGTGCCGGTGCCACGGCTTCCGGCGCGGGTGGCGGCACCTCGCGCGGATCCGCGCGCGGCAGTTCGAGCGAGAAGGTGCTGCCGGCCTGCAGCGCCGAGCAGAGCTCGATGCGCGTGCCGAGCAGCGCCGCGATGCGCGTGCAGATCGCGAGGCCGAGGCCGAAGCCCTGGCGCCGGTCGCGCTCGGCGTTGGCGACCTGGTAGAACTCCTCGAAGATGCGCGCCTGATGGATCGGCGCGATGCCGACGCCGTTGTCGCGCACCTCGATGCGCACCGCGCTGCCGCGCCGCCGCGCGGCCACCAGCACCGCGCCTTCGGCCGGCGTGTGGCGGATCGCGTTGCTGACCAGGTTGCCGACGATGCGCAGCAGCAGCGCGGCATCGGTGCGCACCGCGAGGCCCTGGTCCTTCCAGCGCAGCCGGACCTGCGATTCGGCCGCCCCGGCGGCATGTTGCGCATCGAGCTGGTCGAACAGCGCCGCCAGCGAGACGCCGGTGATGCTCGGCGTCAGCACCTGGGCGTCGAGCCGCGAAATCTCCAGCAGGTCGTCGAGCAGCACGCCCATGAACGCGGTGCCTTCCTGCAGCCGCAGCACCGCTGGCCGCTGCGCGGCGCTGGCGGTCGGCAGCAGGCCGTCGATGAAGAGGCCCATCGCATGCAGCGGCTGGCGCAGGTCGTGGCTGGCGGCGGCCAGGAAGCGGGCGCGCGACAGCGCCGCCTGCTCGGCCTCGGCCATGCGCTGCAGCGCGACGGCAGTGGCCTCGCGCACCTTGTCCTCGCTGCGCTGCCGGTTTCGCTGCAGGCGGTCGGCCAGGCGGTTGATGTCGTGCGCGAGCGTGGCGAGTTCGTGCCGCGCGCGCGGCGTGCCGATCGGGCGGCCGGCCTCGATGTCGGCGGCCTGGGTGTCGGTGGTGACGAGGTCGCAGCGCGCGTCGAACTGCCCGGCCTCGAGCGCCGCGACGGTGCGCGAGATGCGGCGCAGCGGCCGCGTGACGGTGCGCGCGGTATGGCGCACCCAGGCCCAGGCCGCCAGCAGCGCGATCAGGCCGACGCCGATGCCGGCCATCAGCGAGCGCGTGCGTTCGTGCGTGTAGGAGGTGGTGTCGCGGAAGGTCTGCACCAGCCCGATCGGCGCTTCGCCCGCCGCGGTCGAGCCGGCGGGCGAGAAGGCGCTGGCGCGCGAGGCTTCGCGCAGCGTGACCGGCGCGGTGAACATGCGCAGCTGCGCGAGCGGCGGCGCCTTGGGCCCGGCCGTGACGTAGATGCCGGCGTTGTTGCTGATCTCGACACGCGTCACCTGGCCGCCGCGCAGCGCGGCGTTGGCGACGTTCTGCAGCGCCGGCAGGTCGCCCGCATAGAGGCTGAGGTCGGACATCGCCGCGACCTGGCGCGCCACCGCTTCGCCCTCGGCATCGAATGCGGCTTCGAGCGTGTTGAGGCGGATGTGCGTGAACCAGCCGGTGAGCGCCAGCGTGACCACCGCGCAGGGCACGATGCCCAGCCGCAGCAGGTCGCGCTGCAGGCTGCCGCGGACCACCAGCGTGCGACCGTCCGGCAGCGGCGGGTCGATGGGGCTTGCCGCGGAGACGGGCACGACCAGGCGGTGGCTCGAGGAGATCATCGGGTGGCCGTCACCCGGGCGGTCAGCTCGCGTTCTTCGGGCAGGTGCAGGCCGAGTCCGCGCGCCACGGTGCCGTTGACCCGCACGCTCGCCGGCGTCGCCGGCTCGACCAGCACGCCGGCACTTCCCGCATTGGCGGCGGCGACCTTGCGTGCCAATGCGCGCGCCTGCTGCGCGAGCTGGGCCGGTGTCGAGATCGCGGCGGCCAGCCCGCCCGAGCGCACCAGCCCCTCGCTGGCGCCGAACACCGGCAGCCCGGCACCGGCGCCGGCGCGCAGCACCGACAGCGTGGCCGCCTGGCTGTCGCCGATCAGGTCGGGCAGCACCAGCAGCGCGTCGCTGCGCGGCACCAGCAGGCGCAGCACGGCGGCCAGCGATTGCGCATCGGGCGCGTACTCGACCCGCACGTCCCAGCCCTGCGCGGCCCGCCGCAGTTCGCGCACCAGCGGTTCCGACTCGGCGGTGGCGACCACGCCGAGGCGCCGCTTCTGCGGCAGCACTGCATCGATCAGCGCCAGCTGGTCGGCCATCGCCGGATCGCGCAGCAGCACGCCGACATGGCGCTCGCCGCGCCGCAGCCCGGGGTCGCTCTTCAGGCTTTCATAGTCGAGCCGGGTGAGCATCGCGAGCACCAGCGGATCGCGGCCCGGCCGATCGATCGCCGAGCGTGCCGCGTCCATGCCGACGGCGACCGTCACCGCGGGATCGGCGCCAGCGTCGGAGCGCAGGCCGCGGGTGCGCACGCCGGCCATCGCGCGGTCCTCGTCGGCACTCGCGCTGTCCGCCGCCGAAGCGACAGTGGTGCTGGCGGCGGTGTTGGTGGTGCCGAGGCGGACCACGTCGACGCGGCTGTCCTTCTCCTGGGTGTCGCGCAGCTCGCGCACGAATTCGGCATGCGCCGCCGTGTCGTCGGCCAGCAGCACGGTCAGCCCGGCCGCCTGTGCGGCGCCGCACAGCAGCGCGGTGCAGAGCAGCGCGATGCCCGCGACGGCACACGGCACGGAACCGGGCGTGGAAAGGCAATTCGCAAACATGGTGCAAGGCCGTTGGGTATGGAACCCAATGTACGGATGCGGCTGTTTTCGCGCGATAAGGCAGAGGGCTTATGTCGGCGCCCGTGCGGCCGGATTGCGGCGTCCGCCGGTGCCGTCTCGCGGCCGCTCGGTCTATGTCCGATGGGGGATGCCCGCCGCGAGCGGATCCTAGAGCACAGCCTGCCGGATCGCGCTCAGCTGCGCATGGATCGCCTGCCGCAGCATCCGGGGCGAGACGGGCTTGTAGAGCACGGCCACGCCGGCGCTGGCGACTTCGCGCAGCCGGTCGGGCTTGGTCTCGCCGGTGACGAGCAGGCGCCCGGTCTCCTCGCCGATGCCGTGCGGATGGCGCTCCAGCGCAGCCAGCACGTCCAGTCCGTTGTCGCCGCCCTGCAGCAGCAGGTCGCTGAGCACCAGGTCGGGCGGCCGCTCCCAGGTGTCGGCCAGCGCCAGCGCCTCGCTGCGCGTCTGCGCGATCAGCACCTCGGCGCCCCAGTTCGACAGCACGACCTGCAGCCCTTCGAGGATGGTGCGCTCGTCGTCGATCACCAGCACGCGCACGCCGTGCAGGCTCGGCGCCTCGTCGATCGCGATGCCGCCGGCGGGCAGCGCGGCGGGCAGCGCCTGGGCCGGCACGGGCTCGGCCGCGCGCACCAGCACCCGCACGCAGGTGCCCTTGCCCGGCAGCGAGCTCAGATCGACGCGCGTGTTGAGCAGCGCCGCCAGCCGCTGCACGGTGGCCAGCCCGAGGCCCATGCCGCGCGCGCCGCGGCCCTGGCGGCCGTTCGGCTCGACCTGGTAGAACTCCTCGAAGACCCGCGACTGGTGCTTGGGCGCGATGCCGATGCCGGTGTCCAGCACGTCGATGCGGATCGCCCGGCCGCGCCGCCGTGCGCCGATCAGCACGCCGCCCTCGGTGGTGTGGCGCAGCGAGTTCGACACCAGGTTGTTGAGGATGCGCGACAGCATCACGTAGTCGCAGCGCACCCACAGCTCGGTCTTGCGCACCACCAGCCGCAGGTTCTGCTGCTCGGCCACGGCGCGGAAGTTGCGGCTGATCTCGTCGAACAGATGGTCGAGCGCGAAATCCGTCCACTGCGGCTGCAGCACGCCGGCGTCGAGCTGCGACAGGTTGAGCAGCTCCGAGAACAGCCGGTCGAGCGAATCGACGCACTCGCGGATGTGGCCGATGCGCTGCAGCCGCACCGGGTCGGTCTCGCCGTTGGCCAGGCCGTCCGAGAACAGCGTGAGCGCGTGCAGCGGCTGGCGCAGGTCGTGGCTCGCGGCCGCCAGGAGGCGCGTCTTGGCCTGGCTCGCCACCTCGAGCTGCCGGTTCTTGCTCTCCAGCTCGGCCGTGGCCTCGGTAATGCGGCTTTCCAGCTGGCTGCGGCTTTCCGTCAGCGCGCGTGCCGCCAGGTTGAAGCCGTGCTGCAGGCGCCGTACTTCGGCCGTGCCTTCGAGCGCCACCTGCGCGTTCTCGCCGGCGCCGAGCTGGTCCACGGCCTCGCCGAGCGCGCGGATCGGCGCGCTGATGCGCCGCGCCGCCCACCAGCCGGCCAGGCCCACGCCGACCAGGCTGGCGCCCAGCACCAGCACCACGTTGATCCACACCGATTGCCTGGCGACGCGCACCGCGTCGAGGTTGATCTCCACCATCACCTTGCCGGCATGCATGCCGTCCTCGGCGACGATCGGCGCCACCACCTGCAGGCCTTCGGCCGGCTTGCGGTCGGGGGTTTCGGAGTTGGCGAGGATCTCGCCATCCTCCGACCAGATCTGGACCTGCTGCACATGCGGCTGGGAGCTGCCGGACTCAGCGCTGTGCTGCAGCGCACGCCGGTCCATGCGCTGGATCTGGGGCTGCGCCACGGTCGCGACCTGCAGCGCGACGGTCTGCGCGTTGGCCCGCATCAGTTCCGTCACGTTGGCCAGGTGCTGGCGGGTCAGCACCGCGATCGCGCCCAGCGTGGCCACCGTGGCGGGCAGCAGGGCCAGCAGCACGAGCTGCTGCGCCAGCGTGAGGCGCACCAGCAGGCGCAGGGTGCGGAAGGGCTGGCTCATGGGCGGCGCGCGCACGCGCGGGCCGGGCGATCGCCGATCGGCCCAGGTCCATGAATGATTAAAAACGCCACGTTTCCTGCAGAAGTTGGTTTCTAATTGTGTTCTTGACCGCCCTGTTTTGACCAGCCCGTTCACCGGGCCTTCCGCCATTGCGCTTTCCGACGATGCAGGCCACTGTCCACCTCCCCGCCGGTGTCGCACTCCCCGCCGACGCCCCGGCTCCGGCGCGCCTCAAGGGGCCGATGGTACGGCGTGTCGGCGCCGTGCTGTGGCGCTGTGCGCTGGCGCTGCTGCTCGGCGTGCAGCTTGCGGCGACGGCGCAGCCGGCGGCGCCCGCCGCCAATGCCGCGCCGCTGCGCTTCGGCATCCTGCCGCTGGGCGGCGCCTTCGAATCGCGCAACGACTGGGAGCCTCTGCTGGCGGACCTGAGCCGTGCCATCGGCCGTCCGGTCAGCGTGCTCTCGGTCACCTCCTACGAAGCGCTCGAACAGGCGATCCAGCGCAACGAGGTCGACATGGCCTTCCTGTCCGGAAAGATGGCGCTCGACGCCGTGACGCTGCATCGCATGACCGTGGTCGCTCAGGTCACGCGCCACGACGGCCTGCCCGGCTACCGCGCGCTGCTGCTGACGCGCAAGGCCGGCCCCTTCAATTCGCTGAAGGACCTGCTGGCCGCGCCCGAACGCTGGCGCATGGCGCGCGGCGAGAGCCGCTCGGTGTCGGGCTTCATCGTGCCGCAGCTGCAGCTCTTCCTGCCGAACCATATCGTGATGGAGACGCGCTTTCGCAGCGAGCTGGTCGGCACCCACCAGGTGACCGCGCTCGCCGTCGCCAACGGCGAGGCCGACGTGGCCACCAACAACACCGCCGACTTCGAGCGCTTCCGGTTCCAGTTCCCGGCCGAGGCCGATCGCCTGCAGGTGATCTGGGAGTCGGAGCTGATCCCGCATGCGCAGATCGTGATGCGGCGCGACTACAGCCGCGACTTCCAGAAGAAGGTGCAGGACTTCCTGGTCGATTACGCGCGCGGCAAGGGCCCGCGCGGCGAAGCCGAACGCGCGACGCTGAAGTCGCTGCACGACCTCGCCGGCTTCCTCGCCGCCGGCAACAACTCGCTGCTGCCGGCCGCCAAGCTGTCCTACCAGCTCGCGCGGCAGAGCGCGATGACCTCGCAGTGGGTCAACGAGGCCGCGCGCCAGGCGCGGCTGCAGCGCATCGAGAGCAGCTATGCGGAGCAGGTCGCCGCGCTGCGCGACAACCCGCCCTGAATTCTTCTACTTCTCGGGCTTGATCGCCTCGAAGACCGTCTTGATCTTCGCCAGGCCGTCCTGCTTGATGGCCATCAGCCGCGCCGCGCTCGGATCCGGCGCCGCGGTGACGGCCATGTCGAGCAGCTTGGTTTTCACGGCCGGCTGCTTCAGGGCGGCGCGCATCGCGCCGTTGATCCTGTCGGCGATCGGTGCCGGCACGCCGGCGGGGCTGAAGAGGCCGTACCAGATCTTCATGTCGATGTCGTGGAGCGTGGTGCTCTCGTCGAGCGTCGGGATCTCGGGCGCCGCCGGCGAGCGCTGCGTGTCGCTGATGCCGTAGGCGATCACCTGGCCGCTGCGGATCTGCGGCAGCACGCTGGGCAGCACCATCACCGCGAGATCGACGTGGCCGCCGACCACGTCGGTGAGGATCTGCCCGGCGGCCTTGTAAGGCACGTGGCGCATGTCGACCCTGGCGCTCGACTTGATCAGCTCGCCGAGGATGTGCAATTGCGTGCCGACGCCCGCCGAGGCGTAGCTGTATTTGCCGGGGTCCGCCCGCATGGCCGCGATCAGCGCGTCGGTCGACCTGGCCGGCATCGTGCTGCGGCCGACGAGGATCATCGGCTGCGTGCCGATCAGGCCCACCGGCGCCAGCGGCGTCCAGCGTTCGAGCTTCGCCTGCGGGTCGGTGATCTGCATCAGCTCCAGCTCGCTGCCGCTGCCCAGCAGCAGCGTGTAGCCGTCGGCCTTCGACTCCATCACCTTTCGTGTGCCGACCACGCCGCCGGCGCCCGGCACGTTCTCGACGATGAACTTCTGCCCCAGCTGCGTCGACATCTCGGCCGCCAGCAGCCGCGCGAGCAGGTCGGTGCCGCCGCCGGGACCGTAGGGCACGACGATCGTCACGGGCCGTTCGGGGTAGTCCGCGTGCGCAAGGCCCAGCGTCAACACGGCCGCCGCGGCGACGAGGATTCGATTCAGTTGCTTCCACATGTGCAGTCTCCCGATGAAGTCATGTTCGATCGATGGCAGCCAGGCCGAAGCCGTGCGCGCGTTCGATGGCTCGCGCGGCCAGCAGCAGCGCGAGCTCGTTGCGCGGCGCCGCGACCAGCTGCAGCCCGATGGGCAGGCCGTCCGCGCCCAGGCCCACGGGCAGCGAGAGGGCCGGGTGCCCGGTGAGGTTGAAGGGGTAGGTGAAGTAGGACCAGTCGACCGGGCCGCGGCCCTCGTGGCCGGCTGGCGCGTCGACGCCGACCGGCGGCGCGCTGGTCGGCGTGGCCGGCGTCGCCAGCAGGTCGATGCGGTCGAACAGCGCGTCGACCCGTTGCCGGACCGCGCGCTTCAGCGCCGCGGCGCGCGCCCGCTCCGGCTCGCCGAGCGCCTGGCTGGCCTGCATCATGCGACGCAGCGCGGGATCGATGCGGGCCGCGATCGATGCGTCGTCGTCGAGCTTCGGCAGCCGCGATGCGATGCCGGCGTAGAACTCGGCGTTCCATGCGATGGCCGGGTCGTCACCGAAGACCGGATCGAGCGTGACGACCGTGCAGCCGGCGCGGACCAGCGGGTCGAGTGCGCGCCGGCAGTGCTCCTGCACTTCGGCCGTCGCGCGGCCGGGACCGAGGTTCTCGCACCAGCCGATGCGCCATTCGCGCGTCGGCGAAGGATCCGGTCCGGCCGCCGCGCCGGCATAGTCCGGCACCGGCAGCGCGAGGCTGCCGGGGTCGCGCGCGTCGTGTCCCGCGATCACCGACATCAGCAAGGCGCAATCCGCCACGCTGCGCGCCAGCGGGCCCACGTGGGCCAGCGCCGGCGTTGCCGAGGCCGGCCACACCGGCACACGCCCGAACGTCGCCTTGAAGCCGACCAGTCCGCAGAACGAGGCCGGGATGCGCAGCGAGCCGCCGCCATCGGTGCCGAGGGCCGCTGGCACCAGCCCGGCGGCCACGCCGGCCGCGGCGCCGGCGCTCGAACCGCCGGGCGTGCGCGCCGGGTTCCATGGATTGCGCGTGATGCCGGTCAGCGGCGCGTCGCCGACCGCCTTCGAACCGAGTTCGCTGGTGGTGGTCTTGCCGGTGATGCAGGCGCCGGCCGCGCGCAGCCGCGCCACGGCCGACGCATCCTCGCGCGCGACATGGTCGGCAAAGGCCCACGAGCCGAAGGTCTGGCGCACGCCGCCGACCGCGATCAGGTCCTTCACGCTGACCGGCAGTCCGGCCAGCGCGCCAGGATCATGGCCTTCGGCGATCCGCGCATCGACGCGGTGCGCCGCCTGCAGCGCGAGCTCGTCGGTGCGCGTGACGCAGGTATTGAGGCGAGGCTCGATGCGATCGGTGCGATCGAGGAACGCACGCACCACGGCCGATGCGCTGACCTGTCGCGCGCGCACCGCGGCGACCAACTCGGTGGCCGAACAACGCACGAGCGCGTCCGCGTCCATCACGCATGCAGCTCGGCATGGACCGGCGCATCCTTCCACGCCAGCAGCGTGCCGCGGTTCAGCCGGCGCTTGCCGTAGACCAGCCACACCACGTCGACCTCGCCGATCACCTGGTCGATGCGGAATCGGCCCGGGTGCTGCGCGGCCAGCTCGATCGCGGTGAAGCCCGAGTCGTAGCGATGTTCGAGCAGGCCTTGCGCCACCGCCGAATTGGAGACCTGCTCCAGCCGCGTCTCCCAGCGCGAGGTGTCGAAGTAGCCGCGCGTCGCGACCATGTAGCCGAGCGATTTCGGCTCGGCGACATCGCTGCGCGTGAGCACGCCCATCGCCTTGGTGGTGCCGATGAAGCTGTCGACCAGGAAGATCTCGGTGTGATGGCGCTCGATCGTCAGCGCCACGTCCGGATGCGCGCAGACCTGGATGGTGAAGTCCACCGTGCCGGCGCGCATCATCTCCAGCGCATCGAAGAAGTGGCTCACGTAGACGATCTTCGCGCCCTGCAGGCCGTGGAAGTCGATGTAGCGCTGCGTGTTCAGGTCGTGGTTGCTGCCGGCCGGGCCCAGCGTGGCGAAGGTCTTCATGGCCCGACTCTAAGAGCACGGTCCGGCAAGGGCCTGTATCCGCAGATACAGGTTTCGCACTAAAGGCCCTCGACCCTGCGCTCCAGCAGGTCGGGCCGCAGCACCTCGACGTGTCCGGGCTGGGTCTGCACCAGGCCCTGCGTCGCCAGCTTCTTGAGCGTGCGCGTGACGGTCACGCGCGACAGGCCCGACATCGCCGCCAGCTGGTCGTGCGTGAGATGCACCTGGGGCCGACCGCGCCGCGGGTTCTGCAATTGCTCGACGCGCGACACGCGCGCCAGCAGTTCGAGCAGCCGTTCTTCCGGCGTCGACGAGGTGAAGCGCATCAGCTTGCGGGCCAGCGAGCGCTGCGTGACGTTCATGAGGCGGATCAGCGCGACCGCGAGTTCGGGCCGCGTGCCGAATGCGGATTCGACCGTGGCCGCGTCGAAACAGTCCAGCGTGCAATCGGTGATCGCGAAGGTGGTCGCGAAGCGCGGGCTGCGCTCGAAGGCCGGGCCGGCGCCGAACAGCGTGCCCGGTCCGAGGATCTCCAGCAGCAGCGGCGCGCCGTTGGCGCGCGCCATGGTCGCGCTGATGTAGCCGGCGCGGATCAGATGGAAGTGGCCGTGCACGGCCTGCGCTTCGCTGAGCGTGGTGCCGGCCGGCACCCACACGCGCTCGCCCAGGCCCCGGGCATCGAGCCAGGGCCGGGTGCATTGGAGGGAACCGTCCCAGGTCGCGTAGATGCTCATCGGCCCCGAAAGCGTACACCGGCCGCGCCATCACCTAACCCCTTCGCACTAGGCCGCCACACCGCCCTAGGCCATTCGCCAGATTTGCCGCCGCACCCCCGCGCCGGAAACTAGATGTTTCCATTCAGGCGGGGATTTCCCTGCCGTCGACGGAGCGCGGATGAGTTGGCGTACTAAAGTGGTTTGGAGCGAGGGGATGCTGCTGCAACCCCAGCACCTGCAGCAAAGCGAGCGCCATGCCGACCATGCGCGGCACCTGCTGTTGCGAAGCACCACGCCCTATGCCTGGGGCTTTGCCGAGCTCGAGATCGATGCCGCTGCGCTGTCGCTCGGCAAGCTGGCGCTGGTGCGCGCGGTCGGCCTGTTCGGCGACGGCACGGTGTTCGACATGCCGGCGGTCGATCCGCTGCCCGAGCCGATCGAGATCCCGTCCACGATGCGCGACGAGCCGGTGGTGCTGGCGCTGCCGCTGCGCCGTGCCGGCGCGCGCGAGGCCGATGCCGAAGCCTACGAAGACCTGGTGCGGCACCGCGTGCTCGAATCCGAGGTGCCCGACTCCAACACCGCCGGCGAGCGCACCGCGACGCTGCAGCTCGGCACGCTGCACACGCGCCTGATGCGCGCCGGCGACGCCACCGATGCCTGGACCACCCTCAACGTCACGCGCGTGGTCGAGCGCCGCGTCGACAACCAGGTGCAGCTCGACCGTGCGCTGCTGCCGCCCTTGCTCGACGTCGCCGGCCATGCGGTCATCCGTGCCTGGCTCGACGAACTGCTGGGCCTCTTGCGCCAGCGTGGCGAGGCGCTGGCCGGGCGCATGACGCAGGGCGGCACCGGCGGCGTGGCCGAGATCGCCGACTTCATGCTGCTGCAGACAGTCAATCGCAACGAGGCCGTGTTCGCGCACATGGCCCGAAGCGCGATGCTGCATCCGCAGCGCTTCTTCGAACACGCCCTGGCGCTGGCCGGCGATCTCGCGACCTTTCGCGATGCGCGGCGCGTCACGCGCTTCGGTCCCTACATCCATGACGACCTCGCGCTGAGTTTTCGTCCCGTGATGGACGACCTGCGGCGCAGCCTGTCGATGGTGCTCGAACAGTCGGCCATCCGCATCGAGTTGCACGACCGCAAGCACGGTGTGCGCGTGGCGGTGATCCCCGATGTCGAGCTGCAGCGCAACGCGACTTTCGTTCTCGCGGTCAATGCGCAGATGCCGAGCGAGGCGCTGCGCGCGCGCTTTCCGACGCAGGTCAAGATCGGGCCGGTCGAGCGCATCCGCGACCTCGTCAATCTCGCGCTGCCCGGCGTCACGCTGACGCCGATGCCGGTCGCGCCGCGGCAGATTCCGTTCCACACCGGCGCCAACTACTTCGAGCTCGAGACGCGCAGCAGCGATCTCTGGCGCCAGCTCGAACAGTCGGGCGGCGTCGCGATGCACATCGCAGGCGACTTCCCTGGTTTGGACCTCGCGTTCTGGGCCATCAGATCATGACCACGCCCGACCCCTTTGCCGCCTACGAATCCGAGCGCACGGTCATCAAGCCCAAGCCGCGCGCGCCGGGCGGCGGCGCGGCCGCGGTGCCGCCGACGCAGCTGGGCGGCGGCGATGCCGTGGCCGGCGAACTCGGTGAACTCGGCCTGCTCAACCCGCTGGTGTCGGCCGCGGGCAAGCTGCTGGTGCTGATCGGCAAGCTGCGCAACCTCGTGCAGCCGCGCGACGTGCAGGCGCTGCGCGCCTCCACCGCCGAGGCCGTCAACCAGTTCGATGCCGACGCGCGCCGCGCCGGCGTCGCCAACGAATCGGTGCTGGCCGCGCGCTACGTGCTGTGCACCGCGCTCGACGAGGCCGTGGCCAACACGCCCTGGGGCGTGCAGGCCGGCTGGAACAAGCAGAGCCTGCTGGTGCAGTTCCACAACGAGACCTGGGGCGGCGAGAAGGTGTTCCAGCTCCTGGCCAAGCTCGCGCAGGACGTGCCCACGCACCGCCAGCTGCTGGAGCTGATCTACAGCGTGCTTGCGCTCGGCTTCGAAGGCCGCTATCGCGTGGTCGAGAACGGTCGCGCGCAGCTCGACACCGTGCGCCAGCGCCTGGCCGACCTGATCGCCAAGGACCGGCCCGCGCCCGAGGCCGAGCTCTCGCCGCACTGGCGCGGCCAGGCCGCGGGCACGGCGCGGCTGCGCGAGTCGCTGCCGCTGTGGGTGTTCGCGGTCGGCTTCCTGCTCTTGCTGGCGCTCGCGTGGTTCGGCCTCAGGATCTCGCTCAACAACCGCTCCGATGCCACCTACGCGGCGGTTTCGAGCCTGCGCGTGCCCAACGTCCAGATCGCGCCGCCGGCGGTGATGGCCAAGGCGCCGCGGCTCGCGAAATTCCTCGAGCCCGAGATCAAGCAGGGCCTGGTCACCGTGACCGACGAGGCCGACCGCAGCACGGTGCGCCTGCGCGGCGACAGCTTCTTCGGCTCCGGCAGCGCCGAGCCGATGGCGCAGTCGCTGCCGGTGCTGAACCGCATTGGCCAGGCACTGGCCGAGGTCAAGGGCGATGTGCTGATCACCGGCCATTCCGACAACCAGCCGATCCGCTCGATGCGCTATCCGTCCAACTGGCATCTGTCCGCCGCGCGCGCCGATGCGGTGAAGGGCGCGCTGTCGACGCTGGTCGATCCCGCGCGCATGCGCTCCGACGGCAAGGCCGATGCCGAGCCGATCGCCGGCAACGACACGCCGGCCGGCCGCGCGCGCAACCGCCGCGTCGACATCGTGCTGCTCAGTCCGCCCGAGCGCGTGGCCGCCGATCTCGCGGAGGTGAAGCGATGAAGAAGCTGTTCGGCTGGCTGTTCAGTCCGCTGCTGCTCACCGCGCTCGCGCTGCTCGTCATCGCGATCCTGATCTGGTGGGTCGGGCCGCTGATCCGCATCGGCGCGCTGGCGCCGCTCGACAGCGAGATGGCGCGCGCCGTGCTGATCGGCGTCATCGTGTTGATCGTGGTCCTGCGCGCGCTGTGGCGGCGCTGGCGTGCGCGCAAGGCGAGCCGGCACCTGACCGAAGGCCTGATGAAGGCGCCCGCGTCGCAGCCCGCCGCGCAGGCCGACAACGGCGAGCAGAAGATCCTCAGCACGCGCTTCACCGAAGCGGTCGCCACGCTCAAGCAGATGCGTCTGCATGCGGCCGGCCGCAAACCCGGCTGGCGCGACTGGCTTTCGCTGTCGGGCGGCAGCTATCTCTACGACCTGCCGTGGTACGTCTTCATCGGCGCGCCGGGCGCGGGCAAGACCACGGCGCTGGTCAACTCCGGCCTCTCGTTCCCGCTGGCCGACAAGTTCGGCCCCGGCGCGATCCGCGGCGTCGGCGGCACGCGCAACTGCGACTGGTGGTTCACCGACGACGCGGTGCTGATCGACACCGCCGGCCGCTACACCACGCAGGACAGCCACGAGGCCGAGGACAAGAGCGCATGGGAAGGCTTTCTCGGCCTGTTGAAGAAGGTGCGTCCGCGGCGCCCGCTCAACGGCGTGTTCCTCACCGTCAGCGTGGCCGACCTGCTGAGCCAGGGCGCCGAGGCGCGCACCTCGCTCGCGGCCTCGATCCGCGCGCGCCTGCTGGAGCTCGATGCCAAGCTCACCACGCGGCTGCCGGTCTACGTGCTGGTGACCAAGAGCGATCTGCTCTACGGCTTCGGCGAATACTTTGCCGACCTCGGCAAGGAACAGCGCGCGCAGGTCTTCGGCTTCACGCTGCCGGTCGAGGAAAGCGCGCAGGTCGACGAAGCCGGGCTCGGCGCGGCCTTCCAGCGCGAGTTCGCCCTGCTGCACGCGCGCGTCAACGACGGCCTGATCGCGCGCATGCAGCGCGAGACCGACGGCACGCGGCGCGCTGCGATCTTCGGCTTCCCGGCGCAGTTCGGCGCCGTCGGGCCGCTGTTGTCCGATCTGCTCGACCAGGTCTTCACCGGCTCGCGCTTCGCGCAGCCGCCGTGGGTGCGTGGCGTCTACTTCACCAGCGGCACGCAGGAAGGCAGCCCGATCGACCGCGTGATGGGCAGCCTCGCGCGCAGCTTCGGCCTCGAGCGCGCGATGCTGCCGCCGCAGAAGAGCAGCGGCCGCAGCTACTTCCTCACGTCGCTGCTGCGCGACGTGGTGTTCCCCGAGCAGCGGCTGGCCGGCGCCGACGTCAAGCTCGAACGCCGGCGCCATGCCGTGCGGCTGGCCGCGGTGACGGCGATGACGCTGGTCACCGTCGCGCTGCTCGCGGGCTGGGGCTACAGCAGCTGGCGCAACCTGGCGTACCTGCATGCGGTCGAGGCGCGCATCGAGCCGGCACGCCAGACGCTGGCGGCACTGCCGGCGCGCGTGCAGAACCTGGTCGAGGTCGCGCCCGTGCTGCAGGGCCTGCGCAACATCTGGCGCGCGCCCGAGAACCGCGAGGGCGATCCGCCGTTGTCGATGACGCTCGGCCTCTACCAGGGCGACAAGCTCGATGCCGCCGCCATGCTGGCGCACCAGCGCGCGCTCAACGAGGCCTTCCTGCCGCAGCTCGCCAAGCGCATCGAGGACCAGCTGCGCACCGCGCAGAAGGACAACCTCGAATTCAGCTACGAGGCGCTCAAGACCTACCTGATGCTCAACCAGCCCGAGCACTTCGATGCCGAGGCGCTCAAGGCCTGGATCACGCTCGACTGGGCCCGCAGTCTGGACCGCGGCGTTCCCGAGGACCAGCGCAAGCTGCTCGAAGACCAGCTCGACGTGCTGATCGCGCAAGGCCCGCCGCGCTCGCCGCTCAAGATGGACGAGAACCTGGTGCGCAACGTGCGCGCGGTGCTGGCCAGCTATCCGCTGGAGCAGCGCGTCTTCAGCCGCCTCAAGCGCCAGCGCCTGGGCAGCGACGTGCCGCCCTTCAGCATCGCCACCGCGGCCGGGCCGTCGGCGCCGCTGGTGTTCGAGCGCATCAGCGGCAAGCCGCTGATCGAGGGCGTGCCGGGCATGTTCACCTACGACGGCTACCACAAGCGTTTCCAGAACGCGGTCACGGTGCAGACCGCGCTGCTGGCGCAGGAAGACCCGTGGGTGCTCGGCCAGGACCGCGGCGTGGCCGACAAGCTGCGCGATGCGGCCCAGCTCGGCGCGCTGACCGACCGCGTGCGCCGGCTCTACCTCGAGGAGTACGTGAAGGTCTGGGAAGCGATGCTGGCCGACGTGCGCCTGGTGCGCGCCACCGGGCTGGAGAAGAACATCGAGACCGCGCGCATCCTCTCGGGCGTCGACTCGCCGCTGGCCAACTTCCTGCGCGCGGTCGTCAAGCAGACCACGCTGATCCCCGCCGAAACGACCAAGGACGCGGTCAGCAAGGCCACCGAGACCGTGCGCAATACGCGCAAGGGCCTGGAAGATCTGTTCGGCGGCGACACCAACAAGGCGGTCGCGCCGGGCAAGCGCATCGAGAGCATCGTCGACGACCGCTTCGAGCCGCTGCGCCGCCTCGTCACCGCGGTCGCGCCGGGCCAGCCGGCGCCGATCGACGATGCGCTCAAGCTCTTCAACGAGGTCTACGTGTACCTCACCGCGGTCGACACGGCCGTCAAGGCGCGGACCTCGCCGCCGCCCGGCGACGTCGCGGGCAAGCTCAAGTCCGATGCCGGCCGCCTGCCCGAGCCCGTGCGCTCGATGGTCGAGAACCTCAGCCAGGCCGGCGCCACGCAGGCCAGCGTGGCCGAGCGCGGCAACCTGAGCCAAGACCTGCGCCCGGTCACCGACTTCTGCAACCGTGCGATCGCCGGCCGCTATCCCTTCGTGCCCGGCAGCAGCCGCGACGTGCTGCCCGAGGACTTCGGCCAGATGTTCGGCCCCGGCGGGCTGATGGACGACTTCTTCCAGAAGCGCCTGGCCGCGCTGGTCGACACCAGCACCAAGCCCTGGCGCTACAAGCCGGTGGCCGAGCGCGCAGCCGTCACCACGCAGGCGCTCGCACAGTTCGAGCGCGCCGCGCGCATCAAGGACATCTTCTTCCGCGCCGCCGGCCGCACGCCGGCCATGCGCCTGGACTTCAAGCCGGTCGAGATGGACGAGACCATCACGCAATTCATCCTCGACGTCGACGGCCAGCTGGTGAAGTACTCGCACGGCCCGGTGGTGCCGATGGCGGTGCAGTGGCCCGGCCCCAAGGGCAGCAACCAGGTGCGCGTGCAGGTCAGCCCACCCTCGGCCAGCGGCCCCTCGGGCCTGGCGGTGGACGGCCCCTGGGCCCTGTTCCGCGTGCTCGATGGCGGCCAGCTCGAGGCCGGTGACGCGCCCGAGAAGTTCTTCATCACCTTCCAGATCGGCGCGCGCAAGGCGCGCTTCGAAGTCACGACCAACAGCGTGCAGCATCCGATCCGCCTGCGCGAGCTGCGCGAGTTCTCGTGCCCGGAGGGGTTGTGAGCGCCGCGCCGGGCCGCCCCAAGCAAGCGCGCGCCCCCTCGGGGGGCAGCGAGGACACGAAGTGCCGAGCGTGGGGGCGCAAGTGAGCAATCCGTCGAGCGTCCTGGAGGCGGACGGCATGCCGGGCTGGTTCGGCAAGCTGCCGGGCATCGGCGACTTCGCGTACCGGCGGCTGCCCGAAGTCTTCCGCGCCGCCTGGGACCGCTGGCTGCAGGCCGGCATGGCCCGGCTGCGCGCGCGCCATGCGGACTGGACCGAGCGCTACCTGAAAGCGCCGCTGTGGTTCTTCGTGCTCGGCGACGGCGTGATCGGCCACCAGTCCTGGCTCGGCGTGCTGATGCCTTCGGTCGATGCGGTCGGGCGCTACTTTCCGTTGACCGTCGCCGACGAGCTCGTGTGGGCGCCCACCGAGCTGCACGGCCAGGTGCTGGCGCGCGCGCAGCAATGGTGGGCACTGGCCGCACAGGCCGCCTTCGACGGCCTCGAACAGGACCTCGATGCGGTGCGCTTCGAGGCCCGGCTGCTGCAGCTCTTTTCCGGCGAGGCCGTCGCCGGCGGCGGCGACAGCGCGTCCGCGATGGCCTTGCCGGAGTTCGGCCAGTCGCTCTGGTTCACCGATCCGGCCGGCGAGGCCGGCCCGGGCATGGCCACGCACGGCCTGCCGCAGGACGAGCAGTTCGATGCGCTGTTCGGCTTCGCGGCCGGCGCGCCGGCGCAGGGCACGGAGGCGAAGTGAACAACGAGCCACCTGCCTCCACCGCGCCGCCGGGCGACGACCTCGATCCGACGCAGGTCATCACCGGCCGGCCTGCGCCCGCACCGGCCGCGGACGACGGCGCGACCATCATCACCGCGGGCTCGGGCTCGGGCTCGGGCTCGGGCTCGGGCTCGGGCTCGGGCTCGCCCGCCGCGGCGCGCGACATCCCGACCGTCGCCGCGGCCTCGCGCAACGAGACGCCGTCCCATGCCGAGGCCGGCCTGTTGCCGGTCGGCAGCCGGCTGGCCGAATTCGAGGTCACGCGCATCGTCGGGCAGGGCGGCTTCGGCGTCGTCTACGAGGCCTGGGACCCGACCCTGGAGCGCGTGGTCGCGATCAAGGAATACCTGCCGACCTCGCTGTCGACGCGGCAGCTCGACGGCACCGTGATGCCGCTGTCGGAACGCCATCGCGAAACCTTCGAGCTCGGCATGCGCAGCTTCATCAACGAGGCGCGGCTGCTGGCCCAGTTCGACCATCCTTCGCTGCTGAAGGTCTACCGCTTCTGGCAGGAGCGCGGCACCACCTACATGGTGATGCCCTTCTACCGCGGCGACACGCTGCGCCAGGCGCTCGCCGGCATGCCGGGCGGCGTCGACGAGGGCTGGCTGCTGCGCATCATGGACGGCGTGACGCAGGCGCTGTCGGTGATGCACGCCGCGCACTGCTACCACCGCGACATCGCGCCCGACAACATCATCCTGCTCGAAGGCTCGGGCCGGCCGGTGGTGCTGGACTTCGGCGCCGCGCGCCGCGTGATCACCGACAAGACGCAGGCCATCACCGTCATCCTCAAGCCCGGCTATGCGCCGATCGAGCAGTACGCCGAGATGCCCGACATGTCGCAGGGCGCGTGGACCGACGTCTATGCGCTGGCCGCGGTGATGCACGTCGCGGTCTGCGGCCGAGCGCCGCCGCCCTCGGTCGCGCGCCTCCTGTCCGACAGCTACGTGCCGCTGGCCGGCAACGAGCTGCTGCGCCAGCGCTACGGCGCCGGGCTGCTGGCGGCCATCGATGCCGGCCTCGGCGTGCGGCCCGAATCGCGGCCGCAGTCGATGGCCGAACTGCGCGAGGCGCTCGGCCTCGATGGCGGCGCGACGGTGATCCGGCCGCCGGCCGTGCCGGCCGCGTACCGGGTGGCGCCGCCGGCACCCGCGGCGCCGGTGGCTTCGGGTGCGGGCGCTGCGTCGCCGCCGGCCGCGGCGCCCTCGCGCAAGGGCGCCGTCGTCGCGGCCGCGGGCCTGGTCGCGGTGCTGGCCGCCGCGGGCGGATGGTGGTTCCTGCAGGGCCGGTCCGCCGACACGCAGCCGGCGGTGGCGGCCGCGCCGCCGGCGCCGGTCGAGGTCGCTCAGGCACCCGCGCCTGCGCCCGTGCCGCCGCCACCACCGGCGCCGCCACCGACGCCGCGCACGCCGGCCGAGTCGCTGCAGTCGCTGGCCGAAGGCGCTGCGCCCGGCTTCGTCGTCAGCGCCAGCACGCGCAAGCCCGAGGTGCTGGTCGGCAAGGACAAGCTCTCGTTCGAGGTGCGCAGCCAGCGCGAGGGCTTCGTCTACGTCTTCCTGCTGTCCAGTGCCAACGAGATGTTCCTGCTGTTCCCGAATTTGCTTGATAAGTACAACAAGATCGGCGCCGGTGCCACGCTGTCGCTGCCGCGCGCCTCGTGGCCGATGGATGCGGGCGGGCCGAAGGGCGTCGACCGTTTCGCGGTGCTGGTGAGCGAGCACGAGCGCGACTTCAGCGCCGCCGGCGTGCAGAACGACGGCGTGTTCCCGCAGTTCCCGCTGCCCGTGCTGGCCGCGCTCGAAGCCTCGCGCGGCAGCGGTCCGCCGCCCTTGCTCGGCAAACCGGTGTGCGCCCCGGGCGCGCCCTGCAACGACGTCTATGGCGTCGGGACTTTCCAAATCACCGAGAAGTAATCGTCTGCAGGGCAGCGGCCTCACGGGCCTTTCTTCCCTTCCGACCAGGAGACCTTCATGAAGCCACTGTCGCCGATCCTCCCTTCGCCTGCACGGCGCTGGGCCGCCGCGGCCCTTGCGGCCTCGCTCGCCGGCTGCGGCGTGATGCCGGCGTCGAACACGGCATCGACGACTGCGGCGCCCGCGCCCGCGCCGGCACCGCAGCGGCCCGTGGTCATCGCGGCGCCCGAGCCCGAGACGCCGTCGCAACGGCCGAGCACGCTGGGCGCCAGCGTGGCCGGGCAGGCGCGCACCTTCTCGACCCAGCTGGCGACCTACACCTCGGTGCCCTTCGACACCGTGCCCGGCTGGCGCGGCGACGATTTCTCCGAAAGCTGGCCGGCCTTCCTCGGCAGCTGCAAGGTGCTGACCGGGCGCGGCACCGAATGGAAGGAGGTCTGCGCGCGCGCCGCGCAGGTGGACGGCAGGAACAACCCCGCGATCCGCAACTTCTTCGAGCGCGAGTTCTCGGCCTACCAGATCCGCGACGACGACCGCCGGCCCGACGGCGTGGTCACCGGCTACTTCGAACCCGAGATCGCGGGCAGCCGCCAGTACGCCGCGCCCTTCATCTATCCGGTCTACGGCCAGCCCGAGGACATGGTGTTCGCCGATGCGCGCAAGCTGCCGCCGGGCAGCGGCACCGTGGCCGCGCGCATCGTGGGGCGCAACGTGGTCGTCCAGAGCGGGCTGAGCACGCGCGACATGGGCGCGCCGGGCCTCTATGCGCTCGATCTCTCGACCATCACGCGCGACACGCTCGACCGCAAGGTGCGATTGCGCGCCGACGGCCGGCGGCTGCTGCCCTACTACACGCGCGAGGAGATCGAGACCAAGGGCGCGCCGAACGCCAAGGTGCTGGCCTTCGTGAGCAGCGCGACCGCGCTGTACGAGATGCAGATCCAGGGCTCGGGCCGCATCCGCCTCGCCAACGGCGAGATCATCCGCGTCGCCTATGCGGAGCAGAACGGACAGCCCTTCCGGCCGACGCTGGCGCAGTCCTCGTCGGGCAAGGCGCGCTCGCCGGTGAAGACGCGCGGCGGCGCGATCGAGCTGGAGCTCGACGACGGCGACGACGAGGTCAACGACAGCAGCGTGATCCGCACGCGCGGCTTCACGCTGGCGGTTCCGGTGGCCAGCGGCGCGGTGATGGTGCCGGGGCGCCGCGTGACGGGACCGGTGATCGGCTCGGGCATCAAGGATCCGAGCTACGTGTTCTTCAAGGAATCGGCGGACACGGCGGCCGGCGGGCCGGTCGGCGCGTTCGGGGTGCCGCTGTCGGCGGGACGCTCGATCGCGGTCGATCCGCGCAGCACGCCGCTGGGTTATCCGGTGTTCGTCTCGACGCGTGCGCCGGGCAGCGGTGCGCCGATGCAGCGGCTGACGATCGCGCAGGACACGGGCGGCGCGATCCGCGGCGCGGTGCGCGCCGACTATTTCTTCGGCAACGGCCAGCAGGCCGCGACGCAGGCGCGGCGCATGAAGGAACGCGGACAGCTGTGGATCCTGCTGCCGCGCGGGCTGGCGGTGGCGGCGGCGGCGAGCTCGTCGATCCGCACGCGGGGTGGGGCGGTGGGGGCGGACTTGCCGCAGTGCCTCGTCCCTGAAGAGGGTTCCTGTGTCGACGATTGATTGCCCGTCTGTCTTGCCCCCTCTCCCTCTGGGAGAGGGCGGGGGTGAGGGCGCCGGGCCTTTGCTTTGCGCGTTGCATTTGATCAAAGGCCGGAGCCGGGAATTCGCCCCGGCAGGCGACTCACTTTCTTTTGCTTCGCCAAAAGAAAGTAAGCAAAGAAAAGGCGACCCCACTGTGCGCGTCCCTCCGCTTCGCTGCGGGCAACCTGCGGTGCTCGCCTTTCGCGGGGTCTCGCTCAAACTCGCTTCGCTCAGACAGTCGCGAGCCCTGATCCGCGAAAGGCTGCGCTCCTCGGCGCGCACAGAGGGGATGAGGGTCAACGCGCCATGGCGCGTATGTGTGTTTCTCGGACCTTCGCTTCGCTCGGCCGGGGAACAGCCGACGGCGGGCAACAGCCTCCGGCCACATCCGCTGAACCCATCCACGCAGTCGTCGCACCGCACCGCCCCACACAAGGACGCGCCAAGGCGCGTTGACCCCAATCCCCCCTGTGCGCACCGAGGAGCGCAGCTTCAGGCGGATCAGGGCCGCGCGTGTCTGAGCGAAGCGAGTTTGCGCGGACCCCGCCTGAAGCGAGCACCGCAGGTTGCCCGCAGCGAAGCGGAGGGACGCGCACAGTGGGGTCGCCTTTTCTTTGCTTACTTTCTTTTGGCGAAGCAAAAGAAAGTGAGTCGCCCGCCGGGGCGAATTCCCGGCTCCGGCCTCACATCAAAAGCAACGCCAATTCAAAGGCCCGGAAGCCCTCACCCTGACCCTCTCCCAGAGGGAGAGGGAACAAGAGGCCTGCGCGCGTAGGCCCGTTCCTCCCCATGCAGGAAGTCTTCTCCTCCGAACAAAGCGTCGAGCTCGTCCGCCTCTGGCGGCATCGCCAGCGCTTGTCCTCCGAGGAGATGGGATCGATGTACCGCATCGTCGGTGGCGCGCTCCGGACCTGCAACCCACCCGAGCTGCAGGCGCTCGGCGAAGGGCGGCAGGAGCTCGTGGCGCAGTTCATCTACGTCAAGGTGCTGCGCCTCGATGCCGATCCCGACGAGGCCGACGATGCGGCGCGGCGCGAGGCCAGCGGGCACAGCGCGCCGACGAATGCCTTCGCGCTGTGCGCGTACTTCCGCCGCTACCTGATCGACTGCACGCGCGCCAGCGCCTTTCGCCGCAAGCTGTCGATCGGCGACCAGATCAGCGAAAGCCAGTTCGAGGCGCAGGTCGGCGCCGCGGACAGCGCGGACGACGAGCTCGCGGAACACGGCCTCAGCGCGGGCGCGGTGCATGCGGCCGCGCGCGCCTTCATCGCCACCTTGCCCGAGCCCGAGCGCATCCTGCTGTGCGAGGGCTTCGGCCGCGAAGCCGAGGGCGGCCTGGCGGGCATCGCCTCGCGCCATCTGATCGCGTCCTACCACTACCGCGCCGGCCGGCTCGGCCTCGTGCACAAGCGCGAAGGCCTGCCGGCCGACTATGCGCGCACCACGCTCGGCCGGTGGATCACGCAGACGCTGGGCATCGCGATCGATGCCGACAACATGGGCGCGATCCTGCAGGTTTTCAAAATCCTCGGCGCTGAAGCGTCTTGTGCCTGAAGCCCTCACTCCTTCAGGACACTGCATGACCCCCGAGCTCTGGCCACCGCTGAACCTCATTCGCGGCATGTTCGCGCGCGACGCCGCGGACGACGGCGCGCCAGGCCATGGCGACACCTGCGTGGCATGGCGGCCGTCGCGCGCTGCCGCCGCGCCGCGGCCGAACCTCGAGGCGCTGTTGCTGCTGCCGCTGACCGAGCTGGCGCGCCGCCGCGAGGCCGTGGCGCGGCGCGCCTTCGCGGCGCACTGGGCGCCGGGCCGGCTGGTCGGCGTGATGCACGAAGGCCGCCTGTTCGGCGTGCTGCTGGACCGCCGCGTGCAGGGCGCCTTCTGGCGCGGCTGGATGGCCGCCGGCGAAGCCGATTGGGCGGGCGCCTTCGACGTGCTGCTCGAGCCCGGCGACGAACCCTTCGAACCGATGTTCGGCATGGTCCAGGCCTGGAACGTGCTCACCCTCGAGGAGGCGCCGCCGCCGCGCGCGCGCGTGCTGGGCGAGCTCTCGGCCACCCGGCTCGCGGCCGTTCGCGCGGTGCACGACGAATGGGCGGCGCAGCAGGCGCCGGCCATCGCGCCCGAGCCCGGCCGCATCGCGCTGCGCAACGCGGGCGGCGCCTTTTCCGTGCTGTCGGGCACGCCGCTGGGCGAGGCCGATCCGCGCACCGACTACCAGGACCTGTACCGCGAAGCCGCCGCCCGGCTGGCCGTGCCGGCACCCGTCGATCCGGCGCCGCGCAGCCAGGCCGTCGTGCCGCCGCGCCACGAAGGCTGGTGGACGCGCACGCGGCGCTGGTTCGCCGCCGATGCGCTGGTGCGGCCGGCGCTCGCGGTCCTCGCACTGGTGGTCGTGGTGCAGAACGCCGCGCTGCTGCGCGCGCCGGATGCGGGCGATGCCGACGATGTGCAGTTCCGCTCGGTGCCGACCGATCCCGCCGAGCCGCTGTCGGCAGACCTCGTCGTGCGATGGAAGAAGGGCATCGGCCTCGACGAGGCCAACGCACTGCTGGCCGCGACGGGCGCCGTCGTGGTCGGCGGTCCGGACGCGCAGGGCCGTTGGCGCGTGCACCTGGTGGACGTCGCGCAAGGCCAGGCGCTGCTGGCGGCCTCGCCGCTGGTCGAATCGGTGGGGGCGCCCTGAGCGGCGCATGGCCATGTCGCGCACCCTGCGTCTCGTGTTGTTGCTGCTCATGGCGGGCGCGGCGGCGAGCGCGGGCGCGGTCCAGCGCGCGCTGCTGGTCGGTGTGTCCGAGCTGGTGAACCAGCCGCCCGCACTGTGGCTGCAGGCGCCGCGCAACGACGTGCTGCTGATGCGCCAGGCGCTGCTCCGGCGCGGCTTCGCGGCGGCCGACATCACGGTGCTGGCGGACGGCGTCGACGGCGCGCAGCTGCCCGACGCGCAGCGCATCCACGACGCGCTGGCGCGGCTCGTGGCCCAGTCGCGCCGCGGCGATTTCGTGCTGCTGTATTTCTCGGGCCACGGCACGCGGCTGCGCAACGTCGTCAAGACCTACCAGGAGCCCGACGGCCTGGCCGAGAACTTCCTGGCGCGCGATGTGCGCGGCACGATCGGCACCGATGCCGTGCTGTCGGGCGGCGTGCGCGATGTCGATTTCGATGCCTGGATCGGTGCCTTG
The DNA here is from genome assembly GCF_901827185.1 of Variovorax sp. PBL-E5. Classification (NCBI taxonomy): domain Bacteria; kingdom Pseudomonadati; phylum Pseudomonadota; class Betaproteobacteria; order Burkholderiales; family Comamonadaceae; genus Variovorax; species Variovorax sp. PBL-E5. Next base: position 5,089,563 of record NZ_LR594671.1, on the reverse strand, counting down.
CTGGCGCGCGACGTGTTCGTCTGGTCGGTGTTCGACACCTGCTCGGCGACTTCGATGACGCGCGGCCTGCGCGATGCGCTGCCGGTCGCCGAAGGGCCGCCGGACGACGAGGTGCGCTTTCGCGGCATCCGCGTCGACCAGCTGGCGCGCGGCGCGGCCGCGGCGCCCGCACCGGCCGCGCCGAGCGGCGAGACCGGCATGCCGCGTGCGCGCTATGTCGCCTTCTTCGCCTCCGAGAGCCACCAGGTCACGCCCGAACTGAAGCTGCCGCGCAAGGACCGCACGGCGCGCCCGCAGGGCCTCCTGACCTGGGCCGTGGCCGAGGCGCTGCAGCGCCAGCCGGCCACCTGGCGCGAGCTCTTCAACGACGTGCTCGCGCTCTACCCGCCGGTGATCGAGGAACTCGCGGCGCGCTTCCCGACGCGCGAGCTGCCCTCGCCGGTGGCCGAAGGCAATCTCGATCTCGCGCTGTTCGCCAACAGCCTGGCGCCGCTGTCGACGCGGCCCGTGTGGCCGGCGCAGCGCGCGGGCGACCGCCTGGCGATCGATGCCGGCCAGCTCGACGGGCTCGAGGCCGGCCAGGCGGTGCGCGTGCTCGCGACCCGCGACGACGGCACCGTGCGCAGCGCCGACGCGCGGCTGGCGCAGGTCGAGGCCGGGCGCACGCAGCTCGATGTGCCGGCCGACCTCGCGGCGCTGCCGGGCAGCGTCGACTGGAGCCTGACGCCACAGGACGAGCCGGCCTCCGTGATGCTGCGCGTCGCCGCCGCGCGCGGCCTGCCCGAGGGATTGGCGCTGCGCTACCCGAGCGCGATCCGCCGCGTGCGCGAAGGCGAAGGCGAAGGCGAGCCCGACGTGCGCTGGACCGAACTCGCCGGCGGCGGCCATCGCCTCGACGTCGTCTCGCCCGGGCTGGCCGCGCTGCTCGGCCCGCAGGCGCGCGGCGGCGCGCCGATCGCCGACCTGCCCGGGCTGCGCCGGCGGCTCGAAGCGCTGGCGCAGCTCAAGTGGCTGCTGCGGCTGAATGCGCTCGCGCAGGGCGGCCAGCTCGATGGCTTCGAAGCCGTGCTCGAAGTCTGGAACGGCCCGCGCCTCGCGCGCAGCGGCGCGGCGCAGTCGGCCGAGCCCATCGCCGCGCCCGCGGCCGGCGAGCGCATGGCGCTCCATGTGCGCAACACCAGCGGCCGTTCGCTCGACCTGGTGATCGTCGGCATCGATGCCGAGGGCGGCCTGCATCCGGTGTTCCCGCGCGACGACGGCGAGACCAATCGCTTCGAGCGCGGCGCGCCGGACGCGCCCGCTGCCAAACGCTTCGAGCTGCCCTGGCTCGGCGCCGGCGGCAGCCGCCTGCTCGTGCTGGCCGCGCCCGCCGCGCCGTGGAGCGCACCGCGTCTGTTCGGCGTCGGCCCCACCGAGGCGATGCCCGACCTGCGCGTGCGCGGCCTGCCGCGGCCCGAGCGGCAGCGCCAGGTCTATGCCGCGATGCCCGGATGGCCGGCCGACGCACCGCTTTCGAAATGATCTTTTTCTTCAGGAGACGCACATGAGCTGGACCCTCGATGGAACCCTGGACCCCGACGAGGCGCTGCGCCTGCTGGACCACATGTCGGGTGAATCCGGCAACGACTTCGTGATGCTGATCGAGAACAAGGGCGCGGTCGTCGAAGGCGAGTCCGAGCGCGCCTACGAGGACGGCAAGCAGCGCATGGACATCGCCGGCTACACCTACCTCGCCGAGGTCGTCACGCCGCCCGGCGCCAGCAAGGGCAAGGTGCGCAACAAGTCGCTGATCGTGATCCGCGACTGCGACGCGGCCACGGCCTCGATCGCGAGCCTGATGAAGAACCAGGACAGCGACATCAAGGTGCAGCTGTCGGTCTTCAAGGCCGGCGGCGACACCGCCAAGGACATGCAGCCGACGCTCGAATTCGTGCTCGAGGGCGCGCGTGTCGATTCGCACGCGATCCTCACCGGCGGCAAGCCGAAGCGGGCGTGCGAGATCGTGTGCTTCGCGTACCGGAAGATCGAGATTCGATCGGCACCTCAAAAAATTACGGGCCAACGCGGTGCAGTCCGCAGTTGTGTCTTCGGGTGAACCACCAAGAGAGGCCGTCATGACACTTTCCGCCGAACTCCTTCAAGCCGCCGATCCCACGGGTGCGCTCAGGGCCCTCAGCGACGAGGTGCGCGCCAAGCCCGGCGACAGCAAGCTGCGCGTCTTCATGGCACAGCTCCTGTGCGTGCTCGGGCAATGGGAGCGCGCGCTCAACCAGCTCAACGTCGCGGCCGAGCTCGATGCGCTCGCGGTGCCGATGAAGCAGGTCTATGGCGAGGCGATCCGTTGCGAAGGATTGCGCGCCGACGTGTTCGCCGGCACGCGCACGCCGATGGTGTTCGGCCAGCCCGACGAGTGGCTGGCGCTCCTGATCGAATCGCTGCTGCGCCAGGGCCGCGGCGAGGCCGCGATGGCCGAAGACCTGCGCCAGCGCGCCTTCGATGCCGCGCCGGGCAGCGCGGGCACGCTCGACGGCCAGCCCTTCGAATGGCTGGCCGATGCCGACATGCGCCTCGGCCCGGTGCTCGAAGCCTTCGTGAACGGGCGCTACTACTGGGTGCCGTTCGCGCGCCTGGCGCACATCAAGTTCGACCCGCCCGAGGATCTGCGCGACGCCGTGTGGCTGCCCGCGCACCTGCAGTTCGAGAACGGCGGCGAGACGCTGGCGCTGGTGCCGGCGCGCTACGAAGGCACCGAGAAGAGCGGCGACGGCGCGCTGCAGCTCGCGCGCAAGACCGAGTGGCGCGAGCTGCGCCCCGAGGTCTGGGCCGGCCTCGGCCAGCGCATGTGGAGCAGCGATGCCGGCGAGCACGCGCTGCTGGATGTGCGCGAGATCCTCTTCGATGCCGCTGCCGCATCGCCCGCGGAAGGCCGCGATGGCTGAGCTCACCGCGCAGGAGCGCCTGCAGCCTTCGCTGCTCGATCGCCTGGTCGACAACGCGCCGGGCGAGAAGCGCGAGAGCGACGACAAGCGCACGCTGACGCGGCAGGCGCTGCGCCAGGCCGTGCTGCGCGACCTGTCGTGGCTCTTCAACGCGACGGGCTACGGCCTGGCCTTCGACGACAAGCGCTATCCGAATGCGGCGCGCTCGGTGCTCAACTACGGATTGCCTATGCTGTCCGGCCAGTTCACGTCCTCCGTGCAGCGTGTCAGCATGGAACAGGCTTTGAAGAACGCGATCCTGCAGTTCGAGCCCCGCATCCTGCCTCGCACACTCGAAGTTGAACTCGTCATGGAAGGCTCGGCACTTGATTCCCACAACCGCATCGGCCTGCAGATCCGCGGCATGCTCTGGGCGCAGCCCGTGCCGCTCGAATTCCTGATGCGCAGCCGGATCGACCTCGAAGAGGGCCGCATCGAGATCCAGGACATGGCCTTGCCACAGCGATAGGGGCGTTCGATGGACCCGCGCCTGTTGACCCTGTACGAACAGGAGCTGCGTTACTTTCGCGAAAGCGCGTCGGAGTTCGCGCGTGCGTTTCCGAAGATCGCCAACCGCCTCGGCATCGAGGGCCAGGAAGTCGCCGATCCCTATGTCGAACGGCTGATCGAGGCCACCGCCTTCCTGTCGGCGCGCGTCGGCCTCAAGCTCGATGCCGAGTACCCGCGCTTCACCGGCCACTTGCTGGACATCGTCTATCCGCACTTCATGGCGCCGACGCCGTCGATGATCGTGGTGTCGATGGCGACCGACCCCGACGACGCGAGCCTTGCGAGCGGGCCGATGCTGCCGCGCGGCAGCGGCCTGCGCGCGCGGCAGGCGGTGGGGCAGAACACGCACTGCGAATTCCGCACCGCGCGCGCGCTGCGCGTCTGGCCGATCGAGGTGCAGCGCGCGCAGTACTTCACCTATGCGCCCGACCTGCCGCTCAACCAGCATCCGCAGTCGCGCGAGATCCGCGGCGGCCTGCGCATCGCGCTGCGTGCCACGGCGGCGCTGCGCTTCGACCAGATCCCGCTCGATGAACTGCTGATCCATTTCGGCGGCGCCGAGGACGTGGCCTGGCAGCTGCACGAATGCATGCTCGGCAAGCCGCTGGGCGTGCTGGTGCAGCCGCTGGGCGCCAACGGCGCGGCCAGCGGCGCGGCCGGCAGCGCGGTGCGCAGCCTGCCGGGCAGCGTGGTCGAGCCGGTCGGCTTCGACGACGACGAGGCGCTGCTGCCGGCGACGGCCACCGGCTTCTCGGGCCATCGGCTGGTGCAGGAGTACTTCGCGTTTCCGCAGCGCTTCCAGTTCGCGCGCATCACCGGCCTCGCGCGCGTGCTCGCGACGATGGCGGCGAGCGACATCGAGATCGTCGTGCTCTTCTCGCGCGGCGACGCGGCGCTCGAAAAGCTGGTGAGCGCCGACAACATCCAGCTGAACTGCGTGCCCGCGGTCAATCTCTTCAGCAAGCGGCTCGACCGCGTGGCGGTGACCGAGGGCGTGAGCCAGTTCCATTTGCTGGCCGACCGCACGCGGCCGCAGGACTTCGAAGTGCACACCGTGACCGAGGTGGTGGGCCACGGCAGCCCCGGTGCCGAGGCCGCGTCCGAGCAGGTCTTCCTGCCTTTCTATGCCGCCTTCCATGGCAGCCGCCACAGCCACCCGGCCTACTTCACCACCACGCGCGAGCCGCGCATGCTGTCGGTGCGCCAGCGCACCGAAGGCCATCGCAGCAGCCACATCGGCTCCGAGCTCTATTTGCAGATCGTCGATCCGCAGCAGGCGCCCTATGCGAGCGCGATGCGGCAGCTGGCGGTCACGGCACTGGTCACCAACCGCGACCTGCCCTTGCTGATGCCGCTCGGGCGCGAGAACGACTTCGATTGCATCGATGCGTTTCCGGTGCAGCGCGTGCGCATGGTGCGCGGTCCGTCGCGGCCGGTGTCGCCGGTGGTGAGCCAGGGACTGGGCTGGCGCGTGATCGACCATCTCGCGCTCAACTATCTTTCTCTCGCCGACAGCACGCCGCAGCAGGGCGCGGCCGCGCTGCGCGAGATGCTGATGCTCTACGCCGTGCATGCCGACGAGGTGCGCCAGGGCCAGGTGCGCGGGCTGTTGTCGGTGCGCGCGAAGCCGGTCGCGCGCCGCTTGCCGCTGGCCGGGCCGATCGCGTTCGGGCGCGGGCTGGAGGTCACGCTCGAAGTGGACCGCGGCGCCTTCCATGGGCACAGCGCCTTCCTGTTCGGCGCGGTGCTGGCGCGCTACCTCGCGCGGCATGTCGAGGTCAATCACTTCGTCGAGACCGTGCTCACGATCTCCGGCCGCGGCGAGACCATGCGATGGAGGCCGCTGTGCGGGACACGCCAGATCCTGTAGCGCCACCATCGACCGCGCGGCCCGAGAGTGTCGGCGAACGGCTGCTCGCGTGGTCGGCCGATCCGTGGGCGTATGACTACTTCGCCGTCATGCGCCGGCTCGAGTCGCTCGCGGCCGCTTCGCCGCGCTGGGGCCATGCGCTGCTGCCGAGCGCGGAGCCGGTGCGCGTCGGGCAGGAGCCTTCGCTGTCCTTCGCGCCCGCGAGCTTCAGCCGCTTCGAGCCCGCGACCGCCGATTCGCCGCCGCGCCTGCGCCAGCAGTTCTTCGGCTACCTCGGGCCGAACGGGCCGCTGCCGGTGCACCTGAGCGACTTCATCCGCGAACGCACCCTCAATCACGGCGACCCAACCTGGCTCGCCTTTCTCGACACCTTCTCGCACCGCTTCGCGCTCTACTTCTATCGCGCGTGGGCGCAATCGCGGCCCGCGGTCGGACTCGACCGGCCGGGCGAGGACGGCTTTCGGCGCCATGTCGGCGCCCTGGTCGGCATCGGCACCGAAGCGCGCCAGCAGCGCGACGAGATCCATGACGATGCGCGCCTGCATTTCTCGGGCTGGCTCGCGCGCCGCGTGCACAACGCCGAGGGTGTCGAAGCCGTGCTATGCAGCTACTTCGGCGTGCCGGTGCGGCTCGAGCCCTGGGTCGGCCACTGGATGCCGTTGCCCGCCGAAGAGCTCACGCGCCTCGGCCGTGGCGAGGCCTCGCGCACAATGGGACTGGGCGCGATGCTGGGCCGGCGCGCCTGGGACCGCCAGCACCGCGTGCGGCTGCACCTCGGGCCGCTCTCGCTCGAACGCTATCGCGAGTTCCTGCCGATCGGCGCCGCACGCCCCGCGCTGCAACGCTGGATGCAGCAGCTGCTGGGCGACGAACTCTACTGGGATGCCGAGCTGATGCTGGAGAAGGCCGAGGTGCCGCCCACGCGCCTCGGCCGCCAGCGCGGCGGCAACGCACCGCGGCTCGGCTGGATCTCGTGGCTCGGCGAACGGCCACGGGCCGGCGACGCAGCCGACGTCCGCATCGACGGCGATGCGCGCCTTGTGCGCGCTGTCGCACTTTCATCCACGGACGCTCGTTCGTCTTGACACCACACGGAGACTTCCCATGAGTGAAATCAGCCGCACCGCCCTGTTCGGCAAACTCAATGCGCTGGCCTACAAGGCCATCGAGGGCGCGACCGTGTTCTGCAAGATGCGCGGCAATCCGTACGTCGAGCTCGAACACTGGGTCGCGCAACTGCTGCAGGCGCAGGACTCCGACCTGCACCGCGTGATCCAGCACTACCAGCTCGACATCTCGGTCGTTGCCAAGGACATGACGGCCGCACTCGACCGCCTGCCGCGCGGCGCCACCGCGATCAGCGACTTCTCGCCGCACATCGAGAACGCGATCGAGCGCGGCTGGACCTATGCCACGCTGCAGTTCGGCGAGGCCCAGGTGCGCACCGGCTACCTGCTGGTCGGCATGCTCAAGACGCCGAGCCTGCGCAATCCGCTCTTCGGCCTCTCGAAGCAGTTCGAGAAGGTCAAGGTCGAGGATCTGGCCGACAACTTCGCCAAGATCTGCGACGCCTCGCCCGAATCGAAGATGCGCGCGCAGGACGGCACCGGCCTGGGGCAAGGCACACCGGGCGAGGACACGGGCGCGATGGCGCCGGCCGCGATGGGCAAGGGCGATGCGTTGAAGAAGTTCGCGGTCGACCTCACGGAGAAGGCGAAGAAGGGCGAGATGGACCCGGTCACCGGTCGCGACGAAGAGATTCGCCAGATCGTCGACATCCTGATGCGGCGCCGCCAGAACAACCCGCTGCTGACCGGCGAGGCCGGCGTCGGCAAGACCGCGGTGGTGGAAGGCTTCGCGCAGCGCCTGGCGCGCGGCGACGTGCCGCCGCAGTTGAAGGACGTGAAGCTGCTCACGCTCGACATCGGTTTGCTGCAGGCCGGCGCCAGCATGAAGGGCGAGTTCGAGCAGCGGCTGCGGCAGGTGATCGACGAGGTGCAGTCGTCGCCGACGCCGATCATCCTGTTCATCGACGAGATCCACACCCTGGTCGGCGCCGGCGGCGCGGCCGGCACCGGCGATGCGGCCAACCTTCTGAAGCCCGCGCTCGCGCGCGGCAACCTGCGCACCATCGGCGCCACCACCTGGGCCGAGTACAAGAAATACATCGAGAAGGATCCGGCGCTGACGCGGCGCTTCCAGGTCGTGCAGGTGCCCGAGCCCGACGAGACCAAGGCGATCCTGATGCTGCGCGGCGTGGCCAGCGTGCTCGAGAAGCACCACCGCGTGCAGCTGATGGACGAGGCGATCGAGGCCGCGGTCAAGCTGTCGCACCGCTATATTCCCGCGCGCCAGCTGCCCGACAAGGCGGTGAGTCTGCTCGACACCGCGTGCGCGCGCGTCGCGGTCTCGCAGCATGCGACGCCGCCCGAGGTGGAGGACTGCATGCGGCGCATCGAGGCGCTGACGGTCGAGGAGGAAATCATCGGGCGCGAGGAGACGATCGGCATCGACGTCACCAAGCGTGCTGCGCAGGTGCAGGCGCTGCTGGCCGAATCGAAGGCGCAGCTCGAAGTGCTCGATGCACGGTGGAAAGAGGAGAAGGGCCTCGTCGATCGCTTGCTCGAACTGCGCGCGCAACTGCGCAAAGGCAACCAGCCGGTGGATTCAACCCCTCCCCCTCCGGGGGAGGGCCGGGGTGGGGGCAGCGGCGCATCCATGGCAACGGACGTCGATCCTGCGGCCGCCGTGCCCCCACCCCAACCCTCCCCCCAAGGGGGAGGGAGCGCAGACCGCGCCGCGCTGCTCGAAGAGCTCCATGCGCTGCAGACCCAGATCAGCACCGTGCAAGGCGAGTCACCGCTGATCCTGCCCTCCGTCGATGCGCAGGCCGTGGCCTCGGTGGTCGCCGATTGGACCGGCATCCCGGTCGGCCGCATGGTCAAGAACGAGGTCGAGGCCGTGCTCAAGCTCGCCGACACGCTGAACCAGCGCGTGATCGGCCAGAAGCACGGGCTGGAGATGATCGCGCGCCGCATCCAGACCTCGCGCGCGCGTCTCGACAACCCGAGCAAGCCGATCGGCGTCTTCATGCTGTGCGGCACCTCGGGCGTCGGCAAGACCGAGACCGCGCTCGCGCTGGCCGAGGCGCTGTACGGCGGCGAGCAGAACATCATCACCATCAACATGAGCGAGTTCCAGGAGGCGCACACCGTCTCCACGCTCAAGGGCGCGCCGCCCGGCTATGTGGGCTACGGCGAGGGCGGCATCCTGACCGAGGCGGTGCGGCGCCGGCCCTATTCGGTGGTGCTGCTCGACGAGGTCGAGAAGGCGCATCCGGACGTGCACGAGATCTTCTTCCAGGTCTTCGACAAGGGCTGGATGGAAGACGGCGAGGGCCGCATGATCGATTTCAAGAACACGATCATCCTGTTGACCACCAACGCCGGCAGCGAGCTCGTGATGAGCATGTGCCGCGACCCCGAGCTGCTGCCCGAGCCGAACGCGCTGGCCGATGCGCTGAAGGCGCCGCTGATGAAGGTATTCCCGCCGGCGCTGCTGGGCCGCATCGTCACCATCCCGTACTACCCGCTGTCGCCCGACATGATGAAGAAGATCGTCCGGCTGCAGCTGGGCCGCATCAAGAAGCGCGTCGAGACCAACCACGGCGTGCCCTTCGAGTACAGCGAGGCGGTGGTCGAGCAAGTCGTCGCGCGTTGCCAGGACCCCGAATCCGGCGGCCGCGTGATCGACGCCATCCTGACCAACACCGTGCTGCCTACGATCTCGGTCGAGTACTTGCAACGGCTGGCTGCGGGTGCGGAGATTCGGCGTGTGGCGCTCGATGTCAAGGAGAGTGAGTTCACGTATGCCTTCGATTGAGGTCTCACGTCGCTTGTCTCGCGCTGATTTGCTGCGCGGGGTGTGGTTGCCCCATCGATGGGCCGCCCGGCACCGTCCACAGGGCGGACCATCCAAGGGAGAGGACCTGATAAATGGCTGAATACGAATTCAAGATCCAGAGCGACTCTCCCGCCGCCCCAGACCTGATGTTCTGGCGCGTGATCGGCCACGAGACATTGTCGAGGCCCTCGTTCTACGTCCTGACCGTTCTGTCGAAGAACGAGAAGCTCGCCCACAAGGACATCCTCGGCCATGCCTTCGACGTCGTGATCGAATTCCTCGATGCCGACGGCGCCAAGCATGAACGCCATTGCCAGGGGCACGCGGTGCGCTTCACGCGCGTCGGCGAGGTCGGGCGCTACTTCCGCTACGAGATCTCGCTGCAATCCTGGTTCGGCCTGCTCGCGCGGCGCACCAACTCGCGCATCCTGCAGGAGAAGAAGGTGCTCGACGTGCTCGACGCGGTGTTCGAGGACAGCCCGATCAAGCGCTTCAAGAAGACCCGCACCGACAAGGTCATCGGCACCCACAAGCCGCGGCGCTACTGCGTGCAGCATGGCGAGAGCGACTACGGCTTTCTCTCGCGGCTGATGGAGGACGAGGGCATCTACTACTGGTTCGACGCCCACGACGCGCCCGGCACCATGCACCTGTCGGACACCAGCGACGTCGCGCACGACAAGCTGCCCGTCGCCGACACGCTGCACCACGTCGAAAGCGGCGTCACCGAGGGCCGCTACAACGAGATCACCCGCTTCGTCAGCACGCACCAGTTCGACACTGGCAAGTTCGCCTCGCGCGACAGCGACTTCAAGGCCATCCGCAAGAAGCTCAGCGCCGACAAGGGCGACCCGGACACGCACGAACTCGCCGACCTCGAAGCCTTCGAATTCCCGGGCGGCTACTTCGACGGCGACGACACCGACCACACCGCCAAGCTGCGCCTGGACGAACTGGTCGCGCGCCGCCAGCGCCATTGGGCATTGACCACCTGGCCCGACGTGGCGGCGGGCAAGGCCTTCAAGTTCGCGGGCGATCCCGATGGCACGCGCGACGGCGACTACCTGATCGCGGCCTGCACCTTCGTCGCCACGCACCCCGGCTACGAGAGCCTCGACCTCAAGGAAGAGGCAAAGCCGCTCGGCGCCGTGCTGAAGGAAGCGCTCGCGGACGATGCAGTGAACGCCGACACGCGCAGCGCGCTCGCCGAGCTGATCGACAGCACGCCCGCGCTGCGAACCGGCATGCCCGGCACCAGCGCCTTCCTGCTCACCGTGACGCCGCTCGACATGCTGTTCCGCCCGCCGCGCCTCACGCCGCGCGTCACCATGCCGGGGCCGCAGACCGCGATCGTGGTCGGCCCGAAGGGCGACGAAATTCATGCCGACGATTTCGGCCGCGTGAAGGTGCATTTCCACTGGGACCGCTACGACGAGAGCAACGAGAAATCCACCTGCTGGGTGCGCGTGTCGCAGCCCTGGGCCGGCAAGGGCTGGGGCGGCTACTTCATCCCGCGCATCGGCCAGGAAGTGATCGTCGATTTCCTCAACGGCGACCCCGACCGCCCGATCATCATCGGCCGCCTCTACGACGACGACCAGCCCAAGCCCTTCGACTCGCACACGCAGAGCGGCTTTCGCACGCGCTCCACGCCCAAGGGCAGCGCCGCCAACTGCAACGAGTTCCGCTTCGACGACAAGAAGGGCTCGGAGCAGGTCTTTCTGCATGCCGAGAAGAACCAGGACATCGAGGTCGAGAACGACGAGACGCACTGGGTCGGCCATGACCGCACGAAGACCATCGATCACGACGAGACCAGCCACATCAAGAACAACCGCACCGAGACGGTGGACGTCAACGAGAAGATCGACATCGGCAGCAACCGCACCGAGACCGTGGGCTCGAACGAGAAGATCACGATCGGCGCCGACCGCACCGAGACCGTCGGCGGCAGCGAGAGCGTGACCATCGGCGCCAACCGCAGCCTCACGGTCGGCGCCAGCGAGACCGTCAACATCGGCGCCTCGCGCACCGAGACGGTGGGCGCGAGCATCACGCAAACCATCGGCGCCGGCGTGACGCAGACCGTCGGCGCGGGCATCACGCAGACGGTGGGCGCCGCCATCAACGTGACCTCGGGCGGGCCGATGACCTTCATCGCGGCCGGCGGCTTCAACGTCATCGCGCCGGGCGGCACCAAGATCGTCGACTTCCAGCTCGGCCAGATCGGCGGCCAGAACCAGATCGGCTATGCGTTCCAGTTCAACTTCTCGGGCATCAATCTCGAAGCCAACATCGTCAAGGGCGAGGCCACGGCCTGCACCAATGCGGCCATCGGCATCAAGACCGAAGTGGTCGGCGTCGAGACCGTGGGCGCGACCGCGGTGCAGAAGGCCTCGGCGCTCGAAGCGCTCAGCAACGCGACCGGCATCGAGATGGACACGCTGAAGATCTTCCTGTGAGGCGCGCGTGAAAGTCATCAAGGCCTTTCCCGTCTCGCTGGTGACGCGCTGCTTCGAGTTCCGCGGCCGCACCTCGCTGGGCGTGTCGGCGCTGTTGATGGTGGCCATGGGCCAGGCGCGCAAGCTGTGGACCGAGAAGGACCTGTGGACCTTCTGGGCCACGCGCGCCGAGGCGCAGTGGCCGCTGGAAGAAGGCATGCCGCGCGTGCGCAGCGAATACCTGATCTCGGGTTCGGCCTACACCCATGGCAAGGACCGCACGGCCTGTGCCGTGGCCGCGCAGGTGGGCGCGCTGCGCAAGCAATTGATCGTGCATGGCGAGCGCTACTGGGACGGCAATGCGATCTCGCCCGCGCAGGCCTTCGCCAGTCTGCCGCTCGGCTGGTCGCATGCGTGGGGCGGGCCGGCGCTGCCGGAGAACCCGCTCGGCATGGGCATGGAAGACCACGCACTCGATGGGCACCGCATCCGCCTGCTGCCGCGCATCGAGGATCCGCGTTTCGCGCTGAACTCGCGCGAGGCCGTTGGCATGCCGGCCGGCTTCGGCCCGCTCGACGGCATGTGGCCGCAGCGCGCGGCCAAGCGCGGCACCTACGACCAGCGCTGGATGACCGAAGAGTTTCCGGCCGTGGCCTCGGATGCCGACTGGACCACCTTCAACAGCGCGCCCGAGGACCAGCAGCAGGCCGAGCCTTTCAAGGGCGACGAAGCCTATGCCTTCCACAACCTGCATCCCACGCAGCCGCTGTTGCAGGGCCGGCTGCCGGGTCTGCGCACGCGCGTGTTCGTCACGCAGCGGCGCGCGGGCGAGGAGAAGTTCAGGGAAGTCCGCATGCGGTTCAACACGCTGTGGTGCTTTCCGGACGCGGAGCGCGCGATCCTGATCTTCCAGGGCATGCACGAGATTGCCGAGGACGACGGCGCCGACGTGGTCCATGTGCTGGCCGGCATCGAGGATCTCGATGCGCCGCGTCCCGCCGCACACTATCTGCAGGTGCGCGACAAGCGGCTCGACAAGGAGAACGGCGCGCTCGAATCCCTGCGCGAGGACGACCTGATGCCGGCCGACCTCGTCGTGCCGCTGTTCGATCTGACGCCGATCGAGAACCGCGCGCTGGTCCGCGGCCAGCGCCGCGCCGAAGCCGAGCGCGTGGCGGCGCGCGCGGAAGTCGCGTCCTACGGGCTCGACCCCGATGCCGGCCATGCGCCCGCGGTGAAGGGACCGCCGCAGCCCGAAGTGAAGACGCTCGACGACCTGATCCGCCTGCGCGCGCAGATGGAAACCCAGCGCATCGAACTCAACGCCCAGGCCGAGAAGGACAAGGCCGCGATGCTCGCGGACGTGAAGAAAGTCTTCGTGGAACAGAACAAGGACTTCGGCCCGATCGAGCGCGAGATGGCCGGGCTCGAAACACGCGGGCCGCCCAAGCCCTTCGCCGCGGCGCTGGTCGAGGACTTCAGGAAGTTCGTCGAACTCGGCAAGGCCCACAAGGGCGACGTGCGCGAACTCGAAGACATGCTGGCCGACGAGAAGCTGATCGCGCAGTGGCACGACGGCGACAAGAAGCAGTTGCAGGCCTATCGCGCGATGGCCCACTACCAGCACGCGGCCGACGGCGTGGCCGGCAAGGCCTCGACCGCATTGCGCGCGCGCGTGAGCGCCCACCATGCGCACAAGGGCAGCTTCGCGGGCTGGGACCTGACCGGCGCGAACCTCTCGGGCCTCGACCTGCAGGGCGCCGATTTCCAGGGCGCGCTGCTCGAAAGCGCGAACCTCACGGGCACGCTGCTGGCCGGCGCCAACCTCTGCGACGCCGTGCTCGCGCATGCGACGCTGCTGTCCACGCAATGCCAGGGCGCACGCTTCGACCGCGCCAACCTGGGCGCCGCGCGCATCGAGAAATGCGACTTCGGCGGCGCCAGCCTGGTGGGCACGGGGTTCCAGAAGTCGCGCCTGCACGAGGTGCGCCTGCGCGGCGCGAAGCTCGACGGCGTGCGCTTCGACGAGGCCGTGATGGTGGCGCTCGATTTCGGCGAGGCCACCTCGGAAGCGATGCTGCTGTTCTTTCGCCGCGACCTGCGCGGCTGCAGCTTTGCCGGCGCGCGCTTCGCGCAATGCAGCTTTGTCGAATGCGAACTGGGCGGCGCCGATTTCTCGCAGGCGCATTTCGCCAAATGCGCCTTCGTCAGCGTGCGTGCCGAGCGCGCGTCCTTTCGCGGCTTGCGCATCGCGTCCGGCTGCTTCGCGCAGCACTGCGTGCTGACGGGCACCGACTTCGACGGCGCGCAATTGCCGAACATCAGCTTTCGCGGCGCGGCGCTCGCGGGCTCGCGCTTCATGCAGGCGCAATTGCAGGGCGCGGACTTCAGCGAATGCGATCTGGCGCAGGCCGACTTCCGCCAGGCCGACCTGCGCCAGGCCCGCTTCGTGCGCGCCGGACTGAAGCAGGCGCAACTGAGCGCAGCGAACCTGCAGGAAGCCGTGTTCCAGCATGCGAGGCTCGAAGCCACCGACTACCGGCGGGCCAATCTGTTCCAGAGCGATTTCGCGCGCGTGCGCCTCGGCGGCGGCGAGCGTTTCGACGATGCGCTGATCACCCGCATGCGCACCTATCCGCGCCACCGGCCGCCGGCCGGTGCCACGAGCCCGTCATGAACCGCGCCGAGGTCTTGCGCCACGTGCAGAACGCCGAGCCGGTGATGGGGCAGGATCTGTCGGGCATGGACTTCGAAGGCGCCGACCTGTCGGCGACGCTGTTCGACGGCTGCACCTTCCAGGGCACCCGCATGGCCGGCGCCGACCTGTCGGCCAGCCAGCTGGTGCGCTGCAACTTCGTGCGCACCGACCTCGGCGACTGCCGCGCCTTCGGCACCACCTTCTTCGAGACCCGTTTCGAGCGCGTCGTGATGGTGGGCGCGCAGCTGAACAATGCCTCCTTCTTCCAGTGCGCGATCGCGGGCCTGGCGCTGACGGGCAGCACGCTCGATTTCGTGACCTTCTCGCAGTGCACGGTCGACAAGCTGCTGTTCAAGGATGCCGCGCTGGAAAAGGTCACGATGGCCAGCTGCACGACCGCGATGATCGATTTCTCGGCCGCCACGCTGGAGCGCTCGGTGCTGCTCGAATGCGACCTGCGCCACTGCAAGTTCGAGGGCACCGCGTTCTCCAACGTGGTGCTGGTCAAGTCCAACCTGGCCGGCAAGAAGCTGGCGCACCACAGCTTCGTCAACACCCAGTTCATCGGCGCCGACCTGCGCGGCTGCGACTTCTCGCAGGCGCGCATCGCGCAGGCCAATTTCCAGGGCGCGCAGCTGGCCGAGGCGCGCTTCGAGAAGGCGCATGCGCCGAATGCGATCTTCATGGAGGCGGATGTGTCGGGTGCCTGCTTCGACCATGCGGTGCTCAGGCAGGCGATCTTTGCGGGCGCGCGTGCGCCGCGGGCGAGCTTCCGCTCGGCCGATCTCTACCAGAGCAACTGGGCGAACGCGGTGCTGCCGGGTGCGGTGCTCAGCGGCTGCGACCTGACCTATGCGGACTTCTCTCATGCCGACCTGAGCCAGGCCGACCTGCGCGGCGCGCAGATGTTCCGCGCCAAGCTGCATGCGGTGACGGACCCGGGCGCGCAGTACACCGACCGGCCGCGCGCGTTGGAAAGCGAACCCGAATTGCTGGCCGCCGAGCAATGGCGGCCGGTGCCTTTGCCCGGATGACGCCCGGATGACGATGGAGCATTGAATGAGCACACGAGACGAGCCCCTGATGCAGCTTTGCGCGATGCCCCTGCATGGCGTCGGCACCGTGACGGCGATCGACCACGGTGGCCTGTGCACGCTGCGCACGGCACAGGGCGAGCAGGTCGCCAGGCAGGCGGCGAGCTGCCTGCTGGCGCCGCAGGCCGGCGACCGCGTGTGGTTCGCCGGTGATCTCGAACAGGGGCTCTACGTGACCGCGATCCTCGAGCGCGGCGATCCGGCCTCCGAGGCGCGCGTGCGGCTGCCCGCGCACGGCACGCTCGACGTCGCCGAGGGTGCGCTGACGCTGCGCGCCGATGCGCTGCACTTCGTCGGCCGGCAGCAACTCACGGTGCAGGCGGATGCGGCCGCGCTCTGCGTCGGCAAGCTCACCGGTGTCGGGCGCGAGGCGACCTGGTCCTTCGGCCGCATCAAGCTCATCGGCGAGCTGATCGAATCCTTTGCCGAACGCGTGATCCAGTTCTCGCGCTGGAGCCAGCGCACGGTCCACGGCATCGACCAGGTGCGCGCCAGCCAGATCGATTACCGTGCCGATCAGACGATGCAGCTGCAGGCGGAGAATCTGGTGGCCAATGCCTCGAAGCTCGTCAAGGCGGACGGTGACCAGATCCATCTCGGCTAGAAGGGAGCACTGCCATGTTTGCCAACTGCCAATTGATGGGAACCGACCTCGCGTTCCCCGACGTATGCCTCACGCCCAGTCCCGCGGGCCCGGTGCCGATCCCTTATCCCAACATCGCGATGGGCCCGACGGCGGTGCCCAATGTGCCGACCATCCTCTTCATGGGCGCGCCGGCGCACAACATGGGCACCACCATCCCGATGACCAATGGCGACAACGCGGGCGTCGCGACCGGCGTCGCGTCGGGCATGGTGATGGGGCCGAGCCGCCATCTCACCGGCGCCTTCACCGTGCTGCTCAAGGGCATGCCGGCCACGCGCATGACCAGCGTGTCGCTGCAGAACAGCACCAATGCGCCGGGCTGCCGGCTGGTGCCGAGCCAGGTCAAGATCCTGATGCTCGCGCCATGAACAACAGGGAGCACGCATCGTGATCAAGTTGGCCGTGGTCAGCCTTCGCGGCGCGCCGGTGGCGGCGCCGCGCAGCGCGCAGTTCGGGCCGGACGGCGGCACCATCGGCCGCGGCGACAGCAACACGCTGGTGCTCGACGACCCGGATCGCACGGTCTCGCGTGTGCATGCGCAGGTGCTGTGCCGCGGCACGCAGTTCTTCGTCGTCGATCGCGGCAGCAACCCGATGGGGCACAACGGCCAGCTGCTCGGCGCCGGCCGCGAAGCCGCGCTGGCCGATGGCGACCGGCTGACCATCGGCAGCTTCGAGCTCTCGGTGCAAGCGGTGCAGGCCGCGGCCGATCCGCTCGATGCCTTCGCGGCCGCGCCTGCTGCGTCGAGCGACGTCGATCCGTTCGCCGACTTGCTTGCGGGGCTCGGACCCGCGACACCGCCTGCACCCGTGCCCGCGCGCGGCGCACCGCCGGCCGGCGCCGCTGCGTCGGCTTCGTTGCCCGATCCGTTCGCGGCCGGCGCGGCTGCCGGGGCGGCCGATGATCCCTTCGCCGATCTGCTCGCGCCTGCGCCGTCCGGCGCCGCGAAGCCCGCGGCAGGCCTGGGCGCGCTCGACGATTTCTCGGACCTCGGCGCGCCGCCGGCCGGCCGGGCCGCGGGCATCGATGCGCTGTTCGGCGGCAGCGCCGGGCCGGGTGGCCTGGGCGGCGATCCGCTCGCGCTCTCGCCGCTCGCGGACCCGCTGCGGCAGCCGAACACCGCCGGTGGGCTCGATCCGCTCGCGGCCTTTCAGGATCCGGCGCCTGTGGCCAAGGCGCCGCACAGCGACCATCTGCCGATCGGGCAGTTCGGCTACGTGCCGCCCGCAGCGATGGCGCCGCCTGCCGCGTCGTCCCTGCTGGACGATCTCGCAGCGCCGCCGGGCGCTGCACTGAAGTTCGACGACATGACCGGGTTGCCGATCGCGGCGGCACCGATCCCTGCGCCCTTGCCATCGCCCGTGCCGCCGCCTGCGCCGATTGCCGCGAGGGCACCCGCGTTCGCGCCGATCTCCGCATCCGCTTCCGCAGCTTCATCAGGCGCCGCGCCCGATGCGCTGCTGGCTGCGTTCCTGCGCGGGCTCGGCAGCACGCATCAGATGCCAGAGGTACTCACGCCCGGGATGATGGAGCGCATCGGCGTGCTGCTGCGTTCGGCCACCGAGGGCACCTTGCAGCTGCTGCTCACGCGCCAGGAGTTCAAGCGCGAGGTGCGCGCCGAGGTCACCATGATCGCGGCGCAGGCCAACAACCCGCTCAAGTTCTCGCCCACGGTCGAGGTCGCGCTCGCGCATCTGCTCGGCCCCGGCGTGCGCGGCTTCATGCCGGCCGAGGCCGCGATGCGCGATGCCTTCGACGACCTGCGTGCCCACCAGTTCGGCGTGATGGTCGGCATGCGTGCGGCGCTCGCGCACGTCATCGAACGCTTCGGGCCCGACGAGCTCGAGAAGAAGATCGCCGCCAAGTCGGCACTCGACAGCCTGTTTGCCGCCAACCGCAAGGCCAAGCTGTGGGACCAGTTCATCGTGCTCTACGCCGGCATCGCGAGCGAGGCCGAGGACGATTTCCATGCGCTGTTCGGCAAGGCCTTCATCGAGGCCTACGAGGCGCAGATGGCGCGGCTGAAATCCGGCGGCTGAGTCGAAGCAAGCGCAAGAAAGCAAGCAAGCAAGAAAGAAAGAAGGAGGAGGCGCCGTGGAAATCGAGATCGTCACCTTGACCAAGCAGGGCGGGCGGCCCTACAACGAAGACGTGTTCGGCCAATGGAACGACGGCCGCTTTGTCGCCTGCCTGGTGGCGGACGGCGCGGGCGGCCACGGCGGCGGCGACGTGGCCGCGGCGACGGTGCGCGGCAGCGTGCTGGCCGGCTTCGCGGCGGGGCCCAGCCTGGGCGGCGATGCGTTGCGGCTGTTGCTGGAGCAAGCCAATCGCGACGTGGTGGCACGACAGGCCGAAGGCGGCAAGCTGGCCGCGATGCGCTCGACCGTGGTGCTGGCCGCGATCGATCTGCACGACCATCTGCTCGCATGGGCGCACAGCGGCGACAGCCGCGCCTATCTGTTTCGCGCCGGCGCGCTGGTCTCACGCACCGTCGACCACAGCCTGGTGCAGCAACTGGTCGACGGCGGAATGATCGACGAGGAAGGCGCGCGCCTGCATCCGCAGCGCAACATGCTGCTGTCGGCGCTGGGCTCGGTGGACGAAATGCCGGAGATCAGCGTCGCCGCGCCGATGGCGCTCGAGGTCGGCGACGTGGTGCTCCTGTGCAGCGACGGCATCTGGGAGCCGCTCGGCGACGAGTGCCTGCGCGAGACGCTGCAGGCGTCGCGCAACCCGAGCCAATGGGTCGAGCAGATCGATGCGCAGATCAAGGCGCGTGCGAAGCCGGGGCATGACAACTACACGGCGGTGGCCTTGTGGCTGCATCCGGATGATGAGGATGTGACCCAGCTTCTCGCTCCGTCCCCCTGACTGGCTCCTTCCCCCGGACTTGCTCCCTCTTCCTCTGGGAGAGGGCTGGGGTGAGGGCGCCGGGCCTATGCATCGCTACACCGCCGCCCCACCCGCCGACAAGCCGCCGCCAACACCAACAACGTCGCCCCCATCTCCCCCAACTCCGACAGCAACCACCCCAGCGCTTCGACCGTGCCCATCGCCACGGTGCCGTCCTCGATTTCCGGTGCGGCGAAAGGGAGGATGGCGCCGATGGCGGCGGTGCCCAGGTTGAGGGCCTGCGCGGCGCGCTCGGCGCGGTCTGCGACTTCGCGGACCAGGATGGGGGAAGAGGCTCGCAGGTCCAAGCGGCCTCGGCCGTCCACCCGCAGTTGCGGCAGTCGCACCAGAAGGTCGCGCAGGGGTTTTTCATGCTCGGGCCGGGGTAGGGCCGGGGCCTCGAAGCTTCCGACTTGACCGGGGCTTGTATGGGGCTTTACTGTTGATTTCCGCATGCAGCCAAGTCTCCGAAGACTTGGTCGATGAATCCATAGACGATGAATCTATATTTGGCGAATCACGCCTTTAATAGATCAATGAATCTAATTTGTAGAGGCAACATTGAAGAGTCTGTCGCTGCTCAATTCGCTGTTTAGCAGAAGCGGTGTGCGTATCGCCAGAAGAGTTATTTAACATCAGAATCCCCACGCGAACGGGCGCTGATTGAAATCTCGCTTGAGCTTCGCCCGCGGCATCACCGGGACAAGTCATCACTTCAGTACTAAGCAGCCATGATCTTGTGAATTACTCGGCCCATGCCAAGAGGTTGATATTGAGCCTCGGCCATACTATTAATAAGGTGATCTCGAAGGCGAGCGTACGGAACTCCTCTCCCGTGCAGTCCTGTAAATCTCTTAAGCAAATCTCTCCCGGGAAATAGTGAAAACCAAGTGCCATCGTTTAGTGCTTGATGGTATGAATTCTCGAGCACCTGTTGCTGTTCTAGCAACCATTCAGAAGTTAGCTCACTATCAATCTTGCGGTCAATTAAACTTCGACTGCGTTGAATCGCGTCATTCAACGCAACGGACGTGTCTATGCGTTTCGGGTCAAATTTGAGTTTTAGCACGGAGACTAGTTCTCTATTTACGATGTCACTTAATTTGTGGGTTACAAGCTCATTTATCTTATCAAGCGCGCATTTCTTCAGTTCGTCGATCACGTCTTTATGCGTCTTCAACCCTTGGCCCGCGCCTAACATATGAAATGCCTTTAGGAGAAACGAAGGATCCAGTAGGTAATTTTCGATGTGGTATACATCCCATAAAAACCTTGTCGAATTTTCCGCAGAGGGTGGTGCATCGCTGTCAGGATCAGCAATGGCAAAAAATCTGGTGTCGATCTGGCCGCCCACGCGCGCAGCTTCCAGTAGTTCATAGAGATCGTGGACTCGTTTCTTGTTTCCTGCTGAAATAGCATTTATCTGCTGTTCAAATTCCGGAAACAGCTTGCACGTCATTTGCATATCGAAAGAGGCATCTTCTGTGCTTTCAAAGATGACCACCTTTTGACCGGGACGATATGCTGCCAAGTCTCCAACAAGTGCAAGCACGACATTTTCGAGCTCGCCTTTGGCTTTCACTGGCGTCGCCTGAGAATCGTTGCTGCCCTCGGGCGACTGAATATGGAACACATCGAAAGAAGGATGGTTAACTGCCTCTCTGATCAAGGTGTCCGAATGAGTAACCAGCCAAAGTTGATTTCCGAAATTAGCAGCTAAATGTCGGTAATAGAACGCGGCCAACCCTGCGACAAGCCTCGGATTAAGATGTAGTTCTGGCTCGTCGATCATGACCATTGAGTTAAGAGGAGCCGAACTGTGTAGACGCAAATAACCGTACACAACCTCTTTCTCACCCGAACTGAGCTCATCAATGTCATGAGTTGCGCCATTGCCCAACCTAACCATAAATGTGAGGCGACCATCCGTGGTTGGTTGTGGTCCTAGAAACTCCTTGCCCGGAAAGAATGTTGAGAATAATTCCTTTAATGTTGTTGTAAGTTGATCGGTTTCCGGAATGTTTGGGTCGGCTTTTTCTGCTATTAGATGGCGCACATACGCGGAAGTCATTTCGACTTTTAAGTTCGCGTATTTGTTTGCACTATTGTAAAGCGCGTGTTGCCTTTGCTGATTTTCAGTGGATTCGATTCGAAGATTAACTGAATCAAGTTTTGTGCGGTTGTAGGTGCGATTGGGGCCGTGGTAGTCGATTACCCCCACTTTTTGTGGCATATACGTTGCAAACAATAGACCAAGTAGGGGGTTTGGAGTTGCTTCAATACCTCCGTCCGTAGAAATTAGCAGCCGAGCGTCGAGCAGTTCATCCTTCAGAAGTGCCTCGACTTGGGGTAATAAATTTGCTTTTAATTCTTTTAGTTGGATTTTGTGAATTTGCTGACTATCGACGAGGGAGGGGCGGGGTTGACCGCCGCGAGTTCGCCCTGGATCATTTTTTTTCCAATAGAGTTCTTCAATTAGGCTGAATGCATGGGTTTGCAAGTAGCTTCGTTCAGAGTTGGCTAATTTAAATTGGCCGAAAATCTCTAGGCCAAGATTTCGATTTTGAAGTAGCCCAATTAACTCGCCTGCACTTTGATTTGCATTGATTTGGAATTCGCCGAACCACATGTTTATTTCGTCCTGCTCGTAACTTCCATATGCAGATTTTAATAGTCTTATTGCATCCAAAATACACGATTTGCCGCAGCCATTCGGACCAGCCAAGACAACCGCATTTCCAAGATTATTGAGTTGAACTTTGGTGATGCCCCTAAAATTCGTAACACCTAGAGTTTTGAGATGCATTGTTTCTCGCCGTTGATCAATTGTCCGAGTATGCCCTGCCTTTCTTGCCAAAGTAAGTCTAGGAGTTCTCGCTTACCGCAGATTGCGTTGTCGGGCGCGGGGTTGCCGCCTGCGGCCCCTCACGCAATCAGACCGGCAAGGATCCCGGGCGAACAGTCATGGTTGATTTGAGCCGAAAGGCGGCTCGCGGCGAAGGACCGAAGCCGCTCGCGATCATTAGACTTGCGGCTTCGAATGACCGGTTGAATCCACCTCCTTGAGAGCCGATCTACCCCTATACCGATTGCCAATCGAAGGGATCAACGATTGGCCGTATAAAATCATATATCGACTAACATACGGCCATGGACTATCTCCCGCTGTCCGACAACGCGGCCCGTCAAGTCATCGACGCGACCACCGTGTTCGACGAACACCGCCGCGTGCAGGCCGAGGCGCGGCGTCATGAGGGCGGCATGTACTGGAAGCGCCAGGGCGGATACGAGTACCTGGTGCGAACGTCGAAGGACAACCGCCAGCACCGTATCGGCGCGCGAACGCCCGAGAACGAGAAGGTCCACGACGAGTTCACCAAGCGCAAGCGGGATGTCGAGGAGCGGCTGCGCTCGTTGCGCGCCGCGCTTGTGGAGGCCGAGCGCATGAACAAGGCGGTCAAGGCCGGTCGCACACCCGCCCTGGTCGTCACGCTGCTGCAGACTCTCGAGGACGCCGGGCTCGGGCGCCACTTCACCGTGGTGGGCACGCATGCTCTCTACGCGTATGAAACGGCTGCGAGCGTGCGCATCGTTCAGGGAGCGTTGGCCACGCAGGACGTCGACCTGCTTTGGGATGCACGCAAGCGTGTGCAATTCATGACCGACCTCGAGCGCATCGACTCGTCCATGCTGCGTGTGTTGCAGAAGGCTGACCCAACGTTCCTGCGCAAGGAAGGCCAGAACGAGACCGCCATCAACGCCAAGGGCTTCGAGGTCGATTTCCTTCGGCGCATGACCACCAGCGACGACATCCACCCTTTCCGTTTCTCGGCGGACGAGGACGACTTGTGGCCCGTGCAGGCGCCACGTGCGTCCGTGCTGACCGAAGCTCCGCGCTTCGAGCACGTGGTGATCTCGGCCACCGGACGGATGGCGCAAATGCAGACCATCGCGCCAGCCAGCTTTGTCGAGTTCAAGCGCTGGATGGCGAAGGGCGCACTCCACCGTCCGCAGGCAAAGCGCCGCCGCGACTTGCGGCAGGCCAGCATCGTGCAATCGCTGCTTGATGAAGGCCTTCTCCTTGCCTGAAAGCCTGTCGCACTCCAATCCGTTCGCATTGATGGGCGTACTCGCCCAAGAGAGCAGCACGCTCGATCCCGAACAGCGACGTCAATGACTCCGACTCGCGCTCGGCGTCGAAGAATGCTCGACATCTTCCCCAAGCACGCCGGTCCACGCATGCTTGCGGTGTTCATAGACGGAAAAGCGCGGCGACGGGAACGAGGGATCGGCGAAAGCACCGATCGGTACAGCGATGACGCCCGGCCACGCTTCGATCACATACACAACAGTCGAGCCGCAGTTCGGGCAGAAGCTGTAGGTCGCGCGGTGGCCGCTGTCTGCGACGCGAACCCAGGTCTTGGCTTCGCCGGTGACCGTCACGCGGTTTTCAGGCCAGCGCGCCTGGGCGGCAAACGCGCTGCCGCTGCGTTGCTGGCAAGCCAGGCAGTGGCATACCGAAATCCTCACGGGCTCGCCCACGCAAACCGCGCGCAGCTGTCCGCAGCGGCAGGTCGCTGTGCGTGTGATCATGACGGGTTCTCCATCTCCAACGATTGTGGCGGCAACGGCTCGCCTTCGTTCGTTGTTACTTCGGCGTGAGCCGATACAAGCCGCCCTCGTGCTCGTCCTCGATCAACCACAGCGTGAGGGGCGCCGCCCGCGCTAAAGTGCGGCATCCCCTTTTTTACAGGAGACCACCCCATGACCCGCTTGCTGGTGCGCAGTTTCGGCGTTTCGCTCGACGGCTTCGCCGCCGGCCCGGACCAGAGCCTGGAGCACCCGTTGGGCGTTCGCGGTCCCGAACTCATGGACTGGTTCTTTCCCACGCGCGTCTGGCAGCAGATGCACCAGACGGGCGAGGCCAACGGCGAGACCGGCATCGACAACGAGATCGCCGAACAAGGCTTCGCCGAGATGGGTGCCTGGATCCTCGGGCGCAACATGTTCGGGCCGGTGCGCGGTCCCTGGCCCGACGAGCGCTGGAAAGGCTGGTGGGGCGACGAGCCCCCGTACCACGTGCCGGTCTTCGTGCTGACCCACCATGCCCGCGCGCCACTGACGATGCAGGGCGGTACCACCTTCCACTTCGTCACCGGCGGCATCCACGAGGCACTGGCACTGGCGCAGGCTGCCGCGGGTGCGCGCGACGTGCGCCTGGGCGGCGGCGTGGCCACCGTGCGCGAATATCTGAAGGCCGGGCTGATCGACGAACTGCATCTGGCCGTGCGGCCGGTGCTGCTGGGGAAGGGCGAGGCGCTGTTCGCAGGCCTGGACCTGCCGGCACTGGGCTACAGCTGCGAACGGCAGGTGGCAGGCGAGCGCGCCACGCATGTGTTCCTGCGCCGCAGTGCGCCTTGACGTGGGGAGAGTGGCTCAAATTGCGTTCGCGTTTTCACATAGCCTCGGCCAGAACCGAACATTCAATCCCTTAGGAGTCGTACTTGAAAGTCGAAGGCCAATGCCATTGCGGCGCGATTGCATACGAAGCAGAAGTGCAGCCCGGCACCATCACGATCTGCCATTGCACTGACTGCCAGACCCAATCGGGCTCCGCATTTCGGGCCAACATTCCCGCGCCTGCGAGCGGCTTTCGGCTGGTGAAGGGCACGCCTCGAACCTACATCAAGACTGCAGCCAGCGGAGCAAAGCGGGTTCTTGCATTCTGCGAGGTCTGCGGCAGTTCTCTTTATGCCTGCGCTGCGGAGAACCCGCAGGCGTACTCGTTGCGCATCGGCACGCTGAAGCAGCGACATGAATTGAGCACACCGCAGCGGCAAATCTGGACGCAGCGTCGTCTTTCATGGGTGGCGTTCGCGGAGGAGTGCGAAACCTTCAGCGGTCAGCCATAGCGGGCCGCGTCTTCGCGCAACTATCGCTCAGACGCAAGCCCCCCTCACTGGTACTGCGCCGCCGTCTTCTTCACCGTCTTCAACGCATTGCGCAACTGCAGCGGCACATCCAGGCGAACCGGCAGATCGTCGAAGTTGCGCATCCGGTTGGTGTCGCAGTTGTTGGCGCAGAAGTTGTTCAGCAGCTCGATCGAGTACCTCGTATGGGAGATCGTGCTCGATTGCCCGACTTTCCTGAACGGATCGAAGTTGCCGTCGCGCAGCACCTTCTGCCCCAGCGAGATCGCCTGGTCCTGGAATTGCGCGATGTGGCGCAGCGTGCTCGGGCCGATCCATCCGTCGACCTCGATGCCGTCTGCGCCGAGCGGCGGCAGCAGGCCGCCCTTGCCTGCGAGCTCGTAGAACACCATCCGCAGCAAGGCCTGCGCCAGCATGACGTCCTCCCGCAGGTTGCCGCCGATGCGCCCCACCGACCAGTCCAGGTTGTAGAGCACGCGCTCGACATGGCTGGTCGAGCCGATGTACTTGAAGCTGAATGCCATGACCTGCTCCCGGTGCGCTCAGGTGAGCTTGCCGTCTTCCAGGTTCCAGGTGAACTCGGGACCGGCGCTGACCTTGCCTTCCTTGTCCTGCAGCTTGTATTCGGTCTTGATCTTCTGGAAGGCGCAGCTCACGGTCTCGACCATGTCGCCGCCGGCCGAGCCGCCCACCGCCACGCTGGTGATGAAGGCGCCCGAGAGCGTGACGATCAGGTAGTCCTGCTGGCCGTCGCCCGATTTGCGCGCCGTGAGCTTGAGCTCGTCGATGTGGGTGCCCTTGATGCAGAAGCCCGCCAGCACCGGCGAAGCCTTGTCGTACAGGTGCGTGAAGCTGATGTCCTGCGGCGTGGCCTTGCCCTTGCCCGCGCCGCCGCCCACGCCGGCGGTCGTGGCGTTCGAGACACCCCATGACCAGGACAGGACCTCGATCTCGTTGACGTGGCCGTCCTTCTTGGATTCACCATCCGCCTTGGTGACCTTGGCGTAGAAATCTGAACTCATTTCGATGCTCCTTCATGAAACCCGATTGCGGGCGGGTGGTTGATCGTCGACTGGAACCGCTTGGCGCCTGGCCGTCGGCGGATGCCGTTCAGCCCAGCTGCCTCGAGAACGAATGTGCGGCGCGAACTTGAAAAGCTTCGTTGAAAAAATCGCGCCGCAACCTGGCCTACTTGCCGCCCTTGGCCGAGGGCAGCTTCGACACCAGCCGCAGCGACACCGTCAGCCCTTCGAGCTGGTAGTGCGGCCGCAGGAAAAACTTGGAGCTGTAGTAGCCGGGGTTGCCCTCGACTTCCTCCACCACCACTTCGGCTGCGGCGAGCGGCTTGCGCGCCTTGGTTTCTTCGGATGAGTTGACCGGGTCGCCGTCGACATAGTTGGTGATCCACTTGTTGAGCCAGCGCTGCATCTCGTCGCGTTCCTTGAAGCTGCCGACCTTGTCGCGCACGATGCACTTGAGGTAATGCGCGAAGCGGTTGCAGGCAAATAGATAAGGCAGACGCGCGGCCAGGTTGGCATTGGCCGTGGCATCGGGGTCGTCGTACTCGGCCGGCTTGTTGAGCGACTGGGCGCCGATGAAGGCGGCGAAGTCGGAGTTCTTGCGATGGATCAGCGACAGCAGGCCGGCCTTCGACAGCTCGGCCTCGCGCCGGTCGCTGATCGCGATCTCGGTCGGGCACTTCTGGTCGACGCCGCCGTCGTCGCTCGGGAAGGTGTGCAGCGGCAGGTTCTCGACCGCGCCGCCGGACTCGATGCCGCGGATGCGCGAGCCCCAGCCGTAGAGCTTGTAGGAGCGGTTGATGTTGGTCGCCATCGCGTAGGCGGCGTTGGCCCAGGCGTACTTGCTGTGGTCGGCGCCGGCGGTGTCTTCCTCGAAGTCGAATTCCTCGATCGGGTTGGTCCTGGCGCCGTAGGGCGTGCGCGCGAGGAAGCGCGGCATGCACATGCCGAGGTACTTGGAGTCGTCCGATTCGCGCAAGGAGCGCCAGCCGGCGTATTCGGGCGTGCCGAAGATCTTGGTCAGGTCGCGCGGATTGGCGAGCTCCTGCCACGATTCCATCTGCATCAGGTTCGGGCTGGCGCCGGTGATGAAGGGCGCATGCGCGGAGGCCGCGATCTTCGCCATCTCGCCGAGGATCTCGACATCGGGCGGGCTCTGGTCGAAGTGGTAGTCGCCGACGATGGCGCCGAAGGGCTCGCCGCCGAACTGGCCGTATTCCTGCTCGTAGATCTTCTTGAACAGCGGGCTCTGGTCCCAGGCCGCGCCCTTGAATTTCTTCAGTGTCTTGCCGAGTTCCTTCTTCGACATGTCCATCACGCGGATCTTGAGGTTCTCGTCCGACTCGGTGTTGTTCACCATGTAGTGCAGGCCGCGCCAGGCACTCTCGAGCTTCTGGAAGTCCTCGTTGTGCAGGATCTGGTTGACCTGGTCGGTGAGCTTCTGGTCGATGGCGGCGATCATGGCCTGGATCGACTTGGTCACGTCCTTGCCGATCACCTTGGTGTTGGCCAGCGCCTGCTGCGCCAGCGTGAGCACCGCGGCTTCGACGGCGCTCTTGGCCTCGTCGCTGCGGGGCTTGAATTCCTTTTGCAGGAGCGACGAGAAATCGCTTCCCTCGTAAGCGACATCTTTCAGTGCGCTCTGCTGCTCGAGTGCTTCGGTGGCCATGGTGGGTTCTCCTCGTGTTCGGACAATGGGGCGTCAGGCGGCCGGCGTGGCGCCGTCCTCGGGCTTCTTGCTGGCGGCCAGCGTCTTGAGCAGCTCGGGGTTCTCCAGCACCTTTGCGAGAAGATCCTCGGCACCGCCCTTGCCGTCCATGTAGGTCACCAGGTTCGACAGCTGCGTGCGCGCTTCGAGCAGCTTGTTGAGCGCGTCGACCTTGCGCGCCACCGCGGCGGGCGAGAAGTCGTCCATGTTCTCGAAGGTGATGTCGACCTTGAGGTCGCCTTCGCCGGTCAGCGTGTTGGGCACCGCGAAGGCGGCGCGAGGCTTCATGGCCTTCATGCGCGAGTCGAAGTTGTCGACGTCGAACTCGAGGAACTTGCGGTCGCCCACCGGCGCCAGCGGATCGGCCGGCTTGCCCGAGAGATCGGCCAGCACGCCCATCACGAAAGGAAGCTGGACCTTCTTCTCGGCGCCGTAGAGCTCGACGTCGTACTCGATCTGGACCCGGGGCGCGCGGTTGCGGGCGATGAATTTCTGGCTGCTCTTGGACATGGGTTGCTCCTTGGAAATCCTGGATGAAGGGGGCGGGTTGGATGGGCCTACTCGGTCGCCTGCTTGCCGGTCACGGTCTCGATGGTGTCCATCGCGTTCGGCGCCAGGTCGGCCATGATTTCGAGAAAGCTCACGCCGATGAGCTTCTTGGCGCGCGCGATCAGGAGCGGCGCAGGGTTGCCGGGCTCGGCCTGTTCGAGGTAGCGGATCACGCGGTCGAGCATCTGCAGCGCGTCCTGGCGGGTCTGGATCTCGCCGCGCGCGGCGGCGCTGCGCGCGGGCGCGCCGGGCTCGCCCGAAGCGGTGCCTTCGGCGGCCCCGTCTTCCGAGGCTGCAGGGTCGGCGCTGCCCGCGGCGCCGGCGACGCCCGCGCAGGCCTTGCCCAGCACGCTGCCGATCGCGCGCAGCGGCGCGAGGTCGATCGCGTCGCCGCGGCCGGTGCGTTCGTTCAGGAGCGCCTGCAGGCGCGCGACCCGCGCGGGTACCTCGGCCAGGGTCTGCAGCACCTGCGGCGCTTCGGCATGGATGGCTTCGAGGCCGCCCTGGATCTGCGCCTGTGAATAGGTCGCGTCGGTGCCGACCGCAGCCAGCGCGTTGTGCGCGATCGCGATGTCGCGCACGCGGATCGGGCCGACGCCGCGCGCATTGCCAACGCCCGCGTCGTAGAGGTCGCGCAGCACCATGCCTTCGTCGGTCAGCGGCGCGAGCGCATTCAGGCGCATCGTCGGATCGTTGTCGTCGTCGGCATCGAGCTTTGGATGTATGCCGTCCCAGTAGCGGTCGAGCAGGCCGGTGAGCAATTGCAGGCCGAGGTCGAAGCCGGCCACGCCCTGCATCCTCGTCGCGGCGCGCAGCAGCAGCACGGCGGTGCGCACGTCCTTGGCGCGGCCGAGCAGCACCTGCGCCTGTTCGGCCACGGCGCGCCATTCGGGTTCGACCGCGGGAATGACGGTGTCGCCGAACTGTTGCTCGGGCTTGCCCTGCGCGGCCGACTCCAGCGCGGTGAAGGCCGGGTCGTACTCAAGATCCTCGCCGGCGGGCGAAGCCTCGCTGATGGGCGCCTGGAGGGCGTCGACGAGTTCGGGTGTCAGCATGTTGCCTGTTCGAGTTCACTGGGGATAATCAAAGATGCCCACGGACCGGTCAATGCAACGAAGGGAATAGCATGAGAGCACCTGGTACACGCCGTTCGCCCTATGGACGCTTCGCCATTGCGTGGCATCGCCGCGCATTCGGGGCTGCGGCGCTGCTGTCGGCGGGGCTGCTGCTCGCCGCCTGTGGAAGCCCGCCGCCCAAGCCGGTGGTGACGCAGGTGTCGATCACGCTCGCGGCCGGTACCGACGCCAATCCCGATGCGCGCGGACGCGCCTCGCCGCTCACCGTGCGCGTCTATGCACTCAAGACCACGGGCGCCTTCGAGGCGGCCGATTTCTTCTCGCTGTTCGAGAAGGACCAGGCCACGCTCGGTGCCGAGATGATCCAGCGCGAGGAAGTGCTGCTGCGCCCCGGCGAAAGCAAGAAGATCGAGATGACCCTGCAGCCCGATGCCAAGGCCATCGGCGTGATGGCGGCCTACCGCGACCTCGACCATGCGCGCTGGCGCGAGGTGCGCGCGCTCGAGGTCGGCAAGCCGCTGAACCTCGGCCTGAACTTCGGCGCGCGGCAGATCCGCGTCGAGGCGAAGTAGGGCGCGTTGCTGTTTCACGAGCGCGCCAGTGGCTGGTCGGCCGGCAGGAAGTGCTGGAACAGATCCGCCACGAAGGCGCCGCCGTCGGCTTCCTCCGACGGCGCGGCCGCGAAGTAAAGGCCGCGCCAGCGCGGCGGCCGCGATCCCCGCGGGTTGTCGAACAGGCATGCGGCCAGCGCTCCGAGACCGGGCCGCAGCGCGAAGAGCTGTTCGACGAAAGCATGGATGCCCTGGCGCTGCACAAGCGTGCGCGGGTCGCGCAAGAGGCCCATGCGCAAGGCGTGCAGGCGCAGCGTGAGCGTGTCGAAGAGGGCGTCGAAGCGGCCCTCGAAAGAAGTGCCTTGCGCCGGAACGTTCGGCAGGCGATGGCCCAGCGCTTGCGCCAGGACCTCGGCCGGCAGCGTGGCCCGCAGCGCGTCGTAGCCGGGCAGCTGCTCCAGGCCTGTCACGACCAGGTAGACCGGCAGATGGAGCTGCAGCGCCTCGGCGGCTTCGTCGATCAGGCGCCGCGCGACCGGGCCGCTGTCCTGCGCGCCGGCCGCGAGGCTGGCTACGTCCGCGCACACCACGATGCCGTTGAGCGGCAGGCGGCGGCGCTGCTCGGCGAGTGTCACCAGGGCCTCGCACCAGAGCGCGCGCTCCTGCAGGTCGTCCGCGGATGCGTGCAGCAGCGCGGGGCGGGTTTCGATGGCAACCATCGACGGCAGCTGCCGCCAGCGCCAGAAGGCCTCGGCCGCACCGGTGCGCGCAAGCGGCTCCGGCGCGGTGCGCTGGGCCGCATCCAGCAGTCCGCCGACATCGGACGCGTCGTCGCCGAGGAACATGAACCACGGAATGCGGTACAGCGGCGGCGTTCGCATGCGAGGCGCCGTCGATTGCGCAAGCGCCAGGCGCGTCTGCGTGGCTGCCTGGCGCAATGCGGCGGGCGCCGTGTCCTCGGGCGCCGGTGCCGCGGACCCGAGCGCTTCGATGCGCCGCCGCAGCTGGCGCCGGCGCGCCAGCCGCCGGGCGCCCAGCACGAACCACCAGAGGCCGGCGAAGGCCAGCAGGCACAGCGCGAGCAGCGGCCAAAAATGCACCGGCGGTGGGTTCAGGCCGTTCATGTCAGCGCTCCACCGTTTCGAAGAACACGAAGTCGGCGATGAGCCGGTCGCCGCCCTTGTTGGCTGCCAGCGCTTCGCGCAGCCGCAGCAGGAAGGCCGAGGCCAGCTCGAACGGTGGACGGTCGGTGGTTTCGTCGAAGGGCACGGGCGAGGCGAGGGCGCTGACCATCACGGTGCCGAAGGGCGGGCTCACGAGCCAGCTCGATGGGATGTCGCGGCCCAGTTCGATGGTTGCGCCTGCCGCCAGCCGCCGCGGCCGGTGCGTGCTCAGGTGCATCACGGCGCCGTCGGCGGTGTAGTAGTCGACCCAGAGATAGGCGTCATAGCTGGGACTGGTGACCTGCAGCAGCACGGTGTCGCCTTCGCGCAGCCGGCCGTCGCGTGCGGTCACGGTGCCGACGTGCAGGCCGTACTGGCTGCCGCGGTTGCGTGCCTGGTAGGGCTTGAGGATGGCCGCGACCTCGCAGTAGGGCCAGATGCGCAGCCGCAGGTCGAAGACGGCGGTGCGCCCGCCCGGCATGGCGCCGACCTCGCGCTGTACGCGCGTCTTGTCCTCCGGCAGCGAGACGAAGCCGCTGACCCGCAGCGCGCCATCCGCGCCGGTGGTGGCGGAGAGGTCGGAGCAGGCGTAGGTCTGCAGCCGCTGTTCGACACGCTGCGCCAGCGTCGGCGGCGCGATGCCCGGCCCGGCCAGCAGCCACCAGAGCAGCCAGGCGAGCGGCACCAGCAGCGTCAGCGCGCCGCCGCCGCGCAGCAGCGCCCGTTCGCGGCGCTCGGGATCGCGTGGCCCCGGCGGGTCCGGCGCGTCGTAGGGCTGCGGCGTGATGCGTTCGTGCGCGAGCGTGTCCAGCGCCGCGGGGCGCACCGGCAACTGCTGCGCATGCAGCGTCTTGAGCTTGCCGAGTTCGCCGCTGTCGCCGCTCTCGAAGTAATACTGGCCCTTGAAGCCGTGGACCAGCGCGTACCAGTAGACCTCGCGCACCTCGCCGTCGTCGGCTTGCAGCGCGGACAGGTGGTGGAAGAACTCGCTGTGCGCGTTGTTGGAGTTGAAGAGCTGGACCTGCAGCGGCGCGTTCCGCGCCGTGCAGGCCGGGTGCCGCGCGAGGATCTCGTCGATCCAGGCGACCATCGCGAACGAGGCCGATTCGATCTGGCGGGGCGAGGTGCCGGCGGCCGCGGCGGCGGTGCGGGCCTGGTCGAGCAGCGCGCGCGCACGTTGCTGGGCCGCCTGGCAGGAACCCGCCGCGCGGCCGGCCGTGATCGCGATGTCGAGTTCGAGGCCGAACGAGAACAGCGCGGAGAAACGATCGACGAGCCGAGCCATGCAGCGCCCGCGGCTATGCTGCTGCTGCGAGTGGAACCCTGCGTTTGCGCCGGCATCGATGGCACATGACCGTGTCCCCGTCCATTCCTGAGTGTGAAAAGATTCTTTCGTCCGCCGCACACCCACGCCATACCGCTTGGGAGCTATGTCGTTCGTGGAGCGATCGCGGCTTGCTGCGGGACGCGAACGCCGTTATCTTCGATGTCGCTGAGTTCATTCATCACGCTGGGGTAAGCCATGAAAATTCTGATCGCCGACGACCACCGGCTCGTCATCGAGGCGGTCAAAGCCAAGCTGTCCGAGCTCCAGGCTGGCATCGAGTTCGTCCTGGCGATGAGCGTCGACGAGCTGCTCGCCGGTGCCGCCGACGACATCGACCTGGCCGTGATCGACCTCAACATGCCGGGCGCCGAAGGCCAGGCCCATATCGACGAGATCCGCCGCCGTCATCCGGCGGTGCCGGTCATCGTGCTGTCGGGCTACGAAGACCCGGCCATCAT
The DNA here is from genome assembly GCF_901827185.1 of Variovorax sp. PBL-E5. Classification (NCBI taxonomy): domain Bacteria; kingdom Pseudomonadati; phylum Pseudomonadota; class Betaproteobacteria; order Burkholderiales; family Comamonadaceae; genus Variovorax; species Variovorax sp. PBL-E5. The sequence goes on along the minus strand of NZ_LR594671.1, from coordinate 5,056,749 downwards.
GCGCAGCGCGCTGGAGCGCGGCGTGCTGGGCTTCATTCCCAAGGCCTATTCGCCGGAGGTGATGCTGTCGGCGGTGCGCCTGGTCCTGGCCGGCGGCGTGTACGTGCCGCCGATGATGCTGTCGGCGCTGCCGCCCGGTGTCGTGGCCGGCGTGCCGGGCGCGGCGGCCGAAGCCGCGCAGCGCGCCTCGGCGGCGGCCGCAGCACAGACGCTCGAGCACCTGCGCAATGTGCTCACCGAGCGGCAGGTCGAAGTGCTGCAGCTGCTGTCGCAAGGCAAGCCCAACAAGCTGATCGGTCGGGCGCTCGGCATCAGCGAAGGCACGGTCAAGATCCACCTGGCGGCGATCTTCCGTGCGCTCAACGTGCGCAACCGCACCGAGGCGGTGGTGGCCGCGCAGTCCTTGACCGAGGCCTGAGCGCTGCCCTAGCGTGCGACCAGGCGATAGAGCGCCAGCAGCACGATCGCACCGAAGACCGAGGCGATGAAGCCTGCAGTCCGGCCGGCCCGGTACCAGTGCATCGCATCGCCCACGTAAGTGGCGAGCAGCGAGCCGACGATGCCGATCACGACCGTCAGGACGAAGCCGATGGACTGGGTGCCGGGCATGACCGCGCGGGCGATGAGGCCGATGACGAAGCCGATCAGGATGGTCCAGAGGATGTGCATGTGAATTCCTTTCGTTGAAGTGAATCCTCCAGTCGGGGAGGCGCGCGATTGTCAGCGCGAAACGCAGCGTGAAATCCGGTGAATTCTCGCGGCGCTGCGAGGCGCCGATCCTGCGTCCCTGCATGCTGTCGGCTGGCGCCCGGATGCATGGGCAAGGCAAATAACCGCAACTAATTGACATTGCTTGACAAGTGGCAAGCGGGTCGAATTCGATTGCTCGCCACACTTTCCCATGTTCACCGTGAGGTGCCGACGAGTCGCCGGATGCTCACTGGGAAAGTAGGAAAAATGCGAGTTGCTGCACTTGACGACGACGTCGAGGAGCTTGATCTCATCAAGAGTACGTTGCGGGCCATCGGACATGATTGCCATGTCTTCACGGAGGGCGCCGCATTGCAGCGCGAACTGCGGCGCGAAACCTTCGACCTGCTGATCTTCGACTGGCATCTGCCGGACACCACCAGGCCGGAGATCGTGCAATGGGTGCGCAACCATCTGCAGGCCCGCATACCCATCCTGTTCGTGACCAATCGCCGCCAGGAGCGCGACCTCGTGGAGGGGCTGGCCGCCGGGGCGGACGACTTCATGATGAAGCCGATCCGCGTCGGCGAGCTCGCGGCGCGCGCCATCGGCAACCTGCTGGGCAATGCGCTCAAGTTCTCGCGCGAAGGCGCATGGATCACCTGCGCCGTCGAGGCCCTTGGCGTGGACTGGCCCGTGCGGGTGGAAGACGAAGGCCCGGGCATCGACGAAGCGCTGCAGGCGCAGTTGTTCGAGCCCTGCGTGCGCGGCCGTTCGGGCACGCAGGTCGATGGTGCGGGGCTCGGGCTGGCCTTCGTCCGGACCGTCGCGCAGCGCCACGGCGGCAAGGTGCTGCTGGACAGCGCACCGGGGCGCGGCAGCGCGTTCCGGCTGGTGCTGGCGCAGGCCCCGGATGCGCCGCCGCCGGAGCGCGGGCAGGGCGAAGCGCCGGCCTGAACGTGCAGCGTGCCTCGCCGGGGTCGCTATGCTCGTCGGCTTTGAATGCCTGGTCGGAGCCTGTCTTGTCCTTCTTTTCGAATTCCGCGGCGCCAGACCGCTTCGATGCCGCCATCGTCGACCTCGACGGCACGATGATCGACACTGTCGGCGACTTCGTGGCTGCGCTCAACCGCATGCTCGACGAGCTGGGCCTGCCTCACGTCGATGCGCCGGCCGTGAACGCCATGGTCGGCAAGGGCTCGGAACATCTGATCCATTCGGTGCTGCGGCACGTGGCCGCGCCGGGCACCGAGGCCGCCTTGTACCACCGTGCCCTTCAGCGCTATCTGCATCATTACCTCGATGTCAACGGCCGCCATTCGACGGTTTATGCGGGCGTGCCCGAGGGCCTTCAGGCCTTGCGCGCCCGCGGCCTGCGGCTGGCCTGCCTGACCAACAAGCCCACGGCCTTCGCGCGGCCGCTGCTGACGGCGAAAGGACTCGACGGCTTCTTCGATCGGGTGTTCGGCGGCGATGCCTTCGAGCGCAAGAAGCCCGACCCGCTGCCGCTGATCAAGACCTGCGAAGCGCTCGGCACCTCGCCTGCGCGAACGCTGATGATCGGGGATTCGAGCAACGACGCCCGCGCTGCGCGCGCCGCCGGCTGCGCCGTGATGCTGGTCAGCTACGGCTACAACCACGGCGAGCCCATCCGCGCCGTGGACGCCGATGGCTTCGTCGATTCGCTCGACGAGCTCGGCCCCCTGATCTGAAATGCCGCTGGGTGTGTGCGTCATTTCCCCAGCAATGCGTCCTTGAGCTTCCAGTCGGCAGGCACTGGGCCTAGCCAGATGCGCAGCAGTGCGTCAAAGAATTCGGGTTCCCGGATCGGCGCGCCCTGCGTCGCGCCCTTGATCGTGAGGATCGTGCCGGCGCCCGGAATCCAATCGATCACGAGGCTGTCGCCGGCTTTCAGTTCCTTCTGATCCGAGAAGATCTGGCCCATGCGCAACAGCCCGGGAACGAGCTGCGACATGCGACTGCGCGGCGAATTGTCTTCCACGCCGTGCGTGAAGAGCCGGCCGAGCACGTCGGCGTCGACGTCGTGCAGCATCGTGATTGCGAGTCGCTTGGGCCCCGCCATTGACAGCACTTCCTCGGTCGTCGTGGCCCGGGTGCTCAGATAGAGGCCGGCCGCGTAGACCTTGAAGACCGCCTTGTTGCGAACGCCCGCGCCGTTCAGCAACAGCGGGCGGCCGCCGAGCCGGATGGCCTCGTCGAACGGGACGCCGCCGGCTTCGATGGGCACGGCCGTGGCGCAGGCCGACGCGGCGGCGAGAACGGCGAGCGCGAGACCGCTCCGCCATGCAGCTTGATTCATGGTTCCCCCTGGTTGTCCTTGTTGTCGAAACGAACCGGCGAAATGTAGCCGTTTGTCCGAGCCCTGTCGCTCGGCTAAACTCGTCACTTCCATGTTCATTCATCACGTCATCCAGACAGGGCAAGACAGCCGGGGAGCCTGGCCCTGGCGTACGCCATCGTCGTTGCCTGTCTGATTGCACGGCGCACGCCGTGCGCCCGCGGCTCCGGTCCTGCCGACCTGGCCACACCCGAATGACACCGCCAGCGCCTTCCAAGCGTCCGCTGGCCGACGGAGACCCCACCCGTGATCACTGAACTCGAATTCAAAAGCCTCAGCGCGCAGGGCTACAACCGCATCCCGCTGATGGTCGAGGCCTTTGCCGACCTCGAAACCCCGCTCTCCCTCTACCTCAAGCTCGCCTACACCAAGGACAGCGGCCGCCACAGCTTCCTGCTCGAATCGGTGGTCGGCGGCGAACGCTTCGGCCGCTACAGCTTCATCGGCCTGCCGGCGCGCACGCTGCTGCGTGCGAGCGGCTTCGGCGCCGATGCGCGCACCGAGGTCGTGACCGAGGGCAAGGTCGTCGAGACGGCCCAGGGCAATCCGCTCGACTTCGTCGCCGCCTACCAGCAGCGCTTTAAGGTTGCACTGCGGCCCGGGCTGCCGCGCTTCTGCGGCGGCCTGGCCGGCTACTTCGGCTACGACACGGTGCGCCATATCGAGAAGAAGCTCGAAAAGAGCTGCCCGCCCGACACGCTCGGCTGTCCCGACATCCTGCTCTTGCAATGCGAGGAGCTGGCGGTCATCGACAACCTGTCGGGCAAGCTCTACCTGATCGTCTATGCCGACCCCGGCCAGCCCGAGGCCTATGCGAATGCCAAGCGCCGGCTGCGCGCGCTGCGCGACCAGCTCAGGTACTCGGTGAGCGCGCCGCAGGTGAAGCCGACGCAGGCGCACCCGGCCGAGCGCAGCTTCGCCAAGGCCGACTACCTCGCGGCGGTCGAGCGCGCCAAGGAACTGATCGCGGCCGGCGACTTCATGCAGGTGCAGGTGGGCCAGCGCATCAGCAAGCGCTACACCGAATCGCCGCTGTCGCTGTACCGGGCGCTGCGCTCGCTCAATCCCTCGCCCTACATGTACTACTACCACCTGGGCGATTTCCACGTCGTCGGCGCCTCGCCCGAGATCCTCGTGCGGCAGGAGCACACGGGGGAGAGCGAACAGAAGATCACCATCCGCCCGCTGGCCGGCACGCGCCCGCGCGGCGCCTCGCTCGAGCTCGACAAGGCGGCGGAACTGGAACTGCTCAACGACCCCAAGGAACGCGCCGAGCACGTGATGCTGATCGACCTCGCGCGCAACGACATCGGCCGCATCGCGAAAACCGGCAGCGTGAAGGTGACCGAGGCCTTCGCGGTCGAGCGCTACAGCCACGTGATGCACATCGTGAGCAACGTCGAAGGCACGCTGAAGGACGGCATGACCGCGATCGACGTGCTGAAGGCCACCTTCCCCGCGGGCACGCTGACCGGCGCACCCAAGGTGCATGCGATGGAACTGATCGACCAGTTGGAGCCGACCAAGCGCGGCCTCTACGGCGGCGCCTGCGGCTACATCAGCTACGCCGGCGACATGGACGTCGCGATCGCGATCCGCACCGGCATCGTGAAGGACCAGATGCTGCACGTGCAGGCTGCGGCCGGCGTGGTCGCCGACTCGGTGCCCGAGCTCGAATGGAAAGAGACCGAGGCCAAGGCGCGCGCCTTGCTGCGCGCAGCCGAACTGGTCGAAGAAGGACTCGAATGATGGCCGACGACAACCGCAACGACGACTTCTCGCACGAGATCATCGGTGCCGCCGTGGAGGTGCAGCGCGTGCTCGGCATCGGACTGCCCGAAGCGGTCTATGCCGCGGCGCTGGCGATCGAATTCTCCGAGCGCGAGATCGGCTTCGCGCGCGACGTGCCGGTGTCGGCCAGCTACAAGGGCCGCTCGCTCGGCGAGGTCTGCCGTGCCGGCTTCGTGGTCGAGCAATCGGTGGTCGTCGAGGTGAAGGCGGTCGATGCGCTCACCGATGGGCATCGGGCGCAGGCCCACGCGACGGTGCGCCTGTCGCAACTCAAGCTGGGTTTGCTCATCAACTTCAACGTGTTCCCCGTGGTGAAGGGCGTGCATCGGATCGGAGCCAAGCCATGAAACTCCTGATGATCGACAACTACGACAGCTTCACCTACAACCTGGTGCAGTACTTCGGCGAACTCGGGGCCGAGGTCGAGGTGCACCGCAATGACGAGATCACGCTCGACGGCCTGCGGGCACGCGTCGCCGCCGGCGTCGACCGGCTGGTGATTTCGCCGGGCCCTTGCTCGCCGGCCGAGGCCGGGGTGTCGGTGGCGGCGATCCGCGAGTTCGCGGGGAAGCTGCCGATCCTCGGCGTGTGCCTCGGCCACCAGGCGATCGGCGCGGCCTTCGGCGCCCGGATCGTGCGCGCGCAGCAGCTCATGCACGGCAAGACCAGCGAGATCACGACCACGCGCGAAGGCGTGTTCGCGGGCCTGCCGGAACGGTTCAGCGTCAATCGTTATCACTCGCTGTCGATCGAGCGCGACTCGTGCCCGGGTGAGCTCGCGATCACGGCGTGGACCGACGACGGCGAGATCATGGGCGTGCGCCACACGGGCTTCGCGCAGGCGGTGCGCATCGAGGGCGTGCAGTTCCATCCGGAATCCATCCTCACCGAGCACGGCCATGCCATGCTGCGCAACTTCCTGGAGTGATCCGAATGACGGCCTCATCCTCTTCGCCGACCGTGGTCGACCTGCGCAGCGACACCGTCACGCGGCCGACCGCCGCCATGCGTGCGGCCATGCTTGCGGCGCCGCTGGGCGACGACGTGTTCGCCGACGATCCGAGTGTGAACGCGCTGCAGGAAAAGATTGCCGGCATGCTGGGCTTCGAGGCTGCGCTGTTCGTGCCCACGGGCACCCAGAGCAACTTCTGCGCGATCCTCTCGCATTGCCAGCGCGGCGACGAGTACATCGTCGGGCAGATGGCGCACTGCTACCGCTGGGAGGGCGGCGGCGCGGCCGTGTTCGGCAGCGTGCAGCCGCAGCCGCTCGACCACCAGCCGGATGGCACGCTCGCGCTGGAGGCCATCGAGGCCGCCATCAAGCCCGACGACGCCCATTTCGCGCGCACCCGCCTGCTGGCGCTGGAGAACACGCTGGGCGGCAAGCTGCTGCCCTTCGACTATGTGGAACAGGCCACGCAGCTGGCCCGGCGCAGGGGGCTGGCACGGCATCTCGACGGCGCGCGGCTCTTCAACGCGGCGGTGGCGCAGGCGGCGCAGCGCGGCACTGACGCACGCACCGAAGCCCGGCGCATCGCCGGCTGCTTCGACAGCGTGTCGGTCTGCTTCAGCAAGGGCCTCGGCGCGCCGGTCGGGTCCGCCTTGTGCGGCTCGCGCGAATTCATCGCGCGGGCACACCGCATCCGCAAGATGGCCGGTGGCGGCATGCGGCAGTCGGGCATGCTGGCGGCGGCCGCTTCGCATGCGCTCGACCACCATATCGAGCGTCTTGCGCAGGACCATCTGCTCGCGCGCCGGCTGGCCGATGGCCTGGCCGGCCTGCCGGGGCTGCAGTTCGAGGCGCCGCAGACCAACCTGCTGTTCGTCGAGCTGACGGGCGAGGCGCGCTCGCGCTCGGCCGAGCTGGTGCCGCATCTGAAGCAGCAGGGCGTGCTCGCCACGGGCTTGTATCGTTTGCGCTTCGCGACGCATCTCGATGTCGACGCCGCCGGCATCGACCGCGCCATCGGCGCCATCCGGAGCTTCTTCCATGCCTGAACCCCATGCATTGCTGCTGTTCGTCGCAGCGGGGCTGCTGCTGAACCTGACGCCGGGCCCGGACGTGCTCTACATCGTGAGCCGCGCGCTGCGCGCAGGCACGCGCGCGGGCATCGTCGCGGGCTTCGGCATCACCGCCGGCTGCTTCGTGCACATCACCGCGGCGGCGGTCGGCGTGAGCGCGTTGATGGCGGCTTCCATGACGGCCTTCACCGTGCTCAAGTGGGGCGGCGCGGCCTACCTGCTCTGGGTCGGCGTGCGCATGCTGCTGTCGCGGCCACCCGTGGCGGATGTGCCCGATCCTGCTGCTGACGACGGCGTGCCGGCGCGCGTCGACATGAAGAGCGTGTTCCTGGGCGGCTTCTGGACCAATGCGCTCAATCCCAAGGTGGCACTGTTCTTTCTGGCCTTCGTGCCGCAGTTCATCGCCGCCGACGCGGCGAACAAGCCGCTCGCCTTCTTCCTGCTGGGCGTGCTGTTCAATTTCAATGCGATCTTCGTCAACATCGGCTGGGCCTCGCTGGCCGGCTGGATGGCGCGCCGCGTGGGCGCGGTACGGCGCGGCATGCACTGGCTGGAACGCTGTGCCGGCCTGATGTTCATCGGCTTCGGGCTCAAGCTCGCGTTTTCGGACAATCCTCTTGCAACGACTTCGACCCACTGAACCCAGGGAGACCTTCATCATGCCCATCACCCCCCAGGAAGCCCTGCAGCGCACGATCGAGCACCGCGAGGTGTTCCACGACGAGATGCTGCACATCGTGCGCCTCATCATGAGCGGCGAATGCTCGCCCGTGATGATGGCGGCGCTCATCACCGGCCTGCGCGTCAAGAAGGAAACCATCGGCGAGATCACGGCCGCCGCGCAGGTGATGCGCGAAGTCTCGACCAAGGTGCCGGTGGCCGACACCACCCACCTGGTCGATATCGTGGGCACAGGCGGCGACGGCTCGCACACCTTCAACATCTCGACTTGCGCGATGTTCGTCGCCGCCGCCGCCGGTGCCAAGGTCAGCAAGCACGGCGGGCGCAGCGTGAGCAGCAAGTCGGGCAGCGCCGACGTGCTCGAATCCCTCGGTATCAACATCAACCTGAAGCCCGAGCAGATCGCCCGATGCATCGCCGACGTCGGCATCGGCTTCATGTTCGCGCCCAACCATCATCCGGCGATGAAGAACGTCGCGCCGGTGCGCAAGGAGCTCGGCATCAAGACGATCTTCAACATCCTGGGCCCGCTGACCAATCCGGCCGGCGCGCCCAATATCCTGATGGGCGTGTTCCATCCGGACCTGGTCGGCATCCAGGTGCGTGCGCTGCAGCGCCTCGGCGCGGAGCACGCGCTGGTGGTGTACGGGCGCGACGGCATGGACGAGATTTCGCTTGGCGCCGCCACGATGGTCGGCGAGCTCAAGGGCGGCGAGGTGCGCGAATACGAACTGCATCCGGAGGACTTCGGCTTTGCGATGTCGAGCAACCGCGCGCTGCGCGTGGAAACGCCCGAACAATCGAAGGCCATGTTGCTGGGCGTGCTTGACAACCAGGCCGGTCCCGCGCGGGACATCGTGGTGCTCAATGCGGGCGCGGCGCTCTACGCAGCGGATCTGGCCGATTCGATCGCCGCCGGCGTGGCGCAAGCCAACGCCGCGCTGGCCTCGGGGGCGGCCAAGGCCAAGCTGGGCGAGTTGGTCCGGGCGACCTCGGCGGCCTAGGAGGAACTGCGAATGTCGGACATCCTCCAGAAGATCGTTGCCGTCAAGCGCGAAGAGATCGCGGCGGCGCGGAAGAGAAGCTCGCTCGAAGCGGTGCGCTTCGACGCCGAAAGCCGCGTGCTCACGCGCGATTTCACCGGTGCCCTGCGCGCGAAGATCGCCGCCGGTGCCGCCGCGGTGATCGCCGAAGTCAAGAAAGCCAGCCCGAGCAAGGGCGTGTTGCGCGAGGATTTCATCCCGGCGGACATCGCCCAGAGCTATGCCGAGGGCGATGGCAAGGTGAGTGCCGCCTGCCTGTCGGTGCTGACCGACCGGCAGTTCTTCCAGGGCAGCGTCGACTACCTCAAGCAGGCGCGCGCCTCCTGCGACCTGCCGGTGCTGCGCAAGGATTTCATCGTCGATGCCTACCAGGTCTACGAATCGCGCGCGATGGGCGCCGACGCGGTCCTGCTGATCGCGGCCTGCCTGGACGACGCGCAGATGCGCGACTTCGAGGCGATCGCCGCCGGGCTTGGCATGGCGGTGCTGGTCGAGGTGCACGACGGCGCCGAGCTCGATCGCGCGCTGAAGCTCAGGACGCCGCTGATCGGCATCAACAACCGCGACCTGCGCAGTTTCGAGGTCTCGGTGCAGACCACGATCGACCTGCTGGCGCGGGTGCCGGCCGATCGCCTGACGGTGACCGAATCGGGCATCACGACGCGCGACGACGTCGCGAAGCTGCGCGCGGCCGGTGTCCAGGCCTTCCTGGTCGGCGAGGCCTTCATGCGGGCCGACGAACCCGGCGAGGCGCTCGCTGCATTGTTCCAATGAGCGCCGGCAGGCCGCCCGAAGGAGGTCATCTGATGAATGCACCGACACAGCTGACGAGCAGCGATCCTGCCGACTGGCCGGTGGCGCCAGGCTGGAAGCCGCTGGTCGACGATTTCTTTGCCGGGGCGGCCGGCCAGCGGCTGCTGGGCTTTCTGCGTGAGCGGCTGGACCAGGGCGCCGTGATCTTCCCGCCGCAGCCGCTGCGGGCGCTGGAGCTGACGCCGCCCGAACAGGTGCGCGTCGTGATCCTGGGCCAGGACCCGTACCACGGTCGCGGGCAGGCCGAAGGGCTGGCGTTCTCGGTGGCGCCCGGCGTCGCGCTGCCGCCGTCGCTGCGCAACATCTTCAAGGAGTTGCAGCGCGACCTCGGCACGTCGCCGCCCCGGTTTCCGGACCCGGGCGGCAGCCTGGTGAAGTGGGCGACGCACGGCGTGCTGCTGCTGAACACCTGCCTGACGGTGGAGGAGGGCCAGCCGGCCAGCCACGCAGGACGCGGCTGGGAGGTGCTGACCGACGCGGTGATCCGGCACGTGGCGCAAGGGGAGCGGGCCGTTGTTTTCATGTTGTGGGGCTCGCATGCGCAGAGCAAGCGGGCGCTGATCGATGCCGGCCGCCACAAGGTCCTGACGGCGAACCATCCCTCGCCGCTCTCGGCCCTGCGGCCGCCGGTGCCCTTCATCGGTTGCGGGCATTTCGGGCAGGCGCGGGCCTGGCGCGAGCGCGGCTGAGCGCCCTGCGAAAATCCGGGGTGCTGTCATCGACCTGCCCACCCAACCGTGCTATATTCCGAGGTTCGCCGGAGAGGTGGCCGAGTGGTTAATGGCAGCAGACTGTAAATCTGCCCTCTTACGAGTACGCTGGTTCGAATCCAGCCCTCTCCACCAGCGATGAATGGATTTTGCTGAGCGCTTGAAGATCGTGCTTCGGTGTCCTTGGGTGCACCGCGACGCGGGAGTAGTTCAATGGTAGAACCCTAGCCTTCCAAGCTAATGACGCGGGTTCGATTCCCGTCTCCCGCTCCAGAAGTCCGTTCAACGCTAGGCGCAAGTTTGTTTTGCCCTTTTGGCTCAGTGGTAGAGCACTCCCTTGGTAAGGGAGAGGTCGCGGGTCCGATTCCCGCAAAGGGCACCAGTTTTGGGGTTGCAGCCGCCGGCTGCAACCCCATATCAGTGTGTTGATCTAGTTATTTTTCGGAGTCGAGAAAATGGCAAAAGGAAAATTCACCCGCACGAAGCCGCACGTGAACGTGGGCACGATCGGTCACGTTGACCATGGCAAGACGACGCTGACGGCGGCCATTGCGACCGTGCTGTCTGCCAAGTTCGGCGGCGAAGCCAAGGCCTACGACCAGATCGACGCGGCGCCCGAAGAAAAGGCGCGCGGCATCACCATCAACACCGCCCACGTCGAATACGAAACGGCCAACCGCCACTACGCGCACGTCGACTGCCCGGGCCACGCCGACTACGTCAAGAACATGATCACCGGTGCCGCCCAGATGGACGGCGCCATCCTGGTGTGCTCGGCCGCCGACGGCCCCATGCCCCAGACCCGCGAGCACATCCTGCTGGCGCGCCAGGTCGGTGTCGGCTACATCATCGTCTTCCTGAACAAGTGCGACATGGTCGACGACGCCGAACTGCTCGAGCTCGTCGAAATGGAAGTGCGCGAGCTGCTCGACAAGTACGAATTCCCCGGCGACGACACCCCCATCATCCACGGCTCGGCCAAGCTCGCCCTCGAAGGCGACAAGGGCAAGCTCGGTGAAGAAGCCATCATGAAGCTGGCCGACGCCCTCGACAGCTACATCCCCACGCCCGAGCGCGCGGTCGACGGCACCTTCCTGATGCCCGTCGAAGACGTCTTCTCCATCTCCGGGCGCGGCACCGTGGTGACTGGCGCCGTCGAGCGCGGCGTCATCAAGGTCGGCGAGGAAATCGAGATCGTGGGCATCCGCCCGACCGTCAAGACCACCTGCACCGGCGTCGAGATGTTCCGCAAGCTCCTGGACCAGGGCCAGGCGGGCGACAACGTGGGCGTGCTGCTGCGCGGCACCAAGCGCGAAGAAGTCGAGCGCGGCCAGGTGCTGTGCAAGCCCGGCTCCATCAAGCCGCACACCCACTTCACCGCCGAGGTGTACGTGCTGAGCAAGGACGAAGGCGGCCGCCACACGCCCTTCTTCAACAACTACCGCCCGCAGTTCTACTTCCGCACGACCGACGTGACCGGCGCCATCGAGCTGCCCAAGGACAAGGAAATGGTCATGCCCGGGGACAACGTGAGCATCACGGTCAAGCTGATCAACCCGATCGCCATGGAAGAAGGCCTGCGCTTCGCGATCCGCGAAGGCGGACGCACCGTGGGCTCGGGCGTGGTGGCGAAGATCCTCGACATTTAAAGCAGGGATTTCGAAGGGGTATAGCTCAATTGGCAGAGCGTCGGTCTCCAAAACCGAAGGTTGTAGGTTCGATTCCTACTGCCCCTGCCACCTGAGGGTGGTGCTCCCCGAAAAGCCCGTCATAGCCTGACGGGCTTCGGCGTCTCAGGAAGACGTGATGAATTGAAGGCCGCAAGGCCGCAGGATTAAAGCCCCAAGATGGCCACTTCTCAAATCGAAACCGTGAGCACGAGCGCAGACAAAGCCAAGCTGGCGGCGGCTGTCGTGCTTGCGGTGGGCGCCATCGTGGCGTTCTATCTGCTCTCTCGTCAAGGCGAGATCGTGCAGTGGGCCGCCTTGCTGGTCGGCCTCGCTGCCGCGATCGGCGCGTTCGCGAGTTCGGAGAGCGGACGCCAACTGTGGGCCTTCGGCCGTGATTCGTGGCGCGAGGTTCGCAAGGTCGTGTGGCCTTCGCGCAAGGAAGCGATCCAGATGACGGCTTATGTGTTCGCCTTTGTCGCGATCATGTCCATCTTCCTCTGGCTCACCGACAAGACGCTCGAATGGGTGTTCTTTGACCTCATTCTGGGCTGGAGAAAATAATGACTGACGAAGCCGTCGAAGCCGCGCAGGACATCCATCCTCTGCTGGTCCCCGCGTCCAATCCGGATCTGCGCTGGTACGTGGTGCACGCGTATTCCGGCATGGAGAAGGCCGTCGAGCGCAACATCCTCGAGCGCATCAATCGCGCCGGCATGCAAGCCAAGTTCGGCCGCATCCTGGTGCCGACCGAAGAAGTGGTCGAGATCAAGAACGGCCAGAAGCGCACGACCGAGCGGCGTTTCTTCCCGGGCTACGTGCTGGTCGAGATGATCATGGACGACGAGAGCTGGCATCTGGTGAAGCACACCAACAAGGTGACCGGCTTCGTCGGCGGCGCCAAGAACCGGCCGGCCCCGATCTCGCAGAAAGAGGTCGAGGACATCGTCGGCCAGATGCAGCAGGGCACCGCGAAGCCGCGCCACAAGGTCGAGTTCATCGTCGGCGAATTCGTGCGCGTCAAGGAAGGCCCGTTCACCGACTTCAACGGCACGGTCGAGGAAGTCAACTATGAGAAGAGCAAGGTGCGCGTGTCGGTCATGATTTTCGGCCGCGCGACGCCTGTCGAACTCGAATTCAGTCAGGTCGAGAAGACCTGAGGCAGTTTCGGTCCAGCGCTACCCGACTCGGCGCCGGACTTCGTTTCAAGAGTCGTCAACCTCGGGGAGCTGCGGCTGAACAAGCCAAGGCGTCATCACCCGCAAGGAGAAAAGCATGGCGAAAAAAATCGTCGGCTTCATCAAGCTGCAAGTACCAGCTGGTAAAGCCAATCCGTCGCCGCCGATCGGTCCCGCACTGGGCCAGCGCGGTTTGAACATCATGGAATTCTGCAAGGCGTTCAACGCGCAGACCCAAGGCGTCGAGCCGGGCCTGCCGCTGCCGGTGGTCATCACCGCGTTCGCCGACAAGAGCTTCACCTTCATCATCAAGACGCCGCCGGCGATCACCTTGATCAAGAAGGCGATCAAGCTCGAGAAGGGCTCCGCCCGTCCGCACACCGACAAGGTCGGCAAGATCACGCGCGCACAGCTCGAAGAAATCGCCAAGGCCAAGATGAAGGACCTGACCGCTGCCGACCTGGACGCCGCGGTTCGCACCATCGCCGGCTCTGCCCGTTCGATGGGCGTGAATGTGGAGGGCGTGTAAATGGCCAAGACCACCAAGAAGCAAAAGACGCTTGCCGGCAAAGTCGACAGCAACAAGCTGTACCCGCTGGCCGACGCCATCGGCATCGTCAAGGAAGCCGCCACCGCGAAGTTCGATGAGTCGATCGACGTGGCCGTGCAGCTCGGCATCGACGCCAAGAAGTCCGACCAGGTGGTGCGTGGCGCCGTCGTGATGCCCAACGGCACCGGCAAGACCAAGCGCGTCGCCGTGTTCGCCCAGGGCGCCAAGGCCGAGGAAGCCAAGGCCGCCGGCGCCGACATCGTCGGCATGGACGACCTGGCCGCGATGGTCAAGGCGGGCGACATGCCCTTCGACGTCGTGATCGCCGCGCCGGACGCGATGCGCGTGGTCGGCACGCTGGGCCAGATCCTCGGCCCGCGCGGCCTGATGCCGAATCCGAAGGTCGGCACGGTCACGCCGGACGTTGCCACGGCAGTCAAGAACGCCAAGGCCGGCCAGGTGCAGTTCCGCGTCGACAAGGCCGGCATCGTGCACGGCACGATCGGCCGCCGTTCGTTCGACACCGACAAGCTGCAGGGCAACCTCGCCGCGCTGATCGAGGCGCTGGTCAAGGCCAAGCCTGCGACCAGCAAGGGCGTGTATCTGCGCAAGGTGGCCGTGTCGTCGACCATGGGTCTGGGTGTCCGCGTGGACACGCAAACCATCTCGGCGAGCTGAGAGAGATTTGCCTTGCCTTTGACGGGGTGGGGCGATGTGGTGGGTCGCAGCGGTTTCGGCTGCTGCGGGCCATCCAAGACCGCTGGTGTGCAGGGCAAGCCTGCACTTAATCGCCGCACCGGGTGCGGCGGCCAGCGCAGATGGCGATCCCACTGCAAGGAATTTTGTTTCCGAAACAGTTGGTCGCTGCGTAAAGCGCGTCGCGAGGCTCCGGCCGAACGATGCATTGAAAAGGAGTAGACCTTGAGTCTGAATCGCAGTGAGAAAGAAGCGGTCATCAGTGATGTGACCAACCTCGCCGCAAAAGCTCAAACGCTCGTGATGGCGGAATACCGTGGCATCACGGTGGCCGATATGACCAAACTGCGCAACGAAGCGCGCAGCAAGGGCGTGACGCTCAGCGTGTTCAAGAACACGCTGGCACGCCGTGCTGTCGCAGGGAGCGCGTTTGAGATCGTCGGCGACCAGATGACCGGTCCGCTGATCTACGGCTTTTCCGAAGACGCTGTGGCTGCCGCGAAGGTGGTGGCCGATTTCGCGAAGACCAACGACAAGTTGGTGATTCGCGGCGGTGCGTTCGGCGGCAAGGCCCTGGACGTGAACGGCGTGAAGCAACTGGCCAGCATTCCTTCGAAGGAAGTGCTGCTGGCGCAATTGCTGGGCTTGTTGCAATCCCCGATCTCGCGCACGGCCCGTGTCCTGGCTGCGCTGGCGGAGAAGCGCGGCGGCGGCGAAGCACAGGCCGAAGCACCGGCCGAGGCGCAGCCCGCCTGAGGCCGGCTTGCGTTTGGAAAATTCAACCCATTGTTAGGAAGCAAAAATGGCATTCGATAAAGACGCATTTCTGACCGCGCTCGACAGCATGACGGTCCTGGAACTCAACGACCTGGTGAAAGCCATCGAAGAGAAGTTCGGCGTGAGCGCCGCAGCGATGTCGGCTCCCGCCGCTGCCGGTGGCGCTGCCGCCGCCGTGGCCGAAGAGCAGACCGAGTTCAACGTCATGCTGATGGAAGCGGGCGCGAACAAGGTGTCGGCGATCAAGGCCGTGCGCGAAATCACCGGCCTGGGCCTCAAGGAAGCCAAGGACCTGGTGGAAGCCGCGCCGAAGGCCGTCAAGGAAGGCCTGTCGAAGGCAGACGCCGAAGCCGCCAAGAAGAAGCTGGAAGATGCCGGCGCCAAGGTGGAACTGAAGTAATTCGATCCCCCTCGAGGGCTGGAGTGTGCCGAAAGGCCCTCCAGCCTTTGCCGCTTTCAGAGCGCACCCAAAAACCGCCCCCGCAAGACGGTTTTTGAGTGTCTTCTGACCCCGACTGCAGAAGATCCCTTGGTTCGGGCGATGTGCAACGCATCGCCGTCCGCCAACGGCTGGTAGTGGCCAGCCGCCAAGCAGTGGTGCGAAAGCACTGCTGACAAGTCGCTGAAGATCTCAAGCTCCGGAGCTCTCATGGCCCAAACGTCCACGTACAGTTACACCGAACGCAAGCGCATCCGAAAGAACTTCGGCAATCGCGACAGCGTCGTCGAAATTCCCTACCTGCTGCAGATGCAGAAGGACGCCTACACCGCGTTCCTGCAGGCCGGCATCCCGCCCCAGAAACGCACCGTGGAAGGCCTGCAGGCCGCGTTCGACGCTGCGTTCCCGATCGTCTCGCACAACGGTTTCGTCGAGATGAAGTTCCTCGAGTACAACCTCGCGAAGCCGGCCTTCGACGTGCGTGAATGCCAGACCCGCGGGCTGACCTTCGCCTCGGCGGTGCGCGCCAAGGTCCAGCTGATCATCTACGACCGCGAGTCGTCGACCTCGCAGTCGAAGGTGGTCAAGGAAGTGAAGGAGCAGGAGGTCTACATGGGCGAAGTGCCGCTCATGACCGACAAGGGTTCCTTCATCATCAACGGCACCGAACGCGTGATCGTCTCGCAGCTGCACCGTTCGCCGGGCGTGTTCTTCGAGCATGACAAGGGCAAGACGCACAGCTCGGGCAAGCTGCTGTTCTCGGCCCGCGTGATTCCTTACCGCGGCTCGTGGCTCGACTTCGAGTTCGACCCGAAGGACATGCTGTACTTCCGCGTCGACCGCCGCCGCAAGATGCCGGTGACGATCCTCTTGAAGGCCATCGGCCTGAACCCGGAATCGATCCTCGCGAACTTCTTCGTCAACGACAACTTCCGCCTGATGGACAGCGGTGCGCAGATGGAGTTCGTCTCCGAGCGCCTGCGCGGCGAAGTCGCACGCTTCGACATCACCGACAAGTCCGGCAAGGTCGTGGTCGCCAAGGACAAGCGCGTCACCGCGCGCCACACGCGCGAGCTCGAACAGACGGGCACCACGCACATCAGCGTGCCGGAAGACTTCCTGGTCGGCCGTGTCATCGCCCGCAACATCGTCGACGCCGACTCGGGCGAGATCCTGGCCAAGGCCAACGACGAGCTGACCGAAGCGCTGCTCAAGAAGCTGCGCGCCGCCGGCGTGCAGGACGTGCAGGCCATCTACACCAACGAACTCGACCAGGGCGCCTACATCTCGCAGACGCTGCGCATCGACGAAACGGCCGATGAGTTCGCCGCGCGCGTGGCCATCTACCGCATGATGCGCCCCGGCGAGCCGCCGACGGAAGACGCGGTGCAGGCCCTGTTCCAGCGCCTGTTCTACAACCCCGACACCTACGACCTGTCGCGCGTCGGCCGCATGAAGTTCAACGCCAAGGTCGGCCGCGACGAATCCACCGGCCCGATGGTGCTGACCAACGAGGACATCCTGGCCGTGGTCAAGATCCTCGTCGACCTGCGCAACGGCCGCGGCGAAGTCGACGACATCGACCACCTGGGCAACCGCCGCGTGCGCTGCGTCGGCGAACTGGCCGAGAACCAGTACCGCACCGGCCTGGCCCGCATCGAGAAGGCCGTCAAGGAACGTCTGGGTCAAGCGGAACAAGAGCCGCTGATGCCGCACGACCTGATCAACAGCAAGCCGATCTCGGCCGCGCTGAAGGAATTCTTCGGTGCCTCGCAGCTGTCGCAGTTCATGGACCAGACCAACCCGCTGTCCGAGATCACGCACAAGCGTCGCGTCTCGGCCCTCGGCCCGGGCGGTCTGACGCGCGAACGCGCCGGCTTCGAAGTGCGCGACGTGCACGTCACGCACTACGGCCGCGTGTGCCCGATCGAAACGCCCGAAGGCCCGAACATCGGCCTGATCAACTCGCTGGCCCTGTACGCCCGCCTGAACGAATACGGCTTCATCGAGACGCCGTACCGCCGCGTGGTCGACAGCAAGGTCACGATGGACATCGACTACCTGTCGGCCATCGAGGAAGGCAAGTACGTCATCGCCCAGGCCAACGCCGCGCTCGACAAGGACGGCCGCCTGACTGGCGACCTCGTGTCCGCGCGCGAAACCGGCGAGTCGATCCTGGTCGGCGCCGAGCGCGTGCAGTACATGGACGTGTCGCCGGCGCAGATCGTGTCGGTGGCCGCCTCGCTGGTGCCCTTCCTCGAGCACGACGATGCGAACCGCGCGCTGATGGGCGCCAACATGCAGCGCCAGGCCGTGCCGGTGCTGCGTCCCGAGAAGGCCTTCGTCGGTACCGGCATCGAGCGCGTCTCCGCGGTCGACTCGGGTACCGTGGTCACCGCGACCCGAGGCGGCATCGTCGACTACGTCGATGCCACCCGCATCGTGGTGCGCGTGAACGACGCCGAAGCGGCGGCCGGTGAAGTCGGTGTGGACATCTACAACCTGATCAAGTATCAGCGTTCGAACCAGAACACCAACATCCACCAGCGCCCGATCGTCAAGCGCGGCGACAAGATCGACAAGGGCGACGTGGTGGCCGACGGCGCCTCGACCGACCTCGGCGAACTGGCCCTGGGCCAGAACATGCTGGTCGCGTTCATGCCCTGGAACGGCTACAACTTCGAAGACTCGATCCTGATCAGCGAAAGAGTCGTCGCCGAAGACCGCTACACCTCGATCCACATCGAGGAACTGGTGGTGATGGCCCGCGACACCAAGCTCGGTGCCGAGGAAATCACGCGCGACATCCCGAACCTGGCCGAACAGCAGCTCAATCGCCTGGACGAGTCCGGGATCATCTACGTCGGCGCCGAAGTGCAGCCTGGTGACACGCTGGTCGGCAAGGTCACGCCCAAGGGCGAGACCACGCTGACGCCGGAAGAAAAACTGCTGCGCGCGATCTTCGGCGAGAAGGCCTCCGACGTGAAGGACACCTCGCTGCGCGTCGACCAGGGCTCGCAAGGCACCGTGATCGACGTGCAGGTGTTCACGCGCGAAGGCATCACGCGCGACAAGCGCGCCCAGCAGATCATCGATGACGAGCTCAAGCGCTTCCGCCTCGACCTGAACGACCAGCTGCGCATCGTCGAGGCCGACGCCTTCGACCGGATCGAGAAGCTGCTGATCGGCAAGCCCGCCAACGGCGGCCCGAACAAGCTGGCCAAGGGCACCAAGCTCGACCGCGCCTACCTGTCGTCGATCGAGAAGTTCCACTGGTTCGACATCCGCCCGGCGGACGACGAGGTGGCCTCGCAGCTCGAATCGATCAAGAACTCGCTCGAGCAGACGCGCCACAGCTTCGACCTCGCGTTCGAGGAAAAGCGCAAGAAGCTCACGCAGGGCGACGAGCTGCCCGCGGGCGTGCTCAAGATGGTCAAGGTCTACCTGGCCGTCAAGCGCCGCCTGCAGCCCGGCGACAAGATGGCCGGCCGCCACGGCAACAAGGGCGTGGTGTCGAAGATCGTTCCGGTCGAGGACATGCCCCACATGGCCGACGGCACGCCGTGCGACATCTGCCTGAATCCGCTGGGCGTGCCCTCGCGGATGAACGTCGGGCAGGTGCTCGAGGTGCATCTGGGCTGGGCCGGCAAGGGCATCGGCCAGCGCATCGGCGACATGCTGCAGGCCGAGGCCAAGGTGGCCGAGCTGCGCAAGTTCATGGACCAGCTCTACAACGGCTCGGGCCGCAAGGAAGACCTGAGCAAGCTCAGCGACGCCGACGTGCTCGAGATGGCCGGCAACCTGTCGACCGGCGTGCCGTTCGCGACGCCGGTGTTCGACGGTGCCTCGGAAGAGGAAATCCGCGGCATGCTGAAGCTGGCCTATCCGGAAGAGATCGCCAAGGTCAAGGGCCTGACCGACACGCGCACCCAGGCCTACCTGTACGACGGCCGCACCGGCGACCAGTTCGAGCGGCCCGTCACGGTCGGCTACATGCACGTGCTCAAGCTGCACCATCTGGTGGACGACAAGATGCACGCGCGCTCGACCGGCCCGTACAGCCTGGTCACGCAGCAGCCGCTGGGCGGCAAGGCGCAATTCGGCGGCCAGCGTTTCGGCGAAATGGAAGTGTGGGCGCTCGAGGCCTACGGCGCCGCCTACGTGCTGCAGGAAATGCTGACGGTGAAGTCCGACGACGTGCAGGGCCGTACCAAGGTCTACGAGAGCATCGTCAAGGGCGAACACTCGATCGAGGCCGGCATGCCGGAATCGTTCAACGTGCTGGTCAAGGAAATTCGTTCGCTGGGGCTCGACATCGAGCTCGAGCGTTCTTAATTTGAAAAGGGAAAGAGTCTTATGAAATCGCTACTCGACCTGTTCAAGCAATTCACGCCCGATGAGCATTTCGATGCCATCAAGATCGGCATGGCTTCGCCCGAGAAGATCCGTTCGTGGTCTTTCGGCGAGGTGAAGAAGCCGGAGACGATCAACTACCGGACCTTCAAGCCCGAGCGCGACGGCCTGTTCTGCGCCAAGATCTTCGGCCCGATCAAGGACTACGAGTGCCTGTGCGGGAAGTACAAGCGCCTCAAGCACCGCGGCGTGATCTGCGAGAAGTGCGGCGTCGAAGTCACGCAGACCAAGGTGCGCCGCGAGCGCATGGGTCACATCGACCTGGCCGCGCCCTGCGCGCACATCTGGTTCCTGAAGTCGCTGCCGTCGCGCCTGGGCCTCGTGCTCGACATGACGCTGCGCGACATCGAACGCGTGCTGTACTTCGAAGCCTACGTGATCACCGATCCCGGCATGACCCCGCTGAAGAAGTTCGGCATCATGTCCGAGGACGACTACGACGCCAAGCGCAAGGAATACGGTGACGAGTTCGTCGCCAAGATGGGCGCCGAAGGCATCAAGGACCTGCTGGAGGGTATCGAGCTCGACAGCGAGATCGAGAAGCTGCGCGGCGACCTGACCGGCTCCGAAGTCAAGGTCAAGAAGAACTCCAAGCGCCTCAAGGTGCTGGAAGCCTTCCGCAAGTCGGGCATCAAGCCCAACTGGATGGTGCTCGAAGTGCTGCCCGTGCTGCCGCCGGACCTGCGTCCGCTGGTGCCGCTCGACGGCGGCCGTTTCGCCACCTCGGACCTGAACGACCTCTACCGCCGCGTCATCAACCGCAACAGCCGCCTGCGCCGCCTGCTCGAACTGAAGGCGCCGGAAATCATCGCGCGCAACGAGAAGCGGATGCTGCAGGAAGCGGTCGATTCGCTGCTGGACAACGGCCGCCGCGGCAAGGCCATGACGGGCGCCAACAAGCGCGCGCTCAAGTCGCTGGCCGACATGATCAAGGGCAAGAGCGGCCGCTTCCGCCAGAATCTGCTGGGCAAGCGCGTCGACTACTCGGGCCGTTCGGTCATCGTGGTCGGCCCGACGCTCAAGCTGCACCAGTGCGGCCTGCCGAAGCTGATGGCGCTCGAGCTGTTCAAGCCCTTCATCTTCTCGCGCCTCGAAGCCATGGGCATCGCGACCACCATCAAGGCGGCCAAGAAGGAAGTCGAATCCGGCACGCCGGTGGTCTGGGACATCCTGGAAGAGGTGATCAAGGAACACCCGGTGATGCTGAACCGCGCACCGACCTTGCACCGCCTGGGCATCCAGGCCTTCGAGCCGATCCTGATCGAAGGCAAGGCGATCCAGCTGCATCCGCTGGTCTGCGCGGCCTTCAACGCCGACTTCGACGGCGACCAGATGGCCGTCCACGTGCCGCTGTCGGTGGAAGCGCAGATGGAAGCCCGCACGCTGATGCTGGCCTCCAACAACGTGCTGTTCCCGGCCAACGGCGAACCGTCGATCGTGCCGTCGCAGGACGTGGTGCTGGGTCTGTACTACACGACCCGCGAGCGCATCAACGGCCGCGGCGAGGGCCTGATCTTCTCCGACATCGGCGAAGTGCAGCGCGCGCTCGACGCCAACGTGGCCGAGCTCACCGCCAAGGTCAGCGTGCGCATCACCGAGTACACGAAGGACAAGGAAACGGGCGAGTTCAAGCCTTCGACCGAGCTCGTCGACACGACCGTGGGCCGCGCGCTGCTGTCCGAGATCCTGCCCAAGGGGCTGCCGTTCTCGAACATCAACAAGGCGCTGAAGAAGAAGGAAATCTCCAAGCTCATCAACGTCTCGTTCCGCAAGTGCGGCCTGAAGGAGACCGTGGTCTTCGCCGACAAGCTGTTGCAGAACGGCTTCCGGCTGGCGACCAAGGCCGGGATCTCGATCGCCATCGACGACATGCTGGTGCCGGCCGAGAAGCACGGCATCATCGAGCGCTCCGCCAAGGAAGTGAAGGAGATCGAGCAGCAGTACGTCTCGGGCCTGGTCACCTCCGGCGAGCGCTACAACAAGGTGGTGGACATCTGGGGCAAGGCCGGCGACGAAGTGTCGAAGGTCATGATGGCCAAGCTCTCGAAAGAGAAAGCCATCGACCGCCACGGCAAGGAAGTCGAGCAGGAGTCCTTCAACTCTATCTACATGATGGCCGACTCCGGTGCGCGCGGTTCCGCCGCGCAGATCCGGCAGGTCGCCGGCATGCGGGGCCTGATGGCCAAGCCCGACGGCTCGATCATCGAGACGCCCATCACCGCGAACTTCCGCGAAGGTCTGAACGTGCTGGAGTACTTCATCTCCACGCACGGTGCCCGAAAGGGTCTGGCCGACACGGCGCTGAAGACCGCGAACTCCGGCTACCTGACGCGCCGCCTGGTCGACGTGACGCAGGATCTGGTCGTGATCGAACAGGACTGCGGCACGCAGGACGGCGCAGTGATGCGCGCGATCGTCGAAGGCGGTGAAGTCATCGAATCGCTGCGCGACCGCATCCTCGGTCGCACCGCGGCCGAAGACATCGTGCATCCGGAAACGCGCGCCGTGCTGGCCCAGGCCGGCGACATGCTCGACGAGGACGTGATCGAAGCGCTCGAACTCGAAGGCGTCGACGAAGTCAAGGTGCGCACCGCGCTGACCTGCTCGACGCGCTTCGGCCTCTGCGCCAAGTGCTACGGCCGCGACCTCGGCCGCGGCGGCCTGGTCAACAACGGCGAAGCGGTCGGCGTGATCGCGGCGCAGTCGATCGGCGAACCCGGCACGCAGCTGACGATGCGTACCTTCCACATCGGTGGCGCGGCATCGCGTGCGGCGGTCGCTTCCAGCGTCGAAGCCAAGTCCAACGGCGTGATCGGCTTCAACGCCACGATGCGCTACGTGACCAACAGCAAGAGCGAGCTGGTCGTGATCGCGCGTTCGGGCGAGATCGTCATCCATGACGAGCACGGCCGCGAGCGCGAGCGCCACAAGGTGCCGTACGGCGCGACGCTGGCCGTCAAGGCCGATCAGCAGGTCAAGGCCGGCCACGTGCTGGCCAACTGGGATCCGCTGACGCGCCCGATCATCACCGAGTTCGCCGGCCTGACCCGCTTCGAGAACGTCGAGGAAGGCCTCACGGTTGCCAAGCAGGTCGACGAGGTCACGGGCCTGTCGACGCTGGTGGTGATCGATCCGAAGCGCCGCGGCGCGGCCAAGGTCGTGCGTCCGCAGGTGAAGCTGATCGATGCCTCGGGCAACGAGGTCAAGATCCCGGGCACCGACCACTCGGTGACCATCGGCTTCCCGATCGGTGCGCTGGTCCAGGTGCGCGACGGCCAGGACGTGGGCCCTGGCGAGGTGCTGGCGCGGATTCCGGTCGAAGGCCAGAAGACCCGCGACATCACCGGCGGTCTGCCGCGTGTGGCCGAGCTGTTCGAGGCGCGTTCGCCGAAGGACAAGGGCATGCTGGCCGAGATGACCGGCACCGTGTCGTTCGGCAAGGAGACCAAGGGCAAGATCCGTCTGCAGATCACCGACCCCGAGGGCAAGGTCTGGGAAGACCTGGTGCCCAAGGAGAAGAACATCCTGGTGCACGAAGGCCAGGTGGTGAACAAGGGCGAGAGCGTGGTCGACGGTCCGGCCGATCCGCAGGACATCCTGCGTCTGCTGGGCTCGGAAGAACTCGCGCGCTACATCGTGGACGAAGTGCAGGACGTGTACCGTCTGCAGGGCGTGAAGATCAACGACAAGCACATCGAGGTGATCGTTCGCCAGATGCTGCGCCGCGTCGTGGTCGAGAACGTCGGCGATGCCAACTACATTGCCGGCGAACAGGTCGAACGCAGCGAGATGCTCAACACCAACGACGCCCTGCGCGCCGAAGGCAAGATGCCCGCGACTTTCACCAACCTGCTGCTCGGCATCACGAAGGCATCGCTGTCGACCGACAGCTTCATCAGCGCCGCATCGTTCCAGGAAACGACGCGCGTGCTGACCGAAGCCGCGATCATGGGCAAGCGCGACGAGCTGCGCGGTCTGAAGGAAAACGTCATCGTCGGCCGCCTGATTCCCGCGGGCACCGGCATGGCGTACCACCAGGCGCGCAAGGTCAAGGACGCGATGGACGAGGCCGAGCGCCGCGCGATCGCCGAGTCGGAAGCCGCCGAGCTGGCGGGCAACTCGACGGACGATGCAAGCACGGTCGACGCCAGCGAAGGCGCCGCGACCGAATAACTGGTTAGCATCACCGGCCATGACCGGTCCCGAACGCCCCCCTTCCGCCCGCGGACGGGGGGCTTTTTTCTGCCGGCGGCTTCCATGAGCAAGCTGCCCGATTCACTGCCGTACTGGATCGCCGGCGCGCTGGCGCTGTTCTGGTTCGTCGGCGCCTACAACCGCCTGGTGCGCCTGCGCTCGGCGGCGTTGCAGGCCTACGCGGCGCTCGATGCGGCGCTCGTGCGGCAGCTCGACTTCGTGCAGGCGCGTGTCGCGGCCGAGCCGGCCACGGGTGCCGTGTTCGAGAACGGATCCGGCGGCGCCTCGCTGCCCGCGGCGGCCGGGCAGTTGGCGACGCTCCTGGCCGCCACGCGCCTGCGTCCGCTCAATCCGGCCGGCATTGCGGCGCTGGCGACGGCGCTGCACGTGCTGCTGTCGGCCTGGCAGCGGCTGCATCCGGATTCGGTGGTCAGCTTCGATGCGGATGGCGTGCTGTCCCGTCCCGCACCGCTCACGGGCACGCTCGAGCCGTCCGCGGACGGGGCGGCACCCATCGCCTGGCCCGAGCCCTCGGCGGCCGCCGAGATCGCGCGCAACCAGTTCAACCTCGCCGTGGCGCAGTACAACGGCGCGATCACGCAATTCCCGGCGCTGCTGGTGGCGTGGATCATGCAACTGCGGCAGGCCGCGCCGCTGCGTTGATCGGCGTGCCGACCAGATCGGTCCTCTACCATCGGAACAAGTTGCCAGATCCATCAGACTCCTTTCCCGTCGCATTGCCGCAGTCGCCGCCGCTCTGGCGGCAACTGCAGTTGACGGCCGTCGCCATCGCTTCGATTCGCGACGGCGTGTCGGGCTCGGTCGCCTTCGCTGCCGTCGAGCCAGGCTTGCGCGCGGGCGTGCAGGCGCTCGGCTTCCAGGTGCTGCGCTGGCTCGGCCGCGCCGAGGCGCTGCGCCGTCAGCTGGCCAGGCGCACGCCGCCGCCCGCGGCCGACGCGCTGCTTTGCACCGCGCTCGCGCTGGCCTGGGATGCGGCGTTGTCGCCGTACGAACCCTTCACGCTGGTCGATCAGGCAGTCGAGGCCGCGAAGCGCAATCCGGGCACGCGCGCGCAGGCCAGCTTCGTCAATGCCTGCCTGCGGCGTTTTCTGCGCGAGCGCGACGAGCTGGTGGCGGCCACCGAGCGCGAGCCCGTGGCGCAATGGAACCATCCGCGATGGTGGATCGAGCGGCTCAAGCGCGACCATCCGCGCGAATGGCAGCAGGTGCTCGCGACCGACAACACGCAGGCGCCGATGACGCTGCGCATCAACCTGCGCAAGACCGATATGGCGTCCTGCATGGCAGGGCTGCAGATCGCGGACGTGCCGGCGGTCCGGGTCGGCGCCAGCGGCCTGCAGCTGGGGCGTGCGCGGCCGGTTCATCAGCTGCCGGGCTTCGCCGAAGGCGAGTGGTCGGTGCAGGACGCCGCCGCGCAACTCGCGGCGCCGCTGCTGCTCGGCGGCCTCGGCCAGGCAGCGAAAGGGACTGCTGCGCCGCTGCGCGTGCTCGATGCCTGCGCCGCGCCCGGCGGCAAGACCGCTCATCTGCTCGAGGTGGCGGGTCCGGGCGTCATCGAGCTCACGGCGCTGGAAATCGATGCCGCACGCAGCCGGCGCATCGACGAGACGCTGGGCCGGCTCGGCCTCGCCGCGAAGATCGTCGTGGCCGATGCCGCGCGCCCGGCGCAGTGGTGGGACGGCACGCCCTTCGACGCCATCCTGCTCGACGCACCCTGTACCGCGTCGGGCATCGTGCGCCGCCATCCGGACGTGCGTTGGCTGCGCCGCGAGAGCGATATCGAGCAGCTGGCGCTCCAGCAGGCCATGTTGCTGGCTGCCCTGTGGCCCCTGGTGCGGCCGGGCGGCCGTCTGCTCTACTGCACCTGCTCCGTCTTCCGGGAAGAGGGGGCGCACCAGATCGATGCGTTCCTTGCGCACAACACCGACGCTGCTTTGCTGCCCTCGCCGGGGCATTTGCTGCCTCAAAGCAGAGGGAATGCCCGCAGCGTCCCGGACAATGCCTTGGGTGATCACGACGGTTTCTTCTACGCCCTGCTTGAAAAGCGGCCGCGCTGAAAGGCGCAGCCCGGCCTGGCTGGTCGTGCTGTTGCTCCTCGTCTCGGTCCTGGCCTGGCTGCCCGGACAGGCGTCGGCGCAGTCGCGCGACGCCTCGGTCACCCACCTGCGGCTCGACGAGGGCGACGACGGGGTGTACCTGACCGCCCAGGTGCAGTTCGAACTCCCGCCCCTGGTCGAAGACGTGCTCGAGAAGGGGATCGCGATCTACTTCGTGGCGGAGGCCGAGCTCTATCGGGAGCGCTGGTACTGGACCGACCGCAAGGTGGGGCAGGTCACGCGCTACATGCGCCTGGCCTATCAGCCGCTCACGCGCCGCTGGCGGCTCAACGTGTCGCCGGTGCCGATCGTCAACGCGGGTTTCGGTGTGTCGCTCAACCAGAACTTCGACACGCTGCCGGATGCGCTCGATGCCATCCGGCGCGTGGGCCGGTTGCGACTGGGCGACATGTCCGAGATCGGTGACGAAGCGACCCATCCCGTGACATTCCGTTTCCGGCTCGACACCTCCCAGCTGCCGCGGCCCTTCCAGATCGGTGCGGTGGGCCAGTCGGACTGGAACATCTCGGCCGAGCGCAGCGCCCGGCTGCCGCTGGAGAAGGGCCGATGAGCACCGGTCCGCGCGGCGCCGCCACCGCGGCGGCGCCGAAACGCCGTTCCCGCGCCGTGCGCTGGGCGCTGGGCGTCACGGCCGCGCTGGTGACCGCCATCGGCCTCGTGCTCATGTTCCTGCTGGCCCAGGCCACCAACAACCGCGCGTTCTACGAGCGCAACTACGCGCGCCTCTTCGGCATCAACGTGATCGTCGCGGTGGTGCTGATCCTGGTGATCGGATGGGTCGCGTTCCGGCTGCTGCGGCGCCTGCGCCAGGGCAAGTTCGGCAGCCGCCTGCTGATCAAGCTGGCCGCCATCTTCGCGCTGGTCGGCGTGGTGCCCGGCGTGCTGGTGTATGTCGTGTCCTATCAGTTCGTAGCCCGGTCGATCGAGAGCTGGTTCGACGTCAAGGTCGAAGGCGCGCTCGATGCCGGCCTGAACCTGGGCCGCGCCACGCTGGATTCGCTGTCCGACGATCTCGTGAGCAAGACGCGCACGGCAAGCCTTCAACTGGTCGACGTGCCGGACACCCGCGCCGGCCTCGTGCTCGAACGCATCCGCGATCA
This sequence comes from Variovorax sp. PBL-E5, assembly GCF_901827185.1. Classification (NCBI taxonomy): domain Bacteria; kingdom Pseudomonadati; phylum Pseudomonadota; class Betaproteobacteria; order Burkholderiales; family Comamonadaceae; genus Variovorax; species Variovorax sp. PBL-E5. Next base: position 5,029,488 of record NZ_LR594671.1, on the reverse strand, counting down.
GCTGGGCGCCAGCGACGTCGTGCTGTGGACCGGCAGCGGCCAGCAGGTGGCGGGCGCGGGCACGTCCCGCTTCCAGCTCAATCCCGAGCGGCCGACGCAGCAGCAGTTTCGCCAGGTGCGCGCCGATCGGGCGATCGCCCACATCGAAGGGCTCGACGAGGCGCCCGCGCCGGGTGCGGCAGCGCCACCGCCCGCCAGCGTGCGATCGCTCGCGCTGGTGCAGCGGACGGGATTCGAGTTCAACACCGAGCCTCGATTCCTGCAGATCACCTTGCCGCTGCCGCCGGCGATCGTGGCCAACGCACTGGCCGTGCAGGAAGCCAATCGCGAATACCAGGAAAGGGCGCTCGGGCGCGAAGGCCTGCGCCGGATGTACATCGGCACGCTCACGCTGACGCTGTTCCTCGCCGTGTTCGGTGCCGTACTGCTTGCCGTCCTGTTCGGCAACCAGCTCGCGCGGCCGCTCCTGGTGCTGGCCGACGGCGTTCGCCAGGTCGCCGCCGGCGATCTGCGGCCGACGGCGGTGCTGCAAGGCAAAGACGAGCTCGGCGGCCTCACGCGCTCGTTCGCCGTCATGACCCAGCAGCTGGCCGATGCGCGCGGTGCGATCGAGCAGACCATGGGCGAGCTCGATGCCGCGCGCTCCAACCTGCAGACCATCCTCGACAACCTGACTTCGGGCGTGATCGTGCTCGACGCCCGGGGCGTGGTGATATCGACCAATCCGGGCGCGACCCGCGTCCTGCGCGCGCCGCTGGCGGCCTACGAGGGCCAGCCGCTGGCCGAAGTGCCGGGCTTGATCGAATTCGCGCAGGGCGTGCAGCAGCAGTTCGACGAGTTCGAGGTCGAGCGCCTGCAGCACGGACTCGACCACTGGCAGCACGCGTTCGAACTTCATCCGGACGGCGAAGGGATGTCGCAGGACACCATCAATATCGTCGCCCGCGGCGCCGCGCTGCCGGAAGCGGCAAGGCTGCTGGTGTTCGACGACATCTCCGAGATCGTCTCGGCGCAGCGCGCCCAGGCCTGGGGCGAGGTGGCGCGACGCCTTGCCCACGAGATCAAGAATCCGCTGACGCCGATCCAGCTGTCGGCCGAGCGCCTCGAGATGAAACTCTCCGGCAAGGTCGATCCGCCCGAGCAGGCGATCCTCACCAAGTCGGTCAAGACCATCGTCGACCAGGTCGATGCGATGAAGCGCCTGGTCAACGAGTTCCGCGACTACGCCCGCCTGCCCGCGGCCGATCTGAAGCCGGTCGATCTGAACGCGCTGGTGACGGACGTGCTGCAGCTCTACGCCGCAGAGAACGCACCCATTGCACTGCATTCCGAACTGGACGAGCGTTGCCCGCCGATCCGCGGCGATGCGCAGCAGATCCGGCAGATCATCCACAACCTGCTGCAGAACGCCCAGGATGCGGCCGAGGCCGCGGTCAGCGGCCATGGCCGCAGGGGCGAAGTCATCATCCGCACCCGGCTTGGCGATTCGGGCCAGCGCGTGCGCCTCACCGTGCAGGACAACGGGCCGGGCTTCGCCGACAACATTCTCAAGCGAGCCTTCGAACCGTACGTCACGACGAAGACCAAGGGCACCGGGCTCGGCCTGGCGGTGGTCAAGAAAATCGCCGACGAGCACGGCGCGCGCATCGAACTTTCCAATCGCATAGTCGAGGGGGCTGTAGCCGGGGCGCAAGTCTCGCTATCATTCGCGCTTGCAGCAGAGCCGCGAGGAGCGGTCGCTTACACCGAAGATTCGAAGCCGTCCACTGCCTGAGCGTCTGTGCAAACGCGGCGGCGAGCCGGCGAGCGGACGCATCGCATCACTCCATAAATAGCAGCGCACAACTCAGGCACTCATGGCAAACATTCTCGTGGTCGACGATGAGCTGGGCATTCGGGACCTGCTCTTCGAAATTCTCAATGACGAAGGCCACAACGTCGAACTCGCCGAGAACGCGGCCGAGGCGCGCGCCGCCCGACAGCGCGCCCGCCCCGACCTCGTGCTGCTCGACATCTGGATGCCCGACACCGACGGCGTGACGCTGCTCAAGGAGTGGGCTGCCGCCGGCCTGCTGAGCATGCCCGTCGTCATGATGAGCGGCCATGCGACGATCGACACCGCGGTCGACGCCACGCGCATCGGCGCCTTTGCATTCCTCGAAAAACCCATCACCTTGCAGAAGCTGCTGAAGGCGGTCGAACAGGGTCTGGCGCGCGAGAGCGCGCGCCGTGCCGCGGCGAGCGTGGTGCCGGCAGCGAGCGGCTTTGCCGCCGTGGTGACGACCGTCGGTGACAGCGCGCTGGTGCCCCCGGCGTCTGCGGCGCCTTTGCCCGATCCGGGGCCGCACTCCGTCCAGAGCTTCGACCTCGACCGCCCGCTGCGCGATGCGCGCGACGGCTTCGAGAAGGCGTACTTCGAGTTCCATCTGGCGATGGAGAACGGATCGATGACGAGGGTGGCGGAAAAGACCGGCCTCGAACGCACCCATCTCTACCGCAAGCTCAAGCAACTTGGCGTCGACCTGTCGAGAGGCCGGCGCGGCAATGTATAATCGCCGGCTGCACGCCAAGGCCCGAAACGCCGGTCGAGTCTTTCGAGACCGCCACTGATTGTTCGGTCACCGAAGCGTACATGGCCCGGTAGCTCAGTTGGTAGAGCAGCGGATTGAAAATCCGCGTGTCGGTGGTTCGATTCCGCCCCAGGCCACCATCTTTCTTTCTCAGTAGATCCCAAGACAGCTCAAGGGTCCTTGTAAATCAAGGACTTAGCCTGAAAAGGCGGCTCAAGCGGTATCTCCGAATTCCAGAACGTCCCATCCTTGGTTGTACCCCAGGTTGTACCCCAGACTGTTTTTCAACATTTCTGTTTTCGGGGGTACAACGTGGGAGTCTTAAACGACCTTCTGGTCAAGGCGGCCGAGCCGCGCGACAGCGAATACATGCTTTCGGACGGGGAGGGCCTTTACCTCCGCGTGCGTACAAGCGGCAAAGCCTGGATCTATCGATATCAGCAGGCTGGCAAGCCCGGCAAGCTCAGCCTGGGAAGTTATCCGACAGTTTCACTGGCCACTGCCCGGAAGAAGGTGCGTGCGGAGGCCGAGAAGCTCGCTTGCGGCACCGATCCGAAGGAGGCACGCAGGCAGGAGCAGGAACGGGCGCGGGTCGCCCAACTGAACACCCTGGAGCTTACCGCCCGCGCTTGGCACGCCCAGGCCAAGAAGGACCGGCAATGGTCCGACGGCTACGCCGAAAAGGTGATCCGTCACTTGGAGCTGCATATCTTCCCGTGGCAGGGAGACCGGCAGATGGACAAGATTCTTCCGACGGAACTAGTACGCTGCCTGCACCGTATCAAGGAACGCGGACACCTTGAAACTGCCCAGCGCGTCCGAGAGGCCGTGCAGCAGGTGTTCCAGTACGCAGTGGACGTAGGCGCACTGGAGCCGGCCAAGAACTTCGTCAATAGCCGTACCGGAGGGCTGCCTCCGCCACGTGCGCGTCACTTTGCCGCCATTACGGACCCGCACCGACTCGGGCAGCTCCTGCGTGATATCCATGGCTACAAGGGTCACGTTCTGACGCGAGCCGCACTGCGACTGATGCCAATGCTTTTTCAGCGACCAGGGCAGCTCCGATTTGCCCACTGGGAGGATTTGGACTTCGATATCCAGCTCTGGCGGTGTCCACCTGAAAAGATGAAGCTGCGCGAATGGAAAAAACGCGACAGCCGCACGCCCGCACACTTAGTGCCCGTCCCACGCCAAGGAATGGAGATCTTGCGTGAGATCTATCCGCTCACTGGGCCGACTGGCCCGATCTTCCGCAACATGGCGAAGCGATCAGAATCGTCCCGGTACATGAGCGATAACACCATCAATAGCGCCTTGAGGACGCTCGGCTACAGCACACAGGAGGACATCACAGGCCATGGTTTCCGGGCAACTGCACGGACCCTGATCCGCGAACTCTTGCACTGCGACGCCGACGTGATTGAGCGCCACCTTGCGCATGTATCCGACGAAGAGCTTGGAGGCAGCTATGACCGGGCTACGTTCCTGCAAAAGCGTCGCGAAATGGTCCAGCAGTGGGCCGACCTGCTGGATACGCTTGCAGCAGGAAGCACTGCGTTGCTCCTACCACTAGAAGGAGTGGGGCATCCCGCCGGCGCCAATGCGCATATGCCGGCTGCACGAAGCGACTTTCCCATCACGATGGCGGCGTGAAGCGGTAGGCCTCCGGGTCGTCAATCCAAGCCTGGAGGGCTTCACGCGCCCAGCCCGAAGCGCGGCCACCCAGCGTCACTGGTGGCGGGAACCGGCCTTCTGCGATCCGACGGTAGATCGTCGAGCGGCTCAGGGCGGAAATGCGACTGACTTCACGCAGTCGGTAAAACGCTGGCGCGACGGAGGGCGCAGCCTTAGACGGAGTGGGCCGCGGAAACGGCATGAGATGATTTGAGATAAGCATGGCGCGATGATTCGACATTGCCACTACCGTTGCCACCTACCGCAGCGTAGCGGAGCGTGGTTCTCGGGTCAGGCTACTATGTTCAAGCGAGTCGACAACAGAGACTCGGCTGGTGTGTCACCCACGAGTTCGGTGAAAAGGCGAGGACGAAAATGTTTCTAAAGAGCGCTGCGGCGGGCGAGTACGAGCCTGCGTACTTCATCATCCGGATCGACGCGGACCACCCGCCGGAGGAACTGCTCGAGAAGAACGAGTCCACTTTCTTCCACGAATACATTCACCTGCTTCAGGATCTGGTCTTGCCTTACTGCATGAGGGAGAACATGGTCCGCATGGAGACGTTCCTCTTGCTGATCAATCAAGCAAGACAGTCCGGAGAGATACGCCTCCCGAGTGAGGCTTCCGGCGAAGAGGTGGAACTAACTAAGCGGATCGCAGAAACCACATGGGGCGCGTGTTCGTTTCACCGCAGTGTCGCCGCCATTCACCGCATCGACATGATCGAGGAATCGGTGGACGGCAAGGAGTACAGGCTGCAGAAGTACGTTCTGTCGGGCGACAACGTGGGCGACTACCACTTCGGTGCCCGCGATCTACTGGAGTACATCGCTTCCAAGATCGAGTTGCGCCATTTTCCTGGTCAAATTACCCCACCCGACTTGCCATACCGATCAGTCGACTTGGTGTTGGAACACAAACGCCTGTCGCACTTGAGTGACGTAAAACGGGTGGCGCTGGCGGAGTATTGTCTCGCAAATGACAATCCGGCACGCCGATTGATGGTGATTATCGAGGACATACTGCAGGGTAGATTCCTAGAGAAGGATCGTGGCGACGATGATGCATTTGTTGATCATCTCCTTCGTCTCGAATGGGATGCGCGGGGGGTGCCCTCCAGGACCATTTCTGACAAGCTAGACCAACGCTATTCGGAACTGCGCGAGACCCTGCAGAATCAGTTCCATCCAGATGCATTTCCTGCGATTTACGCTTGGCTCGACGGGGCCCTAACGTACGCCAAGGAGGCGCTGTCGGGACGAGGCCTGTTCGCGGCCCTCTACTCGATGGAAACCGAGGAGTTCCGTTTCTCGATACAAAAAATACTGAATAGGGTGGGCGTACCACTGGTGCAAAACAAGGTGCATAGCTTGGGCACCTCCGTCGGCGATGCCACGTCCAAGGACCAATTCATACAGCTGCTGCTGGCGTATGAATTTCCCGAGTATTTGAAGCGCGAGGAGACAACATGTCCCCTGTACTCGATGTGTGAAGTCGATGCGCCTTCCCTAGTCGACGAGATCGATTGCATAGAGGCGCCGTTCCGGAGGGCCAGGCGGAAGAAGCTTTGCCCATTTGGGGTCTTCGTCAAGGCGACGGGACTTGGGCAGGTGCGCTGGTACACGCGGGACCGCCTTATTTCGAGCTTCCGATCCGATCCGTTTGCACCTTTCGATGAAGATGATGACGACGAATGAACCACTCGCGCTCAACGGCCGAAATAGCTGCAGCGCCGTCGTTGGCGAGCGCTTTTCTTCGTACCCTTCATGGGTTACCAAAGCGCTTGAACATATTCAATCCTTGGTTGGATGACGAGCCTTCATGCGAAGAGCATGATGATGCCCCGGTGATTCGTTCGTCGAATCTGTCTACATACTTGGAAAAACGGATCGGCAGAGCCAAAGTAGTGTTGATTGCCGAGGCTCCGAGTCATCGCGGAGCGAAATTTTCAGGCATTGCTATGACTTCTGAGCGGATCATTCTTGGCAAGGGGCGAGCTGTCCTGCAGAAAGTACAGCTACCGGAGTTTCAGAGGACAAGCCTCCCGCGGCGCTGGCGACATGGGCTCGCAGAGGCAACTGCCACGCTGGTCTGGTCGCAGATGACGGAGCTCGGATACGAAACCACCGAATTCGTACTGTGGAATGCATATCCTTGTCACCCCCACGAGGAACACAACCGCTTTTCCAATCGAACGCCATCCAAGACCGAGCTCATCGAGTCCTCACACGTACTACGGCAGTTCCTGTCCATGTTTTCAAACGTGCAGGTAGTTGCACTCGGGAACGTCGCCCAAAATGCACTAACTGAAATGGGGTACGACCTGCCGCACGTGCGCCACCCGGCCAACGGAGGGGCCACCGTCTTTCAGCAAGGGATCGTGGAGCTCGTGCCGCCGCCTAGACCTTCTGAGTCCAACGCATAGCCCTTCGTCAGATGACCGCTTTCTGCGGTGTGCGTCGATGTGCCGCCTGGCGCGCTGCCTGCGATCTCACCGTGGCAGTGCCCTCCCGGCGTCCGCATCGAGTCACTGGACATGCAGACCCTACGAGCCCCTCGTACCCCAGGGCGGGCGAAATCTCCGATAACCGACAATCCCAATTCGCACGGACGCTACGATTCAGAGGTGGCACCCGCATCGGGTACGACTTTGCAGTGCAGCCGCCGGTGGAGTTTCAACTACCAGCCCCAATATGGGAGACCGAGATGGAGCAGCAGTCTTTACTCTACGACGAGCGTTTCCTCGAGAGCTACGCCGGGTCCATCGTGTCGGATCCGTCGACCGCGATCGTGGAACTGGTCGCGAATTGTTGGGATGCCTACGCGACCGAGGTCAGGATCACCCTGCCAAGCCGGAAAGACGAGCGCCAGTTCAGGATCGAGGACAACGGCAAGGGCATGACGCGTGACGCCTTCGGGCACATCTGGCGCACGATTGCGTACAACCGCCTTGCAGCAGAGGGTACCAAGGCCGCCCCACCACCGGACGTGACGGGTCCGCCGCGGACGGTGTTTGGAAAGAACGGCAAAGGGCGATTCGCCAGTTTCTGCTTCGCGGGCGAGTACCTCATAACCTCGCGCAGGGATGGCCAGCAGTTCTCGTGCAAAGTTCGCCGGACGGCGACCAACCCGTTGGTACTCGATGAGGTTTCGTGGATCCCGGATGGCGTCCAGGGCCACGGGACGACCATTGAGGGCACGGGGGACATTCCCCCGCTCTTGTTCGCCGAAGAAAAAGCCCGAGAACTTATCGGCAGCCGGTTTCTCGCCAACCCTGCGTTCAAGGTGTTCCTTGGCCAGACGCAGATCACATTCAACGACATACCCGATCTGTTATCCCGGCAAGAGGTGGACGTCGAAGGCTTCGGCAAGGTCCAGATCCTGCACATCGACTCCAGGAAGGCCGACAAGACCACGAAGCAACATGGCATTGCGTGGTGGGTGCAGAACCGGGCGGTCGGTCAGTGCAAGTGGAGCCGGAGCGACTACGAGCGCATCCTTGACGGCCGCACCTCGGAGGCGAAACGTTTCACCTTCATTGTTCAGGCTGACTTCCTGAACGAGAAAAACGCCGTGACCGAAGACTGGAACGGGTTCAACGAATCCAGCGCCGCGTGGATCCGCACGCGCGAGGTCGTCCAGGACCGCATCCGCCAGATCATCCTCGATAGCAGCCGGAACGAGCGTGATGCGCGACGAGATGCCGTGATTCAGCGCGTCGGCAATACGATGAACGCGCTTTCACCCGTCAGCAAGGAGCGCGTAGAGAGTTTCATCAACGAGGTGGTCGATACCTGTCCGAACTTCGGCGAAAACGAGGTCGTGCAACTCTCCAGCATCCTTGCGAAGCTAGAGCAGTCGAAGTCGCGATACGGCTTGCTCAACCTGCTCCACAAGTGCGAGCCAAGCGATTACGACACTCTGCATACGATCCTGGGTGAATGGACGATCGGGATGGTCAAGCTAGTACTGGACGAAATCCAGAACCGGCTGAAGCTGATTTCCGAGCTTCGTGCGAAGTTGAAGCAAGTGGGCGTCGACGAAGTGCACGAGCTGCAGCCGCTGTTTGAGCGAGGCCTGTGGATGTTCGGCGCTCAGTTCGAATCGATCGAGTTCACATCGAACAAGGGGATGACGCAGGTCATCAAGACGATCTTCAAGGCAAAGGACGGCAAGGGTTCCCGAGACCGACCCGACTTCGTGACACTACCGGACAGCAGTGTCGGCTTCTACGCGCGGGCCTCCTTCAACGACGAGCACGATGAGGACGGCGTCGCCCACCTCGTCATCATCGACCTCAAGACGACCGGACTGAGTCTTGGCGGCCGAGAGAAGGACCAGGTGTGGAAGTATGTGAAGGAACTGCGTGCCAGAGGCTATCTGCAAAAAGGGACGAGGATCGACGGCTTTGTGCTGGGCGACAAGATCGAGCAAGGAGAGATCGATCCTCGCAAAGAAGGCGACGAGGTTCGAATCTATCCCATGCTTTATGAAACCATCCTGGTCCGGGCGGAGAAGCGGCTGCTGAACCTTCACTCGAAGGTTAAGGACGCACCTTTCTTGGCCGCGCAGCAGGAAGCGCTGAAAAAGTTTCTGGAGCCGGTGCCTGTCCTACAGCCAGAGCTGGCCGAACTCGGGGACAGGCCGTGAATTCTGGTGCGTCCGTCAACTGGATTGCCGCTTTCAATCACCTGTTCCCGGTGCTCAATCGGTCCGGCGCGCCGTTCTATTGCTCCGGGCCGGACTTCTGCCGGGCGCTGCAACAGGTTGATCCCGGGTCACCGAGCTACGAACAGCTGATGCCTCTGTTGACGAGCCAGGGTCGGAGCACATCCCGCAAGTCCTTCTATTGGGAGATGCTGCAAGCCTTGCCCGAGCCGCATCGCTTCCATGTCTATCGCATCTTCATCAATCAAATCGAACCTCATGCACGGGGCGACGCCGAAACCCTTCGCGGGATCGTGTTCGGCGGCGGCTACGCGGTTCCAGTCACCCTGGTACCGATCGATCTCTGGAATTCCGAAAAACCGAATAGCAATCTGCGGGACATCGACCTGGCAATCGATGCCGGCCACTACAACCGTGCCACAGCCCTGAGCTACTCCTGCCTTGAGGGTCTGTACAAGGCCTATGTCCGCAAGCACGTGCCGGCCCAGGACGGCCTGTCTGACCTCATACAGCTGTGCCGCGTCGTGAAGGACGACATCGCGGCGAAGCTTACAGTTCAAGGTCCCTTTCCAGAGCAGATCGTCAACGCCCTTCCGACGATGACGCACGCGGTGGCCAATTCACGTAACGGCTTCAGCGAGGCGCATTTTGGCGGGGACTCGCAACGTTGGCTCGCCCTACTAGCCCGGGACATGACCAACTCAATCGGACGCCTGCTGCTCAATTTCGTATAGGTCCGCTCGTGATTCGGTGTGCGGCTAGCACCCCCAGCAACCCAATTGTGCGTTTCGGCGTGCCGTCGCCGGGCTCGCGGGCTGCACCCCGTGCTGACTGCGCCCATCGCGGCCTCCGACTTTAATCCCTGACGCTTTCGGCCGAGCTACCGCCTGCGCGCTGCCCTTGCAGAACTTGGGGGGAAGGAGTCGGCGATTCTTGTTCCTTCAGCCGTCGCGTGCCGATGAGGCGCTTACACAGACACTCAACGTGGCGCTCGCACTAGTCGATATTCGCTTTCTGGATCAGAGTGGGTACATACAGCGACGGAAGTCCCCTCTCTTTCGCGGCGCGGGGCCTCTTGTAGGCAACAGGGGCGAGCAGCCCGACTTTTTCGCTCACCCGTGGACGCTAGGGGCGATCTCCAGGGGAATGGCTAAAGCCAATCCCCGCCGCGCAGGCTTGGCGCCCCTCGATACCGCCGACCAGGCCGCGCCTGATCGGCCGGCGCAAAAAGTCGATGTGCGCTAAGCGCTTGTTCACTTCTAACTAGGCGTGCCCGCGGCACGCAAGGACGCTCGCCGCGCGGCCATGGCTTCGTCGCTTATCTGGCCGCTGGCCGGCGTCCCGTCTTCCCCCGCTTTCATCGCTGATCCCGCGACCGTAGCCGCCGGTGCCTGGCCGTCAAGGCGCGCAGGGCCGTGTCCTCGCCGGAGGCTGCGGGCCGCCCCAACACCCTGCGCTAATTTCCTTGACCGTCAGTCCCCGTCGGCCCGGTTTTTCGCGGGCGATGAACTCAGGAAAGACGGCGGCAACGGCGACCAGCCCAGGTCACTGCGCCGAACCCACGAAGCCAACACCGGGCTCCGAATCTTGGAATCCGGCTGGTGTGGGAACCACAGGAGAGCCGCGCATGCACACACCGACACCTTGAAACCCTTCGTCACTTTTCTCTCTTGCATTTTCAACGTCCCGGCTCGGGACAGGAGTTTTCAATATGAACACCGCTACCCTTCATGAAGCCACCGCCATCGCCGCTGCGGTCGCAGCCGTCACGGCATCGCAAGAACTGCTGCTACTTCCGCTATCCAAGCTGCGGCCTTCAAGCCGCAACGTGCGCAAGAGCGGCGGCACGTCGATTCCCGAACTGGCCGCAAGCATTGCCCGCGTGGGCTTGCTGCAAAACCTCAATGTGGTGCTTGCTGCCGATGGCGAGCATTACGAGGTCGTGGCCGGTCGCCGTCGCCTCGCCGCGCTCAAGCTGCTGGTCAAGCGGCGCAAGCTCGCCAAGGACTTCGAGGTGGCCTGCCTGCTGGGGTCTGATGCTGCGGCGCGCACCGTCAGCCTGACCGAGAACGTGCAGCGCGAGGCTATGCACCCGGCCGACCAGTTCGAGGCTTTTGCCGATCTGGTGGCCGAAGGACGGCCCATCGAGGACATTGCCGCCGACTTCGGCGTGACGCCCTTGGTCGTGCAGCGGCGCTTGAAGCTCGCTAACGTCTCGCCGCGCCTGTTGGCCGACTACCGGGGTGAGGCCGTCACGCTGGAGCAGCTGATGGCGCTTGCCATCACCGACGACCATGCGGCGCAGGAAGCGGCGTTCTATGAGTCGCCGCAGTGGCAGCGCAGCCCGGAGGCGCTGCGGGATCACCTGACACATGAGGAGATCGACGCATGCCGCGATGCGCTGGCGAAGTTCGTAGGTGTCCAGACCTACGAGCAGGCCGGGGGCGCAGTGCGGCGCGACCTGTTCGCGGACGAGCAGAGCGGAGTATTCCTCACGGATGCAGCGCTGCTGGAGTCGTTGGCGAAAGACAGGCTCGTGCCGATGGTCCAGCAGGTACATGCAGAGGGCTGGGGTTGGGCGGACGTAGCCCCGCGAGCTACCCGCGCCGACCTGCACCAGTTCCAGCGCATGCGCAGCAAACGACGCGAGCCGAGCAAGGCCGAGGCCAAGCGCATCGCCGAGCTCGAAGCGCAGCAACGCAAGCTGCAAGACCGCCTGGACGACGAGAACGAGGACATGACGGACGAGCAGGCGCAAGCCGCGCAGGACGAGATGGACATGCTGGGCAACGAACTCGAAGCCATCGAGCGCACGCTGGTGGTCTATCCGCCGCGTGCGATGGCAACGGCGGGGGCCGTGGTGTCGCTCGACCACATGGGCGGTGTGATCGTGCATCGCGGGCTGCTGCGCGAGGAACAGGCCAAGGCGATGCGGGAGCAGGAACGCGGCGGGCGCGGCACGAATGGCGATACGGAGAGCAGCGGCGCAGCCGAAACGCAGGGCAAGCTGACCATTTCGGAAAAGCTGGTCAAGTGCCTGAGTGCCCATCGCACCGCTGCCTTGCAAGCTGAGGTCGCCCGGCATCCGCAGGTCGCGCTGGTTGCCGTCGTGCATCGGCTCGCGCTGCATGTCATCCATGACGCGCACTACGGTTCGCCCATCAACATCACCGCCAACCCACAGGGGCGGCTGGAGCAGTACGCCGCTGACGTTGCCGAGGCACCGGCTGCTGTGGGCATGCGGCAGGTGCGGGAGGCATGGGCCGAACGCCTGCCCAGCGATCCAGATGCGCTGTTCGCCGAGTTGTTGGTGTTGCCGCAGCAGGAGCTGCTATCTCTGCTCGCGGTTTGCGTGGGCTTCACGGTGACAGCCATCGCTTCGCGGGAGGACGAAACCCCGGCAGCTGCACTGGCGCAGGCTGTGGGACTGGACATGCACGCGTGGTGGACGCCGACCGCAGCAGGCTACTTCGATCACGTCTCCAAGGCCAAAGCATTGGAAGGGTTGCAAGTTTTCGCCCCCGGTGAAGTGAACCGGCTCGGCAAGCTCAAGAAGGCAGAGATTTCCAGCGAAGCCGAGCGACTGGCGGCGGGCACCGGTTGGCTGCCTGCGATGTTCCGTGCTCAGGAGCAACCTGCGATCGCCGAGCCGGACGCTGGTGCGCAGCCTGACGCCGAAGCGGCGGAGGGCATGGAAGCAGCTGCGTAATCGGCCCGAGTTCCCGGCTTGGATGCCGGGAACTCGGAATTCGGCGCGACGCGCGCGGCAGACTGCCGCGCGCGTTTTGACGTCCAGACATCCGCCGATCGCCGTATCGCGTCGCGCGCGCTACGCCAGCGTTCGCCGTGGTGGGTTGGGAATGCCAGCTGAACGCAAGAGCATCGAAGAGCACCGGTCACCTGCCAGGCGACCGGACTTCGACAACCCAATTCCAGATACCCATGAACCATCAAGGCGTCAGCGAGATTTTCTTTGAAGAGTCCTATACCGTTCCCGCCGACCAGACGGCGAAGTCGCTCTTTGCACGGCTTCCTTACGGAAGCGGCTATGCGGAGCGATTGATCGAATGCCTTGCCACTGGGTATCTGGTGGCCGTGGTCGAGTCGATCTGCATCCGCGAGATGCAGCAGCACGTCGACGCCGCCACCGAAGTGGTGGTTGGCCGGACCATTCGAATCGACCACCGGGGACCGATCCCTCCCGGGTCGCCCTTGCGGCTGCGCGGATGGCTCGAACGGATGGGGGATCGGAGTGCGACATTCCGCGTTCAGGCCCACGATGCGCACGAGGTCGTTTGCGAAGCTACTGTCACGCTGGTGGCTGCCCTACGTGACCAGATGGAGTCGCGTATCGCGACGAAGGTCCTTGCGCTGGAATGCCCTGGAAGCTAACAAAGCGCCCAACCTGTATGGAGCGTTCATCTCGACCCGGCTTGCTGCGGTCCATTCTCGTGTGCGCCGTCCTTCATTGGGAGGAAGGGCGGTCCGCGCCGACGACGGCGCGTCAACGACAAGCCGCTCCAAGCGGATTTCTGGCCAAGCCGAGAGCGTCCACCCGATGGACGGCGCCGATGCAACGGGATCGCACTTCCCTGTCTCGCCGTTCACTGCCTTTGCCGTCGCGGGGTGTCGGCGAGCCTCAAACGCCGTCGCGGCGGTGATGGTGCGCAAGCCATGTGTCCTTTCCGTACAAGATCACTCCCACAGCGGCCTTGTTTTTGTCGTGAATCCTGGCGAGGGCACGGCGGCTCTGCCGCCTCGGGCTTGTTCGCCGCAACCGTCCAGCCCGACAAATTTCCCCGACCTGCGGTCTTCCTCGCGAGGCAAATTTCTCGGGCTTCCCGGTCCTTCGCTGCGCTGCGGCCTTCGGTGCGGCGCGCCCGGACCCTCACCGATCGGATCACGCCAAGGCCGCGATGGGCGCGACCTGGTTAACTTCAAAAGGACTTCATCATGGCCAACATCGGCACCTTCACCGCACAGAACGACAGCTACTCCGGCTCGGTTCGCACCCTGACGCTCAACGTCAAGGTCAAGATCGTGCCCAACGACAAGGACAGCGAGAACGCCCCGGACTACCGCATCGTCGCCGGCAACTTCGAGATCGGCGCGGCTTGGAAGAAGATCAGCCGGGCGGAGCGGCCCTACCTGTCGGTCACCCTGGATGACCCGTCGTTTCCGGCGACCATCTACGCCCGCCTGGTCGAAGGCGAGGACGGCGCGCACAACCTGATCTGGTCGCGCAGCAAGGGCGACTGATCGTCGCCCCGCCCCGCCGCCGGCGGGGCGCAATTTCTCTTCCGAATGCGCTACTTCAACAGTTCGGGAAGGCAGTCGGCAAATGCCGGCTGGATCTTGCCCATCGACTTGGCGACGGCGGCGTCGCCCGTCAGCACCGCTAACGTCATTCCGGTCATTGTGAGCAAGCCGTTGGAGTTGCGCAGGATCTGCAGGGCCAAGTGCACCGGGAAGCCCTCGGCCTGACGGCGCAGCGGGTGGATGCCGCCATGCACGTAGGAGTTCATGGCATGCCAAGAAACATCCTTGAACCGCACCAGCATCTGGTGCGCGGCCGCCGGCACGTTGGTGCCTACCCGCTTGCCGATCTGATCGATCATGTCGGTGGCCGAGGGGAGACTCTTCGCGGCCAGCTCGCTCTCGGGTGTCAAGGGCGCGGCGATCTTGTCGATGGCGAGTTCATTGGCCGCATACTGCAGCCACATCGCGCGGACCAAAGCTTCGAACTGGAGCCGCATCAAGCCGACCGCCGATGTGGGCAATCCCATTGCCAGGAGTGCGCGCAAGCTGAGGCCGTGCTCCAGTGCAACCGAGCACATGCCCACGGCTGCCTCTCCGCGAGGTGAAGGGTCGAAAGTGTCGCGGTCGAGGATGTGAAGCAAGGCTTCCTGCAACTCGTCGGACCGTCGAAGCATCGCTTCGAACGGATCGCCGGTTTCGTGTTGGGCAGCTTCCATGGTGGTCATCCTATTCGTTCGCGTGCGTCTGTGCGGCAGGGGGCGTGGCAGCCTGAATAGCGGGAATGCGAATGCACTCGAATCAGTAAAGCCGCATTTGCTTCTTCTCGCCAATTCGCCTTTGCGGCTTTCCAGCAGCACGTTTCGGCGGCGACTCGTGAAAGTAATCTTTGCGCTTCTGCGCGTTTGCCCAGTCCCGTATTGGCGGATTCACGGCTCTCCGCACATCCTGAAACCAACTTCCGTTCTTTTGTGCGTCTCCGGCAATGCCGGCCGCGCTGGCGTGCTGCGCATCAAGCCGCCCGCGGCGTCTAGACCCTTCGGGCTTTCATCGCTGACGCCTTTCGCGCCTGCGGCGCTGCGCACTGCGTTTGCAAGAGCGTGGGGGACGGCTTGCTGTTCCCTTCACCGTATCACGTCGTTCTCGCCGTCAAGGTCTGCGCGTGCGTCGCACGCTTGCGTCCTGCGGCCGTCTTTGAACCCTGACGGCTGCGCTGCGACGTGCTGCCTCCGGTCTCGGGCAATCCCGCCCTGATTCCTTCCTAGGAGAAGACCGTGACGAAACTCATCGCTGACGAACAACTTGTGCAGCTGCTGGCCAACGGCCGCCAGTCCCTCGGGCAAGAAAACTTCGACCCCGCTCCCGTGGTCAAGTTGTTCACCCCTGACGCCGGCGCGACCTGGCTACTGACAGAGATCGATCCCGACGATCACGACCACGCATTCGGGCTGTGCGACCTGGGCTTGGGTTTCCCTGAGTTGGGTTGGGTCAGCTTGGCAGAGATCGCCGCAGTGCGCGGCCGGCTGGGGCTTCCTGTGGAACGGGACCTTCACTTCCAAGCGCAGAAGCGTCTGAGTGTGTACGCGCGTGAGGCTCGATCGGCCGGGCGCATCGTGGCGTAGCAGGCGTCATGGGCTGTGGGTGACGCCGCGGCCCACTGGCTCTATTTATTCTCGTCCGTGGCGAGGCGGGCCTCGGTTTCCAGCATCAGTTCGCCCGCGCTGCGGCCCAGCGCGCGGGCGATCCTCAAGATCATGGCCAAGGTGGGCATGTGTTCGCCTCGCTCAATCTTTCCCATGTGCGAGCGCTCGATGCCGGCCAGGTGGGCCAGGGTTTCCTGGGCGATTCCGTCCTCGGTGCGCAGGCTGCGGACAGCTTCGCCAAAGGCCCGTGCGGGGACCGCCTCAAACGTTGTTGCGCCGGTCGGCCGACCGCGCTGTATTCCTTGCTTCTGCATACACAGAAGCGTCGTGTTTGACGTACATTAAAACCACGTTATCTTTAACTCAAAGTTCTAAGACAATCGATACCTGGGGGCCGTCATGGCATTGGTTGGAAGTGATCGGTATCCCGCTTGCCTTATGCCGGGGCCACATTAGGATGTAATTACCTCACAAAGAAGACATGTCATTTCTCACAGACGAGCAGCGGAGCCAGATGCTGGCCAACGGTGCCGCGCGGGCGCGGGGGGAAAGGCTTGACCCCCTACCCGTCGTCAAGCTCTACGCACTGGACGCCGGTGCGGCCTGGCTGCTGACCGAGCTGGACGCCGGTGGGGACAAGGCCTACGGCCTGTGCGACGCCGGCACCGGCAGTCCTGAGCTGGGGCACGTCAGCCTCTCGGCCCTCGAAGGCGTGCGCGGGCCGCGGGGCATGCCCATCGTGGCCGATCCGCACTTCAAGCCTCGCCAAACGCTTACGGCTTACCTGGCCGACGCACAGCGCGACGGTTCGATCAACGACTAGCGCGTTTCCGCAAAATCGCTAACCGCGCGATGAATGGTCGCCCCAAAGGCGACTCTGCTTCTTCTCTCCTGTGGCAGGGTTCCTCCAAAGGAGGACTCCATGTCGAAACCCGATTCCGAAGACCTACCCTATGCGCCGTGGGGCGTGTCGGCCGCCTACCTCTACGTGCTGGACCTGGACGACTCGGGCGTTGCCTGGGAGTACTTGCGTCGTCATCCGGACTACCGCTCAGATTGGGCGCGCCGGAAGCGCGTGGTGTCGTTTGCCCGCTGGGGGTTGCGATGTCGCCGAAGATCCCGACTTGGACGGCCACTGTGCGCATCCGCTGTGGCTGTCGTCCTCTGACGGGTTGCTGCATGTGCGTGCTGCGCGCGCGCACGATGCAGCTGCCTGCCTATTCGATCTGTGGCGAATCCCCGGCCGCAAGCGCTTGGCGCTTGACGGTCCCGACTTGTCGATGACAGTCGATCTCAGTGCCCAGCGCATGCGCTTGTCGCTGTCGGGTGCTCTTGCTGACGGCACCGCTTACGCGAGTGCCGTTCCGCTGACGCCGCGCCTGCGCGGCCAGCTCGACGCCTTCAATGCGCAGGCGCAGGCCTTGGAAGGCCATACGCCGCAGGTGAATCCCGCACGATCAGTGACTCGGGCCGCGCTTCTGCACCTGCGCGCTTTGCACGCGCTCGATGCCGCGCAGGCGGGCGCGTCACATCGTGACATCGCCCAAGCCTTGTTCGGTCTCGAAGCCGTCGTTCTGCGATGGCATGAGGATGGAGAGCTGCGCGCGCAGGTACGGCACCTTCTGCGGCGTGCAGAGGCATTCATGAACGGCGGCTACCTAGCCATGGCCGGTGTGCTGCCTCTCCCAGCGAAGCACCCCGGAGACGAACCGGTGCCCTGAATTTCTCCCTGCCCCGATCGGGCCAGGTTTCCGAGACTGCCTCCATCGGGCCGCAAACGGTTTGCGGCCCATCGACAGCGATGGAGTCCGTCATGACAGCTGGCAGTTCTCTCTCTTCCCGCCCGGCCGCTGCGGCTGCGCCGCAGCCTGCTGCGGTGCCGCCTGCGCCGGCCAATTCCGAGTTTCTGACCACCGACGAAGCCGGTGCCTTCCTGCGGTTGTCACCGCGTACGCTGGAGAAGCAGCGCGTACTGGGCGGTGGTCCTCGGTTCCGCAAGTTCGGCGCACGCGTCGTGTACGCGGCCGCCGACCTGCGTGCCTGGGCCGACAGCCGCGCTTACGACATGACCTCGGACCCCGGCTACGTGCAGCGCGACTCCGTGCGCTGACTGGCCGCACGAGGGGGCAACACCGCATGTCAAGGCGCCTGAGCGAACGCGAACAGCTCACATTGTTCCGCGCGCTGCCGCACGGCGACATGGCGCTGCGCGATTCGCAGGACCTCATGGCCTACCCCTTCTTCTCCCTGGCCAAGTCGCCGCGCATCGTACCGATCCGCTTCGAGGCTGGCGGCATCACGCTCACCGTCGAGGGCGTGCCCGAGCACGGCATCGCCACCATTTGGGACGCCGACGTGCTGATCTGGGCCGCCAGCCAGATCATCCAGGCGAAGAAGGAAGGCATCGCGCCTTCGCGCCTGATGGTGGCCACCCCTTACGAGATCCTGCGCTTTGCGCGGCGGGGTACCGGCCGCAGCGACTACCTGGCGCTACGCGCCGCGCTCGACCGGCTGCAGTCCACCACTGTTGCCACGACGCTGCGCCAGCGCGAGCGCCCGAACGGCGGCAAGCGGGTGCACCGCTTCTCATGGATCAACGAGTGGAGGGAATACATCCGGCCCGATGGGCGCTCCGACGGCATCGAGCTGATCCTGGCCGACTGGTTCTTCACCGGCGTGATGGACGAGGCGCTGGTGCTCACGCTTGATCCCACGTATTTCCGGCTTTCAGGCGGCATCGAGCGCTGGTTGTACCGGCTGGTGCGCAAGCACGGCGGGCGGCAACCTAGTGGATGGCGTTTCGAAATACGTCACCTGTACTTGAAGTCCGGCGCGCTCCAACGCTCCCGCGATTTCGCCGCGCATGTGCGCGGCCTTGCACTACGCCAAGCGCTGCCGGGATACCGCCTGGCGATCGAACGCAGCGGCGGCTCCGAATGGCTGGCCTTCCGCCCTTGCACAAGCAACACATCGATGACCGACTTATCCACCGCTTCTGTTGAAGAACCTGGGGATGTCGTGGGGACGGGCTCGGTGGATCACCGGCACGAGACTCGGTGGATCACCGGCGCAACTATCGGTGGATCACCGGCGCCAAACAGCCCGCAAGCCGCTCCCAGCAATGGTTTCGGGCTTCCCTAAACATCTAAAGGGATACATAAATGGAAGTCACGCGCGCGCGAAACGAAACTGCTCAAAAGGCGGGCAGTGCCTCGCTGGATGCAGTCCGAACAGCCGAAAACCGCTTGTCAGGAAGACAAGACCGACCTGGCAAGGTGATCGCATTGCTGAATCAGAAAGGCGGTGCGGGCAAGACCACGCTTGCCACGCATCTGGCGGGCGAGCTGGCGATGGCGGGAAGCCGCGTGACGCTGCTCGACGCCGATCCGCAGGGCTCTGCGCTCGACTGGGCGCAACGGCGGATGCAGAACGGTCAGGGACGGCTCTACGGTGTGTTCGGGTTGGCGAGGGACTCGCTGCATCAGGAAGCGCCCCAGATCGCCCTGGAGGCGGACTTCGTCGTGATCGACGGCCCGCCACGGGTCGCGGCCCTCGCGCGCTCCGCGCTGCTGGCCGCCGACCTGGTGCTGATTCCGGTTCAGCCCAGCGCGTACGATGTGTGGGCCAGCCATGAGATGGTGACGCTCATAGCCGAGGCCCGGGTATTCAGGCCGCAGCTTCGCGCGGCCTTCGTCATCAACCGGCGCGTGGTCGGCACGGTGATCGGCCGCGAAGCACGCGCCGCGCTGATCGACCAGCCGTTTGCCGCGCTGCAGATCGAAGTCTCGCAGCGCATCGTGTTCGCCGACAGCGTGGCTGCCGGGCGGCTGGCATGCGAAGCCGCGCCGAAGTGCGCGGCCGCGCGCGAGATCGCGGCACTGGCGCAAGCAGTGCAGGAGATGCTGCGATGACGGTATCAGCGTCATCTGCAACGCCGAAGCGCTCCGAAATCGGCCGCAAGCCGGCCGTCGATCCGGCATCGACCTGGGTGCGCCGGGCCGACGCACTAGAGGTCGCCGTGAGGGCGTCGATCTACACCGCGCGCCTCACCATTGACGTGACGCCCGCGCTGCGGGGGCGTATCAAGATAATCGCCTTTGAACGCGGTGTGACTGCGGCCGAGATGCTACGGGAGCTGCTGGAGCGCGAGTATGGCAGAGGACAGCCATGACGCAATTGCTACCCATCACTGTGCAGCCTTGGCCCCAGGCCGTTCCGCCGCCACGGCCTGTCCCTATGCGGGTCTCGCTCGCCTTCGTCGAGCATCGCGTCAACGTCTGGCTGCGCTTCGGACAGCCGGTTCGCGAGACGGTGGTGGACCGCTGGCGGCGCGTGGCGACTTTCGAGCCCAACGCAGTCTGCTGCCGCGTGAAGTGGATCGGCAATGACTACGGCACGGCGCTCTGGCAACTCATGGTGGTGCAGGCGCCGATGCCGTTCGATAGCGCGCAACGCATCGCCGGCGTAACGCCCGGCGCGCACATCCTGCTGCGCGCCGATGGCGAGCACCAAGTCAAGCCGGTGCTCGAAGTGATCGACGCCATCGAAGCGCTGGGCATCGAACCGGCCGCAGTTGCCGCCACGTACTGGCGCACGGTTGGAAACCGGCTGGCAGCACGCCAGTCGCTGCCGGACTACAGCACCGAGCGGCATGCGGCGCATCTTGCGCGAGGAGCGTTGAGATGAGCCGGCGTTCGCTCTTCGCCGGCATGGGCATTGGCCTGGCTGCGCTGTGCGCGCCGGCATTCATGCCGATGTCGGCGCGTGGGAATGTGTTCGTGGTCTACAACCCGACGGACAGCGTGCCTCGCGGCTGGTACCGAATCGGTAGCATCGACAACGCGGCCTCGCTGCACGTCGGCAGCATCGTGCTGGCTCGGCTTCCCGCTGACGTGGCCTCGTTCGCGGGACAGCGCGGCTACCTTCCGAACGGCGTGCCGATTCTCAAGCGCATCGGCGCCGTTGCGCCGCAATCAGTGTGCGTTCACGAGCATCGCGTGCACATCGACGGCTCAGTGGTGGCAACCGCTCGGATGCATGACGGTGCGCACCGGCCGCTGCAATCCTGGTCACAATGCCGTCGCCTTTCCGATGGCGAACTGTTCTTGCTCACCGACACGAACCCGGCGTCGTTCGACAGCCGTTACTTCGGCCCCATCGCCGCGTCCGCCGTCCTGGGCATCGCGCGCCCACTGTGGACCTGGAGCGCGCCATGAGCTTGGTTCTCTCGCGTCATCAGACACGCCGCCGAACTGCAGCCCGGCATGCGTCTGCGCTGCACTCCATCGTGCAGGGAGCCCGCCGCCAGCGTGCAGGTTGCGCTGCACCGTCGCTGCACTTCAGGCAGCGGTGCGCACCTTGTGCGCGGCTGGCAGCTGGTCGGAGCCGGGAGCGGATGCGGAAGGCGGAGACGGAGGGCCAGATAAAAGGGGTGGCACGTCGAGCCCCTCGAAGACAGTCTGCACGTGGGCTTGCGGCGGCACCGCAAGGACTGCCGCGCGTGCCGCGCAGATGCGGGAATCCGCACTGCAGCGGCGATTGCTGTGTGCCGTTTCTGATGCGCTGCGCCAGGGTGCGTTGGGGTCTTCATGGCTGGCAATGAAGAGGATCGCTTTCGCGTCAAGCCCGCGGCGCAGAAGTCGCGCGGTGGACCGCGCTCGCAGCGCTTCGTTTCGCAGGTGCTCAAGCAGGTGTCGAAGACCGGGGCAAGGCCGTCGGGCAAGAGCCTTGGTAGACCCGCCAACACATTTGGACGCGGCCGCGTCGCTGCCTCCATGGCCGGCCAGCGCCTGGGGCCGAACGCGCGGCGAGTAGTCGTCAAATCCCGCTACGTCGCACTCCGACGCGCCAGTCCGAACTCTGTGGCCGTGCACCTGCGCTACATCGAGCGCGACGGCGTTACACGCGATGGGCAGAAGGGCCAGGCCTACGGCGCTGACACCGATGCGGCCGACATCAAGGCCTTTCAGGAGCGGGGGCAGAACGACCGCCATCAGTTCCGCTTCATCGTCTCGACCGAGGATGGGTTGGAACTGAAAGACCTGATGGGCTTCACCCGCCAGCTGATGCGCCGCATGGAGATCGACCTGGAGACCCGACTGGACTGGGTGGCCGTAGACCATTGGGACACAGACAATCCGCACACCCACATCGTGTTGAATGGCCATACGGGCGGGCCTGCCAGCGGCAGGGAAGATCTCGTGATCGCCCCCGACTACATGGCCCACGGCATGCGCCTACGCGCCAGCGAAATCGCCACCGAATGGCTGGGGCCGCGCACCGAGGCGGAGATCTCTCAGAGCCTGCTGCGGGAGGTCGACCAGCAGCGGCTTACCAGCCTGGACCGGGCGCTGATCCGGCAAGCTGGCGCCGATGGCATCGACCTGACGGGCAACCCGCAAGACCGGCCGCGTCAGAACGCACTGCGGGCACGGCTGCAGCGGCTCGAACGCATGTGCCTGGCCGAAAGGATGAATGCGAATCGGTGGAAGCTCCAGCCAGGGATGGCCGCCACACTTGACGCCATGGGCCAGCGCGAAGATGCGCTGGAGACGGTGCGCCGTGCGCTCAATGGGCAGCGGCGAGAGTGCGTGATCGACGAGCGGCGAATTTCCCCCATCATTGGCCGGATCGCGGGCAAGGGTCTGGCCGACGAACTGCATGACCGCAGCTACTTGGTGGTCGATGGCATTGACGGGCGGGCGCACTACCTGAAGCTGCCAGCCGGCACCGACCTCGCAGCACTGCCCGTGCACGGCATCGTGGAGGCGCGGCCGCCTGGGCAGGAGAAGCCTGTGGACCGCCACATCGCAGACGTCGCGCGAGATGGTCTTTACAAAACCGTCGACCACGTAGCGCAACTGAAGCAAGCCAGCGACAACGACCCGCAATCCACTGTCGATGCGCACGTGAGCCGGCTCGAAGCGCTGCGCCGCGCTGGCATCGTGGAGCGCATCGCCGATGGCGTTTGGAAGGTACCGCCGGATCTGCTGCAGAAGGCCAGGCAACATGATGCTCAGAAGTCTTCCGGACTCGCGATCGAGCTGCGATCGCATCTGCCGATCGATCAACAGGTACGCGCCATCGGCGCCACTTGGCTGGACAAGCAGTTGGTAGGCGATGCTTCGACTGTGTCCGGCCAAGGCTTTGGGGCTCAAGTGCGTGATGCGATACGCGCCCGTGTCGACTTTCTCGCTACGAAGGGACTTGCCGAATGGCATGGCCAGCGCGCGGTTCCCGCGAACAACCTGCTTGCGGCTCTGCGCGACCGAGAGCTGACAGCGGCCGGCAAAGCGCTGGAGCAGCAGACCGGACAAACCTACCGCCCGCTGCAGGATAGCGAGCACGCAACCGGCATCTACCGCCGCTCGATCCTGCTGGCCAGCGGCCGATTTGCGATGCTGGATAACGGCATGGGTTTCCGCCTTGTGCCGTGGCGGCCTGTGGTCGAACAGAAGCTTGGACAGCAAGTGTCTGCCGTTGTGCGCGGTCAGTCGGTCACATGGCAACTTGCCCGAACGCGCGCGATTGGTCTGTGATGTTGTCGATCGTGCCTGGACACACTGATTGATTAACTGGCCAACCTCGCCTTAGCCGCCGCAAGTAGACGCATTCGCGACCTAGAAGAGGGAACTGGCGATGCTCTCTTTGAACGTCATGCACGTGGCATGGTCCCGACCGCGGCAGGGCGAGTGTTCGTAAGTCATGGGGTCGCCCTTTTGCAGTCGATGGATCAGCTTGGAACCGAACTCGCAGATCTGCGACAAGGCATTGCACGTCACGTTCCCCTCACCGCGAGTTCACCAGCTAATAGCCAGTTTCTGCGCCTCTATTGGCTGACGTTCCGCGAACCCGACGAGGTGGCGGGAACTTTACGGCTCGCGGCAGCTACACGCTCTTAGGTTACTGCCGCTTGTAGCGAGATTCCATAGGCAGCAGGCGTCCGCTCGGATGGTTCCAGTAGAGCAAGCCAGAACTCGAGAAGTACTTGGCAGCGAATGTTCGAGGCTCGTCCGTTTCGGGGCAATTCTCCAAACAACGCGACAACTCGACCTAGTGGGATCCTTTTCGAATTGTCAAGTCCGGTCGTTCCAAATCCGTACTTACTTTTGAGTCAATGAAAATATCGCGCCATCACAGCGGTCGGTGCGGGCGATATCGGCGATGCACCAAAGCGCCCCGACTAATCGACGGATGGCATCGCGATCCAAGGATCGTCCGTTTTCGCGGAACAAGGTATTGATTCAAGCATGCTGCGGAGCGATCCCAAAAGTGCGGAGGAAACCTCGCTCCGTATACTGCTTTCGATATTTACCCGCCGCGATGGTAACCATTTCGGATCCACCGAGCTTCAACCCATTTTTCCTGCGCGGGCTGGGTAGGAGTCGGGCGTCTGCAGGTGCAGCAGGGTGGGGTCGCACCGATGTGTCCTTGAGGTGCGCCTGCAGGCTGCTGCGCGCACCGCCAAAAGTTCAAGGATGCCGCCTTGGCGACGCCGAGCGACGGCATCCGCCGGTACCCTCTCGCCTCTATCACGAAGCAGGTAGACCTGCCACAGCACGCGATGCCCCGGCGGATTGATCACCGGTGCGGTTTCGCCAGGAGCAAGAATCGAGGGTTGCTCACGCAGGTCCACCGCGATCAGCGCACCAGACGCACCCTAGGTGCGCGCCAAGGAATTCGCCAATGTCACGAAAACCAGCCTGAAAGGCGCGGTCGGCAGCGCTCGGCGACTTGGCGGCCACTTCTCGCGTGTCCCCGTCCAGGTCGATGCCATCGCTATCGCACGTGGCGATCCAGGCACGGTAGGTAGTGGCCACTCCGTCCTCGTGCACCGCAACCGCCGCGCCCAACTCTTCCGCGCCCCATTTGGGTTCGGATTGTCCTGGCAGCACTGATGTCACTAGCAGCGCTAGGAACCTGCTTCGCTTCACTGCTCACTCTCTGCGGATGTGACGCAGGCTCAATCCTTTTTAGTGCCTTCATTGCCCGTGTAAGGATTGGTGTTTCCCTTCTGGCTCCAGTTATTAGACTTCGTTGCGTCTGAATTGGTCGCGTGATGAGGCGGAAACGTAAGTACCATTTTTGGTGACGTGCCCACTCACAAAGTGGCTGCCACCTACTCAGCCGAACTCGATCTCGGCGTCCGCATCCAGACGATCACATTTTTTCCTCCAGGGGCGGCAAGCGTCCTGGTCCACCAGTCCTGAAGCGATTGCGCTCTTTTTTTTCCACACCGCGACGCTGTTGCATGAAATCGTGCCCTCGACCCTCCTGACAAAGAAAGTGCAGAAACCATAAAGCACCATGCAGCTCAAAACGCACAGACACGTTGCTGGCCTTGGCGGCGCTTGACTGCGGCTATGAATTCGCCGGCCCATCCGCTCGTCACGTTCTCTAAGGGAAAGCCAGCTAACGCACTAGGCCAAAACTCACCTTTGACAGCTCATCAGCAGAGGCTAGGACTTGTTGCGCGATTGCCTCGATTTTCTCGGGATCCATGCGAGATGTCGGGCCTGCGATGGTGACGACACCGACGACCCGGTTGGCCGGCTTGTTCCACACCGGGGCAGCTACTGCCGAAATGCCGTGTTCATTGGTTTCGTGGACAAGGGCATACCCTTTGCGGCGCACTTTGGCCAGCAGCTCTAGCAATTCGGTAGCTGACTTCGGTGCATTGGGTCCGCGGTTTTCTGGGTCGAACCCCTGGCGCATCACGATTTCCAATGCTTCGTTTTCCGGCAAGGTGGCCAGCCACGCATGGCCGGTTGCACTGGAGAACAGGACAACCTCTTCGCCTGGCTCTGCATTCGCGTCGTAGCGCAGCCCGGTGCGCGAACCCTGAACCTTTGACACCCACACCAAGCGCTTGCCGTCGACGATGCTCATCCGCGCGAGTTCCTTCGTTTCGGCCGCTAGCCGATGGAGCACAGGCTGGATCACGTTGGTGACCCCGGCAACATTGAGATAGCTCATGCCCATCTGGGCGAGTTTCAGCGTCAGCCGATACGGTGCCTGTTCGTTTTCCTGCGTGACAAAGCCTGCTTCACTCAGCTCAGCCAGCACGCGGTGCGCGGTGCTTCGCGGAATTCCCAGCGGGTCTGCCATCTTGAACATCGGCAGGCCATCCTGGGCACGGCAAAGCAGGTCGAGCATTGCCAAGCCGCGTTGAAGATTGGTTGTTAACACCTGAACTCCTTGACGATTTGGAATTTACATTCCAAAGTGGAATCTTGATTCCAACTTGTGTAATATAGCGGCATGGACAGGCTCGCTACAACCCAATGCCAAGTGATGACAGCCCGGCAGGCTGGGGATTTGATAGGGGACAACAACACTGTTGCCATCACTGGCGCAGGCGGTGGAATGCTGGAACCCGACACAGTGTTTGCCGGCATCGAGTCGCGCTTCCTGGAGGGCAATGGTCCGCACGATCTGACTCTTGTATGGGCGCTTGGTCTTGGCGATAAAAAGCAAAAGGGCGTCAACCGGTTTGCGCATGAAGGACTGGTGCGAAAGGTGATTGCAGGACACTGGGCGGCCTCTCCGCGGATGCAGGCATTGGTGCGCCAGGAAAAGATCCAAGCATATTCGTTTCCCTCGGGCGTCATCTCGCAGCTCATGCGCGAAATCGGCGCTGGGCGCCCCGGCCTTTACTCCACTGTGGGGCTCGGGACCTTCGTGGACCCACGCGAGCAGGGTGGCCGGATGAACCGATCCGCCAAAGAGGACCTGGTGGAGCTGGTGAGCATCGACGGGGCCGAACACCTTCGCTACAAGCCCATGCATGTGGACGTGGCAATCATCCGGGGGACCATGGCCGACCCGGACGGCAACATCAGCCTGGCCCATGAAATCGCCAACCTGGATGTATTTGCTCTGGCACTGGCAGCGCACAACTGCGGCGGCAAGGTCATCGTGCAGGTCAAGCAGCTGGTCGGCACCGGGGAACTCCCACCAAGAAGCGTGCAGATTCCGGGCGTTCTCGTCGATGCGGTGGTGGTTGACGAAGCGCAAATGCAGAACTATCACACGTTCTACGACCCTTCGATATCGGGCGAGCGGCGCGTGCTCGTGGAGAGCGAGCCCCAGCCCTTCAGCCTGCGCAAGATCATCGCTCGCCGCGCCGCTGAGGAACTGCGCCCCGGCGCCGCTGTCAACTTCGGGCTGGGCATGCCCGATGGCGTGGCCAAACTCATCACTGAGCGCAACGAGCAGCATCTCTACAAGCAGACGGTGGAACACGGAATTCACGGAGGCAACGTGCTTGATGGGGCCGTGTTCGGAACGACCATCAATGCGACGGCAATGATCGATTCGACCTCGCAGTTCGACTTTTACAGCGGGGGCGGTCTGGACATCGCCTTTCTCGGCATGGGCGAGATGGACGCGCAAGGCAACGTCAACGTCTCCATGCTGGGCGGTGAAGTCGTTGGCCCGGGCGGCTTCATCGACATCAGCCAGAACGCGAAGAAGGTCGTGTTTTGCGGAACGTTCGGCGCCAGGGGCAGCGAGGTCGATGTGGTCGATGGCGTGTTGAGCGTGCGCGCGCACGGCCAGGTCAATAAGCTGGTTTACAAGGTCAGCCAGATCACATTCAGCGGACAACGCGCTCTCGCGCGCGGCCAGCAGGTGCTCTACGTGACCGAGCGGGCAGTGTTTCGACTCATTAAAGAGGGCGTCGAGCTGATCGAAGTTGCGCCAGGCATCGATGTCCAGGCGGACGTCCTGGAGCAAATGCAATTCACGCCGCGGGTTGGGTCCCCGTCGCTCATCAATCCCGGCTATTTCCATCCATAAAGCATGCAGCAATGACAAAAGAGTTTTACGTTCAACCAGGCGACAGCGCTTCGTTCAGCAAGACCGTCGGCGAATATGACGTGTACGGCTTTGCCGGCATCACGGGGGACTTTGCGCCCAATCATGTGAACCAGCAGTACATGCAGAAGTCGAAGTTCGGCAAGTTGCAGGCGCACGGCGCTTTGCTGGTCGGCTACATGTCCACGGTGTCCAGCCTGGCCATTGCGCACATGCGCGAGGGCGCGGACGAAACGCCGGTTGCACTGGGCTTTGACCGTGTGCGGTTCCTCGCGCCTATTTTTTTTGGTGACACGGTTCACCTCAAATACGAGTTCACAGACGTGGACACCGAGCGGCGCAGATCGACAGCGCACATCGACGTGACCAACCAGCATGGCACGCTGGTCGCGGTCGCGGTCCACATCCTGAAGTGGGTACGCAATGAAAGCTGAAGTGGCAATCGTGACCGGTGGCGCCGACGGGATCGGCTGGGCGACAGCGCGCCGGCTGGTTGAGGGTTTTCGGCACGTCGTCATCGCGGACATCAGGCCTGATGCGGCCGAACAGCGCGCGGCAGAGCTCGGCGCAGCACACGCGGGTATCGGGTGCGATGTCGCCGTCGAGGCCGATGTCGTCGCGTTGATGAAACAGGTGCACAAACGCTACGGCCGGGTGGACGCGCTCGTCAACAACGCGGGCATCGGCGACCAGCCCGTGATGACGCTGGAGCAAAGCGTGGAGGCGTTCGACCGCATTCTTGCCGTGCATGTGCGGGGTACATTTTTGGCCAGCCGCGAGGCCGCGCGCATCTTCGTACGGCAGCAGTCCGGCGCCATCGTCAACATTAGCTCCATCGTGGGACACGGCGGCTTTCCGGGGCGCAACGCGTATGGCGCGGCAAAGGCCGGTATATCTTCAATGACGGAAAGCATGGCGTGCGAGTGGGCGCGCGACGGCATCCGCGTCAACGCCATTGCCCCCGGCTACGTGCAAACAGACCTCATGATGGCGCTGGTTGCCAAAGGCGCCCTCAACCTCAACGACATCGAAGCGCGCACTCCCGTAGGCCGAACGGTGCGGCCACAGGATATTGCCGACGCAATAGCCTTTTTGCTTTCAGAGCGAGCGTCCTCTATCACCGGCGTGACGCTGCCGGTGGACTGTGGCTGGCTTGCTCTTGGAGCGCCGCCCGCCAAACTGGGGACGGTTGCGGACATGCGCGCATGACCACGACCATGACCACGAGACACCGCATGGTTTCCCAACTGACGCTCGGCTATCTGACGCTGGGCCCGCAGACGCTTCCACTTGAACTGGTGAAGGCCGCGGCGGTCGCGGGTTATGGCGCCGTCAGTCCACGCATAAGTGGCCGCTACCCTGGTGATACGTGGGGTCAGGCCGGCAGCCACGCAGCCACGTTCGATGAGTTTCGCAGCGCGGCGAATGGCGCGCGCATCCGCATCCCGAGTGTGACCGGCTACTACATCTCGCCTCAGGTTCATATCCAGCACCTGCTCGCCAACGTGGCGGCCGCCACGCAACTAGGGGCGCGCAGGATTATCCAGGGCTGTTTCGATCCGGACCTTGAGCGCGTCGCTTCACTGTTGAGCATGTACGCGGCCGCTGCCGAAGATGCGGGCGTGCAGATCTCCCTGGAGTTCATGCCGATGAGCGAACTCAAGACAATCGGCCAAACCTTCGAGCTCATCAAGGCCGTCGGTGCCTCGAACCTTGGCCTGGTGATCGACACCTTGCACCTCATGCGATCGGGCGCGAGTGCCGTTGACGTTGCGCGGCTCGATCCATCCAGCATCCATCTCACGCAGCTGAGCGATGCTCCTGCCCAACTCGCGCCGGGTGCATCGCTCTTCGATGAGGCCATGTCGGGGCGCATGCATTTGGGCGAGGGCGGACTCGACCTTGCTTCGGTGGTGCGCGCGCTGTCCGCCGACGCCGAGCTTGAACTGGAAACGCCAGTCGCCGCGCTTGCGTCCCGTTGCGCAACCCGTCGCGCGTGCCTCGCGGCAGAGGCCGCGCAGCGATTTTTCAACAGCAACTTTCCAGAACACCAGGAGACATGCCCATGAACACTCTCTTTCTTCTCAACAGGCGCCAGTTCCTGTCCGCAACGGCGCTGGCGGGCGCTGCTTGTCTTGCCAGCGCGCAGGATCACTTTCCGTCGCGGCCGGTCACCATCGTTGTCGCGTTCGCGGCGGGGGGTATTGCGGACACGCTCGCGCGGCTGGTCGGCACGCTGATGTCGGAGCGGCTCAAGCAGAGCGTCGTTGTGGACAACAGACCGGGCGCCGGAGGGACGATCGCCGCGGCGTCCGTGGCCAGGGCGCCGAAGGACGGGCACACGCTGCTGCTTGCATCCAATGGCCACGCAGTCAACGCTACGATGATGAAGCAGCTGCCGTTCAACCTTCTCACCGACTTTGTGCCAGTCGGCGGGATAGCGACCAGCCCGCTCGTGGTGGTCGTGCGAAACGATTCGCCGTACAAGACGTTCGGCGACGTGATCGTGGCGTCAAAGACCAAACCCATTGCCTACGGCTCTGGCGGCGCGGGTACCTTGACGCACCTGTTGCCTGAACTGGTGGCCGCCAATACCGGAGCGAACTTCATTCACGTTCCGTACCGGGGAAGCGGCCCGGCCATCGTCGACCTCATGGGCGGGCAGGTGGAGTTCGTGATGGACTTGGTGCTCACGGCGCTGCCGCAGGTCGCGGGCGGCAAATTGCGCGCGCTGGCCGTCAGCAGCCGCCAGAGATCGGCGCAGCTGCCCGATGTCCCCACACTCGCGGAGACTTCGATGCCCGGCCTCGACGCGCAAGGCTGGTACGGATTGCTTGCACCCGCGGGAACTCCGGCCGCTGTGCTGGACCGTTTGAATGCCACGCTCAACGCGGTGCTTGCAGAGCCGTCCGTCATCGCAAGGATCACTGCTCTGGGCTCCGCGCCCATGTCCGGTTCACGCGATGCGTATATGTCGCTGGTCCGCTCCGAGGTCAAGCGCTGGGGCGATATCGTCACCGCCAGGAACATCACTGCGTCCTGACACACCGTGCGCCGCTCTATGATTGGCGCATGGCAACCTCAGCGAAGCGCGCACCCAAATCAAAACAGCCGGCCGGCCAGCCCCTTCTTGTCGATCCCCCGGCGCGAGCGCCGGTGGAGGGCGAAGTCCAGGACCTGCTGTCGGACCGGCTGGCACGGCAAATCCGGCTGGGAATTTTGCGCGGCGAAAGCCCGGCCGGCTCGCGCCTGAACCTCGACGAGATGAAGGGGCGCTACGACGTCAGCCTCAGTCCGTTGCGCGAAGCACTGTCGCGACTCACCGCTGAGGGCTTCGTCCATTTCGAGGCCAAGCGCGGGTTTCGCGTCAGTGAAATGTCGCGCGCCAATCTCGGCGAGATCGTCACCATCAGGCGCCTGTGCGAGCCCGTGGCCATCCGCGAGTCGGTGCTGCACGGCGACGATGATTGGGAAGAGCGGGTCGCAGCGACCGCGCACATGCTGGGCAAGCGCATTGCCGCAAAGCCCGGGCCGGCATCGGCCGCCGAATGGGAAAACGCGCATCGCAAGTTTCACCTTGCAGTGTTGTCAGGCTGCGGCATGCCCATGCTCATGCACTTTTGCAGCACGCTCATGGACATGCAGGACCGTTACCGCCTGCAGTTGACTAAAGACGGTGAATATTCCCGGCGCGCGGAGGGCGAGCATCTTGCACTGCTGGACGCCTGTGTGCGGCGCAACGCGCCGCTGGCCGAGAAGCTCGCGCTGCAGCACATCGACCGCACGTACGAATATCTCGTCGGCCTGATGGGCGACGCAACCAGGCCGGCCGCCGAAGTCCGGAAAAAAGCTTCTCGCGCCTAGGCCGAAGCGATATGGCGCGCAGCGCGCCACGCGAAAGTCATCCCCGGCCCCAGCGTTGTTCCCGGACCCGGATATGCACCGCGCATCATCGAGGCCATGTCATTGCCGCACGCATAGAGCCCGGGCACGGGGGTGCCCGCACTGTCGAGCACACGCGCATCTGCATCGGTCGACAGGCCCAAACTCGTCCCCAGATCTGCGACGTGAATGCGCACCGCATACAGCGCGGTTGTATCCAGCGGGCGCAGGCATGGATTGGGCGTATGGAGGGGATCGCCGTTGTGCCGGTTCAGGGCCGACTCGCCACGATTGAAATCAAGATCCACCGCGCTGGCTGCGCTCGTGTTGTACCTGGCCAATGTGCCTTGCAGTACGCCGGGATCGAGGCCCAGTTGCGCGGCCAGGCCTGCAGGGGATGTGGCGTGCGTGAGATAGCCCGATGCAACGAACTTTGAAAGCGACTTCAGCCCCGGCCTGACCATGCCGATACCGTAGCTCTTGATAAATGCTGCGTCTGCGATCAGGTAGAACTGCGCGCTGCCGGTTTGCCGTGCGTTGTCCAGCATCGCTTCGCACAAGTGATGGTAAGAGTCGGCTTCGTTGGCAAACCTCAGTGCCGCGGAGTTCACCGCCAGCAGGCCGGGCTTGGCTCGGTCCAGCATGATGTGCGGGAAGGTCGCAACACTGCCGTCCGCACGCTTCATGGTGGACACGGGCATCCAGAACGCGGGGGACTTGTGCTTGTCTTCCACTGCGCCGCCTAGCGCCATGCCCAGGTCGATGCCGCCGCCGGAATTGCCACCGTGCGCAACGCTGTGCGCAATTGCAGGCGCGGGCAGCCAGCGCTCGCGCATTTGCGCGTTGCCCGAAAACCCGCCGGTTGCCAGCACGAGTGCCTTGCCGATACGAACCGCCCGCTCGCCCTGGGCATGCCCGACGACACACGAGAACCCCGTGCCGTCGCGCTGGACGCGCGTGACTGTGCTCTCAAACGCAATCTCGATGCGTTTGTCCAGGACTGTCGCGAAAAGCTGGGCGACCAGGGCATTGCCCATGACCAACCGCGTGCCCCGCTTGCGGGTCAGTCGGTCCATGGCATGCCGCAACACCAGGCGTGCTGCGCGC
Organism: Variovorax sp. PBL-E5; assembly: GCF_901827185.1. Classification (NCBI taxonomy): domain Bacteria; kingdom Pseudomonadati; phylum Pseudomonadota; class Betaproteobacteria; order Burkholderiales; family Comamonadaceae; genus Variovorax; species Variovorax sp. PBL-E5. Next base: position 4,996,870 of record NZ_LR594671.1, on the reverse strand, counting down.
AAGAACGAGCGTGGCTCGCGCGTCGCATTGAGCAGGTCGGGGATGTCCGCTTTCGACACCATCATTCCGCCCAGAACCATGAACTCGGCCAAGGGCGGGCGAATGCGCGCGAACGCAGGCCCGAGCAGCCTGCCGTCAAACTCGGCAGGCGCGAACGCGCGGCCGCCCAGAGTCGCACCGGGCAGCGACTGCAGATAATCCGGATGTGCGGCAACGGCCGACAGGCGCACCCGCGTCGCGCTATGGAGAAAGCGCAGGAGTTGCGGACCCGAGTCGAGCAGGGCATCGATCTTGGCGGCCTCGGCGCCCCGGCCGATGCTCGCTTCGAGATACGCGCGAGCCTGGTCGCGGCATGTGCCTTTGGCGTCGTCCTGCGCTGCGCAAGGCAGCCAGAGTGTCCCTGCGGAGGTGGAGCTTGTTCCGCCGACCTGGTTGCTCGACTCCACAAGCAACACCTTCAGGCCGCGTGCATGTGCGGCCAGCGCGGCCGTCATACCGGCTGCGCCGGCGCCAAGCACAAGCACATCGACGTTCTGGCCCTCGCCCATCACGCCTCGCTCTCAAGCAATGCGCCTTGCGCAATCAGCCGCTCCTGCAGCGCGGGGATCGGAGCCGAGCGGACATCACCGGTCCAGCCTGGGTCGCCCGCGCACATCGCAGCCGCCGTTCCCGCTGCCTGGCCCATCGCCATGCAGGTGCCCATCACGCGTGCCGAACTCTGCGCCTCGCGCGTCGCCGACAGGCAGCGCCCGACGACGAAAAGATTGCGCACGTTCTGTGCAATGGCCACGGAGAGCGGAATGTCGTAGGAGCCACCGTCCTTGATGGTCTGGCGGCGGTGCGACGACACCGCAAACAGGTCGATCTCGTGGCCGCCCTTGGCTACCACGTCGGCCCGCTTGCGTGCCTGGAGAACGTCGTCCTCGGTGAGCACATAGTCGCCGACAATGCGGCGCGTCTCGCGCACGCCGATCTTGCCCGCGACGCCGGAGAAGTGCGCGCTTTCAAAGCCAGGCACGCGCGCCTTCAGGAAGCGCATGGAGGTTTGTATCTGCGAAAAGAAAGTCGGGATGGCGGCACTGAGTTGCTTCGTCTCGGTCGCGTCCACATTGCCGATCTGCGTGCAGTTGATGCTGACCTCGCTGCGGGCCACGGACACCGGGATGACCGCGACGATGGAGGTGGGGAACATCTCCTTGTCTTCGATGGCGCGCTTGAGCAGGCCCCGGTCACCCAGCAACACGATCTTGGGTTGGCCCTGCTTGACCAGCGCCTGCGCGCATTGCTCGCGTGTCATTCCCAGTCCCGGAAACTCCGCCAGCCCATAGTCCTCTGGATGTGCCAGCACATTGCCCAGCAGGCGCGGTGTGTCCACGCCGATCATGCGGAAGATGAGCGAGGGCGGCTGGAAGAAGCGGCCGTCCTTGCCCAGTTCGGTCTTGCCGCCCGCCGCGTCCACCAGGTCGGCGTCGCCGCTGGCATCAATCACCACTTTCGCGCGCACCAGGTGGCGACCGGACTTGTTCTGCACAAAGACGCCGCGAACCTGTCCATCGACTGACAGCACGCCAGTGGCCAGCGTGTAGAGCATGAGCTCGACACCGGCTTTGTCGAGCAGGCCGACCACGGCGAACTTCATGAGTTCCGGGTCGTAACACACGAGGTGCAGGGAGCGGTAGTCAAACACCGGACCGATGTAGCCATCCAGTGCTTCTACTTCGCGAAGCAGGTCGCGTGCGATGCCGCCCACGATCCACTCGCCGCGGGTGGACACCATCCCCAGCATGGAGATGCCGCTGACCAGTTCTCCGCCCACCATCGGCGACGCCTCAACGAGGATGGTTTTGGCGCCGTTGCGCGCCGCGCAGGTTGCGGCGGCCACACCTGCGGCGCCGCCGCCAATGACCAGCACGTCGCATTCGATCTCACGCGTGATATCGAGCATGTTGTTTCCTCAGGCAGTAATGTTTCTTGCCGTGACGATGTCGCCCCAGCGTTTGACCTCGGAGCGCAGCAGCGCCATGAAGGCATCGCGCGTGCCGCCGATCGGCGTTGACCCCAGCCCGATGATTCGGGCAATCACCGCCGGATTGCCGAGCGACCTGTTCAGTGCCGCATTGAGCTTGTCGAGAACTGCGGGAGGTGTGCCCGCCGGAGCAAGCAGTCCATACCAGCCTTGCGCGTCAAGCCCGCGCATGGCTCCTTCGGCCAGCGTGGGCACGTCGGGCAACTGCATCGAGCGCTGGCGGCTGCTCACCGCGAGTGCACGCAGCTTGCCGCCCTGGACCTGAGGCAGGGCGGTTTGCACCAGGTCCATCACGAACTCCACCTGGCCGCCCATCAGGTCGATGATGGCGGGGCCAGTGCCGCGGTAGGGGATATGCGTGAAGTTCGCGCCCGTGGTGGATGCGACCAGCTCAGGCAAGAGATGCGTGAGAGTACCGGCGCCGCCAGACCCATAAGGCATGGGCTTGGCCTTGGCCGCGGCGATCAGGTCCGCGATGGTCTTGTAAGGCGAGTCCGCCCTGACCACGACGACCAGCGGGCTTGCGGCAACGCCGCCGACTGCGGCGAAATCCTTGACGGCGTCGAAGGGCAGTTGCTTCATCATCGTGGCGTTGACGGCATGTCCGTTGGACGCCATGAGCAGGGTGTAGCCATCCTTGGGCGCCTTTGCAACCGCCGCCGCGGCGATGGTGCCACCGGCCCCGGCGCGGTTCTCAACGATCACGCTCTGCTTGAGCTGCTCGCTCAGGAGCGTTGCGGCCAGGCGCGCTAGCGAGTCTGCGATACCGCCTGCAGCAAAGCCAACAATGATCGTGATGGGACGCGCGGGGTAAGCAGACTGTGCGCCGGCAAGACCTGTCACGCTCGCCAGTCCGGCCGCGGCCAGGAGCTGCCGCCTGTTTGGCAGCCATTCGGACGCATGCGCAGCCTCGGGGTTCAGATGCTTGTGTGATTTCACGTGATATCTCCAAAGTGTTCAGCGAAAAAATTCGACGAGCTTTTCAAGCTGGCCGGCCAGTACCTGTTTGCCGGGATGCACTTCGCAGCCCAGTCGTTTTGCGGCCAGGAGGAGCGGAGTGAACTCCGGGGTCATGACCACTTCGGCAACGACGTGCGAAGGTTTCAGCAATGCGGGATCGATGGGTGTGCGCGTGTCGCCTGCCATGCCCACGGGACTGGCGTTCACGATCAGGTCAAAACCCTCGGCTGACGAGACGCTGCCGACTTCAAAGCGCGTGCCCGCTGGTCCGTGCTGGGACAGGCGCGCTGCCAGCTGGACTGCGCGCGAGCGGTCAATGTCGAAGAGGGCGACGCTCGCCGCGCCTGCTTCGGCCAGTGCGAGGGCAATGGCAGAGCCAACCCCGCCCGCGCCCATGACAAGCGCTTGGCGCCCCGCAGTGTTGAATCCGCGCGCGGCCAGGCTTGCGGTAAAGCCGTAGCCGTCGAACAGGTCTCCATATGTCTTGCCGTGGCGAAAGCGGATGGCGTTGACCGCGCCGGCAATGCGCGCCGCCAGCGAAAGCTCATCGACCCACTGCGCGAGCGCGATCTTGTGCGGCACCGTGACGATCCAGCCGCGCAAGTTGCCAACCTTGCGTGCGCCGTCGAATGCGCAGCGCAGATCGTCGGGGTGTACCGGCGCGGGCAGGACAAACAGGTTGTCGCCGGCCGCCATGTAGAGCGGGTTCATCACCTGCGGCGCTTTCACCTGCCCGATGGGATGGCCGACGATCCAGACGAACTGGGTCGCGGCGTCAATGGGTGAGACCGGCCCGGCCGATTCGGGATTTGAGATCATTAATCGATGGTAGCATAATCATCGATGATTTAACAATCCATCGGTGAAGCTATGAAAACCATCCTGATCACACTTGCCCGTGTCGAAGACGCCGTGCGCTATGCGCGCTATGCCGGGTTGGCGACCCACGCAGCGGCCGCGCATGGCGCGCGCTTTCTCACCCGCGGCGCGCCGCTGGAAACCCTGGAGGGCCAGATGGGCGTGAACCGCGCCGTGGTGTCCCTCTTTGACTCGCCGGATGCCGCGCGCACCTACTACCGGTCCCAGCAATACCAGGCAGCGCGGCTGGAGCGGCTCGGCGCGGCCCAGTTTGAAATGGTGATGGCTCAGTACACGGAGCCGGAGGCATGAAGACATTCGTGATTACCGGTGGGACAAGCGGCATCGGCCTGGAAACGGCAAATCTGCTACTCGACGAAAACCCGGACTGCGAAGTCTTTTGCATCTCGCGTTCGCAGGACGAGTTCCGCTCGCTGGCCCCCAAGGCGCTGGCCCGCGCGGCCAGGCACAGGTTCATCCAGTGCGACGTTGGCGATGCCGCGCAGTGCGCCCGCGCGGCGGGCGAGGTCTTGGCTTCACGCAAAGGCATCGACGGCCTGGTCAATGCGGCAGGCGTCATCCGCGCAGGAGATATCCAGTCCACCACGCAGCCCGACTGGGACGAAGTCATGCGTGTCAACCTGACAGGCCCATTCAACGTCGCGCGCGCATTTCTGCCTTTGTTGAAGGCTGGAAGCGGCCGCGCGATCGTCAACGTTTCATCAGTGTGTTCCCTGCGTCCCTGCGACACGCTGGCCTATTCGGTCAGCAAGGCGGGCGTCGACATGCTGTCGCGCAGCATGGCGTCCACTCTGGCGCGCGAGGGCATCCGGGTCAACACGGTGAACCCCGGCGTGGTGCGAACCAACCTCCAGCTTGCGGCGGGAATCGTCGTGGACTACGAAGAGTTTCTGCGCTCACGCGCTGCCATGCATCCGCTGGGCCGGGTGGGAGAGCCCATCGACGTGGCGCGCGCCATCCAGTTTCTGCTCGACGGCAAAGCGGGCTGGATTACGGGTGCGCACCTGAGCGTCGATGGCGGGCGTGGCGGCTGCTAGATCAACCAAAGGAGATAGACGATGCAAAGAAGAAGCTTCCTCGGCGCCGGCGCGGTCGGCATCCTTACAGACTGTGCCGGCGGCGCCATCGATGCGCAGTCCAGGCCAGTGATCATCCTTGTTCACGGCGCCTGGCACGGCGCGTGGTGCTGGGAGCGGGTGACGCCATTGCTTGGGCGGGCGGGTTACCGCAGTGTCGCGGTGTCGCTGCCCGGCATGGGTGAACGCAAGAGCGAACTCTCGCTCTCCATCAACCTGGACAGCCACATCGACACAGTGGTGGAAGCTGCACTGGCGCCGGGACAGCCTGCGGCATTGGTCGGCCACAGCTACGCCGGTTTTGTGATCACCGGTGCGGCCGCGCGCCTCGCAAGTTCCGGGCGGCTGCGCTCGCTGGTTTACCTGGACGCATTTGTTCCTGCCGACGGCGAGCAGGTCTCTGACTACATGCCAGCGGATGCCCGCGCGAAGCTGGCCGCGACGCTTGCCGCGGGCAATCCTGCTTATGGTGCGGTACCTGCCAGGTTCTTCGGCATTGAGAAGCCGGAAGATATCGACTGGGCACAGGCACGGCTGACTGCTCAACCAGCTGCGACATACTTTCAGCCGCTGCATCTCGCGGCCGCGCTGCCACCTGCGACACGGCGAAGCTACATTGCGTGCCAGTCACCAAGGTTGCCAGTGTTCGACGCGACAAAGGCGCGCATACGCGGCACTGCATCGTGGACGTACCGCGAGCTTCAAACAGGTCATGACGCAATGGTCACCGCGCCGCAGGACCTGAGCCTTCTAATTGCAGAACTCGCATAAAAAACGCCACGTCCCCCACTCATAGGTCGCCGGCTCAACGGCGGCAGTCAGAACTAAGCCATCAGATCACACATTTCTATGACATCGATCAATTCGTGCAGGGAGTCAGCGAAGGTGACGCTGCCATCATTCCCATTCGATAACGTAGGCGCAGTCTTCGGGATTCTGCGGGCTTGGCCGACTCAAAGTAAATCCGGCAGGCAATGTTTTCAAAAGATCAGCGAGCCAGGCAATCAATGCGGGCTCGGGCGCAGCCGCACTGCAGCGTTGTGGTCCGCTCCGGCTAGGTCGTAGACCGGGGACGTAGATGAGTCGTTGTTCCGTCCGAGCCGCCGTCGACGGCCAATACAGTGCCAGCGACCGCATAAGGAACGTTTCTGTCCGTGCGCACCTTGAGCTCTGCCAAAGAGCCCATAAACACCAGGTCCCCCTTCAAGTGTGTGGAAGTCGGGTGCCAACGGCTAATGGGGCGAACAGACCGAAGAATGTCGACGTCAAGCTTCGCTGGATCTCTTCTCGCAACGTTCCGCTTGCGGCACTGGACTAGACCCTGAGGAGCTCGAATCTGTTCGTAATGCGGTCCACGACATCACGCCCGCCTATGCGTAGAGGTGGTCAGCAAATGGGGATTCAGCAGCAGCGGAGCCCAACGTCTCCGCGACTCACCGAACAAAAGCACGCTAGATGCTCCAGTAACGTTGGAAGGAAGCAATAAGCACTAAGGAGGAAAAAATGAGCCTTATCAAAGCCGCCGACACGACTCACCCTGGCAACTGCCGACATTTTCACCCCGAGTCTCACCAAGCACTGGTCCACAGTTCTTTGGCGAGGATCGAATGATTGAGCTGCGACACCTCCGCCAGTTCATCGCCGTCGCCGAGGAACTCAATTTCCGACAAGCTGCCGATCGCATCCACATTGATCAGACTCCACTGTCGCGGACTGTTCGCGACCTAGAGGATCAACTTGGCGTGCAGTTATTCGTACGAGGGCCGCGAAAACTGAGTCTTACGCCTGCAGGTGCGCGAATGCTGCAGGAGGCACGAAAAGTCTTGATCCGAATAGAACGCGCTCAGCGGGCGGTGCGCGAGACAGATGCCCGGTTCCGCGCACCATTGCGTGTTGGCGTCGCTGACGGATTGGCTCAGCCCAAGCTGTCCGATTGCTTGGTTGGCTGGCGCAGCGTGGCTCCAGAAATCCATCTGGAGCTAACCGAGATGCGTGCACCAGAACTCGCGCAAGCCTTGCGACGCGAGGAGATCGACGCAGGATTCTCCTTTGGCATTGCAGAGTGCGAAACTCTCGCACAGCACCCGGCCTGGAGCTATACGGCGATGGCGCTTGTGCCACTCGGTCACGAACTGGCTTCTCGGCCAGTACTGGATCTAGCCGAGTTGTTTGCCTACCCAGTGCTGACGTATCACTCTGAGAGACAGCCCGGGGCATCGCGGCAGTTAAGAACGATCCTCCAGCGTCATGCGGAAGTGCCCACGATTGCAGGCGAAGCTTGCACTCTGAATGGATACGTCACGCGTGTGGCCGCCGGTATGGGGGTCGGACTGATTGATGCGGGGCACGTTTCGACGTTGCGGCGTTCGGACCTGCTGGCAGTGCCGCTCCGCGAGCAGGAGCAAATCACGACGTTCGTGATTCACAAGCATCACCGGTGCGGCCTGTCCGATGCGGTTCAGCGTTTCGTGACCCACTCCAAAGTTTTGTAGCACTCGTTACAACTGTCGCGCTCGTCGCCCAAGCAAGCAGCGTCATCGGCTTTGGACACGGTCGCAAGGCTTCGCCATGCTAGCGGTCCGCAGATGAGGTCGCGGGCCCGCCTTTCGCCTTGTCCGAGCCGGCGATTCCGTAGGCGTACTCCTCACCGCGCTCCATCACGCCCTGATGGGTGTGTGTTTTGGCGACTCGATTCCAGACTCGGGCAAGCGGTGCCGTTGCGGCACGTGCGCGCTGGAATTGAGACGCAAAGGAGTAGTAGCTCATGTCGAGCCGGGGTGCGACAGGCATTTTGTTCGGACAGATTGTTGTGGTGCTGGGTGTCGCCCTCGGCGGCCTATGGGCCGCCACGCAGTGGACAGCGCATGCGCTGCGCCATCAAGCGCGGCTCGGCCCACCGTGGTTTGACGTTTCGGGCTTGTCGGTCTACGAGCCGTGGAAGCTTTTCGAGTGGTGGTACTTCTATGGTGCCTACGCACCCAAGATATTTGAGCGCGGTGGGATCATCGCCGCTTCGAGTGGGATGCTCGCCACCGGCGCAGCCGTCGGCATGGCGGTGTGGCGTTCGCGGTTGGCCAAGCAGGTCACGACCTACGGTTCCGCTCGATGGGCCGAGCGTGAGGAGATCACCGAGGCCGGCCTGACTCGGCCTGCCGGCGTGTTCCTTGGCAAGACCGCGTGCAAGGACGCCGACTACTTGCGCCACGAAGGTCCGGAGCATGTGATGGCCTTTGCCCCCACGCGCTCCGGCAAGGGCGTGGGCCTGGTTGTGCCGTCGCTGCTGTCCTGGCCGGGCTCGGCGGTGATCCACGACATCAAAGGCGAGAACTGGAACCTCACCGCAGGATGGCGCGCGCGGTTCTCGCATTGCCTGCTGTTCAACCCCACCGACGCGAAGTCAGCCGCGTACAACCCACTGCTCGAAGTGCGACGCGGCATGCACGAAGTGCGGGACGTGCAGAACATCGCCGACATCCTGGTTGATCCCGAAGGGGCGCTGGAGCGGCGCAACCACTGGGAGAAGACCAGCCATGCCCTGCTGGTCGGTGCCATCCTGCACGTGCTCTACGCCGGCGAGGACAAGACGCTGCGCGGCGTTGCTAATTTCCTGTCAGATCCGGCGTGCCCGTTCGAGGTGACGCTGCACCGGATGATGACCACCGGGCATCTCGGCGAAGAGGTCCATCCGGTCGTCGCATCGGCCGCACGCGAAGTGCTCAACAAGAGCGACAACGAACGCTCGGGCGTGCTGTCCACCGCCATGAGCTTCTTGGGCCTGTACCGCGATCCCACGGTAGCCGAAGTCACGTCGCGCTGTGACTGGCGGATCGCCGATCTGATCTCGGCCGCGCACCCGGTGTCGCTCTACCTGGTCGTGCCGCCGTCCGACATCAGCCGCACCAAGCCACTGATCCGCTTGATTCTCAACCAGGTCGGCCGGCGCCTAACCGAATCGCTGGACGGATCGGACGGCATCGCGCGCAAGCACAAGTTGCTGCTGATGCTCGACGAGTTCCCGGCACTCGGCCGACTGGACTTCTTCGAAAGCGCTCTTGCCTTCATGGCGGGCTACGGCCTGCGCGCATTCCTCATCGCCCAGTCGCTCAACCAGATCGACAAGGCCTACGGCCAGAACCATTCCATCCTGGACAACTGCCACGTGCGCATCGCGTTCGCAACAAACGACGAGCGCACAGCCAAGCGGATCTCCGAGGCGCTCGGGACGGCGACGGAGCTGCGCGCCCAGCGCAACTACGCCGGCCACCGGCTTGCGCCGTGGCTCGGTCACGTGATGGTGTCGCGCCAAGAGACGGCCCGCCCGCTGTTGACACCGGGCGAAGTGATGCAGTTGCCGCCCGATGATGCCGTGGTGATGGTCTCGGGCCATCCGCCCATCAAGGCGAAGAAGCTGCGGTACTACCAGGACCGGAACTTCACGTCGCGTGTCCTGCCTGCGCCGGCGCTGGTAGCCGGCGTTTACGCCGACCGTCCTGCAGCGCGCCTCGACGACTGGAGCGGATTGCCACCCCTGGAAGCTCTGCCGCCTTCGTCTGTCGTTGATGGAGGCGGCATGGCCGACGAGGGGGGCCACCAGCTCAAGCCCGAGTTGGACGTCGCCGCCGATGTGCATTCGCTTGCGAACAGCGATGGCCCGCTGGTGCTCGATGACGAAGATGACGTGCCGCTGCGGCCGCAAGACGTGGACCGGCAGCTGACGCGCGCCGCGCGTCTGGCCGCGTTGGACCCTGACGACGGGATCGCACTATGACCCGCGCCCGACTGAACATCTTCATCGAGCCAGAGCACGCGAAGCGGCTGGACCAGGTTGCGGCGCACAAAGGTGTGTCGAAATCGGCCGTGATCGCCGCCGCGCTTGCGTCTTTCCTTTCGCCCGACGGCGAGGACCAGCGCGAGGCAGCTATTGCCAAGCGCCTGGACCGGCTCTCTCGGCAGTTCGACCGCCTGGAGCGTGACCAGAACGTGCTGATCGAGACGACGGCCCTATACATCCGCTACTTCCTGACCGTCTCGCTGCCGGTGCCCGAGGGTCAGCAGGAGGCGGCGCGCGCACAGGGTCGCGCCCGCTATGCGCAGTTCATCGAGCAGCTCGCGCGCCACATCCAGCGCGGGCGCAGCCTGGTGCGCGAGGTCCATGAAGACGTCGCACCAACCGAAGCTGAACCAATGCAGCCAGACGTCCAGGCGGGTCCAGGCTCCCAACCCCAAGAGGTTCATCGTGAATCTGTCTGAGCCGAACGCCATGGACGCCTCGTTGGAGCGGCGCATCCGCATGTTGCGCACGGCCATGGGGCCGGAGATCGCGGCAGCGTTGGAGGACCCCGAAGTCGTCGAAGTCCTTTTGAATCCGGACGGCTCGCTTTGGGTGGATCGGCTGGGTACCGGCCGCGAGGCCACTGACACGGCCCTGCCGCCGGCCGTCGCCGAGCGAATCATCCGGCTGGTGGCAGCGCACGTACGCACCGAGGTGCATGCAGGCGCACCGATCCTGTCGGCCGAACTGCCTGAGACCGGCGAACGCTTCCTGGGCGTGCTGCCGCCCGTCGTGCGAGCGCCATCCTTTGCGATCCGCAAGCGGGCTCTGCGCATCATGACGCTCGCCCAGTACGTGGCTGATGGCGTGATGACCGAGGATCAGGCGGCGTTCCTGCGGCGTGCGGTACGCGAGCGCCTGAACATCGTCATTGCCGGCGGCACCAGCACGGGCAAGACGACGCTGGCCAATGCTTTGCTCGACGATATCGCCGAGACGCGCGACCGGGTGCTGATACTCGAAGACACGGTGGAGCTGCAGTGCCGCAGTGACGACCACGTGAGCATGCGCACCGAGCCGGGCGTGAGCACCATGGCCGACTTGGTGCGCGCCACGCTACGGCTACGACCCGACCGCATTGTGGTCGGCGAGGTGCGCGGTTCGGAAGCACTCGACTTGCTGAAAGCCTGGGGTACCGGACATCCCGGCGGCATCGCAACCGTCCACGCCGGCTCGGCGCACGGCGCGCTCACCCGCCTGGAGCAACTGGTGCAGGAGGTGAGCGTCACCGTCCCGCGCGCCCTGATCGCCGAGGCGGTCAACGTCATCGTCTTCATCGCCGGCCGTGGCCGTGCGCGCCGCGTGCGTGAGATCGTGCGCGTCATCGGCCACGACAGCCACGGCTACCAGCTGGATGCCGAGCTGTCTTCCTTCCCGCCTCTTCCTCCGCCCAACCCTACCTCCATAGGAGATCCTTCATGACGACTTCACGCCTTTCCGTAAAACCGCTTCTGCACGTCGCCGCCGTAGCGGCGCTGCTACTCGCCGTCGCGCTGCCCGCGCATGCAGCAGGCTCGAACATGCCCTGGGAGGCACCGCTGCAGTCGGTGCTCGAGTCGATTCAGGGGCCGGTGGCACGGATCATCGCGGTAATCGTCATCATCGCCACGGGCCTAGCGCTGGCCTTCGGCGACACCAGCGGTGGCTTTCGCAAGCTGATCCAGATCGTGTTCGGCCTGTCGATCGCTTTTGCGGCGTCCAGCTTCTTCCTGACCTTCTTCAGTTTCACGGGCGGGGCGGTGCTGGCATGAACACGGCGCCCGGAACCATCGCGGGCTTCGAGGTGCCGCTGCACCGGTCGCTGACCGAACCAATCCTGCTGGGCGGTGCCCCGCGCACGGTGGCGATTGCCAACGGCACGCTTGCCGCTGCCGTGGGTTTGGGCCTGCAGCTCTGGTTGCCGGGCCTCGTGTTGTGGATCGTCGGGCACTCGCTGGCTGCCTGGGGTGCGCGTCTGGACCCGCAGTTCATGCAGGTCTTCTCGCGACACATCAAGCACCGGCAGCTGCTGGACGTGTGAGGTCGCGATGTTGAACCTCACCGAATACCGCAAGCGCCCGGCGTTGCTGGCCGACTGGCTGCCATGGGCCGGGCTGGTGGCGCCGGGCGTCGTGCTCAACAAGGACGGCTCGTTCCAGCGCACGGCGCGGTTCCGCGGGCCGGACCTGGACAGCGCGACGCAGGGCGAACTGGTCGCCACGTCGGCGCGCCTCAACAACGCGCTGCGGCGTCTTGGCTCAGGCTGGGCCTTGTTCGTCGACGCCGAGCGGCGTGAAGCGGCCGACTATCCGGAGTCCAACTTCCCGGAGCCGCTGTCCTGGCTCATCGACGAAGAACGCCGCGCCGCTTTCGAGGAGGACGCCAGCCACTTCGAAAGCAGCTACCACCTGACGCTGCTGTACCTACCGCCCGAGGAATCGGCGGCCCGTGCAGCCCGGTTGCTGTACGAGAACAATCGCGCGGAAGGGGTGGATTGGCGTGAGCGGCTGGAAGGCTTCGTGTCCGAGACCGAACGCCTCTTCGGCTTGCTCGAAGGCGTGCTACCAGAGATCGACTGGCTCGATGACGCGCAGACGCTCACCTATCTGCATGGCTGCGTCTCCACGCGCCGGCATGCAGTGGCGGTGCCCGAGGTGGCGATGCATCTTGACGCGCTGCTGGCGGACGAACCGTTGGTCGGCGGCCTGGCGCCGATGCTCGGAAATCGGCACTTGCGGGTGCTGTCGGTGCGCGGGTTTCCGACCTCGACGTGGCCGGGCCTGCTCGATGACTTGAACCGCCTAGGCTTCGCCTATCGCTGGAGCACGCGCTTCATGTGCCTGGACAAGGCCGAGGCGGAGAAGGAACTGCGGCGTCTGCGCCGTCAGTGGTTTGCCAAGCGCAAGAACATCGTCGCTCTACTGCGCGAGACGATCTTCCAGCAGGAGAGCCCGCTGGTGGATTCCGATGCCTCGAACAAGGCATCGGACGCCGATGCGGCGCTGCAAGAGCTTGGAAGCGACCAGGTGGCCTTCGGCTACGTCACGGCCACAGTGACCGTACTCGACGCCGAAGCCGCAGTGGCCGACGAGAAGCTGCGTACTGTGGAGCGAGCCATCCAGGGTCGCGGCTTCGTCACCATTCCTGAGACTTTGAATGCGGTTGACGCATGGTTGTCGTCGGTGTCAGGCCATGCTTACGCCAACGTCCGGCAGCCAATCGTCTCGACGCTGAACCTCGCGCACATGATGCCAGTGTCGGCCGTGTGGGCCGGTCCGGAGCGCAATGCGCATCTTGATGGTCCGCCCTTGATCGTTACCCGCACTGATGGTGCGACGCCGTTCCGGCTGGTCACGCACATCGGCGATGTGGGGCACACGTTGATCGTCGGACCGACCGGCATGGGCAAGTCGGTGCTGCTCGCCACGCTCGCGATGCAGTTCCGCCGCTATCCGGGGTCGCGCATTCTCGCCTTCGACATGGGCCGCTCGATGCGAGCGACCATTCTCGGGCTCGGTGGCGAACATTACGACCTCGGCACTGACGGCGCCATTGCGTTCCAGCCGCTGGCACGAATCGACCAGGACGGCTATCGCACCTGGGCGGCCGAGTGGGTCGAGGGGCGCTTACTGCAGGAAGGCATCGCAGTTGGGCCTCCGGAGAAGGACGCCGTCTGGTCCGCGCTCAATAGCCTGGCCAGCGCACCCCTTGAACAACGAACCATGACAGGCCTGTCGGTGCTGCTGCAGTCCAACGCACTCCGGCAAGCCCTCAAGCCTTACGTGCTCGGCGGCGCCCACGGAAAGCTGCTCGATGCCGATAGGGACCGGCTCGGCGTTGCCACTGTGCAGGGTTTCGAGATGGAAGAGCTGATGCACAGCAAGGCCGCCGTGTTGGCGGTGCTGGGCTATCTGTTCGCTCGCTTCGACGAACGATTCGATGGTGCGCCGACTTTGCTGATCCTCGATGAGGCCTGGCTCTTCCTGGACGAGCCAGTGTTCGCATCGCGAATTCGCCAGTGGCTTAAAGCATTGCGCAAGAAGAACGTCTCCGTGATCTTCGCTACGCAGTCGCTTGCGGATATTAAGGATTCGACCATCGCGCCAGCCATCGTGGAGAGCTGCGCGAGCCGCATCTTCCTGCCGAACCCGCAGGCGGCCGAACCGCAGATACGTGTGATCTACGAAGGCTTCGGGCTCAACAGTCGGCAGATTGAGATCGTCGCGACCGCACAGCCTAAGCGCGACTACTACTACCAGTCTCGGCTGGGCAACCGCGTCTTCGACCTCGGGCTCGGGTCGGTGGCGCTGGCCTTCTCCGGTGCGTCCACGCCGGAGGACCAGCGGGCCATCGACAAGGTGTTCGCCGCCGCTACCTCCTCGGACTTCGCAGCAGCTTGGCTGCGCCACTGCAGCCTCGGTTGGGCTGCAGACCTCATCCCATCGTTCCCGTCCTCCCCTTCATCACCTTTGGAGAACTCGTCATGAAGAAGCACTTTCTCGCCGCCGCCGCGGCATCGCTGATCGCCCTTGGGCCTGCCGCGCATGCGCAGTGGATCGTCTTCGATCCCTCGAACTATTCACAGAACATCCTCACCGCTGCGCGCACGCTGGAACAGATCAACAACCAGATCCGGCAACTGCAGAACGAGGCGCAGATGCTGACGAACCAGGCGCGCAACCTCACGAGTCTGGATTTCAATGCGCTGAGCGAGCTGCGCGCCGCCTTGTCGGCGACCAACCAGCTGATCCAGCAGGGCCAGGGTCTAGCCTTCAACGTCGCCCAAATGGAGACGGATTTTCGTCGGCTGTACCCCGATTCGTACTCGGCAGCAATCTCGGGCACGCAGATGGGAGCCGATGCGCGCACGCGGTGGACCCATTCGCTTGAAGCACTACGCACCGCGACCAAGGTGCAGTCACAGGCGGTGCAGAACTTCACGTCGGACGAGCGGACCTTGACCGACCTGGTGAATCGCAGCCAGTCGGCAACAGGCGCATTGCAAGCCATGCAGGCGACAAACCAGTTGCTCGCCTTGCAGTCGCGCCAGGCGATGCAGGCCCAGCAACTGCAGATCGCGCAGGACCGTGCGGCCGCGCTGGAGCAGGCGCGCCAAGTGGCGGTGCAAGAGCGTGCGCGTGAAGTGCGCCGTCGCTTCCAGGGTGATGGCACGCCGTACTCGCCCTATGCCGTGGACTTCTACGGACGGTGAGGTTCACATGCGCAAACCCCTTATCTTGATCCTCGCCGTCATGCAGGCTGGGTGCGGTAAACCCATACCTTTTGAGTCCGCGGAGTCGCTGGCCGCCAATCCCGAGCGCTTGAAGGAGATGCGGGTGAGGTGCAAGGTGGAGCGACACCTGATCGGCGAGGCGCAGTGCCACGAGGTCGCCGAAGCGACGCGCCTGCGCTTCTTCTCCGGCGGTGGCCCCAAGCACACGCCGGTGCCTGCCGCATCACAGCCTTCTGCCTCACAGCCAGGGCAAGGAAGCGGTCGATGAACGACCTGTCGGTCATCGACCGCTTCCTCGACGTCTTCTCGCGCTACATAGACTCTGGCTTCGGCCTGCTGGGCGGCGAGGTTGGCTTCCTGACTGCCACGTTGGTCGTGATCGACATAACGCTGGCTGGCCTCTTCTGGGCGATGAGCAATGCCAGCGGCGGCGGTGGCGACGATGTGATCGGCAAGCTGATCAAGAAGGTGCTGTACGTCGGCGCTTTCGCCTTCATCCTGAACAACTTCAACAGCCTGTCGGGCATCGTGTTCCGGTCCTTCGCCGGGCTTGGACTGATGGCGTCCGGCTCGTCGATGACCCAAGGCCAGTTGCTGCAGCCGGGCCGGCTGGCGCGCGTGGGCGTGGAGGCCGGCGCGCCGATCATGAAACAGATCAGCGACCTGACTGGCTTTCCGGAGGTATTCGCCAACCTCGATGTCATCACCGTGCTGTTTCTGGCATGGCTGGTATTGATCGTGAGTTTCTTCGTGCTCGCGGTGCAGCTTTTCGTCACCCTGATCGAGTTCAAGCTGACCACGCTCGCCGGCTTCGTGCTGGTGCCGTTCGCGCTGTGGAACAAGACGGCGTTCCTGGCCGAACGGGTGCTGGGCAACGTGGTTTCCTCGGGGATCAAGGTGCTGGTGCTGGCCGTGATCGTCGGTATCGGCACAGGCCTGTTCGCCGAGTTCACGGTGCCGCCGGGCACCGAGCCGTCCATCGACCACGCGCTGGTCATCATGTTGGCCGCTCTGGCGATGCTGGGATTGGGCATCTTCGGGCCGGGCATTGCTACAGGGCTGGTGTCTGGTGCGCCGCAGCTTGGCGCAGGGGCGGCGGCGGGGACAGCACTTGGTGCTGCGGGTCTGGCCGTCGCTGGCGGCGCGGCCGTGGCGGGCGCCGGTTCCGCGGTGGCTGCTGGAGCGCGCATGGCGCCTGGTGCCGCGCGTGCTGCCATCGGTGGGGGTGCCGCCGCGGCTCGGTCTGCCAGTTCAATGGCCAACGGCGCGAAGTCGGCTTATCAGGCCGGCGCCGCCGCATCGGGCAGTGGTGGCGTGCGCGCGGCCGGTGCCGGCCTGGCCAACGTTGCGCGCAGCGGTGTCGGTGCCGTGGGCCAGCGTGTGGCGTCCAGCGCCAAAGCGGTCAAGGACGGCGTGGTGAGCTTCGTCGCCGAGGCAGCGGCGCCTGCTGCGGCCAAGGTGGCGGACGCAAGCGAAGCCGGCGCACCAGCGGCTGAACCCGCATGGGCGAAGCAGATGCGCCGCAAGCAGCAGATGACACATGCAGCCACGACGGCCGCGCACGCGTTGCGCTCGGGTGATGCCGGCGGCGGTGGCGCCAGCCCGAGCCTGCGCGATGACTCAAATTCTTAGGAGATCCTGATGCTATTTAAACGTCCCCAGGTGCGGTACTCGGCGACGCCGGAGCCCGTCACCCCCTATCAGGCGGCCGGGCAGGTTTGGGACCAGCGCATCGGCAGTGCGCGCGTCCAGGCCAAGAATTGGCGGCTGATGGCCTTCGGCTGTCTCTCCCTCGCGCTGCTGATGGCCGGCGGCCTCGTGTGGCGCTCGGCTCAGTCCATCGTGACGCCCTTCGTCGTCGAGGTGGACAACGCCGGCCAGGTCCGTGCGGTCGGCGAAGCCGCCTCACCCTACAAGCCCAACGACGCGCAGATCGCGCATCATCTGGCGCGCTTTATCGTCGACGTGCGCTCGCTCTCCATTGACCCGATCGTGGTTCGGCAGAACTGGCTTGAAGCCTATGAATACACAACGGACCGCGGCGCCGCGACGCTGAACGACTACGCCCGGGTGAACGATCCCTTCTCGCGCATCGGGCAGATCTCGGTGGCTGTCGAGGTCACGAGTGTGGTGCGGGCGAGCGACACATCTTTCCAGGTGCGCTGGATCGAACGCAGTTACGCCAATGGCGCGCCCTCCGGGACGGAGCGCTGGACGGCCGTGCTGTCGGTGGTGCTGCAGCCGCCGCGCACCGAGCAGCGCCTGCGCAAGAACCCGCTCGGCATCTACGTCAACGGGCTGTCCTGGAGCCGTGAACTTGAAGCCACCGACGCAATGAAAGGAACAAAGCCATGAATACATTTCTCCGTAAATCCGTACTGCCGTCTATCCTGCTGGCCCTCGCCGGCTGCGCCACGCAGGGCAAGCCCCCGCCGGCGATCTCACTGGACGAGCCCGTTGCCGTTGCCGTTGCCGCGCAGCCGTTGCCTCAACCGCCGAAGCCCATCGAAGTAGTTGAAGTGCCAACGCCTTTGCCGTTGCCCGAACAGATGAAGGCGCTGCCGAACGAGTCTGACGCGAAGCTGGCACCTGAGCCCGCGGACGAGAAGTTGCGCGTGTTTCGCGCCAACGCTGAGGCCCGCATCGCACCGACACGAGAGGGATATGTCAACGCGATTCAGGTCTGGCCCTACGCCGATGGCGCGCTGTATCAGGTCTACACCAGCCCCGGGCGCGTCACTGTGATTGCCCTGCAGCAGGGCGAAGAGTTGGTGACCGTCTCGGCCGGCGACACGGTGCGCTGGATCGTCGGCGATACGGCCAGCGGTGCGGGAGCGACGCTGCGGGTGAACATCCTGGTCAAGCCCACGCGCATCGGCTTGAAGACCAACCTGGTGGTGACGACAAACCGGCGCACCTACCTGCTCGAACTCTCTTCCACGCCGCAGGCCTGGATGGCATCCGTGTCCTGGGACTACCCGAAGGACCGCATGTTGGCCCTGCAGAAGCAGGCGCTGCAGGCTCAGGCCAGCGCGCCGGTGGAAACCGGCATGACGCTGGAGCAGATCAAGTTCCGATATGCCGTCAGCGGTGACAATCCGCCCTGGAAGCCGCTACGCGCCTTCGACGACGGCGAGCGCGTCTATATCCAGTTCCCCGGCGGTATCGCGCAGGGCGAGTTGCCTCCGTTATTCGTGATCGGCGCGCGGGGCGATGGGCAACTGGTGAACTACCGCTTCCGATCACCGTACTACGTGGTGGACCGGCTTTTCGGTGCGGCCGAACTGCGGCTGGGCGGCGACAAGGCGCAGGTGGTGCGCATTGAACGCACCGATGGTGTCAGTGCGGGCGCTACGCGGAGGAACTGAGCATGAGCACGTCCCCCGAGGCAACACCCGCTGCGGCGCCGAAGGTCGAGCCCGAATCCGTGGCCTTGCGCGCTTCGCCGCGTCCGGTCACCCGCCTGAACCGCCGCATGCTGATGGTTGGTGCCGGCGCCCTGGCCGCTGCCGTACTTGGCGGCACCTTGTGGTCGTTGCAGTCAATCAAGCGCCAGCGCAATCCAGCCACCGAGCTGTACAACGTCGATCGCGTCGCGCGCGCTGAAAACCTGGACCAGCTGCCGAAGGACTATGCCGGTCTCGCTCCGGTCCCGAAGCACGCACCACCCGTGCTGGGCGAGCCGTTGCCCGGAGACCTGGGGCCGGCGATAGTCAAGTCGCAGCAGCCGATGGAGGCGCGCTCGCCGAGCGGCGGCGTCGATCCGGCGCAGGCTGAGCGCCTTGCTGCTGAAGAGGCGGCGCGGTCTTCAGTGTTTTTCCGAAGCGGTCCAAGCAGCGGCGGAGCAAAGCCGAGCGCCGCGCCGGCCGCTGTTGACTCTTCGGCATCGACTTCGGGCAATCAGTCATTCAATCCGATGGGAACCGCTGCCGCCGCAGCTCAGCCCTCCGATCCGACGGCCGCGCAAAATCGGCAGGATCAGAAGGAGGCGTTCATCGCGAAGGCAGGCGACACCTCGACGCGCAATCTCGGTAGCTTGCAGTTGCCGGCGTCGCCGTATCAGGTGATGGCAGGCACTATCATCCCTGCGGCGCTGGTGACGGGGATTAACTCCGACCTGCCTGGGCAAGTGATCGCCAACGTGTCCGAAGCGGTCTACGACACCGCCACGGGCCGCCATCTGCTGATTCCGCAGGGCACACGATTGATTGGGCGGTATGACAGCCAAGTGGCGTTTGGTCAGAGGCGAATTCTGCTGGTCTGGACGCGCTTGATCCTGCCGGACGCTTCTTCGATAGCCCTTGACAAACTGCCTGGTGTGGATCCCGCAGGCTATGCGGGGCTGGAGGACGGTGTGGATTGGCACTGGGGCCGAATCCTTGCAGGTGCGGCGCTCTCCACGCTGCTTGGCGTGGGCGCTGAGCTGGCCGCACCGCAGACCCGGACAGACGGAAATCAAGTGATCATTGCTGCGCGCGAAAGCGCGCAAGACACGGTGAACCAGATCGGCCAGGAGCTCACGAAGCGGAACCTGAACGTCCAGCCGACGCTGACGGCGCGCCCCGGGTTTCCGGTCCGGGTCATGGTGAGCAAGGACCTAATCCTGCGTCCCTATCAGCCACTTTTCTTCGTGCGGGGGTCGAGTCAATGAGTAGCAGTCCACACAGGCTGAGGCTGGGGCCGCTGCCTCGCAACGAGAGCATCAAGCTGACCGTCAGCCTGCCTTCGGAACTTAAGACCTGCCTTGATGACTATGCGGCCGCGCACAGTCGCGTGCATGGCGAAGCGGTGGACGCTGCGACTCTGATTCCTCACATGTTGCAGTCGTTCATGGCCCGTGATCGCGGCTTCAAGGCCCTCCGTTCCCGGAAGGCTCCCAAACCCGCAGCGCCTGTCGCGGTCGTCCCCTAGCGGTGTTCGTCGCGGATCAGGCTCCGGCGAGCCGAGCGTGTGCTTCACGGGCTCCCAGCTTGCGGACCTCTGCGATCGCGGGAAGTTGTGCCGCCCGCGGGCGGGTGCTGCCGCTCTCCCATTTATAGATGCTCAATGCACTGACTCCCACCAAGGTGGCGTAGTCCTTTGCCGAGAGGTCAAGCTTGGCCCTGTGTGCAGCCAGACGTTGCGGGCTGAAGCGAATCTGCCTTTTTGATTCCCCGACTGGCGACGCGTTCTGGGTGCGTTGGGCTCGCGAGGACTGCTTCAGTCGCTTCTCAAGTTCAACGACCTGGCGTTTCAGTGCGGCGATCGCAGACCGATGCTGCGCTGTCGCCTTGCGGAGGGAATCCAGCTCGCTACGCGATTCCCTGCGGGAGATGCGAGCAATTTCAGTCTTGAGAACGGATGCAATATTCGGCATGCCGCGATTGTGCCCGGACGCGCGGCGAAGGGGCAGGTCCGCCGAGCGCTTCCAGGCCGCAGGAGCTTAGGTTCCGGGGAGGATGTCGAACTGTCCGTCCGGCAAAGCCTTGAAGTGCTTCACCTTGGACGAGGAGGTCAGCGCCAATCCTTCGCTGTGTCGCCGCATTTGCGCGCGAACGATGGAGGCTGGATTGTCAGTGTGAAATTCGTACAGACGCGCGCTTGCGATTGCCGCATAGGCCTCAGGAGCGGTCATAGGCGCGCCCTTGGCGCGCATTACTGTCTTTATCGCTTCAACGATCGTCATCTTGAGCTCCAGTGGGGCGTCTAGCCGCACTTGCAGAGAATGTAGCGCAACTCACGAAACCCCAATACCAGGCAGCGCGTTTGCGCGACCCGCAGGCCTTCAAGAACCTGCGGTCCGGTGACTGATGCTATGGGCGTCTGTACTGCAAGGTCACTTCCACCCTCGAGAACTGGAAGTTATAATTTAACTTCCATAATGGGGCAAAAATGGACGATCAAGGGTACTTCCACAGCTTCCCGGCCGTGCAGGGCTTTCAGGGGAAGCGCCCCTTTTTCATCGCCATGTGCCCGCTTCGCATGATCCCGAAGCTATTCATGTTCGATGAGGAGGAGGTGCCAGCGGAGCTGCGCGCCCAACGCTCGCTCAACAAGAATCGCATCCCCGCGATCGCCCAATACCTGGTTGCGAACCCTGAAACGTATATTCTTTCAGCGTTGACCGCCTCGGTAGACGGGCAAGTGAGATTCGCTCCACTCGACGCCGGCCGAAATCTTTCGATCGGTGTCCTGGAGATTCCGATGGACGCGCGAATCCTGATCAACGATGGACAACATCGGCGCGCGGCCATCGAGGAAGCGCTCAAGGAGAGTCCGGCACTAGGCCAGGACAACGTCCCCGTCTTGTTCTTTGGCGATGATGGGTTGCTCCGCAGTCAGCAGATGTTCGCGGATCTCAACAAATACGCCGTTCGTCCGAGCTATTCGTTATCAACTCTGTATGACCATCGCGATCCCAGTTCGGAGCTTGCTCGATACCTCGCGTCCGAATGCAGGGCATTCAGAGGCTTGACGGAGATGGAGAAATCGACGATTTCCAACCGCTCCGTCAAGCTATTCACCCTGAGCAGCATCAAGCACGCGAGCCGGGCACTGCTCCGAAAGCATCCGAGGGACGAGTTCAGCTCGACGGACCGCATGGTCGCGAAAGAGTATTGGGATGAGGTCAGCGATCAAATACCGGACTGGCAGCGGGCTCGCACAAAAGACGTTGCCACGGCGGAACTTCGCCAAGAGTATGTTCACGCGCATGGTGTCGCCTTGCAGGCTCTCGCATATGCCGGCGCAGAACTCCTATCAAGGCGACCGAAGCAATGGAAAACTGACCTGCGTTATCTGCGCAAGATCGACTGGTCGCGATCCAATATCGGGATTTGGGAGGGGCGCGCCATGGTGCACGGAAGGATTAGCAAAGCTGCGACCAACGTCCATCTGGCGGCAAACTACGTGAAGTCCGTTCTGGGGCTACCACTGTCGCCAGAAGATCTCGAGCTCGAAGCCCTCTTGCCTGCAAAGAAGCGGCTCACATCTAAAAGGTAATCGATGGAATGCGTGATAACAAGTAAGGAAGATATCCTTACCATCTACAAGGCGGACAACCGCCCATGGGTGATCGGCTTCAGTGGTGGAAAGGACTCCACAGCTGTCTGTCGACTGGTGTTCGAGGCGTTGCTGGAGCTCCCACTTTTGGAGAGAACCAAGCCGGTATTTATTGTCTCTTCAGACACATTGGTCGAAACGCCGCTGGTGGTCAACTTGATCCATGATGCATTGGACAAGATGCGACTCGCGGCGAGTGAATTGGCGCTTCCGATCGAAGTTGCCAGTCCGGTGACACCCCAAATCGACGAGACATTCTGGGTCAACTTGATTGGCAAGGGCTATCCCGCTCCGACCCGCCAATTCCGTTGGTGCACCGAACGGATGAAAATTGATCCGACTAGCGAGTTCATTCGGGAGAAGGTTGCAGCGTTTGGTGAGGTGGTCGTAGTTCTCGGGTCCCGCCTCCAGGAGAGCTCGTCACGTGCCCAGGTGATGCGTAAGCATCGAATCGACGGCTCGCGGCTTGGCAAACACACGAGTCTGCCCCACGCCTTGGTGTTCACCCCTATCGATGAGTGGAGCGCTGACGACGTGTGGGAATATCTCTTCTCCGGGCCGGCACCCTGGGGCGGTGATCACCAAGCCCTGTTTGATTTGTATAAGGGGTCGAACGGGGGGGAGTGCCCATTGGTTCTCGACACGTCCACGCCATCCTGCGGAAACTCAAGGTTCGGATGCTGGGTATGCACGGTCGTGACCAAGGACCGCGCAATGGACGGATTGATCGAAACTGGCAATACCTGGTTGACGCCATTGCGTGATTTCCGGAACGAGCTCTACCGAACGACCGATCCCGCTCGAAAGCACGAATTCCGCAGCGCAAGGCGACGCGATGGTTCGGTGACGATTTCCATCAAGAAGGACGAGCAAGGCAAGACGGTGCAGGAAAAGCACGTACTGGGGCCCTATCGAATGGAGTATCGCAAGCATCTGCTGAAAGAGCTGCTGGCCACTCAGAAAGCCATTTACGACTTGAATCCCGAGGATGCTGAACAGCTCATTAGCCTGGCGGAACTTGAGCAGATTCGCAAGGAATGGCGACTCGACCCGAACGAGCCGGACTGGGAAGACTCGGTGCCGGCCATCTATCGGCAGGTGTTTTCGAATGACGTTGCATGGAAAACCGACGACGACTTTGTCTTTGACGGGAACGACGCGAATGTAGTGGCTGAACTCTGCTCGGAAAGGCGACTGCCCAAGGAGCTGCTGATGAAGCTGCTTGAGCTTGAGGTCTCCTACCAAGGGCACGCACGAAGGTCGGGCTTGCAGAAGGAGCTGCAGGACCTGCTCTCACGAGACTGGGCGGACGACAAGCAAGCCATCGCCTCACAAACGGATTGGATCAATCGGGTCAGCAGCTACGATGACCAGGAGAGAGACTTACAGAAGCGTTACGCCGACATTGGGAAGGTGATCGGCGATGCTAATTGAGCGGCTCATCCTCAACGACTTCGGCACTTATAGAGGTAGTCATTCCTTCGACCTTGCCCCGCGCACGAAGTACGGTTCCAAACGGACCATCGTACTCTTTGGTGGGTTGAATGGCGCGGGGAAAACAACGATTCTGAAGGCTGTCCGCCTAGCCTTGTATGGCCGACAAGGTTTCGACCTGCCCCTGACAGAGAAGGAGTACGCGGCCATCCTGGCGCAGTTGATTCATGCGTCGCCAACGCAGCTGGTCGCCGCGGATCGCGCGTCGGTCGAGCTTGTTTTCAGCTACGCACGATTGGGCGAGACTCTTCGATACAGGGTTCAGCGCGTTTGGGTGGGCAAGGGAAGTTCGGTTCAAGAGTCCTTGCGCCTATTCAAGAACGAAGTCGATGAGCCTTGGTTGGTAGACGACCAAGCTCAAGGCTTTCTCTCGCAACTGATTCCATCCGGCATTTCGCAATTCTTCTTCTTTGACGGCGAGCAGATTGCCGATCTAGCTCGAGACGATGCTGACGAAGTGCTCAGCGACGCCATTCGGCGCCTGCTCGGACTTGACATAGCGGACCGACTGGCAGCCGACTTGACCTCGTTCGTCCGGGCCCGACGAGCGGCCAGTACCCCCGACGATGTGCGGACAAAGTTGCGTTCACTTCACGAGGCCTACGACCAACTGATATCCGAGATCGACAAGGCCCAAGCGGAAATGCAGCAGGCCTTGCAGCCTCAGCTCGACCAGGCAATTGCCGCCAAGGAGCGGATGCGGTCAAAGCTGTCCGATCGGGGAGGCGCTTGGGCTATCAATCGAACTCAGGTGGAGGCGAGGCTCAAAGGCATTCAGGAAGACCGCGCCAGCCGGGACGAGCAAATCCGCGAACTCCTTTCGGGTCCGGGCGTTTTCATGTTTGCCGGGGAGCTGCGGCAACATTTGGTCAGCACCGTCCTGTCAGAGCGGAAGGCGCTGGAAGCCAAGGCTATTTCCGGCTCCATCAAGTCGTCGGTGGACCAGTTGAAGAAGCGGTTGGTCGCGGTCAAAGGATCAAGTGGATGGCGCCCAGTGGTGAACCGATCAATCGACGAATGGGTGCGAGAAGTGTGTGCGCCACCAGAAGCGCCTTCGAAGATCATTCACGGGCTCACTGGAAGCGAAGCGGACAAATTGCTGAACACGCTTACGGCGACTGTTCCCATGGTGGAGCACCAGCTCGCCGAGTTGCAGAAGGGCCTCAAACAGTTGTCAGAGCAGGAGGCCCAAGAACAGGACAGGTTGGCGCATGCGCCGTCTGATGAATCCATTCAGGAAGCGTTCCGAGCGTTGGAAGAATCCATGGAGGTCGTCAATCGGCTGGAAGCCAGAAAGCAGGAGGTGTTGCAGGAGATCCGGCGTAAGCTCTGGCAAGCGATTGATATCACGAGGAAGAAGAGGAAGCTTGAAAAGGATTCGCAGGTGGACGGGATCACACTGCGGGCGGACTACTTGGCTGAGAGTGTTCAGGAAGTCCTCGGCGAATTCAAGCAGCGAGCTGGACATCGTAAGTGCCAGGAGCTTCGTCGGCATTTCCTGGCCGCCTTTCAAAGGCTCTCCCGCAAGGACGACATGATCGCGGACGCAGCGATCGACGAGTCGACGTTTGTGGTGAGGTTGCTTGATCAGCAGGGCAATGAGATTCCCAAAGCGCGCCTCTCGGCCGGGGAAAAGCAAATCTTCGCGATTTCAATGCTGGAGGCTTTGGGAAAGGCGTCGGGACGAAGCCTGCCGATCATCATCGACACACCGCTCGGCCGGCTCGATAGCAAGCATCGGGAGAAGCTTGTGGAGGCCTATTTCCCTCGGGCGAGTCACCAGGTCATCGTGCTTTCGACGGACACTGAAGTGGACCAGCGGTTCTATGACGGCCTCAAGTCAAGCGTTTCACACGCATTCCATTTGAACTTTGACTCCGTCGAGAGGAGCACGACGATGGAAGAGGGCTACTTCTGGAAGAGCAAGGAGGTCGCGAATGTTGCCTAAGCGCATGCATATCTCGCAGGCCGCGACTGACAAGCTAAAGATCTTGAAGGGGCGCACCGGGCTGACGCCCAACATCGTTTGTCGCATCGCGCTGATTCGCTCCCTTCGGGAGGGTCCCCGCGCAGGCAAGAAGAAGGTGGAACAGAATGGAAGCGAGTTCATTGGCACCACCCTGTTCGGAGAGCACGCCAACGTTTTCGAAGCGCTACTTGTTCAAGTTCACGGCCCACTAGACGGAAAGACTTTGAGTCAAGTGATCGCGAGCCACATTGACGACGGTCTAACAGGGCTCATGAAGGCCAAATCCGTTGTGGAGCTGGTGGATCACGCGGTGTAGCTCAGGCGGCCGCATTTCACATGCTAGATCGCTTCGGGCATAAGCAATGCGCGTCGACAGGTGGAAATTGCGGGGAGTCCGCCTATGACACGCCTTTGATCTCCCTGGCATACCACTGCAAGAAGTCGGCTGCTACCCAAGGCGCTTCCGGATACGAAGCGACGATCGCATTAAATCCGCCATTTGCGTAGTCATTCATCCGATCGAAGCCTTGGGGAGTCAGCGCCACCGAGGCTTCGGGGCTCAGGTACAAGGTCAATAGCTTCTTGATCGCCGCCCGGTTGCTTAGATCAATTCCCTGCACCTCTGCCTCTGCAACAACCAGCAGACCCAAGATCAGGTTTTGGACGGGTTTGTAGTCGGCGATGAAGTAAGGAATGAACTCAATCCCTCCCGAGAGGCTTGCCGCCTTTCGCTTGGTAAGTCCGAACATCAGGCACAGATAGTAGTAGTCAAACTTGTTGGGCAAAGGCGTATCTTTGACCTTGTGGATCTTCGCGAACCACTCGTCGACCTCGGAACGCATTTTGAAAGCCATCAGCTGCCCCCCGCTTCGTCATTCTCGTTTTCGAGGGCGAATCGCACGAAGTAATCGCGCCCGCCGACGACGAATGACTGCCCATTGTCCGTATGGTCCGCGGGCAGGTCGTTGACTAGCGATGCATTGCCTGGTGTATTCCGGAAGACGGTGATGTACTTGACGTCACCGCCCGCGCTTGCTTCGAGCGGCTCAAGAAATGCCTCTCGCTCGGTCGAGATGGTGAATGCGACGAACTGGGTACACAGAGCAGGGACCATCGTCGCAATCTGGCGCCGCACGCCATGGTCAAGGGGGCCCGCTGGGCTGTCGACGACCAGTGGGAAGTCGTGGCTGCCCTTGCTTAATGCTTCGGCAAGAAAGGTATAGCCGACGGCCAGGTTCTGTCCTGCACTGCCCGACTCCCGGTCCTTCAAGACAAGTGACCTGTCAATGCGTTGGATCTCGAGCGGATCACCCTTGAGAATGCGACGCAGTCGTTGATTGCATTTGTCGAGTAGCCCGTCCTTGATCCGCTGCTTCGCAAGGCCTCGTGCGTCCGTGCAGACCTGTTTGAGCAGGTCGAGGCGCATTCGTAGTTCAAGCGTTCCGTTGATCCGATTGATCTCGTCGTTGGCCATGCGAAGCTGCTTCTCGGCGACAGCAAGCTTCGTTATTTTGATGGCATCAGTCGGGGAAGTAATGAGCTCGCTGCTTTCGCCTGGCTCAATAGGCGCTCTTAAAAGGTCAAGTTCCCGTTCAAGATTCGCCTTCTCGACATTGAGCGGCTCGAGCTGGCGCCTGAACTCTTCGGGATCTCCGCCAGCGGCACTAACGCTGGACTTCTCCAGAACCGCCATTTCAGCCTCGAGATCGGCAATCCGGAGGCGAATTTGCTCGATCGCTGTGAGCAACGCATCGAGCACTCTCTGGCGCTCATCGGAGTCGATGATGTCTACTTCCTGCTTGAAAGCATTCAGAACGCCGGCAAGCTCCTCGCCCAAGAAGTCCTCTGCACTGGAGAGAATATGGAGCCGCTCTTTCTCTCCGACCGGCCTGCCGCAAATGCATTCGGGTTTCAGAGCCAGTTCCTGAAAGAACTGCCTTGACGTGCTGTCTGGCAACTTGGCGACGTCCAGATTGGCCTTCAGGGTCTTAAGTGCCTGCCCGAACGCAGGAGCCAACGACTCTGGACGCCTCATCTTGTCCATCAACTCTCGGACCGCGCCCGAGAGAGCCTGCTCTGCTTCTGCCTTCGAAGCCTTCTTCTGGTAATAGGTCTCCCGGTTTTTCCCGTCCTGGTCGACGAGCTTCTGGATTTCGGTGTTCAATCGCTCCACTTCGGCGTTCACCTGACCAAGTTTGGTCTCACGCTGGTCAATGTTCTTGCGAAGAATCTGGATGCGTTCGTTCAGCCGTCCAGCGATCGTTGTGTATCGCGCTAGACCCGTTTGATGGCGGGCGCCGGCCTTCGCAGTGTTGAGCCGCCAGAACTGCTCGCAGTCGTTCGCCAACGAATCAAGCAGATCAAGCTGACAAAGCGTTTCGATAGCCTCCTCGGCCTTGGTGGCATGAGGGTCGAGAAGCGTGTTTGCGAGTTCACCGTCAAACACAAACAAATCAACGAAGCGTGGAGCAAGGAATCGGCGCACGGCCGGAGGGGGCGTCCATCCCCGGTTGAAGCCACCGACTTCCGGTGATGTCGTGTTGAACGAAACCTCACCCAGCTCAAAGTCGCAGGTCATTTCAAGCTTCAACGGTCGCCCATCCACGGTGAGAGACACCGAGAAGGCGCCGCTGTCCGGCTTGCTTGTACTGCGAAGACCCGCAATGTACTTGGACGTCCAATTCCGCGCTTCGCCAGTCAACGTTCCCTTCAAGAGAACTAGAGTGGTGGTCTTGCCTGTTCCATTCGGCATCTGGACCAACGCAACTCGCGGCACGGCGCTGCCCTTGCGAAGGTCGACCTCCATGTCTGGGCAGCGGAATCCCTCGCAGGTCCAGCCAAGCAGTTTGATCTCCATGCTATTGCCCGAGCGCTTTTGCGATGCTGATCTCCGACTGCAAGATGCTAATCCGCTGCATCCGACGATCGTCAGTCACATCCTGTTCGCTTAGTTCCGTGAGGAGCGCTATCAGCTGGCGCTCCACCTCGAGCGGTTGCTGGTGTTGGATGACGGCTTGGTGGACTGCCTCACGCAGCTCAGTATCAATTGGCATTTTTCTCCCTCCTAACCTGTGATAACTCAGTGAGCCAATCGCGCCGCTGCTCGTCAGCCGATGGCCCGCGCCTCGGATTTTCTTCTTCAGCTTCAAGGACGAAATCAACTACGGTGGCTCGCTTATCGGGGTTGGCAGGATCGCTCCGCAGACAGCGTCCCACGCGTTGGATTGTCTCAAGCCGAGCCTTCGCAGAAGCGAACAGCACGACAGCCATGAGACTCTTGATGTCGATGCCCTGGGAAATCTTATGGCATGTCAACACACAGTCGATTTCCCCGCGACCGAACATCACCAAGTTCTCTCGATCGTCATCCGCATAGTACGTGCGATACCGGACCCCGGTAGCGTGAAGGATGGGAAGAATTCGCTCCCCGTACTCGCGCTCCTCGACAAACAAAATGCATCCGAGGACTATGCCGGAATGGGTCGCCAGATAGTCGGCAAAGATGCCGGGCTTCTGCTCGGCGGTCTTATAGACCTTTGAGAGCTCAGTCCAAAGCTCCTCATTGGACATCGGCTGGCCAGAGTGTGCGCGAGCAGACTGCCGCGCGTAGACAGCCTTCAGCCTTTCCCGGTCATTCGCCGTCAGCTCATACGGCAACGGCACATAGTCGAACTCGACCAAGATGCCGCGCTTGATCGCATCCTCGAGTCCAAACGAAAAGACTGTTGGGCCAATCTCCGCATCAATGAACGCCGTCCCTTCCGCATCGTACTCGCGCTCGGGAGTCGCGGAGAGACCTAGAACATAGCGGTGCCGCTGGTGCTTCCCGCCCAAGCTAGTCCGATTGGAGGGCGCTCCTAGCCCATGAACTTCATCCTGAATGACGAGCGTTCGTGCGGCTTGCGCGTCCTTCAGCATGGGAAGAAATTTCCCCAACTGCCCGCGAGACACGACGAGGGCAGATGATGCGCAGTTCAGCGCAAATGTCATGCCCTGATGGTCGCTCGCGAAATGGCGGTATACGCGCAACGGTCTCTCCAGCGACGCGCGCCAGTCGAGAATCTCTTCATACCACTGCTGCAGCAGGTCCGTGCCCTCTGTGCACACGATGATCGAATCAATCTCGCCTCGCGCAAAAAGTTCCTTTGCGATTCGAAGAGCAGTCTTGGTCTTCCCGGTGCCCGTCGCCATCTCTAGGACGCCTCTCCTGGCGGCGATGAATGCTCGGGCAGCGTCGCCCTGGTGCCGCCACTTGGGATCTTCCGCGGGCACGCGAGCCGGCGGCGGGTTGTCGAAGTCGAGATCGGCGGAGCGCTCCTTGATTAGGCGGAGTGATTCGCTGGATAGCGGAACGACGGTCAGGTACTCGTCCTGCTGGTTCCACTGCTCGTCGAAGTCAGCCTCGACAGAGACAAGCCGACTCACGTCCTCGGGGATCCAGCTACGGAACACATGAATCTTCTCGTAGTTGCGGATATAGCCTGATGCCGTTTCATTGGCCGAACCTTCGAAGGCGACTCTTGCGCCGTCCGGGAAAACGAACACGCCGCTCTTTTGGTGGTACATGCCCGGTTCGTCCACATGCTGCGGAAGTGCAAACCGAATCTCAAGCTTTCCAGTGGCAAGTAACCACAGTAGGTAGTTGCCTCTCGTCTTGCCGCAAGCGGGATCATTGAGGAGTTCGTGAACAAGGGAATCCCCGCACCGGGTAAGGATGTCGGCGCGAGCAGCCGGGTCGGTGGCCCTCTCAAAGGTTGCCTTGTCGCCGGACGACAGGGTCGGAGAAATAAGCAGACTGATTGCGACGGATTTTGTACCGTTCGCCAGGAGTGCGTCGGCCCAAGACACCAGGGCTGTTGAAGAAAAAAAACCGGCTGCTCGCTTGTAGTGAGTGCACAGCCCCAGGCACGGGGCGAAGAATGAAGCCCCAATCGACCCATCGCGGGTCTTGTAGATGGCCTTGAGCGAACGCAGCTGTTCGTTAGTCACATCACGACTCGGCAATTCGCAAAAGGGTTTGTTCTAACAACGCCCGTTCGAGTTGTCGAGACAGCGCGACGTCGGGATCTACTGCGGGCAGCTCTGCCTCACTGTCGGTTTCGGATGGAACTGTGAGGTGACTGACCAATTCGCCGCGAAGTTCACTTCCCTTCTCGACCAGCACCGCGGCGGCAAGTCGCCAGACGCGATCTTCGTCGTGGGAAAGCTCGGGGCCCAATATCAGCTTGCAGTCCTCGATGATGCGTCTCCATTCGGTTGGTGCAAGCGCCGAAACGGCAGGCCTTTGCTTGATCTCGACTAGATGAAACCTGGGGCCTAGGAAGAGTTCGATGCAAGTCGCCAGTCCATGCGTCAGCCACGCGTCATCGCCAAACCAAGGATCTTCAGCTGGCAATCGATCCATCCAGAGTGGCGTCTCGCGTGAATCTAACAAGCCGTCAACGTGCTGCGAAAAGGTCACCCAAACGCCTGCGCCTCGCAACCGCTCGGCGGTCTTCACCTCGATCTGCCGGATTCTTTCGCGCGTCAACCCATGCTTTTCTGCCAGCTGCTGCAGCGTACTTCGCTCGCCGAGAAGGCCCCAACGTTCCAAGAGAACGACTTCGGCGATGCCACCATACCCGCGTAACTCGTCGCGAAGCATTTCAATGAAGGAGCCATCAGCATGCGGGAGCGGAATCTCAATCGCCAAGCCATTGAGCGCACCGATCGTAGATGATCCAATGGCCGGCTCGCGCAGCATGAGCTCGTAGATTGTTACGCCAAGCTCTCTCACGGACTTGAGTCCAAGGTTTGGAAGCTTAAGAAGTCCTGAATTCCCGAATCGTGACACTTCGCCGACCGTTCTTAGCGAGTAGGCGCGCAACACGTTCGCCTGGCGAACGGAGAGTGGCAGATCTTTCAATCGGGCTCCAACCACCCAGGGAGGACATGCGTTCAGGTTGTCCAGGATTTCAACCGGATCCGGCGGGGCGCCGGCGAGCTGCATATAACGCGTCCTCGCGGCTGCGACTCGAAGGTGCGGGGGAAGTAGATGCTCATTCGCCTGATAAGACCGTTCGTCGCCAATGCCCACGGCTACCAGCTGCCTTTGCAGCTCTCGGTCGGAAACGGACAGGGACGCCAGCCAGCCAGTCCCACTTTCGCGGCCGTTGAGTGAGCGACCTTCTCGAGACTGTGGTGCAGGAAAGGCTGCATAGAACTTGACGTGGCCGACCAGGCCGGCCTCCGACGTATCCGAAACGATGCTTTCTGCGAGAAGTGGAATGACCCGTTCGGACGCACATACCCGGCATTCGGCGTTACCTAGAAGGCCGCTGATGACATTTGAGGGTAGGGGGTCGAATGCCAGATCGATGGCGACGCGACCACCAGGCCGCGCGAACAGGCGGTCAAGCGCCTGCGACACATCGTCCACCTTCGTGAAGCGATCCAGTCGCAGCTCGCCCTCAAACAATGAATAAATGACGACGCACAGCGACATAGCAGCGCATGGCCTCCTCTCGCGCCTGTCAGCAGATGTTAACTTGCGCCACAGAATATGTCGAGAAAACCCTGCGAGGATCCTTTGACACGTACGACTTTTCTGCAGCCGCTTAGCGGCGCACGGCGCAGTCGTAACCCGTGTGCTGAGTCGCTAACGCGCCCGGGCTTTCAATCTGCGTACCGCGTCTTTCACATCCTCATCGGGCGTTTGCTCCAAGCCGACCAGGACCCGAAGAACTTTCCGTATCCGAACCCGGCCCGCGCCTGACGCGTGGAAAAAGTCGTCCGCAAAATTGATCTTCGCGGCGCCTTGCAGGAACAGCCGTGCCGACGCCTCCATGTCGCTCGGATTGAGTCTCCCCTCAATGAGTCCTTCCCGCAGAACGTCGAACAACGCCAACACGCCGACGGTTCGCCATGCAAAGCTGGCGGAGGGTTGCTTCGCCCAAATCAGGTCGTCGACAACAGCGAAGTATTCGCTTATCGCGCTGAGAAGGCGCTTGTCTTGCTGCTTACGATACAGCTCGCGAAGAGGTGCCCTGTCAGCTAGAAGCTCGCGCCTTGTTTTCGCTTTCCCGCTTGCCAGCGCGCTGCGGTCGGCTATTGGCCTCTCGGAAATGAGCTTTGTCACGCCTTCGACAATGCAAGCCACAGAGACAGACCAAGGATGTCCTTCCGGGACGGGCGCTGCATCTTCGTCCTCGTCCAACAGAGCGAGCTTAATATGGCCCTGGAACGGGGAATCTGGTCGCCCTTCCAGCACGCGCGCAAAATAAACACCGAGCATGTCTGGCGGCCACTTATTCGCGTCGGACTCGTTCAGGTCGTAGCCGAACAACTCGTACGCAAGGCTCTTATCTACCTTCTTTTGGTTGATATTGATCGTCGCGAAGATTCTCGCCTGATAAGGCCGGGGTAAGTTGACGAAGACTGCGCATGGCAAGTCCATTTCCTGCCGGCCGTCTTTCGTCGCAAATCCGAAGCCTTCGAGGCGGTGTTGACCATCAATGATGGAAGCAAGGCGTCGAGAAGTGGGGATCGTTAACCGCAAGCAGCCATCCTTCGCGCTCGTTGCGTGCCATCGCGCCAGAGGGTCCTCCACGTAGTTACCGTCCTCGTCAAAGTTAGCACTAAGGATGATGGTGTTCGGGAAGGTCGAACCTTCCTCGTCAATGTATGCCCCGATCTGCTTCGCGCGCGGAATCGAGCGAACGCGCTGATTGCCTAGCATCTTCGAAAACATACCTTGCTCTCGCCGCATGCTCGCGGGAATCGAGTACGAAATCTCGCGAAGGGCCCCCGCGGGGATTGAACACAAGTAGAACTCTCCCACGGGCTGCCGAACAACGACTGCGGGGAGTGAAAGAAATGGTTTGACGTCAGGCATTTCCGTCCTCCACCGCGTTTAAAGAGCGGTCAAGCGGGCCTACCGCAGGAGGGCCCGCCTCAAAGCCTGCCAACACGAGCGCCATCAAGACTGAAAGGACAAAACTAGCGCACAGGACTGGGTAGGAACATGCTTTCCAGATCGGCTCCCCACCTGGAGCTGTGGGCGGACTCTTGTTTGCGGAGAAATAGCTCACTACGACAATCAATAACAAGGATACGCACATGCAAAGAACGGCGATGGCATGCCCGTACTTGTTGTCCCCCCCCTTCGATTTCCAGGTGAGCATGCCGTCGAGGAGCACAGTCACCAGAATGCCGATCACATAGACGCCCACGGTTTCCGGGCTGGTGTGGCTGCTGTTGATCTTAGGAATTGCCAATGTCGCCCAGCCCACGCCGACCAACGTGAATACGACATAAAGGAAGGCGTCGGGCGATCGCACGCCGTCGCGAAACTTCGCGCTTAGCTCGTAAAAAAAGAGCTTGACTTCCTCGTGTGTGAAGATTGGTTGCCTCTGCGCCATAAGGCCATCCCCTCAGCATGTTTTGCGCAAGTGTCTCACACGCGGAGTTCAATGTCCCAATGTGCAGGGCTCGGCTGCGTCCACTGATGTTGCTTGGCTGTTGACGATGATCCCCGGGTCGTCGGGGCGGGGAGATTTGCCTTACGCGAATGGACTGGGTCCCGAACACCTTGTGGCACGACCTGACGCAAGTTGCAGCCAGGTTTTGGTGTTGGCGCGATTCCACCGAATCGGCAGCAAGCTCGCGTCATGCCTGCAATGCCGGTTCAGCCTCTTTCAGCCATTTGAAGAACTCCTCGGGCATTGCTGCCTCTACGCTCTCCATGCTTCGAAGATTCACAGTGGACTGGCAGCCGATCAGCGGCACTTCGATCACTCGCTCCTGAGGCGACCACTGCATTTCAAGGTAGCGTCGTCCGTCATTACCCTCCTTCGCAGCCTTGACACGACCATGGCCATAGAGGCGCATCGTTTTGCCGAACTTTTCGACCTTCTTGAGGACGAGGAGGTCGCCTGCGCAGATGTTCCGAAACGTCTCCATCTGGACGACGCTTTCATCGAAGTCGAACGTACACACTCCATGAGTCTTCCACGCCGTGTCCAACCGGTTAGCAATCTCGGCGTTAGGGCAGAAGCCCATGAAGATCATGCTCGCGTCCTGGGCGACGGCATGATCGATCGCCTGCAGCACTTCATGAGAATCTGAGTCGCCCGTTTTCTTCTTGGCGAGCGCCTTCTCGCGCACGTCTCTGAGTTCGGTGCGGGTCATCCGGCCATCCCTGATCTTTTTGATGGTGTTCTCATACTTCATCTGGGGTTCCTTAAAGTGATACGCCGCCAGTCAGCCGCGAATGGTGATCTCGACGCATTCTTCCGCGACCCCGTAGTGGGTCGCTAGTGCGAGCTTCGCCTGCGCGATCGTGAGACTGAGCGGTGCGTTATCAGCGTGAGTCCTTCTTGGCGAGCTTGATGACGTCGGTTGATCAACCACCGGCATTGGTTGAAACATCAGCGTTGAGAAATCGATTCCCAGTTCCTCTAGGGTGGTGTACTTCACGGGATTACGCCAACCTCTCCAAGCGCCGGGCACATCGACTTCTGCGTACTCGCTCATGAGAATGAGAAAGCGCTCTGGCGCATCGGGGTCTGTTGCTTTAATGATCCCGCCAATGCGACCGACCAGGAATGCGGTACCTCTAGCTTCAGGTCCTTCGGCCCAACTTATGCCCGACCGGCAGCAGACGACGTATTCATGCTTGGCGGCGTGGCGTGGAACCAGGCGCCAGGACTGCGTCCCCCCGTCAGCGAGGATGTGCTGCTTCGACTTGCCCGAGAAGACTGCCACGGCAGGGTGGATGTGCGTTCCGATCAATGGTATTGATATTATATTGCAATACTATTGGAAATGCCCAGCCAAGCACCGTCTCGCGCGTATCCAGGTCGATCGCTTAGATTAATTTACAGGTGTAGAATATGCACCTATGAAATTCAATTCTATCGACCGCATTGGGTTCGGGGTGAAATACCGCAATTTCGCGCCGCTTAGCCTGTCGCGCGAAGGTGCTCCCATCTTCGACTTACTGAACACGGCCGCTGCTTTCGAACGGATGGTGATGGCTACGGAGGAACTCGATTTGCCAGCCGTCGCCGGCATCGCTCGGGCGTGTGGTCCGCATATCGAAGCCGCGGCTCCGGAAAGGCAGGACTACTTGAAAAAGTACGTCGGTGCCGTCGTCTGTTGCGTGCTCGAGGCAAACGGATTTGCAAAAGCCGGTCGAAAGCGCGCTGTGCCGCCATGCCCGACCCGGCTGTTCAGGACCGCCGAAACCTACGTGCGAAAAGAGGGTAGCCGGGCTGCGCAATGGTCGGAAAGCTTCGTGCTTGATCAGAACTCGCTCCAAAGCGAACCCTTGCAGCGGATCATTTCCTCTCGCGCGGAAGTACGGTTCGTTCTTCCCGACGCCTCGTTCAAGGAGATGTCGAAGCATGAGAACTTTGAGTACACGTTTGAGCGGGCACTAGAGCCACTGTCGCAAGCTGGAGCAAGAGTGTTTCACGCAGTCGCCGTTGATGAATGTGTGGCAGAGGAGCTTCGGACGCTAGTGCCTGTGACTGCAGTCGGTCTCCTCGATGTTGAGTTCACTCAGTACTCGCGTCAGCTTCTCGAAGAGATCCGCCAGAAGCAGGTCGGCCCAGCCAGGGCCGCGCTCAACGAGCGATTCGAAGGCATCAGACGCGAGCTGCTTGAAGAAGAGCTGAATGCGGAACACGCAAAACAGAGGGCACAGAAGCTTAGCGGGCCCTTCCTACGCGGTGTGAAGCCCCCCGTTTTGAAGGCACTGCGGAACGGAAAGCTCGGAGATGATTTCCGACTGGCATTCATCAAACTCAATTCTGACTTGATGATGGAAGAGATGTTGGCGAGGCTTGGTCATGCCGAGGAGGCATCGGCCGCATTCCTCGCGGAGCGCCCCATGTTCCTACGCTGGTTCAATCTCACCGTGCGCCACAGCTTGATGTGGGCGGTCCGTGGCAATCCACAGCAAGTCGCTGCTCACCGAGAACTGAACAACCAAATCGACCTTGAGTACGCGCTCGTCGCTTCGTACTTTGATGCCTTGTTGACGAACGATGCTCTTGCGCGCGAGGCACACGCTGACCTAATGCACCTGCTGCGGCTTTCTAGTGACGACGCAACGAGCATGGTCCGAGACGGGCTCAGGCAACTGGGTCTGCTCTAGGGAGGCAGGGTATGCTACGCAAGAGTCGGCCGAACCCGCTGCAGGCGATCAAACGTGAACCGGCCGCCGCATAGACCCGTTAAGCTTTATTCAATCCATGTGAGAAATGGGGATGCAAGCGCTTAGGTCCGAGGATGACGTTCGCACAAAGGTCGTGGTGCCTTGGTTGCTTGCGCACGGGTTCTCGCTTGCAACTCTTTCCATCGAATTCTCGTTTCGAATTCGACTGGGCCGATCCATCATTCGGGTCGGTGGAGGCACAACCTCTCGTGATGAAACGCATTCGACATACTCTCCTCGTGCCGACGTTTTGGTTCGCAATGAGCGACGCGACAATTTGTTGGTTATCGAAGTCAAGGCGCCAGGCGAGGTGCTTGACGACCAAGCGCGGGATCAAGCCATCTCGTATGCCAGATGCGTCGCGGAAGGGAACATTGCGCCCTACGTGGTGTTGACCAATGGGGAGGGTGTCCGCGTCTTCGACTCCCTCTCCCGATTGGAAATTGGGCGGGACGTGCGACTTAGCGGCGTTTGCAGTTCTAGATCCTTCTTCGTCACCCCCGATGAACTATCGCTCCGAGCAGAGGCTCTCGATGCGCTCATCTCGTTCTCGCCGGAAAACCTAATGGCCTTCTGCGAGGCTCAGGCGCGTTTTCGCATGAAGCCACTGTTGGGCGAGTCGCTCGAATCCGACAAGAAGTTTATCCCCGAACTGTTTGTGGAAAGAGCGGAAGTTGGCTCTCTTCTGGCAGATTACCTCGACGGCAAATCCCATCGGGTGACATTGCTAATTGGGCACCCGCAAGTCGGCAAGACGAACGTCATCTGTCATACCGTCCTCCAACGGCTCGCGCGCGCGCAGCCGTGCCTTTTTTATCCTGCCATTGGCCTTCAGAAGTCGCTCCTGGCCGAGATCGCGAACGACTTCGAGTGGGAATTTTCTGGGGCGTCGGACACTTTCAGCCAGTTGGCGAGCAAGTTGAACAAAGTATTGCAGCGAGCAAACAAGAACCTGACCATTTTTATTGATGGCTTGAACGAGACGAGCATTCAGCTGGCACGCGCTATCGACGCTGACTGCAGCCGGCTGTCTAGCGATCGCATTCAGATCGTGATTTCATTCACGCACAGCTCAGCGACCAGAATCCTAAGGGACGCCGGAGGGGATTCCTCCTTTCTTGCCGAAGAAGCTGGCATCTCCCGTCAAGGCACAAGCCTTATCGAACTCGACCCCGAGGCCGCCGCCAAGACAAGCGGTTGGAATTGCATCTACGTGAACCGCTACTCGCCCGCGGAACGCGATCGCGCGTATAAGGTCTACGCGTCCGCATATGGCGTCTCCGTCCCGGGATCCCATGAGAAAACACGCGATCCATATGTGCTGGGCATCGCAATGCGCCAATATCGTGGGGAGCGCCTCCCGGATTCATTAGATGAGCCCAGTCTTCTCAACAGCTTCATCGTGAACAAGATGGGGCGGGCCGTCGGGCTAGAAGACTACAACGTTCCTCTTTGCCTGAGAGAGCTTGGAAGGGAGATGATTCGCAGCGGCGCGCCGGTTCCGCTTGAAGCGGTCTGCAAGATTTGGTCGCATCCAATAGCTCAAAAGATTCCGCGCGGCTTCTTTGAGTCGGCCTTGTTGACGACCGAGTTCGGGGCGAACAGCCAGCAGTCAGTAGACTTTTACTACGGACGGGAGAGGGACTACGTCATCGCATGCTGGGCGCAAGAATGGCCGCAGAAACTACGGGCTCAAGAAGACATGGACGTGGAGTTCTCCGCATCGGTTGCAACTGGCGCGGGAAGCGACGCCCTAGCGTGGTTCCTGCGACAGCCGACTCACGTGGATTTGTTGAGAGCGCGACCTGGTGGAATTCCGACCTACTCGAGCCCTCGCGTGAGGCAAACCCTATTGTCGTCACTGTGCGAATACGTGTCGACGGCAGGCATGGAAGACCGGGAGGTGCTTCGCTTTGCCGCAACTAGCGCGATGAACGATCCAGACAATCTTGTGCGTATTGCAGCTATAAAGCTCGTGGCGCTGGGTTCCGACGATTCCGACGAGCTGGCGTCGGTGCTTGGAAATGACTCGTCACTCAGCGATTTCATAGAGGCGATTCTCGGCATCGGCGAAGAATTTCCGTTCCAATCGGAGGATGCGGGACAGGTCGTGCTGAGTGCGCTCCGATCCTTGCATTGGGACTCTGGTGAATCAGGCGATGATGGGACATCGTCGATAAGTGACATCTTGGTTCGCCTAAGTGAGCACCCGGCCGCCAACATTCGCAAGGAAGCCAATACCTGTCTTGGCTACGCCGCCCCTTTTGCATTCGTGCAGAGTCTTTCCGAAAAACTTGCACGTCAGTCAGGACCTATATTCCAAGGGAGCCGTGGGGAATTCGCAGAAGGAATCAGGCATGCCGCTGGCGAGTTGCAAGAGTCCTACTACGGAAGCATGTGTCGGGGGGCTATGGAAGCCATTCTGGACGATCCGGACTACCAAGCCGCCGAATACCTCAAGATGAGTCAGAGCCTCGGCCCGATCATTCGTGTATTTGAGGGAATAGGCGGCACGGACACCTTCAAGTCAATCTTGGAAGACCTCGGTCGCGGCTTGGCAGAGACAAGGGAAACCACAGGACATAGCCCCTATGTCGATACACACACCATTCCCTTGCCCTTCGAAGACGATGGCAAGTAGGACTGTCCGAATTGGACGAGCTCTGGCAAACCACGGAGGGAGTGAGATAATTGCAGTCGGCAACTAGGATGTCTGCGGTTCGAAGTACGGATTTCCGATTTGCCGCTGGTCAGTTTGATGTACCCCAGCGTGTACCCCAGAAGTAGGACGAATTGGCGAAAGTGAGTGCTGGCACGGGCTGCGGACGATATTTGGATTCCGCCCCAGGCCACCAAATTCCTGTCCGCGTGTGTTTCTCGTGGTCTCAAGCCCTAAGCCCTAAGCCCTGTCCATGGCTTAGGGCTTTTTTGTGCATCCGGGCGTCTCTCACTCTCCCGGCAGGGAAGCGGCTGCTGGATGATTTTGATGCAGAGGACAAGCAGGGCATTCCTGTGCGTGCCGCCACGTTTTTGGAGGCTTTCCGGATTGGCGCTGGGGCAGGTCACCTCGCTCGACCCCTGCGAGGCTTATATATTGACCAGGACGAATCCGAATGCCAACGCGATCTCGGATGCGTCCTCGCATATTGAATGCATCTATCGAACCCGGGCCCGATGCAGCAGTTGCACTTCCTTTACCCGCCGTCGGTCGTCGATCAAACGGGCGCGGCGGGGGCGCTGCTGTAGCACTCCCCCAGCGCTGCTCATCTGCCCACACCTGTGGAAATCCCATCGGCTCGTGCGGTGAAATCTGCGAGGAGATGAAGTCCGCGGGTTCGTCGTTCGCGAGCTTTGCGAGCGAGCGTTCCATGCTGCCGATCGACGGGAACGACATGACGCCGGGGAAGATCGCGATGGCGAAGCCCATGTTCGCGAGCGCGGCCACCGATACTTCCGGCGTCATGAAGTGGCGATAGGGAACGATGTTGATCATCGACTGCCGCGGGAAGGCCGCAGCGACCGCCCGCATCGGCTCCACCGTGGTGGGCGCGTCCATGAAGACGATGTCGGCACCGGCCTCGCGGTAGGCTTGTAAGCGGGCCATGGCGCGCTCGAAGCCTTCCGAAGCCAGACTGTCGGTGCGGGCGATGATCAAGAACTCCTCGCTGCGGCGCGAGGACGCCGCCACTTCCACCTTTGCGACCATATCCGCGACGGGAACGACGCGCTTGCCTTTGGTATGACCGCACTTCTTGGGCATCTCCTGGTCCTCGATGTGCAATGCCGAGGCGCCGGCGGATTCGTAGCCGCGAACGGTGTGCTGCACATTGACGAGGCCACCGTAGCCGGTGTCCGCGTCGCAGATGATGGGTTTGGTCGTGCAGCCGCGGATCGTGCGCAGCGCGTCGACCATGTCGTTCATGCCGATGATGCCGGCATCGGGAAGGCCGTAGCGCGACGCGGCCACCATGTAGCCGGACATGTACATCGCCCTGAACGGCGAGCGCTCCGCCATGCGGGCGGAGATGCCGTCGTACACGCCGGGCGCGACGACCATTCCTTCGGAAGCGCCACGGTCGCCTACATCAGGAACAAGAACGGCGCCAATCTCACCGTGGGCGGCCCGGCGTTTGTCACCGGCGTGTTCACTCCAACGCGTTCGAGCGGCTACGACTTCGCCATCAGCCACGCCTTCTGAGCGCTGCGCGGCGGCAAAGTCGTCAGTAGAGGTTGACCAGCGAGGCCTTCAGGAATCCGCCGTCGACCACGATGTCCTGCCCGTTGATGTACGTGGACGCGTCGCTCGCCAGGAAGCACACGGCATCCGCGATGTCCGCGGGGCGGCCGATGCGCCGCGCGGGAATCTTGGACATGCGGCTTTGCAACTTGGCCTCATCGCGGTAGTGCACTTCCGACAACGGCGTGCGGATCATGCCGGGGCTGATGGCGTTCGCGCGGATGCCGCGCGGCCCCCATTCCACCGCCATCTGGTGAGTCAAGGCCCGCATGGCGGCTTTGGTCGGCCCGTATGCGCCGACCCGCGTCGCCACCTGCGCGGCGATCGACGCCACATTGATGATGCTGCCCGCTTGCTGGTCGAACATCATCGGCACCAGTGCCTGCGCGCACAGCAAGGCGCCGCGCAGATTCACGTGGAAGATGCGGTCCCACAACTCGATCGGGAATGTCTCGAGGCCCACTGGCGACGAAGTGATGGCTGCGTTGTTCACCAGCACATCGCAACGACCGAAACGCGTACGCACCCGATCTGCCATCGCGATGATCGATGCGGGGTCTGCAATGTCGCAGTGCACCGCCAGCATGCCATCGGCCTCGGTGGGGGCCGCCGGATAGCTGATGTCGACCTGCACCACCTGCGCGCCCATCGACTGGAGATGCTGGCAGATGGCGAGGCCGAGCCCACCGGATGCGCCGGTGACCACGGCCGCCTTGCCCTGTAGCGCGTTGCGATCGAATGTGGTGGAAGAGGGCATGGGTTGCAGAGTGAAAGTGTGGAAAGGTCAGTGCGTCTGCACCGGCACCAGGCTGTGCGTCGCCGCATTGAAATGCACCACCGGATTCGCGGAGGAACACGCCGTCTTGCGGATCTTGCCCACGATGAGATCATGCGTGCCCAACGGATGCGTGCACACGATGTCGCACTCCATGCTGGCGAGCGCATCGGTCAGCACGGGGACCTGGTGATCACCTTCTGCCCAGCTGCCATTGGCGAAGCGGGCGAGGCCTTGAGGCGCGCTCAGAAAGGTGGAGATCACGTCGTGATGCTCTTCGCCCAGCACGTTGGCTGCAAAGCGGCCGCTCTCCAGCAACTTCGCGCGGATGGAGGAGTTCTGGTGCGCAAAGAAACCCACCATCGGCGGATCTGCCGAGATCGACGTCAGGCTGGACACGATCATGCCCACCATCTCGTCGCCGCTGCCGCAGGTCACGGCGCTGATGCCGGCGGGCAGCGCGCGCATGGCGGACTTGAAGTCGGACTCCGACACCACTTCGTCGGCTTCGCGGAACGTCAGATGCGCACGCACCCGACCCTGATCGTCCAGCCAGCCCTTGCTGGCGGCGTAGCCGATCATCGCGTTGAAGTCGGCTTCCCATTCGGCGGCTCCGGCATGGTCCGACAGGAAGCGCAGCACGGACGGCGACAGCCGCACATGGCCTGCGCCGTCACGGCTGCCTATGCGGGCGATCGCCTGCTCCAGCCGCGCCGGCGATTGGGGATCGACCAGCACATCGAGTCGGTCGAAGACCGAGGACTCACACAAGGTGATGGCTCCGGCATTGGTGAGGTGCACACGCATAGCGATCCTTTCTGCCTGTCGATCCGCGCTTCAGGCGGACACTGCGTTCATCGATTCGACTTCCTTGCGAATCGCCGGGATGATCCTTTCGCCCCACAGCTCGATCTGGCGCAGCATGGTGGCCTGGTCGCAATCGCCCAGCTGCGTCTGCAGCGCGATGTGCTTGGGGCGCAGGATGCTGATTTCTTCCAGCATCCTGTCGATGACCTGATTGACCGAGCCCACGGGCAGGTTCTTGCGCAGTTGCTCGAACGTAGGGTCCGTGGCCGATGGCACCTCCTTGACCATGTAGCCATCGTCGGACTGCGCACGGCGGAACTTGAGACTCTCCGAGATGCGGCGCTGAAAGCGCGCGTTGTCCAGGTAAGCATCGATCTCGGACTGCTTGTCCGACGCGAATGCGCAGCGCAGAAAGCCGAACTTCACGTCGTCATCGAGATCCGCGCCGTTGTCCTGCGCCACCTTCTCCAGGCGTTCGCGCAAGGCCACGATCGCTTCCGTGCCGTTGAGCAGCGCCGTCACGAACAGGTTGTGGCCTTCGCGAACGCCCCGACCCAGGGTGACGGGATTGCCCGAGGTGATCCAGAGCGGCGGCATCGGATCCTGCACGGGACGCACGGCGATGGAGCTGGGCGGCAGCTGGAGGTATTTGCCGTCGTATTCAACGATCTTCTGGGTCAAGCCCTTGGGCAGGAGGTCCAGAAACTCGTTGTAGATTGCGCCCGAGTCTTCGATCTTCACGCCGAAGCGCTGAAACTCGAACTCCTGGTAGCCTGAGCCGATGCCGAGCTCCAGGCGGCCATTGGACACCGTGTCCACAAAGCCCACCTCGGCCAGGAAGCGTGCGGGGTGATACAGCGGAAGAATGCACACGGCAGAGCCCAGACGAATGCGCCGGGTCTTGGCCGCCATGTGCGCAATCATCATCAGCGGCGAAGGCGAGAGCGAGTAGTTGTTGAAGTGATGCTCTGCATACCAGGCCGTGTTGAAGCCTGCCTGCTCCGCCACCACCGTCTGCTCGATCGAGTTCTGGATGACTTGCTGCGAAGTCTGGTGATAGCCACGCTGCTGGGCCAGAATGAATACGCCGAATTCCATGTTTTTCCACCTCGAAGGAGTGATGCGATGAAGGGAATTCTCTCGTTGGACTCGGCGATCCGGAATAGGGAAGGAGCGTGATTCAGTACTGCAAAAAAGTGAGGGATGCACCGCGACATCCCGGCGATCGGCTGTCGCCTATTTGTCTTTCAGATCGGTCGTCTTCGCCAGGCTCTGCCAAATGGCGGCATCTTTCTTGATGGACGCTGCGAACTCCTTGGCAGTGCGACTCGGCGGCACGATCATGTTCTGCGCTTCGATCTTCTGCCGTATCTCATCGGTCTTCTGGAAGCGGTTGATCTCGTCGTTGAGCCGATCGATGATTTCAACGGGCGTTCCCGAAGGGGCAAACACGCCGTACCAGCCATCGGCCTCGAACTTGTAGCCTTGTTCCGAAAGGGTCGGCAGCTCTTTCGTCGCAGGCCAGCGTTGCGAGCCCGTCTGGCCCAGCCCCACCAGTCGGCCGGTGTGCATGTGCGGAATGGGGGATTGGATGTCCGTGAAGCCCACGCTGATGTTGTTGGCGATCAGGTCGGTCACTTCGGAGACGAGCGTCTTGTAGGGCACGTGAGGCATGTCGAGGCCGTAGCGCGCCTTGATGCCTTCCATGGCCAGGTGGCCGGACGAACCGGTGCCCCATGAGCCGTACGCGAGCTTGCCGGGATGGGCCTTGGCGTAGGCCACCATGTCCGCCAGATTCTTGAAGCCGGTGCTCGGATTGGCGATCAGCAAGATACCCGCGGCGCCCACCTGTGTGATGGGCGTCAGATCCTTGTCCGTGTCGTAAGGGAGCTTCGGGTGAATCATCGGATTGAGGAGGATGGACGACGACGGTGCAAACAGCAGGGTGTAGCCGTCGCCCGCCGCCTTGGC
Organism: Variovorax sp. PBL-E5; assembly: GCF_901827185.1. Taxonomy (NCBI): domain Bacteria; kingdom Pseudomonadati; phylum Pseudomonadota; class Betaproteobacteria; order Burkholderiales; family Comamonadaceae; genus Variovorax; species Variovorax sp. PBL-E5. The sequence continues at coordinate 4,952,392 of NZ_LR594671.1, read as the reverse complement.
CACCGTGTCGCACGCAATCAGGCCATTGGCACCCGGCTTGTCGTCCACCACCACCGGCTGTTTCAGCGCTTGCGACAAGGGCACGGCGATCAAACGGGCAAAGATATCGCCCCCCGCGCCCGATGAACCGGCAACCACCAGACGGATGGGGCGCGAAGGCCAGTTGTCCGTGCTGGCAAAGGCCTTGACGCCGGCGCCCAACAGCAAGCTGCCGAGCAATAGGGTGCGTCGTTGGATGGGTGTGTGGGTCATGCTTGTCTCCTGCTTCGACTGCGCGAAAATTGTGGGGGTAGAGAAAGACCAGGGGCCGGCTGATCGGCCCCGCTTGCTTCGGTGCGCTTGTTCAGGGATGACGGCAAGAGCGCCATCGCGCCCGTGCCGCCTGGATTCAGGCTCTTTACGCGGCCAGCGCGTGGGCCATCGGCTGGTTGCGTCCCAGCTCTTTCTGGATGGCGGGAATGATTCTTTCACCCCAGAGCTCGATCTGCCTGAGCATGGTCTTCTGATCGAAGTCGCCCAACTGGGTCTGCAATGCGATGTGCTTGGGGCGCAGGATGCTGATCTCTTCCAGCATCTTGTCGATGACTTCGTTGACCGAGCCCACCGGAAGATTCTTGCGCAACTGTTCGATCGTGGGGTCCGTCTCGGACGGCACTTCCTTGATCATGTATCCATCGTCGGATTGCGAGCGGCGGAATTTCAGGCTCTCGGAAATGCGGCGCTGAAAGCGCGCGCAATCCAGATAGGCATCGATCTCGGCGTTGTTGTCGGAAGCATAGGCGCAGCGCAGGAAGCCGAACTTCACGTCACGGTCCAGATCCTTGCCGTTGTCGCTGGCCACTTTCACCAGGCGTTCACGCAGGCCCTGAATGGCCTCTCTGCCATTGAGCAGTGCGGTCACGAAGAGGTTGTAGTTCTCGCGCACGCCGCGGCCCAGCGTGACCGGATTGCCCGATGTGATCCACACCGGCGGCATGGGGCTTTGTACGCAGCGCACTGCAATGGAACTGGGGGGCATCTTGAGGAACTGGCCTTCGTACTCGAAGATCTTCTGGGTCAGGCCCTTGGGAAGGATGTCCAGGAACTCGTTGTAGATCGCGCCCGAGTTGGCAATCTTCACGCCGAAACGCTCGAACTCGAACTCCTGATAGCCCGAGCCCACTCCCAGGTCCAGCCGGCCGTTGGAGACGGTGTCCACGAAACCTACCTCCGCCAGGAAACGCGCGGGCTGGTAGAGTGGCAGGATGCAGACGGCAGTGCCCAGACGTATGCGCTGCGTCCTGGCCGCCATGTGGGCCACCATCATCAGCGGAGACGGAGAGAGCGAGTAGTTGTTGAAGTGGTGCTCGGCATACCAGGCGTTGTGAAATCCCGCCTGCTCCGCCGCGACGGTTTGCTGGATGGAGTTGTTGATGACCTGCTGCGAAGTCTGGTGGTAGCCCCGCTGCTGGGCCAGAATGAATACTCCGAATTCCATGTCTTGTCTCCGCAAAAATGACGCCCCCAAGGGCTGTCAAATTCTAGAGAGGCGAACTGAATTGGTTACGCCAAAAACTGCAGATCTGAACTGCGAAAACCGGAGGATTCATGGATAGATTGCGCGCCATGGAGTTGTTTCTGTCGATCTCCCAGACCCGGAATTTTTCCGAGACGGCGCGTCGCTTCGGCATATCCGCCACGGGGGTCTCACGCATGATCACCGACATCGAAGACGAGTTGAAGGTCAAGCTTCTGCTGCGCTCCACGCGCCAGGTCGCGCTGACCGAATCGGGGCAGGAGTATGCGCGTCAACTGGAGGGCATCCTCTGGCGCATCAACGAACTGCAAGGCAACATCACCGCCATCAGCAGCGCACCGCAGGGCTTGCTGCGCGTGCACTCGCGCATGATGTTCGGCCTGGGCGTGTTGCCACCGCTGATCGCCGCATTCCGCAAACTCTATCCCGAGATTCACATTGAACTCACTTTGGCCGAGGCGCCTGTGGACCTGCGGCGCAGCCAGATCGATATCGACTTTCGCATCTCGCCACCCGTGGAGGCCGGCGTGAAGCGCCGCATGCTTTTCCAGAGTGACCGTCATCTCGTGGCAGCGCCCGCGTACCTGGCCAGCAAACCCGGTTTGCAGGCGCCCGAAAGCATCCTCGCGCATGAATGCCTGGCCTACCAGTTGCCCGGCGATGAATACACGTGGCTGTTCAAGCAACAGGCGCAGATCAGCGAAATCGCCTTCAAGCCCCGCCATGTGAGCAACAGCGGCATTGCCCTGCTGGAACTCGCCCGTCTGGGTGAGGGCCTGGCACTGCTGGATGACTACACCGTGCACAACGACATCCGTCAGGGCCGGCTTGTCAGGGTGTTGAGCGACTATCGCATCACCAACAAGGGCTTTGACGAGGGCATGTACGCCACCATTCTGGACACCCCCATCATCCCCGCCAAGATCCGCTTGTTTCTGGATTTTGTGGGTGAGCGCGTGGCCGGACCCGAGTTGCGGTTTGCTGCCCATGGCAAGACCGCCGGACTCGATGCCCCGCCGGCGTCATAACCCGGCGCGGCCTATACGGGCATGCGGCACACGGGGCGAGCAGCCCCCCGAAAACCCGAGCCGGTCAGCTTGAGCACCGCACCATCCAAAGGGCCGGATGCGCTCAGGCGACCGCTGTCGCTGATGGTCGTGACGAACAGATCGGCCATCTCCGGCCCGCCAAAGCACAAGGCGCTCGGATGGGCCACCGGCAGGTCGATCCTGTGGGTGAGCCGACCCTGCATGTCGAAGCGGGCCAGCGCGCCCGTGCGCACCAGCGCGGTCCACAACCCACCTTCATCGTCGAAACAGCAGCCGTCCGGCCCGGAGTCATGGTCATCGGTCCGGACGAACACCTGCTTGTCGGCCAGCGTTCCGTCTGCTGCGATCTCGTAGGAATAGATAACCCTCGCGGCGCTGTCGGCGACGTGCAGGCGCCGGCTGACCGGATTCACGCAGGGGCCGTTGGTGATGCCCAGTCCATCGTCGAGCTTGTGCAGATGCAGGCGGGCGTCCAGCCGGTACAGGCCGCCCAGCGGGGCCTCGCCGGGCTCACGAAACACATGCATGGTGCCGACCACGAAGCTGCCGTCGGCGAGGGATGTGCCGTCGTTCAGCCGCAGGTGAGGATGGCTGGCTTCGATCCGTGCCAGCGTGCGCAGTTGCCCATTGCGCAGGTTCAGCGCCGCGATTTCCTCTTTCAGCGACAGCACGATGCAGTCGCCGTCGTCGCCGTTGAACGCGAAGGAGCCCAGGGGCGGAGGAACTTCATGGCGCGCCGTCACCGCCCCGGTGCCCGGGTTCAGCGCAAGGATCAGGCCCAGGCGGCAGTCCATCAGCCACAGTTGCTGCCCATGCCACACCGGGCACTCGCCCAATGCTGTTTTCAAGTCGCCGAGGCGCTGGATTTCCATTTTCTCGATCGTCAATCCGCCAATTGAAGCATCATTAATTCAAGATAATCCGATGGAACCAGTCTGCTCCAATAGATTGGATTCCGACGCATGGTAGCAACCCTGTGTCCGCCCGTCCGCCGGCGAATGCTTCATTTTCTGCAGAACTCTCTCTCGAATTGATCGGAAATCAATTCGAATGCCACTTCTACAATCGATCGAGCATATCGACACTGAGACAAACCAGCGCAAGCTTGCTCCGCCTGCGGAGCCACAACAGCACTTCCTGCGAGCAGCGGGCTGTTTGTCGAGCCAGTGCCTTTTTCTGATCTGTGCCGCAGCCAGCTGGCTTCTTATAGAGGTGGTGTATGAGCGATGAATGGGTTCGTCTGGAAGTCTCCGACGGAGTGGGGCTGGTCACCATGGATCGCAAGCCGGTCAATGCACTGAACCGGGACATGCGCCGCCAGATGGTGGCCACGTTCGACGCCATCTCCGAGCGCGAGGACATCCGCTGCGCTGTCTTGACCGGCTCCGGCAGCGTGTTCTGCGCGGGTGCCGACCTGAAGGATCGCCCCAGCACCGAGATCGCCGGCGACTTTCTCGAGCACAACCGCATCACCCGCGAAACCGGCAACGCCATCCGCGAATGTGCCAAGCCCGTGATTGCCGCCATCAATGGCGCGGCGCTGGGTGCCGGCTTCGGTCTGGCCGCGGCCTGCGACATCCTGTATGCCTCCGAGAACACCACCGTGGGCATGCCCGAGATCAACGTCGGCCTCGCGGGCGGCGCTTCCATGCTCAAGACCCTGTTCGGCCGCTCCACCTTGCGCCGCATGTTCTTTACTGGCCAGCGCCTGACCGCGCACGACCTGCTCAAGCGCAATGTGATCGAGGATGTGCTGTCTGAAAAGGACCTGCTGCCCGTGACGATAGCGCTCGCCCGCGAGATCGCCGCCAAGGCGCCGCTGGCCATCGCCTATGCCAAGCGTGCAGCCAACATGGTGGATGTGATGCCGCAGCGCGACGCCTATCGCTTCGAGCAGGAGTTCACCGTGGCCCTGTCCAGGACCGAGGACGCCCGCGAAGCCCGCATGGCCTTCCTCGAGAAGCGCGCGCCGGTTTTCAAAGGGCGTTGAGCACATGCTGACCCAGGCTCAGGCAGCCCCGGGCGTCGGGCTGGACGCATTCTTCAAGGCCGATGGCGTCGCGGTCATCGGCGCCTCCGACGACATCACCAAGATCGGCGGCCGCCCCGTCCAGTTGCTGCGCAAGTACGGCTATGCCGGCGCCATTTATCCCGTCAACCCCAAGGGCGGCACCATCCAGGGCCTGCAGGCCTACGCTTCGATCCTGGATACGCCCACGGCACCGGAGATGGCGATCCTGGCGGTGCCCGTGGAAGCTACGCTGCAGGCCGTTCGCGACTGTGCCAGCCGCGGTGTGCGCGGCGTGATCGTGCTGTCGGCCGGCTTTGCCGAGGCCGGCCCCGAGGGCGCGGCCCTGCAGGCCGAGCTGGTTCGCGTGGTGCGCAACCATGGCATGCGGCTGCTGGGCCCGAACTGTCTGGGCACCGTCAATGTGGTGGACAAGCTGGTGGGCTCGTTCTCCATCGCGCTGGAACAAAGCCTGCCGCCTGCCGGGCAGGTGGGCATCGTCTCGCAGTCGGGCAACATCGGCAGCTTCACGATGCGGAACATGGCCGCGCGCGGTCTGGGTGTGAGTCGCTTCATTGCCACCGGCAACGAAGCCGATGTGGACGTGGCCGACGGCATTGCCGCGCTGGCGCAGGACCCCGACACCCGCATCATCCTGTGCTGCATGGAAACCTGCCGCCATGCCGGTCGATTGATCGAGGCGCTGGACATGGCGCGCCAGCAGCAAAAGCCGGTGATCGTTCTCAAGATCGGCGCCACCGAGCAAGGCCAGGCCGCAGCGGCCTCGCACACCGGCGCGTTGATGGGTTCCGACGCGGTGTTCGACGCCGTCTTTCGCCGCTATGGCGTGCTGCGCGTGCGCTCGTTCGAAGAGCTGCTCGACGTGGGCCATGCCGCTGCGCTGCTGCGCGCAGAGCGTCTGCCCACCACCGACGCCGTGACGCTGGTGGCGGCTTCCGGCGGGTTCGGCATCATGATGGCGGATGCGATGGTGCAGGCCGGCATGACGCTGCCGCAGCTCGCTGACGCGACCCAGGCACTGATCCGCGAGGCCGTCCCGACCGCCGGCACCCACAACCCCGTGGATGCGTCGGCCCAGATGTCGGCGCGGCCCGACATTCTGCTGAAGATGCTGACGGCACTGCAGGACGATTCCAACGGCAGCACGCTCGTGCTGCTGCTGGCCCTGTCGCTGTACAACCCGCGCCTGCGCGGCGTGTACCTGGAGGCGCTGTCCAGGATCCGCGCCAGCCACCCCGACCGTCTGCTGGTCATCATCAGCCAGGGCCCGGCCGATGCGGTGGCCGAGATCAATGCGCTGGGCATTCCGGTGTTCCCCACCATTCCAGCGGCAGCCAGTGGACTGGCAGGTCTGGTCAGGCTCGGCCAGCTCACCACCTTGCCCACGGCCGCCGCCTATGGCGGTCCGGTGGACAGCGTGGATGCCGCCGTGTTCCGCAACGAGTTCCACGCCAAGAAGGCGCTGGCGGCGGCCGGCATCAGCGTGCCGCGCGAGGAGGTGGTGACGTCGGCCGACGATGCCGTGCGCAGCGCCCGGGCCACGGGCTACCCGGTGGTCCTCAAGATCGCGTCGGAAGACATCGCCCACAAGACCGAGATCGGCGGTGTGGCGCTGGACCTGCAAGACGACGATGCCGTGCGGCAGGCGTACGACCGTCTCATGGCCAATGCCCGAAAGCATGCACCGCAGGCGCGTCTGGACGGCGTGCTGGTGGCCCCGATGGTCCGCGGCGGCGTGGAGCTGATCGCGGGTGTCTCGCGCGACCCCGTGTTCGGTCCGGTGGTCATGGTCGGGCTGGGCGGCATCCATGCCGAGATCCTCAAGGATGTCGCGCTGCAGGTGGCGCCCGTCTCCGAAGAGGAAGCCCTGCGGATGATCCGCAGCCTCCGGATGTTTGCGCTGCTGGACGGCGCCCGCGGTCAGGCCAGGGCGGACGTGGCCGCTGCTGCCCGCACGGTGGCCAGGCTCTCGGAGTTCGCGTGCCGCCATGCCGCCGATGTGGCCGAGATCGACATGAACCCCATTCTGGTCAGACCGGAAGGCGAGGGCGTCCTCGTTCTGGACGCGCTGATGGTGCCGACCTCCGGCCATCGCCCTGCACATTGAAGGCTCTCATGCACATGGAAAAGAACCCGGCCATTCCGGACGCAGCGGCAGGCCCGGCCGTCTATCGCCAGTACGCACGCCAATGGCTTCGCGCCCATCTGCCCGAGCACATGCGTGCGGACAGCGTCGACTACCGCACGCCCACGCTGGATGAGTGCCGTGACTGGGAGGCGTCCATGTACGACGCGGGCCTGGCGGGCATGACATGGCCCAAGGCCTATGGCGGCCTGGGCCTGACTCTGCGAGAGCATCTGGTCGTCAACAAGGAAGTGGGCGCGCTGGCCATGCCCGAGAGCGTGAGCTCGATCGGCAAGGAATTGGTGGGCCCCATCATCCAGACCGTGGGCACGGAAGAACAGAAGCAGTTGTTCCTGCCGCGCATCCTTTCCATGCGCGACTACTGGTGCCAGGGATTTTCCGAGCCCGACGCGGGCTCCGACCTCGCGCGCCTGCGTACCAAGGCCGTGCCGGAGGGCGACGCGTGGCGCATCAACGGCCAGAAGATCTGGACCAGCGGTGCGGCCAAGGCGCGCTACTGCCTGCTGCTGACCCGCACCGGCACGGTGGCCGACAAACACCGGGGCCTGCTGATGTTTGCCGTGCCCATGGACACGCCCGGCATCCGGGTGGTGCCCATCAAGTCGATCGACGGCAAGGACTCGTTTGCCGAAGTCTTTTTCGACAATGTGGTGGTGCCCGACAGTGCGCGCCTCGGCGCACCGGACGAGGGATGGAATGCGGCCATCCGCGTGCTGTCCATCGAACGCGCGACCAACCGCATGTACCGTGCATGGCGCTTCGAATGCGAGCTGCGTCAGCTCATCGCCGCGTGCAAGTCCGACCCACAGCTGGTCAAGCTGCTGGACGACGGCTACTACCAGCGCCGTATCGGCGACGTGGTGGGCGAGATCGACGCCCTCAAGGGCCTGGTCGAGCGCACGGTGAGCCTGATGATGGCGGGCGAGAAGATCGGCGCCCGCGGCTCGCTGACCAAGCTCCATTGGTCCGAGTGCCATCAGGCCTTCATGGGGCTGGCGCTGGCCATCGTGTCGCATGTGAACCCGCGCTCCAGTGCGCTGGCACAACGCGCCCGCAAGGCCTTCACCACGGCCTACCTCTACGCCCGCGCCGAGACCATCTATGCCGGCACCACCGAAGTGCAGCTGGACATCATTGCGCAACGCATCATGAACTTGCCGAAGGACCTCTGAGATGAGCACGCCGGACAACGATCTCAAGCCCGAAGAGTTTGCCAAGGCTGCCGCCGAGGCGATCACGGATGCGCAGACCCGCAACTTCCGTGACGCCGCCGGGGTTCTGGCCAACGCCGGCCTGTGCGGTGTGTGCGCGCGCGAAGACGCCGGCGGTCTGGCATTGGGCATCGAGTTCGCCGTGCCCATCGTGGCCGAAGCGGGCAGGCTGCGGCTGCAATGGCCGCTGCTCGAAACCATTCTGATCGCCAAGGCGCTGGGCGATTCGCCTCTGGCAGCAGAACTGGTCGGCGGCGAACGCGTGGCCACCTGGGCGCTGCAAGGCAACCTGCAGGACAAGCTGGCGGGTCACGCCCGCCACGCCGGGCACTGCGACTGGGTGCTGGTCGCGGACGGCCGGGGCGGCGGTGCCCTGCTGGACCTGGGCTCGGTCGAGATTCAGAACGACGAAGCGCTGGACCCGGAGCATCCTCAGTCGTGGCTGAAGCTGGACGGCGCCAAGGTGCTGGCCGCGCTGGATGCCGCCACGTTCGCGGCATTGCAGCGCGACAGCGACATCCTGATTGCCAGCCTCGTCAACGGTGCCGCCGAAGGCGCCTTGACCACCACGGCCGAGTACATGTCGACCCGCGTGCAGTTCGGCCGTCCCCTGTCGGCCAAACAAGCCGTGCGCCACCTGCTGGCGCGCATGCGCCTGTTGCAGGAAGCCTCCAACGCGGGCATCCAGCGCGTGCTTCGCACCGATGAAGACGACAGGGTGCGCGATACGCGGCCGGTGCTGGCCAACGCCCTGGCCGGCGCGGCGTTCGTGCTGGAGAAATCCATCCACCTGCATGGCGGCATGGGCTTCACCTGGGAGGTTCCCCTGCACTACGCCTTGCGCGAAGTGCGCAAGTTCGACGCCGCATGGGGCTCAGGCGCGCTCGCCCGGCAAGTCGGCCGGGACTTCATCCAGTCTGTGTGAACCAAGGAATACGAATGAACCAGGATCTGCTCGGCCGCGTGGCCCTCATCACCGGCGCGGGCGCCGGCATCGGCCGCGAAACCGCTTTGCAGATGGCCGCTCGTGGCGCCATCGTCTGCGTGAACGACCTCAAGGAAGAACTGGTGACCCCCGTGGTGGAGGACATCGAATCCAAGGGCGGGCAAGCCTTTGGCATCGTGCAGAACATTGCCAGCCGCGAAGGCATTCGCGATGCCATCCAGCGCGCGTTCGCGCACGGCAAGCGCTTCGACATCCTGGTCAACAACGCGGCGTGGGTGCGCTACCAGGCCATCCCCGACATCCTGTCGGAGACCGTGGAGCGCATGCTGGATGTGGGCTTCAAGTCCGTGATCTGGGGCCTGCAGGAAGCCGTGGCCGTGATGGACGCGGAGCGCGGTGGCTCGATCGTGAACGTGGCCTCGGTGGCCGCCTTGCGCTCGGCCGCCAACTCGGTGGTCTATTCCGGCATCAAGGCGGGCATTCTGGGCATCACCCGCGCTGCGGCCGCAGAGCTGGGTGCGCGCAACATCCGCGTCAATGCCGTGTGCCCGTCGGCCGTTCCCACCGAAGGCACACAGCGCAACCGCAACGCCGAGCGCGACGCCAACCGCATTGCCCGCACGCCGCTGGGGCGCCTGGGCACCGTGCAAGACATCGCCCGCAGCATCTGCTTCCTGGCCGGCGATGACGCGGGCTTCATCACAGCGCAGGCGCTGACGGTGGATGGCGGCATCACGCTGACCAACATCTGATTCCTGCGGGACGCGCAGATGCAGACGGTTCTGATCACCGGTGCAGCTTCCGGCATCGGGCGAGACACCACTCGACTGTTTGCCGGCGCAGGCTGGCAATGCGTGCTGGTCGACCACAACGAGCAGGCCTTGCACACCTTGGGGCAAAGCCTGCCCGCTCCTGCTTCGGCCGCGCATGTGCTGCGTACCATCGACCTGACCGACCCGCAGCAGATCGCTTCCCTGGGCGATGGCACACCCGCACTGGACGCCATCCTCAACAACGCCGGCATGTCCGATGCGTCCAATACGCCGCTGGCTGAACAAAGCCCGGCGCAGATGGGCCGTCTGCTCGCGCTCAATCTGGCCGCGCCGGCGGCGGTGGTCGATGCGTGTACGCACCTGCTCAAGCCCGGCGCACGCGTTGTGAACGTGGCGTCCGGTGCCGGGCTGCATGCCATTCCATGGCGTGGCGCCTACAGTCCGAGCAAGGCGGGACTCATCGCCCAGACGCTGGCCTTGGCGCAAGCGCGACCCGACTGGTGCGTGACGGTGCTCGCCCCGGGATTCGTGCGTACCGAACTGGTCGATGGACTGATCCAGGCCGGTCGACTCAAGCCCGAGCGTGCGTTGGCCAAGATTCCGCTCGGCCGCATGGCCGCGCCCGAAGAAATGGCGCAGGCGCTGTACTTTCTGGCGAGCCCCGGCGCGCAACCCTTGAGTGGGCAGATGCTGCCAGTGGATGGCGGCTCGTCCATCTACGGCGGCAGTCAGGCGCTGGCGCCCGCCACATGGGCTGCGCAGCCCCTGGACATGCCGATGCAACTCGAGGTCTGCGGCGGCGACGCTGCACCGTGGCAAGACGTGGCGCAGCCGGCCATCGGACGGCCGCACTATGCAGCCTGCCTCGACCTGTCGCCGCTGTCCTGCGAATCGGCAGGCCTGTTGCAGGCGGTGCATGCGGCCACCGCGCGCTTTGCCGCCCGCTGCGCGCAGCAGGCCAGCCTGACCGTGCTGCTGCCCTCACGGAAGGTCGATCGCTGGCAGCACGCCGGCGATGGCGCTGCGGCACGCATGCTGGTCTCGACCCTCGCCTGTGAGTGGGGCCCTCGTGCCCTGCGCGTCAATGCGCTGGAAGTGCCGGGCGATGCGGATCCGCAGTCGCTGCATCCGCTGCTGCGTTTCGTCTGCGGGCCTGCCGCCCAGTACCTCACGGGGCAAACCCTCGTTGGCCGGAGCGTCGCTCCAAGGGAATCGCCATGAGCATGCCGGACAGTGCGGCCGATGCCGAGCGCGCGCAGATCAAGGAGTTCTTCATCGCCGAGCGCGGCTACTGGCGCCCATGGACCGAGACCCTGCTGCAGGCCTGCCCCGGCTTCGTGCAGCACTACGCACGCTATGCCGGCTACCCCGCGCGCACGGGGCCGCTGACGCAGCGCATGGTCGAGCTCATCTACGTGGCGCTCGACACCTCCTCGTCCCATCTCTTCGAGTCCGGCCTGCACACTCACATGAAGCGAGCACTCGAAGTGGGGGCCACACAGGCCGATATTGTCGATGTGCTGCATCTGGTGGCCGTGCAAGGCGTCGCGAGCGTCTGCCAGGCCGCCGACATCCTGGCCGAGTTCACCGACTTGACCCAGGTGGCGGCCATCGACGGGAAACTCCAGGCCCGCATCGACAGGCTCGGCCCCGCGCATGCCCTCGCCCTGACTTCCGTGGCGCGGCTCGACGCCGGCTTTGCCGAGGTGCTTCTCGACTTCGTCGAACAAGGCCGCCCCGGCGCGGGCCTGACGCCGGCAGAGCGCAGCCTGGTACAGCTGGCGTTGCATGCATGCTTCACGGCTTTCAACCCCGGCGCGATACGGCAGATCGTGGCCACCGCATTGGCGCAAGGGCTGACACCGGCCGAGCTGCTGCAAGCCATTCAGTTGGGCGCTCATCTGGCGGTCCATGGCACCGCGCTGGGCGTCAATGTATGGCGCACCATCGAGACCTCGACGGTGCAGACACACGCGCCGCTCAGCGGTTGCCGATCCGCGTCGCAAGGAAATCAAGCAAAGCCCTGAGTGCGGCGCTGTTGCGGCGGCGCTGCCGACCTTCGCGCTACAGCACCTGCTGCGCCATCTCCAGCATGCCGCCCATGCCGAAGGCCTCGCGATAGTGGCTGGGCGTCATGCCCGACATCCTCGTGAACAGGCTGCGAAAGTGCGCCACGTCGCCGTAGCCCACCAAGCCCGCGACCTCGTCCACGCCGTGCACGGTGGAGTCCAGCAAGTGCCGGGCGCGCTGCATGCGCACCTCCTGCAGGTACGCGAGTGGCGAGTAGCCGGTCGCGGCCCGGAAGCGACGCTCGAAGGTGCGGCGCGTCATGCCTGCTTTTTCCATCGCATCCATCAGCACGTCGGCATCGCCGAAGTTGCCGGCGATGGCGCGCTGGGCGCGCAACACCTGGGCATCGCCGTGGTCGCTGGGTGGCACGAAACCAGGACAGCAACGCTTGCCCTGATCGGCCAGGGACTGGGTCGAGAACAGGCGCGCCAGTTCGATCGACTGCTGCGCGCCGGCGAACCTTGCGACCAGCAGCAGCACGAGGGATTGCCAGGCCGTGCCCGCCGCGGTGGTCACCAGCCGGGAACCGGGTCCGGCGGACTGCAGGCCGTTGTGGTGCACGAACTCGATGCGGCGGTAGTTGGCCGCCATGGCTTCCATCATCGCCCAGTGCGTGGTCGCCTTGTGGCCGTCCAGCAGCGAGGTTTCCGCCAGCAGGGCGACGCCGGTGGAAATCGCCGCCACGAAGGCACCGCGCGCATGGCGCACCTTGATCCATTCGACGAAGGGGCGCCACGGCGTGGACCATCCGGAACGGCCGAAGCGCACCGACTCCTCGAACAGCGCGGGCACGAGGATGACGTCGGGCTCGTACCCCGCGTCGTCGAGCCCTGTTTCCGGCATCAGCCGCATGCCCTGGAAGCAGACCACCGGTTGGCCCGAGCGGCCGACGATGGCCACCTCGAAACGGTTCACCACACCCGATTCGCCCTGCAGCGAAGACCAGAGTGTTCCCGCGCTGTTGAGCATGTCGGCCGGGCCCATGATGGTCCAGCCCAATGCGTGTTCGGGCGCCAGGATCGCCACCCGGACGCGCCGGCCCGAGGGTGCCACGTCCGGCGTCATTGCCAGCGCAGAAGGCGTCTTTCGAGAGCCGTCATCGACCAGATCACGCCCATGCCCAGCAGCGACAGCACCAGCAGCACACCCATCACGCCGTTCATGTTGAAGGTGGAGCCGAGATAGGCCAGCGTCTGACCCAGTCCGTGTTCGGCCGCGATGATCTCGCCGCCGACCACGCCCAGCATCGCGTAGATCAGGCCCAGCCGCAGACCCGAGAAGATCACCGGCACCGCCCCCGGCAAAGTGACGAAGACGAACATCTGCGATGGCCGTGCGCCCAGCGTGCGCGTGAGGGTCAGGTGGTCCTGGTTGAGGCCGCGCATGCCGGCCACCGTGCTGGACAGCACGATGAAGAAGACCAGCGAGAAGCCGATCGCGATCTTGGAGGAAACGCCCAGCCCGAACCACAGGATGAACAGCGGCGCCAGCGCAATGCGCGGCATGGCGTTGATGGCCGACAGGTAGGGATCGACGAAGCGCTCCAGGCGCGGCATCGAGACGAAGAGCAGCCCCGTGAACAGGGCAGCGACGCTGCCCAGCACGAAGGAGGCGAAGGTGCCCAGCAGCGTCCAGCCGAGTTCGATCCAGAGCTTGGGTGACACCACCACGTTGGACCACAGGAACTGTGCGATGCCCGAGGGCTGGCCGACGAAGGTGGCATCGACCCAGCCGTGGCGCGCCGCGTATTCCCATAGCCCCAGCAGCACGGCCAGCAGGCTGCCGTGCTGGACCAGGCGAGCGAGCGTCGTCGTGCCGGTCGCGGGTCGGGTCTCATGTGTCATCGGAGTGCCTCCATCCTTGTTCGAGGGTCTGCCAGATCCTGGCGTAGAGCTCGTGAAAGTGCGGTTCCTTCTGCAACTCGCGAACACTGCGCGGGCGAGGCAGGTCGATCGCCAGATCGGCCACGATGCGGCCCGGGCGCGCGCTCATCACGATCACACGGTCGGAGATGGCGATGGCCTCGGCCAGGTCGTGGGTGATGAAGACGACGGTGCGCCGCTCCTGTTGCCACAGGTCGACCAGCAGTTCTTCCAGCTGCAGCTTGGTTTGCGCGTCCAGCGCGCCGAAGGGTTCGTCCATCAGCAGAAAGGGCGAATCCAGCGCGAAGGTGCGCGCCAGCGCGCAGCGCTGGCGCATGCCGTGCGAGAGATGCTTGGGATAGATGTCCTCGAACCCGGCCAGGCCCACGCGCTTGAGCAAATCGCGCGCGCGGGCTTCGCGCGCCTTCGGCGGCACGCCGCGGATCTGCATGCCGTAGCTGGCGTTCTGCAGCGCGGTGCGCCATGGCAGCAGCGAGTCGCGGGCCAGCATGTAGGCGATGCGATCGTCGCCCAGGCGGGGCGAGGTGCCGTCCAACCGCAGCGTACCCAGGTAGGGCGCGTCGATCAGGCCGGCCAGCAGGTTGAGGAGGGTGGTCTTGCCGCAGCCGCTCGGCCCGACGATGGACAGGAACTGCCCTTCGGGAATGTCGAGGGACACGCCGTCGATCACCTTGCGCTCGCCGAAGGCGAGTTCGAGCTTGTGCACTTCGATGGCGGTTCTTGGCATGGGGAGTTCCGTTTCCGTGGCCGGCGCTTCAGGCGCGTGGACGGCGGGAAACCGCGAGATGGGATGGACCGTGGCCATGGGAGGATGCCCGTGCGCGCTCAGAACAGGCGGGCGGCGTCGAAGCTCTTGTCGAGCTGGCCCGTCTGCTGCAGGTAATCGGCCGCGGCCTGCACGGCCGGCTTCTTCACTTTCACGATCATGTTGGCGCGAAAGCGGTCGAGCGAGCTCTTGAGGATCTCGTCGCCCTTGGGCATCTCGATGCGGTAGTACTTCAACGTGATCTGCAGCAGCTCGGCGCCATTGGCCGGGTCCGCGGTGAAGCGCTCGGCCTCGTTCAGCGCCTTGACGAAGGCCTCGACCGTGGCCGGGTTCTTCTGCGTGTAGTCGCGCCGCATCACGTAGAGGCCGCCTGCACCATTGAGGTCGGTCAGCACCTTGGGCCCCTCGCCCTTGGCCGGCAGCACGGCGATGCGGCAGGTCTTGAGCACGTCGCAGAAGCCATCGAAGGGAATGAAGCTCATCACCGCATCGACCTGCTTGTTCAGCAGCGCGGGATAGCCGGTGTTGGGCGAACCGACCGCCACGAAGGTGACGTCGTCCTCCTTCAGCCCGGCCTGCAGCAGCATGGACTTGATCTGGAACTCCGGCGCCGCGCCGCGCGAGGTGACGCCGATCTTCTTGCCCTTGAGGTCTTGCATGATCGCGGGATAGCCTTTGCCGGCGCTGGCGAGCAGGCCCGGACCCACGATCAGCATGAAAGGGCTGGCATCGAACATGCCGCCCACGATCTTGAGGTCGGCGCCCTTGGCTGCCGACTGGATCGCGACTTCCGACGGCGGCAGGGCCACCTCGATGCCGCCCGCCATCAGCGTCTGCACGCCGAGCGGCGCAGCCGGGATGGTGGTGAGCGTGCACTGAATGCCGTTCTTTGCGCAGTAGCCCTTCTCGACGGCCACGCGCGCCAGCGTGCCGATGATGCCGGGGTAGTCCTGGATGCGCAGGGTGGGGGTCTGTGCCTCGGCGGTGGCGCAGAGGGCGAGAGGCAACGCGGCGGTCAGCAACCAGCGCGGCAGCGAACGAATCATCAGTGTCTCCTGTAGATCGCCGGTTCGATTTTTGACCGGCGTTGCGTTCAGTGTAGGCACGGGCTTGCGATGCGCCTATTGCATTTTATTTTGCATTTTCATGCGCTTTCTGCACAATCTTCGGACCCCTTCAACTGCTTCGGCCCTCGCATGAATCTCCGCAAGTTCGCCCACTTCCTGGCCGTGGTGGAAAACCGCAGCTTCCGCAAGGCCTCCGAGGCCGTGCACCTCTCGCAGCCGGCCTTGAGCCGCAGCCTGAAATCGCTGGAGGACGAATTGGGCATTCCGCTGCTCGACCGCGCCTATGGCCGCCTCGTGCCCACCGCCTACAGCAAGCCCATCATCGACCACATCCGCCGCATGACGGCGGAGGACCGCGCGCTGAAGGATTCGGTGCGCCGCATCAAGGGCCTGGAAGAAGGCGAGATCCGCATCGGCTTCGGGCCTTTCGCGGCAGCGACGGCGCTGCCGTCCGTCATGCGCGACATGGTGTCGCGCTACCCGAAGCTGCGCGTGCGCATCGAGATCGCCAACTCCGGCCTGCTGCTCGAACTCCTCAAGCAGGACCGGCTGGACCTCGTGGTCGGCGACTCGCGCTATTCGGCCGACCTGGGCGAGGTCACGGTCATCCAGTTGTCCAAGCAGCAGATCGCCGTGGTGGCCAGCCGCAACCACGAGCTCGCGCGGCGCGCGGGCCGGCTGACGCTGGCCGACCTGAAAGACCGCTCCACCGGCGCACCGACGCTGCCGCCCGAACTGCTGCAGAGCTTCAAGGACCATGGCCTCGTCGACTTCCCCACGCTGACTTGCGACGACATGCGCGTGCTGGCCGAGCTGGCCGAGAACACGCAATTGATCGCGCTGGTGCCGCAGCTGGTCGTCGACGAACTGGCCGGACGCAACACGCTGGCGGTGCTGCGCGTGTCGACGCCCTTCGACCGCTTTGCCTACCCTTGCATCATGCACACGCGCGGGCGCACGCTGGGGCCGGCGGCCACGCTGGCGATCGAGCTGGTGAGCGAATGGTTCGGCGTGCCGCGCGCGAAGAAGCGCATCGGCTGAGCGCCGCTCACACCGTCTTCAGCGCGCGCCATTGCGCGAGCAACGCCGCCAGGCCAGCCGCACCTGCAAAAACCGCAAAGCGGAAGGCGAGGCCATAGTCTCCCGCGGCATCGCGCAGCAGCCCGCCCACCCAGGTGCCGGCACCGGCGGCGACGAAGCCGAGGAAGTAGATCTCGGCAATGCGCCGGCCGGCCTGACTCACGGGAAACAGTTCGCGTGCGAGCACGGCATAGCTGGGCAGATAGGCGCCGAAGCCCAGGCCGATCAGCGCCACGCCGATCGCCGTGGCGGCATAGCTGCCACTGAACGACAACCAGAGCAGGCCCGCCACATGCAGCACCGATGCGGCGACCAGCACGCGGTAGCGGCCGAGGCGCAGGCCCCATTGCGCCGTGCCGAGACGCGTGACGAGGCTGGCGCCGAGCATGACGGACAGCAGCGCTGCGGCGGCCGCCGGCGTCGCGCCCAACTCCTCGCCAGCGGCGGTGATGTGGCCCATCACCAGAAAGGTCGCCACGTTGAACAGTCCCAGGCATGCGCCCAGGCTCATGAGCAGGGCATGCGGTTCGCGGCCGATGCGCATCCGGTGGGTAAGGGAAGCCCACTCCTGTACGACGACGGCGCGATGCTGCTGCGCGCCGGCTGGCGGCATCCGGCGGAACGCGAGAGCGCAGGCCAGCAGTACACCCCCGGCCACGATGCCGAAGCCGAGCAATGCGGCGCGCCAACCGAGGTCGCGTGCCGCGATGCGCAGCAGCGGCGGAAACAGCAGACCGCCCGCACTCTGGCCGGTGGCAGCGCTGGCGATCGCCAGCGGCCGGTGACGATCGAACCACTGGCTGAGCGCTGCCGTCAGCGGACTGAAGAAGATGCCCTGGCCGCACGCGCCCACCAGCAGGCCGAAGGCCAGGTGCAGATCGCCGATGCCTTGCGCGAACGACGCCGCGATCAGGCCCGAGGCCGTGGCCAGCGCGCCGATCACGGCCAGCGGAAAGAAGCCGAAGCGGTCATGCATGCGGCCGAACACCAGGCCACCGAAGCCCGCGCCCACCAGCATGAAGGTATGGGCCAGCGCCAGAGCCGCCGTGCTCGCACCCCATTCCCGTGACAGCGGCTTGAGCAGGATCGGCACGCAGGTTGCCGCGCCGAATCCGATGGAGGCGATCAGCAGTGTCAGGGCTGCGAGCCACCAGCTGTAGGCGGTCTCGATCGAAGGCAGGGTTTCGCGTTGCATCGGGATGCCTTGGCGGCGTGAGGGATGCATCGACTGTGGCAGAGCAAAGGGCCGCGCGGTACGCAGCGGCCGCGTGCCGTGGCGCAAATGCCCCTGTGCATGCGGTGTCCGTGCCGTGTCCGCATCACGCCGCGCCTCGCTCGCAGGAATGCAACGCGATGGCGCAATCACCCCTCACGGCGCGTGCCTCGCGCTCCCCACAATCGACTCGACCCCCAGGCGCTTCGTCGACCTGCGAAGCACAGCAACAGGAAGCAATGCAATGAAGTACCGGCATATCGAAGTGACACGGATGACGCCCACCATCGGCGCTGTCATCTCCGGCGTGGACCTGAACGCGGTGAAGAGCCCTGCGGTCTATGACGAGATCCGCAGCGCGCTCTGGGACAACAAGGTGATCTTCTTCCGCAAGCAGCCGCTGACGCCGCAGGCGCATCTGGCGCTGGGCCGCTCCTTCGGCGAGATGGAAAGGCACGAGTTCTTTCCGCACGTGGAAGGCCACCCCGAGATCCAGACCATCGCCAACACCGGCAGGAAGTCGCCCGACACCGATCGCTGGCACGCGGACTGCACCTTCCGCGAAAAGCCCAATGCGGTGTCGATCCTGCGGGCCGTCGAGATCCCGCCCGATGGCGGCGATACCCTGTGGGCCTGCATGAACACCGCCTACGAGGCGCTGGACGAGCCGATGAAGAAGATGCTGCTCGAGCTCGATGCGGAGCACGACATCTCCTACGCCTTCCGCCGCATGGGCTACACCGGCGAAGCGCGGCAGCTCGATGCCGGCAACCCGCCCTATATCCATCCCGCGGTGATCAACCATCCGGTGACGGGCAAGCTGTGCCTGTTCGTGAATTCGATCTGGACCAAGCGCTTTACCAACCTCGTCGACCGCTACGGCGAGAACCTGCTCAAGCTGCTCAACGAGTGGATCATGAAGCCCGACTTCCACGTGCGCTTTCGCTGGGAGCAGGATTCCATCGCGATCTGGGACAACATGGCGACGCAGCACTACGCGGTGTTCGACTATGCCGGCCATACGCGGCGCATGCACCGCGTGACCTGCGAGCCGACCAAGGTGCGGCTCGATGCGCGCCCCGAAGCCTCGCGCCCGGCACCGATCGAGCGCTTTGGCGAAGCGCCGATGATGATGATGGATGTCAGGCTGCCTTCACCTCAGGAGCCGATGCAGGCCAACGGCGCCGGCGCGCAGGCGCAGCGCGGTCCGGGCATGTTGGACGAGGCGCGCATGCAGCGCCTGTCGGACACCGAGCGCCGCGCGGTGAAGGCCGTCTTCGACGCCATCAGCTCGCTCGACCTGAACGATATCGCTCGCCGCAGCGCGAACGTCTGAGGGGCATCGCGTGAACCCCGCTCTCGACGACGACCTGGCCGCGCTGCAGGAGGCGCGCACGCTGGTGGCACGTGCCGTGCCTGCGGCCCAGGCCTTCGCGCGGTTCGAGCCGGCCGAGGCCTGGCGCATCGCCGAGCGCGTCTGCCGCGCCTGCGAGGACCGTGCCGAGCACTATGCGCGGCTGGCGGTGGAAGAGACCCGCATCGGCCGCGTGGAAGACAAGCTGTTCAAGAACCTGCTGGCCAGCCGCGACCTGATGGCCTTCCACCGCCGCAGCGTGCTCGGCGGCGTGCAGGTCGATGAAGAACGCAGGATGCTGCTGATCGGCCGGCCCGCAGGCGTGGTGATGGGCCTCGTGGCATCGACCAGTCCGATCGCCACGCTCTACTTCAAGGTGCTGTCCTGCCTGATGACGCGCAACGCCATCATCCTGAGTCCGCATCCGCTGGCGCTGCGCTGCTCCATCGACGCGGCGGAGTACCTGCGCGACGTGGCACGCGAGGCCGGTGCCCCCGCGGACGCGATCCAGATCCAGGCCGCGCCGACGCTGGACGCCACGCACGCGATGATGCGCAACCCGGGCGTGAACCTGATCCTCGCCACCGGCGGCACGCCCATGGTGCGGGCTGCCTACAGCTCGGGCACGCCTTCCCTGGGCGTGGGACCGGGCAATGTCCCCGTGTACGTGGATGCCAGCGCCGACCTGGCGATCGCCGTGGACGAGACCATGGCGGCCAAGGCCTTCGACCACGGTTCGGCCTGCTCCACGCCCTCGGCGGTGTTCGTGCATCGCGATGCCGAGCGCGTCTTCACCGAGCGCATGAAGCGCGCGGGCGCCTTCTATTGCAACGCCGAACAGCAGCAACGCCTGGAGGCGTTCGCCTTCCCCGAGGGCCGTCTGAATCCGAAGATCGTCGGCCGTTCGGCCGCATGGATCGCCGAGCAGGCGGGTCTGTCCGGCGCGAGTCAGGCCAAGGTGCTGGTCGGGATGTTGAACGAGGTCTCGCGCGCCTCGCCCATGGCCAAGGAAAAGCTCTCTCCCATCCTCGGCGTCAAGCGCGTGGACGATCGGGAGCACGCGATCCGCGAGGCGCGAGCCATGCTGGCCGTCTCGGGCGCGGGACACACCTCGGGCATCTTCGCGGAAGACCTCGAGACCATCGCACTGTGGGGCAGCGCGCTGGACGTGAACCGCACGATCGTGAACAAGGGCACGTCCATGGGCGTGATCGGCGCCGGCACCGGCCTGGCGCCCACCTTCACCATCGGCACCGGCTTCGCGGGCCGCAGCTCCATCGCGGAGAACGTGGGGCCCGAGCATCTGATCAACTGGAAAAAGATCGCCTTCCCGATCGGCGCGGCCGCCGCGCGCGGCGAGGCAGCGGCGCCATCGCAACGCACCAGCGATGCGCAGGACGACCCCATTCGCGACACCGTCCGGGCCATCCTGGCCCTGGCCCTCGAATCCCGGACCCTCCCATGACCACACTGCGCTCTTTCGATTTCCTGGACCGCCTGCAGCCCCAGACCATGTGCTTTCTCGGCAGCATGATGCGCGGATTTCTGCCGCGGGCGAACGACGCGGCGATGATCGTCGAGATCGCGCCCGGCCTGGACGTCGAGTGGCTGACCGACATCGTTCTCAAGGAAGTCGACGTCAAGCCGGGCGTGCTCATGGTGGAGCGGCAGTTCGGCTATCTGGAGTTCCACGCGCGCCATGCTGCGTCGGTGAAGGCGGCAGGCGCTGCGATCCTGCAGGCCCTGGGGCTGTCGTCGCCGGAGCTGCCGCCGCGGCAGATCCTTGCATCGCGCCAGATCGATCGCGTCGACAGCCTCCACTCCTTCCTGGTCAATCGCAACAAGTCGGGCTCGATGCTGCTGCCGGGCCAGTCGCTGTTCCTGCTCGAAACCACGCCCGCCGCCGGCGCGCTGCTGGCGGCCAACGAAGCCGAGAAGGCGGCCGCCATCACG
The DNA here is from genome assembly GCF_901827185.1 of Variovorax sp. PBL-E5. NCBI lineage: Bacteria > Pseudomonadati > Pseudomonadota > Betaproteobacteria > Burkholderiales > Comamonadaceae > Variovorax > Variovorax sp. PBL-E5. Next base: position 4,931,336 of record NZ_LR594671.1, on the reverse strand, counting down.
CTGGTGGACTGTCGCTTCATGGGTGCCAGCGGCCGCCTGTACGTGAGCGGCACCGAGTCCGCCGTGCGCGCCGCGAGCGAGGCCGCGATCGCGGCCCTGACGCCGGAGAACAGAAGATGAACACCTCGCCATCGCCCGAGCTCGAAGGCCTCGTCAGCGAGGCGGTGCGCGGCTTCATGCAGACGCGCCGGCCCGCTGCGGCGCCTGCGCGGGCCGTGCGGCTTCCGCTGGCGGTTCGCAATGACGAGGACCTGGCCGAACTGCTGCGCTGGTTCAAGCTGCTGTGTGCGAGCGAGGTTTTGCGCGAGCGCTTCCTGAGCGGCACGATCGAGCTCGACCTGAAGCTGGCGGCGCCCGCGTCCATGTCGGCGACCCGCCACGATGCGCCGGCACAGCCACCCGCGGAATCGCTGCGTTGCAGCGTCGCCATGACGCTCGACGAAGCGGTGGTCACCGAAGCCGTCCTGCGGCGGCATCGCGCCAGCGGCCAGGTCGTGCGCTTGAAACGGAGCGCCGTCATCACGCCGGCGGCGCGCGATTACGCCAGGACGGCGGGCCTACGAATGGAGCGCAGCGAATGAAGATAGGTACGGTGACCGGTCGCATCTGGGCGACCAAGCGGCATGAACTGCTTCCGCCGGGCGCCCTGGTGCGCCTGGAGATGGACGGCGGTGGATCGCTCATTGCACTCGACGGCTTCGGCGTGGGCATCGGCGACGACGCGCTGGTGATCCAGGGCTCGGTGGCGGCGCACTACTGCGGCAGTCCGGTCGATGCCATGGTGGTCGGGATCGTCGATCCCAGCGGCGAGCGCTAGGCGCCGCGCATTTTTTGATCGTAGTTTTTTGACAGGAGAGACGACATGTCCCAAGCAGTTGGTTTGATCGAGACGGTTGGCTACGTGGCGGCATACGCTGCCGCGGATGCCATGGTGAAAGCGGCGAACGTGACCATGGTCGGTCGCGAGCAGGTGGGTGCGGGGCTGGTGGCGATCACCGTGACCGGCGACGTCGGGGCCGTCAAGGCCGCCACCGATGCCGGCGCCGAGGCGGCGCGGCAGGTGGGCGAGGTCAGGTCCTGCCACGTGATCCCGCGACCGCACGTCGACGTGCTCAAGTATTTCGAAGCTGCCAAGAAGTGAGCGTCGTCCTTCGGGACGTGCCGCGAAAGCCACTATGCAGAACGAACTACGTGTCTATCTGACGCTCGATCGCCTCGAGCGACAGTTCGCCGCCTACCTGAGCTCGCCCACCGGCGGACGCGGCTACGTTCCGCTGGAAGGCATGAGCTCGCTGATCCTGGAGATTGCACCGGGACTCGCCATCGAGCGCGTGACCGACACGGCGCTGAAGGCGGCGCCCGAACTGGAACCCGGCCTGCTGGTCGTCGAGCGGCAATTCGGCGTGCTGGAAGTGCACGCCGACCAGCCGGCCGATCTGGCCCGCGCAGGCGAGGCGATCCTGGCATCGCTGGGCTTGCGTGCCGAGGACCAGCTCAAGCCGGAGATCCTGGTGATGGACGTGGTGGAGGACATCACCGATCGGCACGCCGTCATCATCAACCGCAACAAGCAGGCATCGATGGTGCTTCCCGGCGAGAGCATGCTTCTGCTCGAACTGGTGCCGGCGCTGTTCGCGTCCTATGCGGCGAACGAGGCCGAGAAGGCGGTGCCCGGCATCCGTCTTGTCGACCTGCGGATGATCGGCGCCACCGGGCGGCTCTATCTTTCCGGCTCGCGCGACGATGTGCTCGCAGCGGCTGAACACATCAAGGTGAAGCTCGCGGCGATTCCGGGGCGGGGACCGCGCGCGCAGAAGAGCCGATAGGGGATACGGCCGTAGCGCTGCACGTGCCTGGCAGGATGCGCGCGCTGCCGTCGGTCCCCTTATCGCGCCGCCGTCTTGAGCGCTTGCGCCAGCGCGGCCAGCGAAGCCAGCACGGTCTGCACCGACCGTGCCGCCTTGGCATCCTGGAGGCCGCCGGCCTCGTCGAAGGCCTCGTGCGCGCGGGCCAGGGCGAACTGCTGGGGCACGACCAGCATCGCGAAGGCCATCTGCAGGTACTGGCGCATGAAATTCATCGAACGCAGCGCGCCTCCGGGTCCGGGCGATGCGGACAGAAGGCCCACCGGCTTGTTGGCGGTGACGGCCAGGCCCGCGGGTCGCGATGGCGTCGCCGCGATCCGTGACAGCCAGTCGAAGGCATTGACGACCAGCGGCGTCGGGAATCCGTTGTACTCCGGCGTGACGAACAGGAGGCCATCGCTTTCGCGGATCGCCTGCGCCAGTTCATGGGCGCCTTCCGGCACGCCCGACGAAGCCTCGAGGTCGCCGTCGTAGAGCGGCAGCTTCAAGGCGCGAAGGTCCAGTTCGCGAACCCGCAGGCCCGCGTCGCTGGCGCTGCGTGCGGCAAAGGCGGCCAGCCTGCGATTGAGCGAGCCTGCGCGCGCGCTGCCGGGAATGATGAGGATGTCGAGCGCGTCCACGCGGTGTCTTTCGATTCGGGAATGCGCACCGAGAAGAACACAAGCCCGGTCCGTTGTCCAGCGGCGAGCTCGCGCATCAGACCGTTGGCACCGCCGCCGCTTCGCCACAGAAGACGATGCCTCGACGGACGAGTGCATCGAGCTCGGCACTGTCGACATCGGCGAAGGTTGACAGCACCTCGCGCGTATCCTGGCCGACCCGATGGCCGGACCAGCGGACGCTGCCCGGCGTGCCCGACATGAGCGGCACCACGCCGGCGAGCGTGACGGGGCCGATGTCCTCGTCGTCCACGACCTGCAGCATGTTTCGCGCACGGTATTGCGGATCCTGGAAGACGTCGGCCATCGTGAACACGCGGCTCGCGGGAACGTCCGCCGCCTGCAGGATGCGCTCGAGCTCGGCCAGATCCCGGGTCGAAGTCCATGCGCTCACGATGCCGTCCAGGGCATCTTCATGGGCATTGCGCGATGCCTGGTCCGCGAAGCGCGCGTCGATGGCCAGATCCGGTTGCGCCATCGCCGCCGCGAGCCGGCGGAAGATCGGGTTGGCCAGCGCGGCGATCAGGATGTGGCTGTGGTCGCGCGTGGGGTACAGGTTGTTCGGTGCGCTGTTGGGCAGACGGGAGCCCGTGCGCGATCCGATCTTGCCGAGCTTGTCGAACGCGGGCACGAAACTCTCCATGAAGCTGAATGCGGCCTCGGTGAGTGCCACGTCGATGGACTGTCCTTCGCTGGTTCGTTCCCGGTGCAGCAAGGCCATGACCGTGCTGAACGCGGCGTAGAGCCCGGCGATGTAATCGGTGAGCGGCACCGCGGCGCGCGAAGGCGGCCGGTCCGGTTCTCCGATCATGTGGCGCAGGCCGCTGACCGCTTCGCCGATGACGCCGTAGCCGGGCCGATGGCGGTACGGTCCGGTCTGTCCATAGCCGCTGATTCGCGTCAGGATCAGACCGGGCCGGACGCGGCTGAGTTCTTCATAGGACAGGCCCCAGCGCTCCAGGGTGCCGGGCCGGAAGTTCTCGACCACCGCGTCGAAGGCCGGCAGCATCTTCAGGATCAGCGCACGTCCTTCGGGGCGGCGCAGGTCGATCGATGCGATGTGCTTGTTGCGGGCGATGCTGGCTGCGTAGAGCGATTTCCCGTTGACGGTCTCGCCGAGATGGCGGATCGGATCGCCTTCCTCGGATTCGATCTTGATCACCTCGGCACCGAAGTCTCCGAGCAGCCGGGCGCAGAACGGCCCGGCAGCGGTAGATCCGAGCTCGAGCACGCGGTATCCGTTGAGCGGCCCCACGGATCAGGTCTCGATTCTGGCGACGACCTGGCCTTCGGACACCGACTCGCCCTCGGCAACCAGGAGCTCCTTGAGGATCCCGGATGCATCCGCGATCACGGGGATTTCCATCTTCATGGATTCGAGGATCATGAGGGGGTCATCCTCGGCGACGCGGTCGCCGGGCGCCTTCAACACTTTCCAAAGCGAGCCGGTGATTTCGGACTTGATTTCACGTAGGGTCATGCTGACGTCTCCTGGGTCTTGTCGAGATGGTTGTCGAAATTCAAATGACGCCGCGGCTGCGCAGCGAGGCGATGGTGTCGCGGCCGAAACCCAGTTCGCCGAGCACGGTGTCGGTGTGCTCGCCCTGGCGCGGCGAGGCCTTGGGGGCCGAAGGCGCCAACTCGCTGACGACGAAAGGCAGCCCGAGGCTCATCGCGGCGTCCGCGGCCGGTGCACGCACGGTTCCGCGCGATCGGAAATCCGGGTCCCTCAGCGCTTCCTCGAAGGACCGGACGGCCGTGACGCAGCAATCGAGCGGCTCGAGGACCGATAGCCAGTCCGCGGCGTCGCGGGTGGCAAAGGCGCGGCGCAACAGCCGCTCCACGTCGGGCGCCTGCGCGTCGTCCGGGCTGTGCAAGGGCTTGAGCTCGGGCAGTTCGAGCGCGTCGCAGAGCAGGTCCCAGAATTTCTTTTCCTGTGCGCCGACGGCGAGAAAGCGCCCGTCCCGGGCGGCATAGGTCTTGTAGCGCGCAGCCCCACCCGTGTGCGAGCCGGTGCCGCGCGCATGCACCGAACCCGATTCGTTGTACTCGGCCAGCGGCAGCACGTTGTGCGCCATGACGGCATCGGTCATGCTGACGTCGATGAACCGGCCTCGGCCGGTCTGACGCGCCTCGACCAGGGCGGCGAGGATGCCGGTCGCCGCGCTCAAGGTGCCTCCCAGGATGTCCGAGATCAGGAAGCCCGGGATGACCGGCGGGCCGCCCGCTTCGCCCGTCATGTCCAGAACGCCCGAGCGGGAGAGGTAGTTGATGTCATGGCCGGCGGCATGCCGCCGGGCACCGGATTGGCCGTAGCCGGAGATGGCGCAATACACCAGCGACGGCCGCCTGCGCGAGAGCTCGGCGTAGTCCAGGCCCAGGCGCTGCATCACCCCCGGGCGGAATCCCTCCAGCACGACATCGGCATTCGCCAGCAGCTGAAAGAAGATCTCGCGCCCTTCATCGCACTTGAGGTTGAGCGTCAACCCGATCTTGCCGCGATTCACCAACTGCCTCATCGCGGGGCGGGCATAGTCGCCCGCGCCGGGATCCTCGATCTTGATCACCGTGGCGCCCAGTTCGCACAGGTGCTGCGCACACAGAGGGCCCGGCAGCAGGCGGGACAGATCGAGCACCCGCACGCCGGCCAGCGGCGGCGGGCGAGGGGGGTCGCATGTCGGCAGGACGGTCATGGGCTCACAGCACGTAGTGCTGGAAACGCTTCAAGGTGACCACCGCACTGCGGATGTTCTGGCGGCGCAGCTGCTCGGCCTTTTCCGCATCGCCTTCGCGCATGGCCGCAACGAAAGCGCGCTGCTCGACCAGTCCCATGGCCGCGCGGCCGGGCAGGATCTGCACGCGGCGCATGATGACGCGCGTCTTTTCGAAGATGCTGTCCAGCATGCCGGCGAGCACCGCATTGTTGGCGGCCGCAATCAGCTCGCCGCGGAGCCGTTCGTAGTTCGAGAAGTAGCCTTCGATATCGCCGGACTCGATGAGCTTCTCCAAAGGGCCGCCGACCTTCAGTTGATCGACCCAGGACTGCCAGTACTCCGGCGGCTTGTTGAGCGTCGCCAGCCTCACGATCATTCCCTCCAGTCCTTCGCGCGCGTCGTAGATCTCGAAGACCTCGCTCAGCTGCAGGCGGGAAACGATCGCGCCCCGATTGGGCTCGCGCTTGATCAGGCCGCGCAGCTCCAGCTCGGTGAGCACCTCACGCACGCGGGTGCGCGATACCCCGAACTCCTCCGCGAGCTCGCCTTCGAGCAGCTTGGCGCCGGGCGGGATCTGGTGGAGGGAAATGCGATCTCGCAGGACCTGAACGATGTCTTGCTCCACCCGGGCGCTGCCGCGCTTCGGGCTCTCCGGTTTGACAGTTTTCTTCGCTTTCACTTCTTCGTCCTTTCGTGCGTGAGCTTCGCGCCGACGCACATGCCGGCATCGACCTGTTGCGTTGCGCTTCAAGAAACGCAGCTTAGCGGTATCGAATCGCGTCGATTGTAATAAACAAGATTGTGGACATTAAAAATTATCAGACTAGCGTTTTCAATGTTGACATAGTTGTCGACGATCTCGTACATTGAATTCACGACCACGGTGCTGCATGCCTGCGAGCAGGCAGCGCGCTGCAACGGAGACAAAAAACGCATGACGGACAAGAAGAGCGGCGGCCCCCTTGCGGGCGTTCGCGTGCTGGAGCTCGGCTCCAGCGTTGCAGGGCCTTTTTGCGGCCGCTTGCTGGCCGACTTCGGCGCCGAGGTCATCAAGGTGGAGGTGGCCGAGGGCGACGCGGTCCGCAGCATGGGCAAGCGGGCCAGCGGCAAGTCCCTCTATGCCGCGAGCATCTTCCGCAACAAGCGGATGATCTCCGTCGACCTGAAGAGCGACGAAGGCCGTTCGATCGTCGCGCGCCTGGCCGAGCGCTCCGACATCGTGATCGAGAACTTCCGGCCCGGCACGATGGAGCGCCTCGGGCTGGGCTACGACACGCTGAGCCGAAGCAATCCGGGTCTGGTCATGATCCGGATCAGCGGCTTCGGCCAGACCGGGCCCTATGCGCAGCGGGCCGGCTACGGCGCCATCGGCGAGGCCCTCAGCGGATTGCGCTACCTCACCGGCGACCCCGACCGCGCGCCGGCGCGGATCGCGGCATCCGTCACGGACGAGGTGACGGGCCTCTACGGGGCGCTCGGCGGCATGATGGCCCTCTTTGCGCGCGGCCGCACGGGGCGCGGGCAGGTCGTCGATGCGACCTTGTACGAATCGGCTTTCAGCCTGATCGAGCCGCACGTGCCGACCTACGATCAGCTGGGCGTGATCGCCGAACGCGCGGGCGCCCGGCTGCCGGACTCCGCGCCGAACAACACCTACGTCACGCGCGACGAGCGCCACATCCACATCACCGCGATGGGCGACGCGGTGTTCGCGCGGCTGGCGACGGCCATGGGGCAATCCGAGCTCGCCGACGACGACCGCTATCGGACGCAGCTGGCACGCTCTGCCAACGAAGAAGTGCTCGACGACATCATCGCCGGCTGGGTGCGGACCCACGTGCTCGACGACGTGGTGGCGGCGCTGAACGAGGGCGGCGTGCCGTCCGCCCCGATCTATTCGGTCGCCGACATCTTCAAGGACGCGCATTTCGAGGCGAGGGACATGCTGCTGCGCGTACCCGACGACACCTTGGGCACGGTCGTCCTCGCCGGTGTCGTTCCCAAGCTGTCCGAGACGCCCGGGGCCGTCAGGCACACCGGCCATGGCGTGGGCGAAGACACGGCGGACGTGCTGGCCGAGATCCTCGGCCTTGGCGCCGCCGAGATCGCCGAACTGAAGCGCGACCGGATCATCGTCGCGTCGCCCACCACCCCCTCCATCATCGAGAAAGAAGTGTCATGAGCAGCAGTTCTGCCAGTCCGTCGGAGTTCAAGAAGAGCCTGGACCAGGAGTTCGAGAGGCGCCGCGCCATCGCTTTGGCCATGGGCGGCGCAGCGAAGATCGAGAAGCGGCAGCTGGCCGGCGTCATGAACGCACGCTCCAGAATCGACCGGCTGTTCGATGCCGGCACCTTCTCGGAATCCGGCCTGTTCGCAACCTCGACCCATTCGCGCGAAGACGAGGACCGCACGCCGGCGGACGGCAAGATCACCGGCTACGGCAAGATCGACGGCCGTTGGGCGGCCGTGGTCTCCAACGACTTCACCGTGCTGGGTGCGTCGAGCGGCGCCACCAATGTGCGCAAGGTGGCGCACATGAAGCGCGTCGCGACGCAGCGCGGCATGCCGATCGTGTTCCTGGGCGAGTCCTCGGGCGCGCGCATGCCCGACACGATGGGCGCCCGCGGAATGGGCCTCGGCCTGGGCAACGATCCGGCGCAATACCAGCGCATGCGCGAAACGCCGTGGGCCGCATCGGTGCTCGGCTATTGCTACGGCTCCTCCTTTCTCTACACCTGCTGCTCGGACTTCAGCGTCATCCGCAAAGGCGCGGTGATGGCGGTCTCGAGCCCGCGCCTGATCGAGCTCGCGACCAACCAGAAGGTCGATGCGGAAGACCTCGGCGGCTGGCAGATCCACACCGAGCTCACCGGCCTGATCGACATGGTCGTGGACCGCGATGAAGACGCGATCGACGCGACGAAGCGCTTCCTCTCCTACCTGCCCTCGCACCACAACCAATGCCCGCCGGAGCAGCCGATCCCTGCAGGATCGGGCCGCAGGATGGCCGAGATCATGGATCTGGTGCCGCCGAATCGCGCCCAGGTCTACGACATGAGGAAGCTCATCGCCTCGATCGTGGATCTGGACTCGGTGTTCGAGCTGAAGCCGAAGTACGGCAAGACCCTGGTCACGGCGCTGGCCCGCATCGGCGGCAAGTCGGTGGGCATCCTGGCCAACAACCCCTTCTTCAAGGGCGGCGTGCTCGACGCGGATGCGGCCGACAAGGCCATCGCCTTCATGGTGATGTGCGATTCCTTCAATGTGCCGCTGGTGCTGCTTGTCGACACCCCGGGCTTCGTCATCGGCATCGAGGCCGAGAAGAAGAAGGCGACCGGGAAGATCGTCAACTTCATGAATGCGCTCCAGCTCGTCACCGTGCCCAAGCTGTCGGTGATCATCCGCAAGACCTTCGGCCAGGCCTATCTCAACATGGGCGGCGGCAAGAATTCCGACGAGGTCGCGGCGTGGCCCACCGCCGAAGTCAGCTTCATGACGCCGCAGTTCGCAGCCACCGTCGTGCATGGCACCCGGCCCGGCGACCCCGGCTTCGACGAGCAGCTCGCCGAGATGGAGAAGAACAACACGGCCTACGAGATCGCGCGCACCTACGCCGTCCAGAATGTCATTCGTCCCGAGGAGACGCGCGACTATCTCATCCGGATGCTCGAGGTCCATTCGCTCAAGCTCACCAATGGCATCGGCCAGCACCTGCTGCGCGCGTGGCCCACGAGTTTCTGAAGATGGCGGCATTCCACAAAGTCCTGGTGGCCAACCGAGGCGCCGTGGCGTCGCGCGTGATTCGCGCACTCCGGCAGCTCGGCATCGCGTCGGTGGCCGTCCATTCCGAAGCGGATCGCGATCTGCCCTATGTCGCCGAAGCGGACCAGTCGGTCGGCATCGGGCCGGCCGCGCCGCGCGAGAGCTACCTGTGCATCGAGAAGATCATCGACGCCGCGCGCGAGACAGGGGCCGATGCCATCCATCCCGGCTACGGCTTTCTGGCCGAGAACGCGGACTTCGCGCAGCGCGTGATCGATGCCGGCCTCTGCTTCATCGGGCCCTCGCCGAAGTGGATCCGCGAGATGGGCCACAAGACCCACGCCCGCAAGCTCGCGCAGGCCTGGGGCCTGCCGACGGGCCGCGGCACCGACGTGATCGGCGTCGACGACCCGGACCTGCACGAGCGCGCCGCAGAGCTGGGCTTTCCCGTCATGGTGAAGCCTGCGGCCGGCGGTGGCGGCATCGGCATGCTGCGCGTCGACTCGCTCGCCCAGCTCGACGACGCATTGCGCACCGCGCGATCGGCCGCCGAGCGCGGCTTCGGTGTCGGGGACGTCTACCTGGAGAAGCTTCTGGTGCAACCGCGGCACGTCGAGATCCAGCTGATCGGCGATGCGCACGGCAACGTGGCCCATCTCTTCGATCGCGACTGCTCCGTGCAGCGGCGCAATCAGAAGGTCATCGAGGAGGCACCCGCGCCGGGCATCGCGGCGAGCCGGCGCCTGCAGGTGATCACGCAGGCCGCGGCGGCGCTGGCGAAGGCCGGCTACGACAACATCGGCACGCTCGAGATGCTGCTGTCGTCGACCGGCGAGTTCAGCTTCCTGGAGATGAACACCCGTCTTCAGGTGGAGCACGGCGTGACCGAAGAGGTGACCGGCGTGGACCTCGTGGCGGCCCAGATCCGAAGCGCGGCCGGCGAACGCCTGCCCGACATCCTGCCGCCGTCGATCGATGTGCGGGGCCATGCCATCGAGGCGCGCGTCTGCGCCGAAGATCCGCTGCGCTTCTTCCCGTCGACCGGCACGCTCGCGACCTTCCGGCCGCCATCGGGCGAGGGCATCCGCATCGAGACCGGCTATGCCGAAGGCAATGCGGTGACGCCGTTCTACGACTCGCTCATCGCCAAGGTGATCGTGCATGCGCCGACGCGGGATGCCGCGATCGGCAAGCTGAGCGAGGCGCTGGCCGCGTTCGACATCGCCGGCGTCAAGACGAACATCCCTGCGATCCAGCTGGTGCTGGCCAGCGATGACTTCCAGCAGGGCCAGGTGCACACCGGTCTGATGCAGGCCTGCATCGACGCCGCGAAGAAAAGCAGGAGCAGCACGTGAGCGCAGAGAGCACGACATCCGACTGGACCGCCGAGATCGGGGAACTCGAACGGCGGCGCGCGTGGGCCGAGTCCCTGGGCGGCGAGGAATCGGTGGCCAGGTACACGGCCAGCGGACGCCTCACCATCCGCCAGCGCATCGGCAGCCTGATGGACGCCGGGAGCTTCCAGGAGGTCGGCAAGATCACGGGCACGGCCGACTACCAGGATGGCCGGATCCAGTCCGTCGTGCCGGCGCCCTATGTCATGGGCATCGGCCGCATCCGCGGCCGCGCCGTCGCGGTCGGGGGAGAAGACTTCACCGTGCGTGGCGGCGTCAGCTGGGGCGGCGATCGCCGCAAGGGCGGGCAGGGCGGCTTCATCGAGGACATGGCCGCCAACTACCGCATTCCGCTGGTCAACCTGATCGATGGTTCGGGCGGCAGCGTCGCCTCGATCAAGAAGCGCGGCCACGCCGTGTTCCCCGGCGTGCACGGCTTCGAGAAATCGGTCGAGCTGCTGGGCCTGGTGCCTGTCGTGAGCGCGGTGGTCGGCGTGGCCGCGGGCGGTCCCGCGGGCCGGGCGATTCTTGCGCACTGGTCGGTGATGGTGGCCGGCCAGAGCCAGGTCTTCGCGGCCGGACCGCCGATCGTCGAGCGCGCGATGGGCCGCAAGGTCACGCGCGAGGAGCTCGGCGGCGCGAAGATGGCCGTCGACGCCGCGGGCACGATCGACAACGTCGTGGCCAACGAGGCGGATTGCCTCGAGGCGATCGCCGACTTTCTTTCCTACCTTCCGCAGAACGTCTGGGAGATGCCGCCGGTCGTCGCCTGCGACGACCCGGTGGATCGCCGCGACGAGTTGCTCGCCTCCATCATCCCCCGCGATCGCCGCAAGCCCTACGACATGCGGCGCATCCTGCGCACCGTCTTCGACCGCGGCTCGCTGTTCGAGATCCAGCCGTCCTGGGGCAAGGGCATCATCACCAGCTTCGCGCGGCTGGGCGGGCGGCCGGTCGGCATCGTGGCGAACAATCCCATGGTGTACGGCGGCGCGATGGACGGCCGCGCCGCGCGCAAGCAAGGCCACTTCGTCGAGCTTTGCGATACCTTCCATATCCCGCTCGTCTACCTCGTGGACCAGCCGGGTTTTCTGGTCGGGCCCGATGCAGAGGCCGCCGGCACGTTGCGCGATGGGATGCGTGCCGTGTACATCGGCATGCAGGCCAGCGTTCCGGCGCTCACGCTGGTGGTTCGCAAGTGCTACGGGATGGCCGGCATGGCCGCCTGCGACAAGGCCGGGATCAACTTCAAGATCGGCTGGCCGAGTGCCGAGATCGGCAACCTGCCGGTCCAGGGCGGCGCGCGGGCCGCATTCCGCCGCGAGATCGAAGCGGCCGAAGATCCCGCTTTGCGCGAAGCCGAGATCGAAGCGGAACTGGCCGCGCTGACCTCGCCGTTCCGGATGGCCGAGGCCTTTGCGCTCGAAGACATCATCGATCCCCGCGAAACCCGCGCCTACCTCTGCCGCTTCATCGAGACGGCCTATTCGACGCTGCCGACCAAGCTCGGGCCCAAGGCCCGCTTCGGGGTTCGGCCATGAGACATCCGGTGTCAACCCTCTTGAGAGATTTCGATGCGACAAGCGCTGGAATGGATGGCCGGGTCGTAGAGAGTGCCGTTGGTCCAGATGCGCCAGAGCACACGGGTCCAGGCGCGAGCCAATATGCGCACTGCGTGCGGATGATCGCAACCGCGCTTGCGCGCGGCGTTGTAGACGCTGGCAGCCCATGGGCTGGCATGACGAGAGTTGTCTGCAAGGCAGGTAATGGCTCGACGCAGGCGATGGTTGCAAGCCCATCGGAAGGTGACGGCGCGACTCTTGCCGGACTCGTAGGTGACCGGTACGACGCCTGCCTCGGAGCACAGCTGCTGGGCGCTGGCAAAGCGCTCAGGTACGTCACCCAATTCGGCCAGGATCTGGGCGGCGCAGATGCAACCGGCGCGCGGCAGCGACATCACCGAGATGGCTTGCGGCAGCGCGGTCATGGCTTGGGCAATGTGTGCATCCAGGGCCTTGATCTGGACGCTCAGGGGCTTGAGCACGGCCACCAAGGCCAAGGCGGCCGTAGCGTGGGCCTGGGCGAGCGTGGGTTCGCACAGGCTTGGCGCGGCAGCCTGAAGGCGCTCGAGCAAGACACCGGCCGAACGCCGGCCGCTGTAGCCATGGCGCTTGCAAAAGGCGGCGATCTGGCGGGCGGTGAGTTTGCGCGCGGTAGGCCACTGCTCGATGAAGGCCAGTGCAATGGGCGAATCGACGGCGGCAAAGATGCAGGCGGCGCCAGGCCAATAGGCATCAAGCAGTGCGGTGAGCTGGTTGGCCAGGCGAACGCGCGTGGTCACCAAATCGTCGCGTGTGCGCACCAGGGCGCGCAAGCCGCGGATAGCCGCCGACTGGGGCTGCAAAGCGTGCCAGCGATGACCGTCGGTACGCAGCAAGTCAGCCAGCATGAAGGCATCTCCCGCATCGCTCTTGGCGTTGGTGCTGCGGTAGCGTGGGCGGCTGGCCTTGACGGGGTTGGGGTGGATTGCAAAGACCTGATGGCCGGCTTCAACCAGGGCATCGACGATCAGGCCCGAAGGCCGTTCAATGGCGATGGGCAAGGCCTTGCCGAAGGCAGCGAGCGCGTGCCGCAGCTCGCCCAGTCCTTGGGCGTCGTGGCTGATGGTCAAGTGCTTGAGCACGCTGCCCTGAGCATCGATCACGCACACCGCGTGCGAGCGGTAGGCCCAATCCAGGCCGACAAAGACACTACGAGTCATGGACAACCTCCATCGGTTTGGGTTAAGACTGTCCGTGTCGGAAGGCATGGCGGGACGCTCATAAATTGGCGCTCTGGCTGGGTAGGCGTAGCGCTACATCCGGTGGCCCGTCGTGGCCTTCCGGCACCTCGGGTGCTGCAGGTCTCATGCGGGCTGTCGAACAGCCAGCGCCGCGGGCAGTCACCACGAGGGCACGGAAGTCGGATCGCCACCTCAGCACCTGTCCAAGGCAGCGTCAAGCAGGAGGTTGCCTTATGAGCGCCGCGCCGGGCCGCCCCAAGCAAGCTCGCACCGCAGCCCGCAGGGCGGAGGGCGGAGGTTATCTGATGAATGCCGGACCTGTCGCGCAAACGCTGGCCGAGCGACTGGTCGCCGAGTGGTATTCGCTCGACGAGAGCACGATCCCGGCGCATGTCGATGCGGCCACGATCCGATGCATCAAGGACACGCTGGGCGTTGCCCTGGCGGCCCGCGCCCTTGGCGTCGGCATGGCCGGCGTGCACGTCGCGCTTCAGGATGCGAGCGTGCCGCAGTCGGCCTTGTGGGGCGCTGGCATGCGTGTCTCGATGGAGGATGCCGCGCTCGCCAACGGGATGCTCTCGCATGCGCTCGATTTCGACGACACGCATGCGGCGGCGATCGTGCATTCCAGTTCGGTGCTCGTCCCCGCGGCGCTGGCGGTCGGAGAAGCGGTGCAGGCATCGGGCCGCTCGATCCTCGCGGCGCTCGTCGTCGGCTACCAGGTCGCCGCGCGCCTGGGCCGGCTGGCGCCCGGGCCCTTCCAGGACAACGGCTTCCAGGCCACCTCGGTGCTGGGCACCTTCGCGGCGGCGATCGTCGCCGCCAGGCTCATGCGGCTTTCGCCGGACCAGGCGCTGAACGCCCTCGGCATCGCGGGGAGCATGGCGTCCGGATCGATGGCCTACCTGTCGGACGGCAGCGACGTGAAGCAGATGCACCCGGGCTGGGCGGCGATGTCGGGCATCCGCGCCGCCAAGTTCGCGCGCGCGGGTTTCCGCGGACCCCGCGCCATCTTCGAGCACCGGCTCGGGATCTTCCATTCGTTCGCGCGGGTCGACATCACCGACACCTGGCGCGACGCCTGCGGCGCGCCGTGGGAAGTGGCGCTCATGGGCCCCAAGCCCTATCCGGCCTGCCTGTGCGTGCACGCACCGGTCCAGGCCATGCTGCAGTTGCGCGGCGAAGGATGGGTGTCGCCGGATCGCATCGAGGACATCCGCGAGATCCGCTGCGAGGGGCCGCAGTGGTACCGGGAACTGGTGTTCGAACCGGCCGCATCGAAGATCGCGCCGCGCACACCCTACGAGGCGCGGTTCAGCGCGCCATGGTCGATGGCACGGGCGCTGCTGGACGGAGGCCTCGACGTGCGGAGCTTCTCGCCGGAGAAACTGTCCGACCCGGTGGCCGGCGCGCTCGCTGCGCGCACGGCTTTCACCGCGGAAGAATTGCCCGAGTTTCCGGCTTCCTTTCCGGCGCGGGTCACCGTGACACTGGCCGATGGCGCGCGGCGCTCGGCCTATGTCGCCCACAACCTCGGCGCGCCCGGAAACCCGATGACCGACGACGACATCGAGGCGAAGTTCCAGGCTTGCATGGCAGCGGTGCTGCCGCCTGCCCGCGCCGACGAACTCTCGCACTGCATCGCCGGACTCGTCGAGGGCAACGGTGCGCAGCAGTTGTTCGAGTGCCTGGGCCGTCTGGATCCCGCGGGCATGCAGTCGGAAATTTCAACCTACAAGGAGACAGAAAAATGCTAATTCATATCCGCAAGCTGGTGTTGGGTCTGGGCCTGGCCTGTGGCCTTGCGCTGTCGGCGCCGGCCCAGGTCGTCGAAGTCACGCCGGGGCTCTCGGTGGAGCAGATGCCGAAGGTCAAGGGGACCTATGTCTTCGCGCACGGCTTCGGCCTGATCTACGGCGCCATGCCGGTCGCGCGCCAGCTCGGCGTGGTCGAGAAGATGTTCCCGAACGCGAAGATCGAATGGGTCAACATCTTCACCACGGCACAGCAACGCGACGCGATGATGGCCGGACGCCTGAGTTTCGGTTCATGCACGCCGGGGCCTTTTCTGCAGGCCTGGGACAAGGGCGTCGGCATGAAGTGGCTGCAGACGACGGGTGGCTTCGATGCCTATCTGATGGTTCGGCCGGACGGTCCCAACTCGCTGCTGGACTTCGTGGGCACGACCAGGAAACTCTCGCCGGGCCCGAACACGGCGCAGTACTTCACGGCGCAGGAGGTGCTCAAGCGCGCGGGCAAGGACATCAAGGCATTGGACCGGAACTGGGTCAACCTGCCGCACCCCGATGCGATGCAGGCGCTGATCGCCGGGCAGCTGGACGGCCACTACGCGACGGCGGATTTCGCCCTCCGCTTGCAGGAGCAAGGCATGAAGAAGATCGGCAGCTTCAAGGAAACCTGGGGCTCGCTCTATGCGGTGGGGGCCTGCACGCTGGACAAGACCGTGTCCGAGCAGCCCGACCTGGTCCGCGGCTATGCGCTGGCATTGCGCAAGACGGCCGACTGGATGAACAGCCATCCCGAGGAGGCCGCCGATGCACTGAGCAAGTCGGTGGGCGGCAAGGTTCCGCCGGCGGAGTTCCTGAAATACCTCAAGTCCCCCATGTACCAGAGCTACACCACCGATGCGGATCTGAAGACGCAGGCGGAGGCCATGCGCAGTTTCGGCGCGCTCAACAACGCGCCCAAATCGGCGGCGGACTTCTACGCGTTTCCTGCGGATGCCGGATCGAAGTGGTAGGGAGGCGAGATGAGAATGCCGAATGAGCAAATGATCGCCGTCGCGGCGGGCACGAGCGATGCGCTGGTCGAAGTCGACCGCGTATCGATCCAGTTTCCCGGCTCGCGCGGCCGGGGCACGGTCGTCGCCGTCGAGGATGTCTGCGTTTCCATCCGGCGCGGAGAGAAGTTCGTGCTTCTCGGGCCGTCCGGCTGCGGCAAGTCGACGTTGCTCACGGCCATCGGCGGCTTCATTCCCGTCTCGTCCGGCGAGATCCGGGTGGACGGCAAGGCCGTGACCCGCCCTTCGATGAACCGCGTGCTCGTGTTCCAGGACTTCGCGCAGCTGCTGCCATGGCGCACGGTGGTCAACAACGTCGAATGGGCCATCGCCAAGCGGTGGCCGAAGATGGGCGCGAAGGAGCGCGCCGAGCGTGCGTGCCACTACATCGAACGGGTGGGCCTGGGCGTGCAGGCGCAGCAGTATCCGAACACCCTGTCCGGCGGACAGAAGCAGCGTTGCGCGATCGCGCGCGCGTTCGCGATACAGCCCGAGATCCTGCTGATGGACGAGCCCTTCGGCGCGCTCGACGCCATCAATCGCGAGAAGATGCAGCACGAGCTGAATCGCCTGTGGGACGCGGAGGACAAGCGCGTGACCATCGCCTTCGTCACGCATGACGTGAACGAGGCTGTGCACCTGGGGCATCGCGTGATGGTGATGAGCCGCGGGCCGGGCCGGCTTCGCGCGCTCGTCGACAACCCGAACGTCGGCAGTCCGCCGCACGACGCCAGCGCACTCAAGCTGGTCGATGAACTCCGAGAACTCCTGAAAGACACGCCATGACGACTTCCGCCAACACCCTGCGAGCGCCCGCTGCGCGAAGCCCGCTGTGGGGCAGGATTCTTGGCGCCGGAGTCGCCAAGAAGCTGATCGTGCTGATCTTTCTTTGCTGCCTGTGGGAAGGCGTGGTGCGGCTGCTGGGCGTCAACCGGCTGCTGTTTCCGCCTTTCTCCGAAGTGGCCGTGCGGCTCGCGGCCGGGCTGGGATTGAACGGCAACGGCGAGCTCTGGACCTACATCTGGGAGACGCTGTCGGTCATCCTGCAGTCCTTCGCGATCAGCATCGTCATCGCGATCCTCTTCACCGGATTCGCGGTCGCGAACAGCTGGGTGCGCGAATCACTCGGCGTGCTGACCGGGATCTTCCAGCCCCTGCCGTCGATCGCGCTGCTGCCGATGGCCATCCTCTGGTTCGGCTTTTCTCGCGAGTCGCTGGTCTTCGTCGTCGTGATGGCCATGGTCTGGCCGATCGCGTCGTCGCTGACCGTGGGCTTCGCGACCATCTCGCCCACCTTGTACCGATTGGGCCGGAACTACGAGCTGGGTCACCTGCGGATCATGACGGAGATCCTGTTGCCGGCGGCGCTGCCGATGATGATCTCGGGGCTGCGCGTCGGCTGGGGCTTCGGCTGGCGCACGGTCGTCGCGGCCGAGCTCGTCTTCGGCGCCACCGGCTCGGGCGGAGGCATCGGCTGGTACATCAACAACAGCCGCCTCTTCATGAACATCACCGATGGCTTCGCCGGCATCCTGCTGGTGATCGTCGTGGGCCTGTTCACCGAAAGCCTGTTCCGCCTCGTGCAGTACTTCACCACGCACAAGTGGGGGACCGAGAACTTCTGAGGCAGGGCGAAGTTGCTCGCGATGGCTGCGCCCCGGCGAATCGCCGCCTGTGCGCTGGTGGCCTTGTGGGTGCTGCAGGAAGCGCGCTTCATCGTCCCGTCGTCGACGTGGATCGACCATGCAGGCGTCGCGGGGCTCCTCGTGTATTTCGGCGCCGCCTTCATCGTTTCGCAGCCGGCGCTGCGTGTCGTGGTGGCGCTGGTCACGCTCAGTGCGGTCGGCGTGGCGATCTGGCGCGACATCCCGCTGGCCCTGGTCGACGGCGCCCGGTCCGCGATCCTGTTCTCGGCATTTCTTGCGGCCATGCAGCTTCTCAAGGTGTCGCTGGAAGTCGATCCGCGGATGCACCGATTGCGCAGCCATCACTCGGCCCTCGACGCTGGGCAGCAGCATGATTCGCTGATGCTGCGCACGCATCTCGTCGGCGCGATCTTCGGCGCGGGCGGACTGGCCGTGGTGTCCCCGATCCTGGCCCCCGAGCGTCCGCGCGACCAGCGCACGACCTCGGCGGAAAGCGCGCTTCAAGGGCTCGGCCTCGCGGTGCTCTGGTCGCCGTTCTTCGTGGCCATGGCGGTCTGTACGAGGCTGCTCGCGGGGATCGCGCTTGGCCCCGCCGTGCTGAACGGCGTGGCGATGGGCGCGATCGGACTGGTGTTGTCGCACGGCCTCTATGGCGGCCGGATCCGGTCCGCATGGCTCACGCCGCTTTTCAGGGCGCTGGTCGAAACACTGCTGCTCGCAGCGGCCATCGTGGCCTTTCATGAAGTCTGGGGCATCGGCAATCTCGAGGCCGTGGTGATCGGCGTACCGGTCCTGGCGCTGGTCATTGCGCGCCATGCCCTTCGAGCGCAGGCCATGAACCTGGCGGCGCGGTGGTGCAATTCACTGGAAGCGATTGCCGCCGAGGCGCTGGTGGTCGGCGCGGCGCTGGTGCTGGGTGAAGTGCTCAAGGCCCTGCTCGCGCAGGGCGTCATCGGCCTGCCGGCCGGCACCGCCGCGTGGCCGCTGCCCGTGCTGCTTCTCATGCCGACGGTCCTGATGCTGCTGACGTCCCTGATCGGCCTGCATCCGATCATCTCCGCCAGCCTGCTGCTGCCGCTCCTGGGTTCCGTGAACACCCTGCATCCCGTGGTCGCCGCGGGCAGCGTGCTGCTGGGCTGGATGATGTGCGTCGTCCTGTCCAGGTTCGTCGTGCCGGTGATGTACGCCGCGGGCCTCTTCGGCGTGAGCTCCAACGAACTGGTGCGCGGCCGCAACCTGCGCTTCTGCGCGCTCTATGTTCCGTTCGCGCTGGTCTACCTCTGGATCCTGAATGCCGTGCTGACCCATTCCGCCGGCTTTTTCCAATTGAAGAAGCTCCTGCCACTGACCGGGTAGTTGGGCCAATGGCTGGCGCCTGGGATGGGCACGACCGGGTGCGCGTGTCCGGGACCCGCGCTTTCAGCGCCAGGGACTTTTCGATCGGCATGGCGGCGCCGAAGCTGGCCTCGAGGCCGTGGCGCGCGCAATGGGGCGATCGTCGTCTCTTCCCGCCCAAATTGAAAAATCCATGTCCCAAATGGGCAAGGGCTTGTCGCCGATGCCCCGGATACTGCCTGCGTTGGTGCATTGGCATTGCAGGCAATGTTCCGCACCGGGTTCTTCCATTCGGTTCGGCATTCTCAATATTCATCTTTCAATTCGGAGACCCATCACCATGAACTTCCTTGACGGCCACCTGTATCCCGAGAACCAGCAGCCTCTGATCATCACCGCCGCTCCCTATGCGCCGGGCTGGATTCCCTCGGACTTCCCGGAAGACATCCCGGTCACGATGGAGGATCAGATCCAGAAGGCGGTGGATTGCTACGAAGCCGGTGCCACCGTGCTGCATCTGCATGTGCGTGAAGCCGATGGCAAGGGCAGCAAGCGCCTGTCGAAGTTCAACGAGTTGATCGCCGGGGTGCGCGCCCGCGTGCCGGAAATGATCATTCAGGTGGGTGGCTCGATCAGCTTCGCGCCGGAAGATGACGGCTCGGCCGCCAAGTGGCTGAGCGATGACACGCGGCACATGCTGGCCGAACTCACGCCGAAGCCCGACCAGGTGACGGTGACCGTCAACACGACGCAGATGAACGTGACGGAGCATGCAGGCATTGACGACTTCAAGGGCGTTTCGCGCGGCTTCCCGCACCTCTACGCGACCTACAAGGACATGATCGTTCCCTCGAATCCCAGCTGGGCCGAGGAGCACATCCGTCGCCTGACGGCCGCCGGCATCCAGAGCGAGTTTCAGTGCTACAACATCAACAGCTTCGAAACGATCGAGCGGATGATTCGCCGCGGCGTCTACAAGGGCCCGCTGGTGATGAACTGGGTGGCCATCAGCGGCGGCATGGATCAGGCGAACATCTACAACCTGGCCAACTTCCTGCGTGCTGCGCCCGATGGCGCGGTGGTCACGGTGGAAAGCTCGGTGCTCAATGTGCTGCCCGTGAACATGATCGGCATCGCCCTGGGCCTGCATGTGCGCTGCGGCATCGAGGATGTGCTCTGGAATCAGACCCGCACGGGCAAGATGAGCTCCGTCGAGCAGATCAAGCAGCTGGTGCGCATCTCGACCGAATTTGGCCGCCCCATCGCGACGGCGCAGCAGGCACGGGAGATCATGAAGATCGGCGTCTTCTACGAGACGGCAGACGAGACGCTTCGGGAAAACGGCTTCGCGCCCAACCGCAACGGTGGCACCCAGGGATTCCTGCGCAAGCCGACCTGAAGCTCCGCTTTGCGTCTTTGCGCCACGCGAACCTTGATCAAGAAAAGAAGAGATGACGACATCATTGACCCGTAGAGAGCTCGTGCTTGGAGCAGTAGCATCCCTGATGAGCAATCTGGCCGGCGCCCAGGCCGGCAAGAGCTGGCCCTCACGCCCCATCAAAGTCATCGTGCCAGGTGGCGCAGGCGGGGTGTTGGATGCCATGGCGCGGAAGCTCTACACCAACCTCGGGAAAACGCTGGGTCAGGCACTTGTCATCGAAAATCGCACGGGCGCGAATGGATTGATCGGCAGCCTCGCGGTCAAGACCGCTGCACCGGATGGCTATACGCTTTTGCACAGCACAGCATCGTCCATGGTGATGGCCGAGGCACTGAATCCAGACCTCTCGGTGAAGACTCTGCGAGACCTGGAACCCGTGGCGCTGACTGCCGTGGGTGGCGTGCTGCTTGCCGTGCACCCTTCGGTGCCTGCGAAGACACTCCCTGAGCTGGTTGCGCTTCTGCGAAGCGATCCCAAGAAATACCAATCGTATGGAAGTTGGGGCGTCGGTTCGAACGGACACCTGACGATGGAGTGGATCAAGCAACGGGCAGACCTGACCATCAACCACGTCCCCTATAAAACAACGCCTGCGTTGCTGACGGATATCATCGCCGGCGTGATTCCCATTGGCTGGGTCGACGTCGTTTCTCCGTTGGGCTTCATCACGCAAGGCAAACTGCGCGGCATCGCATTGTCGGGCACGGTTCGCAGTCCCAAACTGCCTGAGGTCAAGACGCTTTCCGAGCAAGGCTATCCATTTGCTGCGACCGGTTGGCAAGGTGTTTTTGCACCAAAGAAGACGCCATCGGAGTTGCTTGATCGTCTGCATGCAGCCATCAATCATGAATTGGTGCAGCCGGAGTTCGCTGAATCACTTCGCCAGTTGAACATCCCGCCTGCAACTCCCGTGAGCCGTCAAGAATTCACGAAGATGATCACGGACGACCTGGCTGCATGGCGGAAGGTCGTCGTGGACGGCAATATCAAGCCAGAGTGAGAGATCATGAAGATCGCCTCTCACGTCGACAAGATCAGTCGCCTTCTGCAATTGCGCGATCGACTCGACCCTCTTGCAGATTTCGAACTCTGGTACTGGACGTGCCTGACGGCGGGAACCAACATCTGGAACAGCTCGCTGCATGCGACAGGATTCACCAGTGAAGATCGCGCCTTTTCCACGATCCCCGGCGTGCACGTCGTACCTCAGAGCGACGGAAGCTGCCGCAGGGAACTGCGCGGTCCGGGTGATGTGAGTCATGTCGGCTGGCCCGCCATTCCTGGCGACATGCCGGAGCCCGTCCAGCGACTGGAGGCCGCGTTGCATGCACTGGAAGATCACCGCGATCCTTGCCTGCGTGGCGACCGAACGCCCACCCAGGCGATTGTCGATGACTGCCATCTCGCGCTATCGCAAGCCATATCCGTCTACGAAGAATTGGTCCGTCGGGACATGCATCCATGACCCCGGAAAATCATCGCGATAAAGCAGAGCGGATTGAACGATCGCTCGCCAAGCTCACCGACTCGGATTGGGAAATCCGGATCGAGGCTGCCATGCTGGCAGGTACGCACTGGGTCAACTATGTGCTGCATCAAAGCGGCGTCAGTGAGATGTCGGAAGACATGGCGCATGCATCCATGTGCACGGTCAGCGTCCTTCGCAAGTACAAGCTTGCCGAGCCTGATCTGATCGCACGACTTGAAGAAATCGAGGAGCTTCGTCCCCAGTTCGTCCGCGGAGACATGGACGGAGGCGCAAACGCTGCGAACAGAGCGCTCGAGTTGCTGGATCTGATAGGAGAACGAGCGCGAAAAATTGCCTGAGCCGATACGGCGACTGCGAAGCCACTGTCTACAGACGACTGGGCGATTCAGTCCCGCGTTCGTCAACAACGGCCATATCCGCGGTCAGCTTGCTCCATTGCGAGGCGCTGCAACCGAAAAGACTGCGGAACCAGCGGCTGAAGCTGCTGAGCCTGGAGAAGCCCAGCCGCTCGGCCACCTCGCTGAGGGGTATGTCACTCTCGCGCAGATGGCGCTTGACCAGATCCGATCGCACCTGGTCGAGCAGACGGCTGAAGGTGAGACCCTCCGCATCGAGTTGACGGTACAGCGTACGGCGATCGACGCGCAGGAGCCGTGCAACCTCCTGTGCATTGCAGGTGCCGCCCGGCAGCAGTGCCAGGATGATCTGGCGACAGGCTTCCTGCGCGCTTTCACGCCGATCCTTGAGGGCTGCTTCCAGGTATTTGCGCGCGAATCCCGCCGACACCTGGTCTCCGGACCCGCGCGGTCTTGACAGGTCGATCGCCATGCAGACCAGGCCGTTGAACTCCTGATCGAATTTGACGCGCCGCCCGAAGAATGCCCGATGTGCGGAGACGTCCTTGGGTGGGCGATGTGTGAAGCAGACTTCGAGCGGTTGCCAATGCGGTCCGATCAATTCGCTCAGCATGCGAAACATGCTGCCCACAGCGAGTTCCGTCGACTGTCGCATCGCCAGCCCGGGGCTTGGCAGCAAGTCTTCACGGATGATGACCATGCTGGCAGCGTCTTCAACCCGGATGGTCAGCGAGGTGTTCACCAGTTTCAGGTAGCGGCACAGCGTGTCGAGCGCATCCCTCGGCGTGGGCTCCTCCCTCAGCACGAGACTGATAGGCCCGAGGGCAGACAGCTTGCGCTTGGCTGCAAGACGCAGCGCCAGATCTTCGGTCTGCGTGGCACGGGCGGTGATCTCGAGCAACTCGCGCGCGGCATCTCTCGGGATCAGCGTCTCGGGGTCTTCGAGCAACTTCGCGTCCAGCCCCACGGTTCGCATGAACACATGGGGGTCCCGCCCGAGCGACTCCACCAACTCGACGTAGCCGTTCAAGGTGGCGCTGCGCACCAGTCGAGAGATTGGTCTCCTGGACTCACTCATGAGGCCCATTCTGGCACTGACCTGATCTCGGGAAAGTATTCCGGATGAGGTGATCTTCGAGGGCGGGGTCGCAGGCCCGATCGGTCGGGTCTCCGGATTACGAGAGTTCGCGAATGAACGCTTCGGCCTGCGGCCACTCGCCATGGCCCGAAGCCGGATTCAGATGCCCGACCGCGCCGAGTTCGACGAAGCGGCTGCCCCACGCGCGCGCGAAGTCGCGGGCGCGATCGAGGCGCGTGAGGGGATCGTTGCTGCCTGCCGCCACGATGCTCGGAAAGGGCAAGGTGGCGCGGGGGATCGGCAGCCAGCCGTTTTGCTCGAGTGCATCGGTCGTCGGGTAGCCCGCCGGCATCGGCGTCTCGAGGTCCGCAGGTGCTGCCAGCAGGGCGCCGCGGATTTCGCGTGTGGCATGCCGGGCCGCCCAATGGGCCACCATCATCGCGCCCGCGCTGTGCGCGACGATGACCACCGGCCCTTCGATGGCGGCCAGCGCGCGATCGATCGCGTCGACGCGCGCGGCGCAACTCAGCTTGTCGTGCTCGAGCGGGGCGACGCTGCGCACACGAGGCAGCCTGGCCGCCAGCAGGGTCTGCCAGTGGTCCGGCACGTGCTCGCGCAGGCCGGGGACGATGAGAACGGTGGGTACCGCGGAACTCATGTGCCGATCGTTCAGTACGGCAGGTCGCCGATGATGGCGGTGCGCTCCATCTTGCGATGGCATGCCGGGTAGTCCATCACCGCGTAGTGCTGGGTCGAGCGGTTGTCCCAGAAAGCCACGCTGTTCTTCTTCCAGCGGAAACGGACCTGGTATTCGGGGATATAGGCCTGGCTGATCAGGTAATTGAGCAAATGGCTGGCGCCCGGTGCCTTGTCCTGGCCGAAGCGAACGTTGGCCGGCGTATTGAAGTTGGTGAAGTGCGTCGTGAAGCTGCCGTTGACGAACAGCACCTTCTCGCCGGTTTCCGGATGGGTGCGCACGACCGGATGCTCGACGTCCGGAAACTGCGCCTTCAGCGCCAGGCGCTTCTCGATCGGCATGGCGGCGCCGAAGCTGGCCTCGATGCCGTGGCGCGCGCGCAAGGGGGCGATCGTCTTCTTGATGTCCTCGGGCAGTTGCCTGTAGGCCTCGACCATGTTGACCCACATCGTGTCGCCGCCCACGGGCGGGCATTCGACGCAGCGCAGCACGCAGCCGAACGGCGGCTTCTCGCGCCAGGTGGCGTCGGTGTGCCAGGAATTCTCGTGGCGCTCGGGTGGGCTTTCCGGTGTCTTGTAGATCTGAACCAGCCCTGGGTGGTCGGGATGGCTGCCCACCACGGGATGCTCTTCCAGCTCGCCGAAGCGGCGCGCGAACGCCACGTGCTGGGCGCGCGTGATGTCCTGGTCGCGAAAGAACACCACGCGGTGCTTGAGGAGAAGCGCCCGGATCTCGGCCATCAGCAGGTCGTCCTCGGCCGCCGCGCCGAGGTTGACGTTGCCGAGCTCGGCGCCGATCGTGCAGGTGAGCGGCTCGACCCGGATCGAACCGCCCAGAGAGGTCGCGCGGACCACTGCGGGAGCCGCCTTGAGGCCTTGAGTCATGAAGCTTGTCTCCTGGTGTCGGAAGGGGCCGATCGATGGGCCGGAGTGTGCTCGCACTCGCGTTCGCCCGCTTGACAATGCATGACAGGCACTTATCCTTCGATGCCAGATTCCACGCCGTTTTCCGATGTCGTCACTCGTCCGCGCTGCAAGCCTCACCAACTACAGCGAGGTCGCTCTGGCCGGCGGCCTGGACCCGGCGCGGATGCTCGTCGACGCGGGGCTGAGCCCGAGCGTCCTGCGCGAGCCGGACCTGCTGATCCCCGTCGAGCGCGTCGGGGAGTTGCTCCAGACCTCCGCCGTCATGTCGGGCAACGAGAGTTTCGGTCTGTGCATGGCCGAGTCGCGCCTGTTGTCCAACCTCGGCGCGGTGGGCATGCTGATCCGCGACCAGCCGACCCTGCGCGACTCGCTGAACGTGCTGATGCGCTACCAGGCGCTGCTCAACGGTTCGCTGTTGCTGATGATCGAGGAACGCGCCGGGGTGGTCGTGATCCGCGAGGAGGTCATGGCCGGCAACGCGCAGCAGCCCACCCGCCAGAGGATCGAGCTGGCGCTCGGGGTGATGTTGCGCTTGATGCGCCAGTTCCTCGGCGCGAGCTGGCAGCCGCGACGCGTGTGCTTCGAGCACTCCGCGCCGCGCGACCTCAGTGCGCACCATCGGTTGTTCGGCCGCTGCGTCGAGTTCGACTACGACTTCAACTGCATCGTCTGCGCGAAGGCCGATCTGGATACGCGCAACCCGTCGGCCGATCCGGCCATGGCGCGCTACGCGCAGCAGTTGCTGGACGCGTCGGCCCGACCGCAACAAGGGGCAAGAATGCTCGAGGACGTGCGGCGCACGATCCTGCTGTTGCTGCCCAGCGGGCGCTGCACCATCGAGCAGGTGGCCGAGCACCTGGGCGTGGTGTGCCGTACGGTCCAGCGCCGGCTGGCGGAACGCGACCAGAGCTTCTCGTCGATGGTGAACGACATCCGCAAGGAGCTCGTCACGCGCCATGTCATCGAGGGCGATCGTCCGTTGACCGAGGTGGCGATGCTGCTCGGCTTCTCCGCGCCGAGCGGCTTTTCCCGCTGGTACCACGCGCAATTCGGTTGCAGCGCCAAGGAGAGCCGGGCCGTGCGCGGCGCCGTGCACTCTCTGGCCGCCTGATCCTTTGCATCGCCCTGCGTGCGAACGCGGGCGACCGATGCCGAGGGCGTCGAGCAGCGCCCGCCGATGAGAAATCGGCAGGCTCACTGCACCGAAATCCGACATTGAAATTCAACGCGCGCGCCACGTCGAAGTAGGCCGTCCGCACGGCCGAACGTGCCGGCGTCCTGGTCGCGCGGCTTCATTCCTGCCGATGTGCTTCATGCCAGCTGGCGCGAAATGCTAAGCACTTGGCGTGAAATGGCAAGTCGCTTCCGAGCGGCCTGCCTAAAGTCGCGCTTCGTGATTTGGCGGGATCCATCACGCAAGACATCAGAAAAAAGGAGACGGCGATGAGAGTGGAACCTCTGACCTGCAGCATTGGCGCCGAACTGATCGGTGTCAAACTGGCAGATGCGGTGCATGATGCCGCGCTCTTCGATGAGATCAAGAAAGAGCTCATCCGCCATCGCGTGCTCTTCCTGCGCGACCAGGATTTCACCCGTGCAGAGCATGTCGCGTTCGCGCGCCGCTTTGGCGAACTGGAAGATCATCCCGTGGTCGGCAGCGACCCCGAGCATCCCGGGCTCGTCCGGATCTACAAGTCGCCCGACAGTCCGCCCGACCGCTACGAGAACGCCTGGCACACCGATGCCACCTGGCGCGAAAGGCCGCCTTATGGCTGCGTGCTGCGCTGCGTCGAATGCCCGCCCGTCGGCGGCGACACGATGTGGGCCAACATGGTCCTGGCCTACGAACAATTGCCGGACCACGTCAAGACACAGATCGAGGATCTGCGCGCGAGGCACAGCATCGAATCGACCTTCGGCGCGGCGATGCCGATCGAGAAGCGTCTGGCGCTCAAGGCGCAGTACCCCGATGCCGAGCATCCCGTGGTCCGCACGCATCCCGATACGGGAGAGAAGGTGTTGTTCGTCAATGGCTTCACCACCCATTTCACCAATTTCCATACCCCGGACCGCATCCGGTACGGGCAGGACGCCAATCCCGGCGGCGCGCTGCTGTTGAGCTACCTGATCAGCCAGGCCTACATCCCGGAGCACCAGGTGCGCTGGCGCTGGAAGAAGAACAGCGTGGCGATCTGGGACAACCGGAGCACCCAGCACTATGCCGTCATGGACTATCCGCCCTGCGTGCGCCAGATGGAGCGCGCCGGAATCGTCGGAGAGAAAGTCTTCTAGCCCCCGCGTTCACGCCATCTGCCTTTCACGTCGACCAACACTGAGGAGACCTTCATGAATTTCCTGGATGGGGATCACTTTCCCGAGAATCAGCAAAAGCTCGTCATCACTTGCGCGCCCTATGGCCCGGAATGGATGCCTTCGGACTTTCCGGAAGACATTCCCGTCACGATGGAAGCCCACATTCAGAAAGCGGTGGACTGCTACAACGCGGGCGCCACCGTGCTCCATCTGCACGTGCGCGAACTGGATGGCAAGGGGTCCAAGCGCCTGTCCAAGTTCAACGAGCTGATCGCCGGCGTGCGCGCCCGGGTGCCGGAGATGATCATCCAGGTGGGCGGGTCCATTTCGTTCGCGCCGGAGAGCGATGGCGAAGTCGCCAAGTGGCTTTCCGACGATACGCGCCACATGCTGGCGGACCTCACGCCGGCGCCCGACCAGGTGACGATCACGATCAACTCCAACCAGATGAACGTGGTGGAACAGATGTGCGCGGCGGATCTCGCGGGCACCTCACTGGCGGAGCCCGACATGTACCGCGCCTACCGCGAGATGACGATTCCGGCAGGACCGGAGTGGGTCGAGGAGCACATCCGGCGACTGTCGGCCAAGGGCATCCAGACGCACTTCCAGCTCGCCAACATCACGCAACTGGAAACCGTCGAGCGGATGATGCGCCGCGGCGACTGCAACGTGCCGCTGATCCTGACCTGGGTGGCGATCGGCGGCGGCTTCGACCAGCCCAACATCTACAACCTGGCCAACTTCGTGCGCGCCTGCCCCGACGGTTCGGTGCTGACGCTCGAATCGTCGATGCTCAACGTGCTTCCGCTGAACATGATGGCCATCACGATGGGCCTGCATGTGCGCTGCGGGATCGAGGACAACATCTGGACTCAGCGTCGCGACCGCAAGTCCGGCAGCGTGGAGCAGATCGAACAGCTCGTGCGCATCTCGCACGAATTCGGCAGAGATATTGCCAATGCCAAGGAGGCGCGCGAAATCTACAAGATCGGCACCTTCTACAAGAGCGCCGATGAAGCGCTCGCCGCGAATGGCTTTGCGCCGCGCCGCAAGTCGGCAGCGCAGGCCATGCCTCAGCGTATGGCGGCCTGAGCTTCGAATTCCTCACAGGAGACATCGCAAATGAAAAAAGAATCCATGTTCGCCATCGCCATGGCGCTTTCCGGTGCAGCGTCTGCCCAATCGTCGGTGACACTGTTCGGTGTGGTGGATGCGGGCGTGAGCCACTACTCGACCGTGAGTTCACCCTACGGCCTGAATGCGCTTGCCGCGCCGGGCAATGTCACTCAGAGTCAATGGGTTCTTTCTCCCTCCGGGTACGCGTCCAGCCGCATCGGATTTCGAGGCACGGAAGACCTGGGCGGAGGATTGGCAGCCAGCTTCTGGCTGGAGGCGCCGGTGAGCAACGACACCGGCGCGAGCGCCATTGCCAATTTCGGCCGCCGCTCGACAGTCAGCCTGTCCGGGACTTTCGGTGAAGTTCGCCTGGGCCGGGACTACACCGCCAGCTTCTGGAATGACGCCGTATTCGATCCCATGACCGTCAACGGCGTCGGCACCAATCTGATCGCCGTGGTCAACAGCAACCTGGCGAGCTATCGTGCGCTGGCAACCGGCGGCCTTCTCAACGGTGGACTCTCCGCGGGAACCGACAGCTATCTGCGCACCAGCAACTCGATCGGCTACTTCCTGCCGCCCGACCTCGGTGGCTTCTACGGGCAGGTGCAGTACGCTTTCCCGGAGAACGTGAAATCCACGCTGGCCACTGCGTCTTCGGGCGCTCGCGGACGCTACGTCGGTGGCCGCTTCGGCTGGACCAACGGTGCAGCCGACGTGGCCCTGGCCTACGGCGAGAGCACCGTCGCGGACACGGCGACGGCGGCAGAAAAGATCAAGACGGTCAACCTGGGAGGCTCCTACGATTTCGGTGTCGCCAAGGTGTTTGCGGAACTGTCCCGGGTGAAAGACCAGCGAGGCAAGTTTCCGTCTCCCCTGATCGACGACAAGTACAACGGCGCGCTGATCGGCGTGACGATCCCCATCGGGGCAGGCATGGTGCGGGCCTCCTATGGCAACGTGAAATTCGACAATGGCGCCTCGAGCCTGGACGCCGATGCCTCGGTCAACAAGCTGTCGCTGGGCTATGTCTACAACCTGTCGAAGCGGACGGCGCTCTACGCGACGGTGGCCCGGATCAATATCAAGGATGGCCGCAACAACCCCTCCGTCATGGGCGTGACCCCGTTGGTGCTGAGCAATCCGGCCATCTTTCCGCAACCGGCCTTTCTCTCGACGCCAGGCTGGCAGCCTCACAGCGCCATGGGCTATGACTTCGGCATTCGGCATGCCTTTTGATCGGCTGAGCCGATCGCTGAACCTTCAGATGCACGGAGCCCACGCATGACGGCCCGCATGACAACCCGCACGCAAGAACCGTGGAGACAGCCAGGGATCCATTCTCTGGACAGGGTCGTACCGACAGGCCAGGACGACTACCTGATCGGCAAGGGGCAAGCCTGGTTTGCCTTTGCCATGACCTTCGGGCTCATGCTGTTCGATTACATCGATCGGCAGGTGATCGTTTCGCTCTTCCCCCACATCAAGAGCGAATGGGGATTGAGTGACAAACAACTGGGTGCGCTGGTTTCCATCATTTCGATCGTTGTGGCGGTGGGTGGAATTCCGGTGTCCTTGATGGCAGATCGCGTGAGCCGGGTGAAGAGCATCGTTGTCATGTCGACCGTGTGGAGCCTTGCCACCATCTCCTGCATGTTCACTGCCAACTTCGGCCAGCTGTTTGCCGCGCGAGCGGCCGTGGGAGCGGGTGAAACCGGCTATGGCTCGGTGGGTGCGGCGTTGATCTCGACGCTGTTTCCCAAACGCTTGCGCGGAGCTCTTCTGGGGGCCTTCTTCGCCGCTGCGTCACTGGGTTCGGTGCTGGGTGTCGTGTTGGGCGGCGTGATCGCGGCCCGCTGGGGTTGGAAGGCCGCCTTTGGCGTGGTCGGTGTTCCAGGCCTTGTATTGGCCTTGCTCTATATGCTGGTGCCGGACTACAAGACCGTGGCGCTCACACCGCGGTCGAACCAGGCCGCCCAGTCGCTGGGAGAGACACTCAGGCACACCTTCGGCACCCTGGCGCGAACCCGCACCCTCCTGTGGGTCTGCGTGGGTGCTGCCATGCAGCTTGTCGTGGTCTCCGCCGTATGGTCGTGGCTGCCGAGCTATCTCAGCCGCTTCGACGGCATGGCGCCGGAGGCTGCTGCCAGGCAGGCCGCCATGGTCGTGCTGGTCGGCGCGCTGGGTTGCGTCTTCTGGGGCTTTGTGGTGGATCGAGTGGCGATACGCCATCCACGTAGAAAACTCGCAGCGTTGGCTGCGCTGTGCCTGATCACCGTGGCGATTTTCCTGACGGCCTTTGCCTCCTTCCCGCCGGGCGAGGCGCAATTCAAGCTGGTATTGCTGGGCGGCTTCTTCATGACCTGCACGGTGGGCGTGGTCTCCGGCGTGGTCATCGACGTCATTCACCCCGGCACGCGCTCCACGGGCTCCGCCGTGCTCTCGCTGTTCCAGAACCTCTTGGGCCTGGCCGTCGGCCCGTTCCTGGTGGGGGCGCTGTCGGACCGGTGGGGTCTGCAACACGCTCTGGCCGTGGTGCCTTGCTTCAGCATACTGGCCGCCGTGGCCTTTGTCTGGTGCGCGCGAAGCTATGACATGGACGTGGCCAGAGTGTCCGGCGTGTCGCTCTCGGTCGTCGACCATTGATTGCGCCGCTCTCCAATCCGTGAGCGGTTGCTGTCATGAAAAGCCAAGTGCCAGACGTGCAATGTCAAGCACGAAACAACGCAAAGCCGGACGATGCGGTCTTCACTTCAGACTTCCGGCATCCACCGCTTCAAGGAGACAACACACCATGGCTGTAGTCGTTAAATTTCACGAGACCGGCGGGCCCGAGGTACTTCGTTTCGAGGACGTTGCCGTCGGCGATCCGGGACCCGGCGAGGTGCGCCTGCGGCATGAAGCCGTCGGCCTCAATTTCGCCGACACCTACTTCCGCCGTGGCACCTACCCGGCTCCGCTGCCCAGCGGCCTCGGTAACGAGGCCGCCGGCGTGGTCGAGGCTGTCGGTGCCGGCGTGACCGATCTGGCGGTGGGCGACCGCGTGACCTACACAGGCTTCACGAACACGCTGGGCGCCTACAGCACCGAGCGGCTGATATCCGCCGCGCTGCTGATCAAGCTGCCGGAGGCCATCGATTGCGAGACTGCGGCGGCCATGACCATGCGGGGCTTGTCCGCCGCCTACCTGGTGCGCCGGATCTATCCCTTCAAGGCGGGCGACACGGTGCTGCTGCATGCCGCGGCCGGCGGCGTCGGCCTGATCGTTTCGCAGTGGGCCAAATTGCTCGGGCTGACGGTGATCGGCACGGTCTCGACCGATGCCAAGGCCGAAGTGGCGCGCGCCCACGGCTGCGACCACACGATCAACTACAGCCATGAGGATGTCGCCCAACGCGTGCGCGAGCTGACGGGCGGGGTGGGCGTGTCGGTGGTCTTCGACAGCGTCGGCAAGACCACCTTCATGGCCTCGCTGGACTCCCTCAAGCGCCGTGGCCTGATGGTCTGCGTCGGCACCGCTTCCGGCACGATCCCGCCCTTCGATCCGCAGATTCTGGCCCGCAAGGGATCGCTCTACCTGACCCGCCCGGGCCTGGCGGACTACATCGCCGATCCGGCCGAAAAGGCGGAACTCGTCGATGAGCTGTTCGGCCACGTGGCGGCCGGCCGCATCCGCATCGAGATCAATCAGCGCTATGCCCTGCAGGATGCCGTGCGGGCACATCAGGACCTGGAGTCTCGCAAGACCACAGGCTCCTCCATTTTCGTGATTTGAGTGCTCCACGCTTCAAGGTGAACGGCCATGGTTCAGAATTTATTGAAACTCCGACGCTTCGCAATCATTGCACTGTGCTGGTTCGCGGCGGTATCGCCTGCGCTGGCACAGCAATGGCCGGACAAACCCATTCGACTGATCGTCCCTGCGCCGCCCGGCGGCATCTCCGACGCAGTGGCCCGGCTGATCGCCGAACAGCTGCGGGCGAATCTCGGTCAGTCGGTGGTGGTGGAAAACAAGCCGGGTGGCTCGGCCGTGGTGGCCGAGCGGGCCGTCATGAATGCGCCTGCCGATGGGTACACCTGGATGGTCGGGCCATCGAGCGTGCTGTCCGACATACCGCTGACCGTGAAGACGCCGTACGACCCGCTCAAGACATTCACCTATGTGGCAGAGGCCAGCAGCATGCTCCATGTGCTGGTGGCCAACGCGAATTTCCCGCCGAACAATGTCAAGGAACTGCTGGACTACGCCAAGCGCAATCCCCGCTCGGTGAGCGTCGCGAACCTCAGCGTCGGCACGCGCTCGAATCTTCTCGGTGAAATGCTCAAGGAAAAGAGCGGCAACAACATGCTGGTCGTTCCGTACAAGGGTTCGGCGCCCGCCATGGTCGATCTGCTGGGGAACCAGGTTCAACTCACCTTCGAAGTCGTGAGCAACGTGGTCCCGCTCGTCAGGAGTGGCAAGCTGAAGGCACTGGCCATCGCCTCGCCGTCGCGCTCTCAGTATCTGCCCAATGTGCCGAGTTTCGGTGAAGTCGGGCTGCCTGATTTTGTCCTTCCCCACGCGAGCGTCGGTGCGTTTGTTCTGAGCAGCACACCCAAGCCGCTGATCGATCGGATCCAGAGCGAAATGGCCAAGGTCGTTCGCGCGCCCAAGTTCCGCGAAGCATTGACGGCGCAAGGCCTGGATCTGCCGCAAGAGGCCTCGGCAGACCAGCTTCATCAGATCCTGGCGACGACCATGGCCCACAACAAGGAAATCATCGAAAGGCTTCAGCTCAAGATCAATCCTGAGTGAGCTTCACGGCATTCCCGCTATCGAAGAGAAGCAAGCGCATCCGGCCGAAGCACATAGACCGAGCCGTCGGCCTTCTTCTGTATCAAGTCCTGTCTCTCGAACAACTCCAATGTTTGAGAAACCCATTGCCGGGTCGATCCAATCATTCCCGCCAGCTGGCCGTGCGTCAGGCGGATGCTGCGGCCGGTTCCGCTGGTTGCCAGCATCGCCAGCAGACGCGCCAGCCGTACCTTCATGGAGTGCGTTGCCAGAAGCTGGAGAAGCGCTGAATAGCATTCGGACTTGTGGACCAGCGCATCGAGAAGCGCAATGGCAAGGTCGGACCTTTGCTCGACCAGCTTTCTGAGTTCCTTGCCCGGCAGAAAAACACAGCGCGTCGGACATTGGGCTTCGGAGGTCCATGCATGCTGTCCTCCCCCGAACAATTGAGGGCCGCCGACATAGTTGCCCTCGCCCCAGAAGCCAAGGGTCAGTTCCCGGCCATCTTCCGACACATAGTACGAGCGCACCACGCCCGTCTCGATCACGAAGATTCCGTCGTGGCGATCTCCCTGCTTGAAGAGAAGGTCGCCTGACGCGAACGATCGATTTCGCCCCAGCAAGAGCAAGGCGTCTCGCGTGGGCGAACTCAGTTCCGAAAGCAAGGGAGACGCTGGAAGCGGGAGCCGTGTGGGCTGCGCAAGAAAGGTCGTCTGAGTGACGGCGGCAGGTGCTCGGCGAGCGGACTTCTCCATGGCCGCTGATTATGGCCCTGCACCAAGGCTTGCTCGAGTCAGCACGCGGATCGACTCCGCCGCTCACCGGCAATTAATTGCTTCCTCGCTCTGGAAGCGCGCCCGAAACTGCAAGTCCCCATCACCATTTCGTCGGAGCACGAGGTCCGTACAGTGAATATCCCTCTTCTTCAGAGCGAGCACGTCGGTTTCTCCTACGAGGGACATCAGGCGCTCACTGGCATGAACTTCACCATTCGAGAAGGTGAATTCGTCTGCCTGCTCGGACCGTCGGGCTGTGGAAAGACCACGCTGTTGAATCTGATCGCCGGCTTCCTGTTTCCCACGAGCGGCCGGCTCAGGTTTCGCGGCCAACCGATCACCCGGCCCGGGCCGGATCGCGCGGTCGTGTTTCAGAACGGCGCGCTGCTGGATTGGTTGACCGTGAAGGACAACATCACGTTCAGTCAGATCTGCCGGCGCATGCCGCAGCAGGCGAGGAACGTGATCAGCCGAAGAATGACCGCGCTCGTTGGGCTTTCCGGTTTCGAGGACCGTTACCCCTATCAACTCTCGGGCGGGATGAAGCAGCGCGTCGGAGTGGCAAGAGCACTCGCGACGGAGGCGCAGATCATCCTGATGGACGAGCCGTTCTCTGCCGTCGATGTGCAGACCAGAGAAAGCTTGCAGGAGGAACTCTTGCGCATTCATCGGAAGACCAGATGCACCGTCGTCTTCGTGACGCACAGCATCGACGAGGCCGTGTTCCTGTCCGATCGCATTTTCCTGCTCTCGAAGCCGGGCGAGGCTCCGATGGAGGAATTCAGGATCGACCTGCCGGCGCCGCGATGGGATGAAAACAATCGGCTGCACCCTTCGTTCCTGGCCGTGCGCGAAAAGATCTACCTGAAGATGCGGCGACAACACGCGGGCGATCGAGCTGTCGTGCCGCAAGGCATTGGCGTCGGGGAGGCTTATGCAGGCAGTTGAGCAGAGGCGATCTCAGCGCGTTCGCGCCGTCGCGGTCGTCATGTCGCCGATGGTGATCCTTGCTGCATGGGAACTGGCCACCCGCATCGGCCTCGTGCGAAGCGTTCTGCTGCCGGCGCCGAGCGATGTGGCACGCACCTTCATCGATGTGCTGTTCCATGGCTACGCGGGCGTCAGCATCTTCTGGCACATCGGCGCAAGCGTCGCACGGGTGCTGGCGGGCTTCATTGCCGCGGCGGTATTCGGCATCGCGATCGGCCTCGCGCGAGGCCGCTACAGCCTGGTCGACGCGGTGCTTCTGGTTCCCGCGGAAGTGGTGAGGCCGATACCTCCATTGGGGCTGATACCGCTCTTCATTCTCTGGTTCGGCATCGGCGAAGTCTCCAAGGTTCTGTTGATCTTCTACTACGTCCTGTTGATCGTCATGCTCAACACGGAAAGCGGCGTGCGAAGTTGTCCGCCGGACTTGATCAGGGCCGCCCAGTCCCAGGGCGCAACGCCGGTTCAGATCTTCCGCTATGTCATTTTTCCGGCCGCGCTGCCTCAGATCATGACGGGCCTTCGCGTCGGCATGGGAAGCGCACTCGCCATTCTGGTGGCATCGGAACTGCTGGGTGGCGATCGTGGCCTGGGATTCGTGGTTCTGGACGCCAGCAACTTCTTCCGCACCAATGAAGTGTTCGTGGGCATTGTCTTGATCGGACTGCTTGGCCTGATCAGCGATCGCGCCCTGAACTGGTTATCGCGCCGGGTCGTTCATTGGGAGCGAAAGAAATGAGGCGGTATTTCTTCAAGAAGAAGGAGCAAGGCATGCGGACTTTTCTGACTTTCGTTCTCCTCGGACTCGCTCAGTGGCTGCCGCTTCCGGCGGCCGCGCAAATGCGGATCGGCTGGCAAGTGGGTGATGTGAGCACGGTGCTCACGCTCGCGGTCGAAAGAAAAATCTTCGAAGCTCAGGGCCTGTCGGTGGAATTGAGAGGATTCCCCGCCGGCCCTGCCATGCTCCCGGCACTGGCGGCGGGCGAGATCGATGTGGCATGGATGGGTGAATTCCCGACCACGTCCGGCTACGCGAATGGACTGCCGATCGAAGTCATTCTGGTGCCGCACATGCACCGGACGCACATTCGGCTCATCGGCAATCCGGCCAACGGAATCCGATCGATCGCCGATCTGAAGGGCAAGAAGATCGGAGTGACGATCGGATCCACCAGCCATCATCACCTGATTCGCGCGCTTTCCATGGCGAAGCTCACGCCTCGGGACGTGACGATGGTCAACCTGGCGCCCGCGAACATGGTGCCGGCGTACGTGAGCGGCCAGGTCGACGCGATCGTGACCTGGGAACCGGGAGCGGGAGAAGTGGAGGCTCGCGGAGGGCTTCGTCTCGCGACGACCGAAAGCATCGGCAGCATCACGGGGATTCTCTGGGTCGCTCGCAGCGAGTACGTGCAGAAGCATCCGCTCGAGATTCAGAAGTTCCTCCACGCCTGGGAGAAGGCGACCGACGAATACCGGCGCAATCCGATGGAATCCATGAAGTACGAGGCGAAGCGATTGAATCAGTCGGTCGACGAGCTGGCGAAGTTGACCGAGAGGCAATCCATCGTGTTTCCGACCTACTCGGAGCAATTGAGCCAGAACTATCTCGGAAAGAAGGGAGAGCAGGCCGATGCCAGGTTGATGAAGCACATGCAGAGCGTTGCCGCCTTTCTCCACGGCATCGACCGGATCAAGGAAGTCCCCGGCGACTGGAGCAGGCTCATCGACGTCGGTCCGTTGACGACCTACCAGCAGTCGAAAGCCGGCAGCAACTGAGGATTTGCCATGGCGCGGCATATCGTCTGTCTGTCCTTCGATTTCGACGCCACGTCGATCTGGATCTCGCGCGGCATGGTCTCGCCGAATCCGATCTCGCGAGGAGAATTCGGCGTCATCGGTGCCGCGCGGATACTGGCGCTTCTCGACAAATACGGCCTGAAGAGCACCTGGTTCATTCCGGGCCACACCCTGGAGACCTATCCGGAGGCGTGCGAAGCCGTGGTGCGCGCGGGGCATGAGATCGGGAATCACGGCTGGACTCATCTGTCCCCTACGGCGATGTCTGCCGAGGAAGAGGAGGCGGAACTCGTGCGAGCCAACGCTTCGATCCGCAAGGCGACCGGAGGCGATCCCAAGGGTTACAGGTCACCCGTGTGGGATCAGACGCCGCGCACCGTGGAATTGCTGCTCAGGCACGGGTTCGTCTACGAGAGCAATCTGATGGGGAATGACTACACCCCGTACCGGGCGCGCACGCCCGACACCATCGACATTCAAAAGCCGTTGAAGTTCGGTGACGCGACGCCGCTCATCGAAATCCCGGTGAGCTGGTCCTTGGATGATGCGCCGCACTTCGAGCTGGTTCGAACGCCGAACTGGGTACAGCCGGGGTTGATGAACGCGACGAACGTGCTCGAGAACTGGGTCCATGACTTCCTGTACATGGCCGACACCACCGCATGGGGCGCGGTGACCTATACCTTCCATCCCTATTGCACCGGCAGAGGGCACCGAATGATCGTTCTGGAAAAGCTGATCCAGCAACTGATCAGGAAGGATGCCGTGTTCTTGCGGATGGATGAACTGGCCAGTGAGTACGATGAGCGAGCGCCATTCTCGCGGGCCGTGCACGCCGCGCAGTAGTGCCGGCAATTAGTTGCTGGTCAAGATTCCGCAGGCCGAAGAACAATGCTTCAGTCGTCCAACGATATCCAGCAAGGAGTCCTTATCTTGAGCACAGTCGAGAAGCCATC
Source organism: Variovorax sp. PBL-E5 (assembly GCF_901827185.1). Classification (NCBI taxonomy): domain Bacteria; kingdom Pseudomonadati; phylum Pseudomonadota; class Betaproteobacteria; order Burkholderiales; family Comamonadaceae; genus Variovorax; species Variovorax sp. PBL-E5. Next base: position 4,893,667 of record NZ_LR594671.1, on the reverse strand, counting down.
CCTCACTCTGACCCGCCGTCGCGCCCTCGCGGCCGTGGCGTCCGCCGCCCTCCCTTGCACCGGTGCATGGGCGCAAGGCGGATTTCCCTCCAAGACGATCACGATCGTCGTGCCCTATCCCCCGGGCAGTGCGAGCGATCTGCTCGCGCGCATGCTGCAGCCGCGGCTGGCGGACGCGTTCAAGCAAGCCGTGATCATCGAGAACAAGGGGGGCGCGTCCACGAACATCGGGACCGAGTACGTATCCAGAGCCGCTCCGGATGGACACACCATTCTCTTCCAGGCGCCCAATATCGCAACCAACGAGTTTGCCTTCGGCGGCCTGCACTGGAAGCGGGAAGACTTCGCGCCCGTCGCGCTCATGGTCCGGTGGTCGAATGTTCTGGTGGCGGGGCCCAGTGCGCCGACCCGCGACCTCCGGCAACTTGTCGCAGTGAGCAAGTCTTCGGACGGATTGAACTACGGCACGCCCGGCGTCGGTTCGCTTTCCCACCTCGCGGTGGAGATGCTGAAAGCTCGAACGGGGTTGCGAATGGAGCACATCACGTTCACCGGCACGGCGCCGATGATCACCGCGCTCGTCGGCGGCCACATTCAGTATGGCGTGACGAATCCGGCGTCGTTCATGAGCCAGGTCAAGGACGGGAGGCTGGCGCCGATGGTCGTTCTCAGCACCCAGAGGGACGCCACCACGCCCGATGTGCCGACGCTTGCGGATTTCGGGATCACCGGTATCGAATCGAATGGATGGCTCGGCGCATTGGTGCCTGCTCGCACGCCTGCATCGGTCATCTCGACGATCAACACGGAGTTGCTCAAGGCCCTGCGTGCGCCGGAGATCGTGGCGAAACTCCGGGACAACTACCTCGAGGTCACTGGAAGCACCCCGGCGGAGTTCGCGCATTTCATGGTCACCGAGAACGCCAAGTGGGGAGAAGCATTCAAGACGGCGGGCATCAAGCCCCAGTGACGCGGCAATGTTGAGGAGCGTATTCGTGAGCAAAGACAAGCGAGGTCGATGATGAAGACAAGGATCGAGAACGGGACGGTGGTGCTTTGGCGTCACGGCAGGCACGAAGTCGTCGAAGACGGCGTGGTGCTCATGGATGGTGGCTCGATCGCTGCGGTGGGAACCCGCGCCGAAGTCCTCGAGCAGGCCGGTGCCGACGCGGATGCGTTGATCGATGCTTCGGGGCGTCTGGTCATCCCGGGCTTCGTCAACACGCACCTGCATGTCACCGATACGCCTTTCACGCGGGGCTATCTGGAAGAAGCCACGAACTTGAGCGTCGATGCGAAGGAAACCAACTACGGGACGCTCTACAGGATGCTGCCTGCGGTGCGCCATGCGATCGATCCCGAGGCGCAGTTGATCGCCGCGGAATGCGCTCTTGCGGAGTTGGCGCGCACCGGCTCGACGACCGTGGTGGAACTTGGCTACGACTACGAGGTCGGCGGCGATGGTGACATCCGGATCACCGAGAAGATCGCCGAGACCGCCATGCGGGTCGGGCTGAGGATGTATTCCGGACCCCGCTATCGGGCCATGCATTACGGGCATGCACCGCAGGGAAAGGTCTGGTACGAGCACTACCCTTTCGAGGGCCGCAAGCGTTTTCGCGATTGCGTGGACTTCTGCACTTCCTGGGACGGACGCTTCGATGGCCGGCTGCGTACGCTGCTGGCGCCGGGCCAGATCGACACCTGCGATCCGGATCTGCTGCGGGAGACCCGGCGCGTCGCGAATGCGCACAAGCTGCTGATCCAGGTGCACGCCGGTCAGTCGCCCAACGAGTATCAGCGCATCGGCGCGGAATACGGCATGACGACTGTCGAGTACATGCAGCACACCGGACTGCTCGGGCCTGACATGATGATCGGCCACGGCCAGATCATGACGGCCGATGGGAATCTGGCATCGCTGAAGCCCGACGAAGTCGCCGCATTGCGCGATTCGCAGACGACCGTCGTGCACCTGCCGTGGGTCAAGGCCCGGCGCGGCGGCGTGATCAATTCCATTCACAAATACGCCGGGCTGGGCATTCGGCAGTCGCTCGGCACCGACACCTTCCCGTTCGACATGTTCAACGACATGCGGATGGCTGCGACGGTGTGCCGCATTGTCGAACACTCCGCAGACGTCGCGCAGTCCAGGGACATCTTCACCATGGCCACCGTCGGCGGAGCCGATGCGTTGGGGCGTCCGGATCTGGGGCGGTTGGCTGCGGGGTGCAAGGCCGACGTGGTCCTGGTGCGCATCGACACCTTCAAGGCCGCGCCTCTCTATGACCCGTTCAAGTTCCTTGTGCTTGCGGCAACCGGAGAGGACGTCGACCAGGTGATCGTGGAGGGTCGAACGATCGTGAAGGGCGGCGAGCCCCTGCATGTGAACAGGCGGGAAGCCGTTCGCCGGCTCAACGATGCGGCCCATGCCGTGCATCGGAAGATCGCCCAGGAACTCGGCTGAGCCGAAGAAAAAGCGAATGTGCCCATGCTGTGGATTTGCGCGATCACCGTGTCCGGATTCCTGATTGGTGCGACGGGCATTGGTGGGGTACTCGTCGTGCCGGTCCTTCATGAACTTCGGGGCATCGATTTTCGCGCGTCGATCGCGGCGGCATCGCTGGCATTCGGTCTTCCCGGCGTGATGGCGCTCTGGAGAATGCGAAGCGAGCGCGGTGTGCTCACGAAGGACGAACTGCTGCTGATCGGCGCCACCATTCCGGGCGCATTGCTTGGCGGACTGTTCGTGCATGCAGCCGAAACCCGCCTGCTGTTGGGTGCACTGGGGATCGCGACGCTCGCAAGCGGCTTCTGGGGATTGCGAAAGCAGAAAGCGACCGGGACCGCGCCGCCCTTGCCCGGAGCCCTGGCGTGCACCGCGGGATGTGCCGTGGGTTTCGGTTCCGCGTTGACAGGCACCGGTGGCCCGGTCGTCCTGTGGCCGGTCATGATGGCGGCGAGACAGGAACTGAGAAGTTCGCTGCTGGTGGCGCAGGCCATCCAGCTTCCGATTTCCATCTGCGCATCGGCCATCCACACGGCTTCCGGTGGCATCGATCTGAAGCTGAGCGCCATCGTCGGCGCCATCCTCGTCCTGGGTGCGCTGGCCGGCCAGACGGCCAGCGTGTTCCTGTCGGCCAGGCTGCTTCGAATGGCCGTTTGCCTGCTGCTCATCGCGACGGGAAGCTTCTACGTCTACCGTGTCCTGGCGTGATCCGCTCGGCATGAAATGGGCCACCCTACAATGCAGACACCATGATTCGCATCCGCGAAATCGACCATCTCGTTCTGCGTGTCGCGGATCTCGAAGCGATGCTTCGCTTCTATTGCGACGCCCTGGGATGCACCATCGAGCGCCGCCAGGATGCATTGGGACTGGTTCAACTCCGCGCCGGCAGTTCGCTCATCGACCTGGTGCCGGTCGATGGCGAACTCGGTCGCGCCGGCGGCGCCGCGCCGGGGCCGCAGGGTCGAAACATGGATCATTTCTGCGTGCGGGTCGAGCCCTTCGACGAGGCGGAAATCCGGCAGCATCTGGCCCGCCATGGCTGCGCCGCCGGCGCCCTGGCGCAAAGGTTCGGCGCCGAGGGAGAAGGGCCGTCGATCTATGTCACGGATCCCGAGGGCAATGTGGTCGAGCTCAAGGGGCCGCCGAGCCGCTGACCGAAACTAGACGAGGTGAGCGATGAGGACGAGCACGGATGCGGCCAAGGTCATGATGACGGCCAGGGCCCAGGTCTGGCGCTGATGGCGATTCGTCTCGCGGTCGCTCTCCCGGAGCTGTTCGGTGAGCGCGCTGGATGAAAGGGGCGTCGGCCCGCTGCGATAGCCCTCGGGATCGGGCACTTCCAGCGTGAAGGTTCCGCTGGGGATTTCCGTCGCGTCCGCGTCCGGATTTTCACTGCGGCCATCGACCGCGTCGCTCCGAGATGTCATCCCCTGAGTTTCGCCCAAGGCTGCCTATCAGCACATCAAAGTCCCTTGCCCTGCATCGAAAAAGGCCATTCCTCCTCCTGTCAGGCCGGCCTTTTCCATCCGAGGTGATTACAACGATATGTAATCAAATGTCAGATGCCGCGGCAGCCGGAGATCGCGTCGAAGTCCGACAGGCAACGGCGGCTTCAACGGGCAAAAGGCGGACACGCCCGGAGCCTTCGGCCGGAGAAAATCCCCGCATGATCTTCACACGCCGCCTGCGCGAGACGCTCGAAGGGATCGGCACGCGCGCGGGCATCACTTTCGCGGCCCGGCTGCCGGATGGCAGCGAGTTCGTCGCCGGCCAGGGCGCGCCGGCCTTCACGGCGGACTTTCATACCCGGGGCGCCGTGCTGGGCGTGCTCGCACGCGGCCACATGGGCTTCGTCGAAGGCTATTTCAATCAGACGATCGACGTCGAAGGCGACCTCGGCGCCGCGCTGGCCGCCGGCATGGTGTCGCGCTTCGACCAGAGCGGCGGGCTCAACGCCCTCGAGAACCGGCTGCACGAATGGCGCCACTCGAACCGGGACCCAGGCCGTGCCAAGGACAACGCGCGCGCGCACTACGGGCTGGGCACGCCGTTCTACAAGCTCTGGCTGGACGAGGCGCTGATGATGTACACCTGCGGCTACTGGCCCGAAGGCACGCGCACGCTGGAGGAGGCACAGCGCAACAAGGTTGATCATGTGTGCCGCAAGATCCAGCTCCGGCAGGGCGAGCGTTTCATCGACATCGGCTGCGGCTTCGGCGGCTTCATGTTCAGGGCGCACGAGACCTGCGGCGCCACCGGCGTCGGGCTCAATGCCGCCACCGAGCAGGTCGACTGGCTGCGCGACGAGATCGAGCGCCGCGGTCTCGGCGCCATCCTGCAGGTGCGCGAGGCGGATTTCCGCGAGGTGGACGGCCCCTACGACAAGGTGGTGTCGATCGGCACCCTCGAGCATGCAGGCCGCGACCAGATTCCCGAGGTGGTTCGCGCGCATGCCGATTTCCTCAAGCCGGGCGGCCTCGGCCTGCTGCACTTCATCGGCCATGTCGGCCGCTTCGAGACCGAGCTTTTCATCCGCAAGCATGTCTTTCCCGGGGGCTGGATTCCGTGCCTGGCCGACGTGATCGTCGAGATGGAGCGCAGCGGTCTCGAGGTGATCGACATCGAGAACCTGCGCCGGCACTACGCGCCGACGCTGGACGCCTGGGCCGAGCGCTTCGAAGCGCGGTGGGATGCCATCCATGCGCTGGACCCGAAGCGCTTCGACGAACGCTTCCGGCGCATCTGGCGCACCTACCTGATCGGCTGTGCCGAGATGTTCCGCTCCGCGAACGGCTACACGCACCTGTTCCAGATCGTCTTTTGCAAGGGCAACGTGACGCGCTCGAACTATCCGATGAGCCGCGCGCACCTCTATGAACGCTGAGGTCGATGCCCATGCCGAGCGAAGGCAGCGGCTGCTGTCTGCGATCGGCGGCGCCATCGCGGCCGGCGGTGCGCCGCTCGGTCTCGCCAAGCGCACGTCGAATCTTTTCCGGGACCGTGCGGAAGGCGCCAGGCAGCGGCTCGATCTGAGCGAGTTCGATCACGTCATCGAGGTGGACGGCGCCGCCGGCCTGGTGCAGGTCGAAGGCATGACGACCTACGAATCACTGGTCGCGTCGACGCTCGCGCGCGGCGCGATGCCGGCCGTGGTGCCGCAGCTCAAGACGATCACGGTCGGCGGCGCGGTGGCCGGCGTCGGCATCGAAGCGACCTCGTTCCGGCACGGCCTGGTTCATCACACGCTGAAGGAGTTCGACGTGCTGCTGCCCGACGCGAGCATCGTCACCTGCACGCCCGACAACGCGCACCGCGATCTCTTCTTCGGCTTCCCGAATTCGTACGGCTCGCTCGGCTATGCACTGCGGCTGGTGCTGCGCACGCTGCCGGTCAAGCCTTGCGTGCGCGTGGAGCATGCGAGGCACGCGAACCCGGACGACTTCTTCGCCGCGCTCGCGCGTGCATGCGAAAGCGATGCCGACTTCGTCGATGGCGTCGTCTTCGGGCCGCAGTCGCTGGTGCTCAGCACGGCCCGCTTCGTGGACGAGGCACCGTCGCCGAGCGACTACGGCTTCGAGCGCATCTACTACCGCTCGCTGCTCGATACGCCGGTCGACCACCTGCGCACGCACGACTACCTCTGGCGCTGGGACACCGACTGGTTCTGGTGCTCGAAGAACTTCGGCGCCCAGCATCCGTGGGTGCGTCGCCTGTTCGGCCGCTCGCATCTGAACTCGCGCACCTACACGCGGCTGATGCGGCTGAACGCGCGATGGGGTCTGACGAAGCGGCTGGCGCACTGGCGCGGCGTGGTCCCGGAGTCGGTGATCCAGGATGTCGATATCCCGATCGCTTCGGCACCCGGCTTCCTCGATTTCCTGCTGCGCGAGATCGGCATTCTCCCGATCTGGATCTGCCCTGTGCGCGCGCCCGACACGACATCGCCCTTCACGCTGTATCCGCTCGATGACGGCCTGTACCTGAACTTCGGATTCTGGGACGTGATCGAGAGCCGCGAGCCGCACGAGGCGGGCCACTTCAATCGCCTGCTCGAGCAGGAAGTGCTTCGGCTCGGCGGCATCAAGTCGCTCTATTCGGACAGCTTCTTCACGCGCGACGAATTCGCGCGCGCCTACGGCATGGCGTCCTATGAGGCGTTGAAGGCGCGCTACGACCCCGCGGGCCGCGCGCCGCATCTCTACGACAAGTGCGTGCTGCGCGCGTGAGGCCGGCTTGTCGGCTCGGCCGCTTCCGCCGCTATTTGTAGCGGCTGCCTTCGGTTACCGCATTGGTGTCCTTGAGCGCCGCGATGGACTTGCCGACATGCTTGACGGCGAAGCGCGAGTACATCACATCCGTCACCAGCAACTGCGCCATCTTCGACAGCATGGCTTCGTGGTACGGCGCGTTGCCGACCGCGGCCTCGGTGGTGTTCGTCAGCAGCGTGATGCTCGCGGTCTGCGCCAGGGGCGAGTCCGGATAGGACGTGATGGCCACCGTCACGGCACCGCGCGCACGCGCGGCGCGCAGCGCTTCGACCACCGGGATCGTGCGGCCTGAATTGCTGATGGCGAAGGCGATCGAGCTCTTGGCCAGCGTGGTGGCCGAGATCTGCTGCACGCCCTGGTCCTTGTAGAAAAGGCAGCGCTTGCCCACGCGCATGAAGCGCATCACCGCGTTCTCGGCCGCCAGCGTCGAGGAGCCCATCGCGAAGAAGGCCAGCGTGTCGCTGCGGTCGATCGCGGTCGCCACCTTGTCGAGCAGCTTCAGGTCGAGCCGTTGCGCCGTGTCCTCGAGCGCGCTGATGTTGCGAAAGAGGATCTTCTTGACGATCTGCGCATTGGTGTCCGACGCGGAGATGTCGTCGTAGACGAAGGCGTCGTGGGGCGCCGGCGCGCCCTGGCCGTGGGTCGACAGCGCCTCGGCGATGCCGATCTTCAATTGCTGGTAGCTGGGCACGTCGATGGCGCGCACGAAGCGCGTGATCGTCGACTCGGACACTTCGCACACCTCGGCAAGATCCTTGATCGACTGCGTCTTGACGATGTCGGGATGCTTCAGCACATGGCCGGCGATGCGCTTGAGCGCGGGATTCAGCTGGCTCTGCGCCTGCCGGATCGTGTTCAGCACGCCGGTCCGGTCGAGCTGGGTGGTCATTCTTCAGGACTCCTGTGGCGATGGAAGGAATTTTCCTCCATGGTACCCGGCTTGGCGATCGCTCTCTCGAAGAGACGCCTGCGCGGCGGCAGTGCATCGGGGTTTTCCCCTTGAGTGAAAACTATAGAAAGAAATTCCTTGCTTGAAAAGTTCGACGGTATTAAATTCCGCAACAACGAGACCGAGACATGAATTTCACTTCCGTCACCGCCGCAGAAAAGGACGTGCAGCCTTCGCCGCAGGGCGGCGCGCTGGCCGGCCGGGTGGCGGTCGTCACCGGCGGCTCGTCGGGCATCGGGCTCGCCATCGCGCGCCTGCTGTCGCGACAGGGCGCGCGCATCGCCGTCCTGGCGCGCGACGACGAGTTGCTCGCCCTGGCGCGCAGCCGCTCGGCGCAAGGCGCTCCGCGTCATCGCTGGCTGGTCGCCTCGGGCGATGTCGGTCGTGCGGCCGATGTCGAAGGCTTCATGGCCTCGGTCGAGCAGGATCTGGGCGACATCGACATCGTGGTGAGCAATGCCGGCTTCCATCACGCGGGCGCCATCGAAGATGTCTCGCACGAGGCCTGGCGCCGCGTCTTCGACACGCATGTCGGCGGTGCATTCCTGTTCAGCCGCGCCGCCTTCGCACACTGGAAGCGGCGCCGGCGCGGCGGCTGCCTGGTCTTCGTGGCCAGCAAGGCGGGCGTGGCCGCGAGCCCGGGCGTCGTCGCCTACGCATCGGCCAAGGCCGCGCAATTGCAGCTCGCGCGCTGCCTGGCGGAAGAGGGCGGCCCGCACGGCATCCGCGTCAACTGCGTGCTGCCGGACGGCGTGATTCGCGGCACCGGCATCTTCGACGATGCCCAGCGCGCCGCCAATGCGCGCCGGCACGGCGTGGCGCCGGACGCACTGGAGCACTACTACGCGCAACGCAATGCGCTCAAGACCTCGATCGGGCCCGAGGACGTGGCCCGCGCGGTGCTGTTCCTGTGCAGCGAGACGCACAGCGCCACCATCACCGGCGCCTCGCTCACCGTCGACGGCGGCCTCTGCGCTGCCTATGCGCGCTAGCGCAACGGGCGCATCGAAACGATTCCTTCACCCTGGAGACAAGACCATGACATCCGACCGCTTCATTCCCCGTCGCCGCGCCTTCGCCGCATCGATGCTCGGCGCCGGCGCCGCACTGATGGCCGGCGCTTCGCCCGCGCAGGCGCAGACGGCCGGCAAAGGCCGCACCTACTACTACGCGTCGCAACTGCTCGGCCATCCTTACCTGCTCGATTGCCACCTCGGCATGCGCTACGCGGCCAAGGCCTTCGGTGCCGACATCCGCACCGTCGGCCCGCAGGGCTGGGATCCGGTGGGCCATGCCTCGGCCGTCGAACAGGCCATCGCGAAGAAGCCCGCCGGCATCGTCACCAGCCTGTGGGAGCCGGGCGCGGTGCCCGCCATCAAGCGCGCGATGTCGCAGGGCATTCCGGTCATCGTGATCGAGGCCACGGTGCCCGACAACGGCGCGCTGAGCTTCATCGGCATGGACAACTACGCCTGCGGCGCCGACACGGCCAAGGCGCTGATCAAGTTCGCCGGCAAGAAGGGCAAGTACGTGGCCAGCGGCAACTGGGGCGCATCGAACACCGATGCCAAGGTCAAGGGACTCACCGACTACCTCAAGGCCAACAGCGAATGGGAACTGGTCGGCCGCGTCGACGACAAGGCCAGCACCGAAGCCGCGATCGCGTCCTCCAAGGCGATGTTCAACACCTACAAGGGCCTCAATGCCGTGGTCGGGCTCGATTCGAGTTCGGGCAGCGGCATCGCGCTGGCGGCCGAGGAGATGGACGTCGATCTCGGCAAGATCACGGTGGTCGTGCACGACCGCGAGTCGCCGGTGCTGGAGTACATCAAGAAGGGGCTCATCAAGGGTTCGGTCATCAACAAGACCGCGCTGCAATGCTTCGCCGCCGTGCAGATGCTGGAGTCGTACAACAGCCCCAACGGCCTGGCCGGCGTGCCGATCTCGGCCGACAACAAGGCCGCGGGTGTGGTGGCGGCGCCGCAGCAGGTGTTCATGGGCACGGAGCTGATCACGCGCGAGACCGTGGACCTGTTCAATCACCAGAAGATTCCGCAGTACCGCAGCTGAGCGAGCGCCGCCATGAACGACTGCAGTCTGAAGATCGCGAACGTCTCCAAGGCCTACGGGGCCGTGCGTGCCCTGCAGGACGTGTCGTTCAGCGTGCGCCGCGGCACCATCCACGCGGTGCTGGGCGAGAACGGCGCCGGCAAGAGCACGCTGATGAAGGTGATCAAGGGCGAGGTGGCGCCCGATCGCGGCAGCATCGAACTCGACGGCCAGGCCTACGCGCGCTACGAGCCCGCCTACACGCGCGGCCTCGGCGTGATCATGGTGCACCAGGAGCTGGCGGTGTTCGACAACCTCTCGGTGGCCGAGAACATCTTCCCCGACCTCGGCCGCTTCCGGCGCGGCGGCGCGATCGATGCCGGCCGGCTGCGCGCCGAAGCGCGGCGCGCGCTCGCGAGCTTCGACTTCGACCTGCATCCCGATACCTTGCTGTCGCAGCTGACGCTGGGCCAGAAGCAGCTCATCGAGATCCTGCGCGCGCTCAACCAGCCGCGCCGGCTGCTGATCCTCGACGAGCCCACCTCGGGCCTGTCGACCGCCGAGGCCGACCGGCTGATGCGCCTGCTGCGCAAGCTGGCCGACGGCGGCGAGACCATCCTCTTCATCAGCCACCGCATCCCCGAGATCCTGGGCGCCTGCGACGAGGTGAGCGTGCTGCGCGACGGCCGCTACATCGAGACCTTCGACTGCCGCCGTGCGACCGAGGCCGAGCTGGTCAACCGCATGGCGGGGCGCGAGCTGGCGCGGGACAGCGCGCTGCGCGCCGTCCGTCCGGCGGGCGGCGAGCCGCTGCTGCAAGCGAGCGGACTGCGCGTGCCCGGCCGCCTGGACGACCTGAGCCTGCGTCTTCACGCGGGCGAGGTGGTGGGCCTGTTCGGCCTCGAGGGCTCGGGCAGCAGTGAGGTCGCGCCCGCGCTCTTCGGACTGCATGTCGCGAAGGGCGAGGTGCAGGTCCGCGGGCAGCGCGTGCCGCATCTGCTGCCGCACGAACTGCGGCGTCGCGGGGTCGGCTTCGTCAACACCAACCGCAAGGAGGCCGGGCTCTTCATGCGCAGCAGCATCGCCGCCAACATCTCGTCGCCGGTGCTGGCGCGCTTCAGCGGTCCCGCCGGCTGGCTGCGCCGGCAGGAGGCGACGGCCTTCGCGCGCGACTACATGCAGCGCTTCTCGATCAAGGCCGCGAGCGCCGATGCGCCGCCGGCCGACCTGAGCGGCGGCAACCAGCAGAAGGTGATGCTGGCCGCCGCGCTGGCCGACGACCCGCAGGTCGTGCTGATCAACGAACCCACGCGCGGGGTCGATGTCGGCGCCAAGGCCGACATCCATCGCCATCTGCGCGGCCTGGCCGAGGCCGGCAAGAGCCTGCTGGTGATGTCCTCGGAGCTGCCCGAGCTGCTGTCGCTGTGCGACCGGATCCTGGTGATGCGCTCGCGCCGCATCGTCGGCGAATGCGGTCCCGGCGAGATGGACCCGGAAGCCATCATGACCCTGGCCGCCGGCCACGCGCCGGCATCGCCGGCCACCGGAGTACCCGCATGAAACAACTCGCCATCGATACGCTGCCGGCGCCCGCGCGGCGCCAGGCCTTCTCGCCCATCGACCGGCAGATCGTGCCGATCGCCCTCATGGTGGTGGCCGCGACCGTGCTGCTCGGGCTCGCGCATCCGCGCTTCCTGGAGATCGGCAACCTCTACGGGCTGCTGCTCGACCTGTCGCTGCAGATGCTCGCCATCAGCGGCTTCGTCTACGTGATGGCGACCGGCGAGATCGACCTGTCGGTGGGTGCCGTGTACGGATTCACCGGCGCGCTCGCGGGCTTCCTCATGCAGCAGATGGGCATGCCCTTTGCCGTCGCGGCCGCGCTGTCGCTCGGCTGCGCGTTGCTGTTCGGGTTGATCAACGGCTTGCTGACGGTGAAGCTGCGGCTGAACTCGCTGATGCTGACCATCGGCACCATGGTGCTGATCCGCGGGCTGAGCGGCGTGCTGAACACCGTGCTGGTGGGCCAGACCTTCTCGTCCGCGTTCCGCGCGCTGGCGCGGGCGCATGTGGGCGGCGTGCATGTCGTCGTCATCGTGGCGCTGGCGCTGCTGGTGGTCTTCACGGTGCTGGAGCGGCGCACCGCGATGTTCCGCCGCCTGTACCTGGCGGGCGAAAGCGCCGCGACCGCGCTGCTCTACGGCATCCGGGTCGATCGCATCAAGATCGCGGCCTTCGCCGGCAGCGCGCTGGCGGCCGGTGCGGCCGGGCTGGTCGCGGCCTCGCGCGTGACGCACGCCGATGCGCAGCTCGGCGACGGCCTCGAGTTCACGCTGGTCACCGCGGCCGTGCTCGGCGGCGCCAGCCTGTCCGGCGGCAAGGGCACGTTGGCCGGGTCCTTCCTCGGGCTCGCATTCCTGGCCGTGGTGGTCAACGGCATGGTGGCCTTCGATGTCGAGCCGGCGCTGCAGTCGCTGGTGGTCGGCGTGCTGCTGATCGTCGCGGTGACGCTGGACCGGCGTCTCGCGGCCCGCCGTCGCTGACGCCCAAGGAGAAGCGCTCATGGTCAATTTCATTCTTCGTTCGATCCGCATCCCCGCCGGCCTGGTCGCGCTCGCGATCGCGCTGCTGGCCATCGGCAGCGACAGCTTCGTCGACATCAACAACCTCGACTCGCTGCAGGCGACCGTCGGTCCGCTGCTGATCCTGGTCGCCGGCATGACGCTGCTCTTCGTCATCGGCAACTTCGACCTGTCGATCGGGGCGGTGATGGGGCTGGCCGGTATCGTTGCCGCGATCGGGATGCAGGCCGGGCTCGGCGTGGTCGTGTCCTGCCTGCTCGCGATGGCCTGCGGCGTCGGGGTGGGCGCGCTCAACGGCCTGCTCGTGGCGGTGCTGGGCATCAATCCGCTGATCGCGACGCTGGCGATGCTGGCCATCGTGCGCGGCCTCATCGAATGGCTGGTGCGCGGCCTGGGCGTCGCCGGCTTCACCTCGATGCCGGCCGATTTCGTCGCGCTCGGCAATGCCAAGCTGCTCGGGCTGTCTGCGGTGGTCTGGACCGGGCTGGGACTGATCGCGGCGGCCGACTGGGGCCTGAGCCGCTGGCCGCCGCTGCGCCAGCTCTATTTCATCGGCGGCAATCCCGCGTCGGCGCGGCTGCTCGGGCTGCCGGTGCGGCGTGCGACCTTCGCGGTCTTCGTGCTCACGGGCGCGCTGGCCGCATTGGCCGGCCTGATGGCGACCGCCCGCGTCGGCATGGCCAACCGCTACCTCGGCGTCGGCGCCGAGATGGAAGTGATCATCGCCTGCCTGATCGGCGGCGCGGTGCTGGCGGGCGGCCGGGGCTCGGTGCTGTGCGCGGCGCTGGGTGCATTTTTCATGGCGCTGTTGAAGAATGGCTTCAACCTCGTCGAGGTCGCGCCGCAGTGGCAGGGCGTGGCGCTGGGCGCCATCCTGGCGCTGGTGGTGGTGCTCGACGGGCTGAGCGCGCTGCGCCGGCGCAGGCAGGGCCTCGCGGCCTGAGACGACAAGACAACAGGACGGAGACGAAGACATGGCCTATCTGATCGGGGTCGACATCGGCACTATGGGCACCAAGACCGCGCTCTACGACGAGAGCGGCCGCCTGGTGGCCGATGCGTTCGAGGAATCGAAGCTGCTGTACCCGGCGCCCGGCGCCGTCGAGCAGCGGCCCGACGACATCTACGGCGCGGCCGTCAACACCATCAAGGCCTGCATCGCGAACTCGGGTGTGAACCCTGGCGACATCGCCGGCATCGCCTGCGACGGCCAGATGGCCGGCGTCGGCACGGTCGACGCCGAGGGCGGCGCGCCCACGGTGTACGACTCGTGGCTCGACACGCGCTGCGCGCCCTACATCGAGCAGCTCAAGCGCTGCCGCGGCGAGATCATCCGCTCGGCGGGCGGGCCGCCCTCGTTCTCGCATGGCGCCAAGATGTTGTACTGGAAGCACGAGCATCCCGACATCTACCGCCGCATCGCCAAGTTCGTCGTGCCCTCGGCCTACGTGGCCGGCCGCATGGCGGGGCTGCGCGGCGGCGATGCCTTCATCGATCGCACCTACCTGCCGTTCAGCAACTTCGCCGACACCGCGCGCAGCCGCTGGAACAAGGACCTGCTCGGTGAGTTCGGGCTGGACGACAGCAAGCTGCCGCGCATCGTCGATCCGACCGACATCGTCGGCCGCGTCGACAGCCGCGCGGCCGCGCTGACCGGCCTGCGCGAAGGCACGCCGATCGCCGCCGGCTGCGGCGACGCCACGGCCAACGTGCTGGGCGCCGGCATCGTGCAGCCCGGCATGGTGTTCGACGTCGCGGGCACGGCCGCCTGCCTGTCGATCGTGGTCGACCGCTATGTCGCGGACGAAGGCGACGGCATGCTGTTCTCGTGCCCGCACGTGATCCCGGGGCTTTACTTCGCGATGGCCTACGTCAACGGCGGCGGGCTCAACCTGCGCTGGTTCCGCGACGAGTTCTCGCAGCTCGAGAAGGCGATCTGCGAGCTGGACGAGGAAAGCGTCTACCAGCGCCTCGGCCGCATGGCCGAGAAGGCGCCGCCGGGCGCCGACCGCCTGCTGTTCTTGCCGCACCTGGGCGGGCGCGTGTGCCCCAACAACACGACCATGCGCGGCGCCTTCATCGGCCTGAACTGGGCCCACAAGCGCAAGCACCTCTACCGCGCCATCCTCGAAGGCATCGGCTACGAATACCGGGCCTACCTCAAGAGCGTCGAGGCGCTGGTGCCGGCCTTCCGTGCCAGCCATGTGATCGGCATCGGCGGCGGCGCGCGCAGCCAGGTGTTCAAGCAGGTGAAGGCCGACATCCTCGGCCTGCCCTACCGCACGCTGGACCGCGAGGAGTTCGGCACGCTGGGTGCTGCGCTGGTGGCCGGCAAGGCCGTCGGCCTCTACGGCGACCTGGCCACCGCGTCGCAGCAGATGAACCGCACCAAGGGCGACCCGATCGAGCCCAATGCCGCGCTGAAGCCGCTCTACGACGACATGGCCGAGGCCTACCTCGACATGCTCGCGAGCAACCAGGGCGTGTTCGACAAGCTGGCGCGCGCCGGCAGCGCGGCCCGCTGATTTTTCACCCCGCGACCGATCGATGCCCTTGCTCGCCTTGGTTATAGAAGTAAATTCCTTTTATAAAATTATTGACGGAAGAGAATTCCATGCATAAGATTCCCGCACCGATGAACGACGCAACAGGAGCCGCCCATGTCTGAGTCCAAGCTCGCCGGCCGCGTGGCCGTGGTCACCGGCGGCTCCTATGGCATCGGCCGCGCCACTGCGCTGCGGCTCGCGCAGGAAGGCGCCTCGGTCGCCATCCTGGCGCGCGGTGCGGAGCGCCTGGCCGACACCATCGCGCTGCTCGAACCCATCGGCGGCGCCGACCGCTGCCTGGCCGTGCAGGCCGACGTCAGCATTCCCGACAGCGTGGCCGCCGCCTTCGATCAGGTGCGCCAGCGCTTCGGCAGCTTCGACATCGTCGTCAGCAACGCCGGCTCGCACTTCGGCGCACCGATCGAGGACACCAGCGTCGAACAATGGCGCCTGATGCTCGAGACCCATGCGGGCGGTTCCTTCCTCGTCAGCCAGCAGGCCTTTCGCGAATGGAAGCGGCGCGGCCACGGCGGCCAGCTGGTCTTCGTGACCAGCAAGTCGGCCGTCGCCGCCACGCCCAAGGCCGCGGCCTACAGCGCGGCCAAGGCCGCGCAGCTGCACCTCGGCCGCTGCCTTGCGGAAGAGGGCGGCCCCTTCGGCATCCGCGTGAACATGGTGCTGCCCGACGGCGTGATCCGCGGCACCGGCATCTTCACGCCCGAGCAGCGCATCGTCGCCGCGCGCCGCCATGGCGTCGCGCCCGAGCAGCTCGAGGATTTCTACCGCCAGCGCAACGCGCTCAAGGTCAGCATCACGCCGGAAGAGGTCGCCAAGGCGGTGCTGTTCCTGTGCTGCGACGACAGCGCCGTGATCAACGGCGCCGCCCTCACGGTCGACGGCGGTGTGGCCGGCGGCTATCTGCGCTAGGACCCGCTACATGCTTTTCACACCCATCGAATTCCGCGACCTGCAGGCGCGCAACCGCCTGATGATGTCTGCGATGTGCCAGTACATCGCCGACGACGGCTTTGCGAACGACTGGCACCCGACCCACTATGCGAGCCGCGCGGTCGGCCAGGCCGGCTTCATCTCGCTGGAGATGACCGCGGTGCATCCGCTCGGCCGCATCACGCCCGGCTGCCTGGGCATCTGGAAGGACGAGCACGTGCCCGGCTTGCGCGGCATCGCCCGCGCCTGCCAGCAGCACGGCGCCAAGGTCGGCGTGCAGCTCGGCCACGCGGGCCGCAAGGGCGAGTTCTTCGACCAGGGGCTGGTGGGTCCGTCGCCCATCGCCTTTGCCGACAAGTGGCCCGCGCCGCGCGAACTGACCCATGCGGAAGTCGGCGGCCTCGTCGACAGCTACGCCCAGGCGGCCCGGCGCGCGAACGAAGCCGGCTTCGACTACATCGAGCTGCATGCGGCGCACGGCTACCTGATCAACCAGTTCACATCGCCGCTCGCCAACCAGCGCGACGATGGCTACGGCAGCGACCGCCTGCGCTTCCTGCGCGAGGTGCTGCAGACGCTGCGCGAAGTCTGGCCGCGCCACAAGCCGATCTTCATGAAGATCTCGACCATCGAGCGTGACGAAGGCGGTGCGCAGCAGGCCGAGGTGGTGGCGCGCGTGGCCGGCCTGCGCGAATACGTCGACCTCGTCATCGCCAGCTCGGGCGCGATGGCGCCGACCAGCGGCATCCGCTTCGATGCCTTCCCCGGCTACCAGGTGCCGTTCGCCGAAGCGATCCGGCGCGAGGCCGGCGTGCCGAGCGCCGCGGTCGGCATGCTGGACCATCCGCTGCTCGCCGAGGAAGTGCTGAAGAACGGCCGCGCCGATGTCGTCGCCGTCGGCCGCCAATTCCTGCGCGATCCCTACTACCCGCTGCATGCGGCACG
Organism: Variovorax sp. PBL-E5; assembly: GCF_901827185.1. Classification (NCBI taxonomy): domain Bacteria; kingdom Pseudomonadati; phylum Pseudomonadota; class Betaproteobacteria; order Burkholderiales; family Comamonadaceae; genus Variovorax; species Variovorax sp. PBL-E5. The sequence goes on along the minus strand of NZ_LR594671.1, from coordinate 4,876,868 downwards.
CGTGCTGGGCGTCGAGATCGCCTGGCCCAAGCCCTACGAGAAGGCCTGCAAGGACTGGAAATACCTGGTCTGAGCGCGTGCCTCGTCCCCTCACTTTCTTGAACACACCTTAGGAGAAAAACCATGGCCCATTGCGGAGACATGCTGACGGAAATGTTGATCGAGTACGGCGTCGAAGTGGTCTTCGGCATGCCCGGCGGCCAGACCTCGGGCCTCTACGAAGGCATCGCGCAGCGCCAGGACCGCATCAAGCACGTGCTGGTGCGCGACGAGCGCAACGGCGTCTATGCGGCCGACGCCTATGCGCGCCTGACCGGCAAGCCCGGCGTGTGCGACGTGACGGTCGGCCCCGGCGCCACCAAGCTGACCGACGGCCTGGTCGAGGCGCTGAACGCGTCGATCCCGCTGATAGCGATCGTCGGCGAGCTGCCGCGCGACTGGCTGCCGCTGAAGGCCAAGGGCGTGGCCTCGCAGGGCTTCGACCAGCTGAGCTTCTTGAAGTCGATCACCAAGGAAACCTTCATGGTGCCGACGGCGAGCTCGTTCCAGGAAATCATCCGTACCGCATTCCGCGTCGCGACCTCGCCGCGGCCGGGCCCGGTGGCCATCATCGTGCCGCACGACGTGATGGATGCCGAATGGGATCCGGCCACCGCGCCCGCGGCCGCCGACGACCGCTACGTGCGCGCCCCGGCGCACCGCGCGCGTGCCCTGAAGCAGCACCTGGCCGATGCCGCGGCGCTGATCGCCAAGGCGCGCCGGCCGCTGATCGTCGCCGGTGGTGGCGTGCACATGTCGGGCGCCTACGCGCAGTTGCAGACGCTGGCCGACCGCAGCGCGGCCTACGTCGCGACCTCGCTGTCGGGCAAGGGCGTGATCTCCGAAGTGTCGGAGCGCTCGGTCGGCGTGCTGAACCCGATGGGATCGAAGGCCGCGCTGGCGCTGGCGCCCGAGGCCGACCTGATCATCTGGTGCGGCTGCAAGGCGAGCCAGAACACCGCCAGCAACTGGACGCTGCCGACACCGCAGCAGGCCACCATCACCATCGACGACGACCCGCAGGAACACGGCCGCACCTTCCGTCCCACGGTGGCGCTGTTCGGCGACATCCGCGAAGTGCTCGACGAGCTGAATCCGCTCTTGAAGGCGAACCGCGTCGACGCCTGGGACAGCCGCGTCGGCGAAGTCAAGGCCGAGCAGGCGGCCGTCATCGCGGGCGACCATGCGTCCGAGGCCGTACCCATCCATCCGGGCCGCGTGCTCAAGTCGCTGGCCGCGCGGCTCGATGCCGACGACGTCGTGATCAGCGATGCCAGCTTCGCCTCGGGCTGGATCGGCCAGTACCTGCCGGCGCGCAAGGCCGCGCGCCGCTTCCTGTATGCACGCGGGCAGGGCAGCCTCGGCTACGCGGTGCCGGCCTCGCTCGGCGCGAGCATGGTCAAGCCCGGCCAGCGCGTGATCACCGTGGCCGGCGACGGCGGCTTCTCGTTCTCCATCGGCGAGCTGGCCACGCAGGCCTGCTACGACATGCCGGTGATCAACATCGTGTTCAACAACGGCGAGCTCGGCTGGCTGCGGATGTGGGAACAGATCTTCTACAACAACACGCGGCTGTCGGTCGACCTGCAGTCGGAGCATGCCAAGCCCAACTACGCAGCCGCCGCCGCGGGCCTCGGGCTCAAGGGCATCGTGGTCGATCGCCCGGACCAGATCGAGGCCGCGCTCGACGAGGCCTTCAACCACCCCGGCCCGTCGGTGATCGAGGTGCGCACCGATGCCAAGGCGACGCCGATCCACAGCCTACGCCGCCGCATCGAGAACCCCAATCCCGAGCAGAAGCGTCCGGGCACGGTCTACGCGCTGCGCGACTGGAAGCGCTCGCCCAACCTGGGCTGAGCCCGGCGCCCATCCACACCAGGAGACAACCAGATGGATCTGCAAATCGAGGGCCAACGCGCCCTGGTCACGGCGTCCAGCGGCGGCATCGGGCGCGAGATCGCCCGCGTGCTGGCCCGTGAGGGCGCGCAGGTGATCGTCAACGGCCGCACCAAAGCCGCGGTGCAGGCAGCGATGGACGACATCGCCGCCAAGGTGCCCGGCGCCAGGCTCGAAGCGCTGGTGGCCGACAACGGCACGGCCGAAGGGTGCGAACGCACGATCGCCCAGGTGGCTTCCGTCGACATCCTCGTCAACAACCTCGGCATCTACGAAGCCATGTCCTTCTGCGACGTGACGGACGATCAATGGCTGCGCCTGTTCGAGATCAACATCATGAGCGGCGTGCGCCTCTCGCGCCACTACATCCGCGCGATGCTGGAGCGCAGGAAGGGCCGCATCGTCTTCATCTCCAGCGAATCCGGCGTGTCGCCGGCGCCGGAGCTGCCGCACTACAGCGCGACCAAGACGATGGAGCTGGCCATCTCGCGCACGCTGGCGGAACTGACCAAGGGCACCGGCGTCACCGTCAACGCGGTGCTGCCGGGCTCGACCCGTACCGAGGGCGTGCGCGCCTTCGTGCAGGACCTGTATCCCGCGCTGCCCTATGAAGAGGCCGAGGCCCGCTTCATGCGCGAGAACCGATCGACCTCGCTGATCGCGCGGCTGATCGACCCAGCGGAGATCGCCGACGCGGTGGCCTTCGTCTGCAGTGCGCGCGCAAGCGCCATCAACGGTTCGGCGATGCGCGTGGACGGCGGCATCGTGCGGACGGTTTTCTAGCCGGTCCTTTTCTTCCTCGCCCGCTGTTGCTGCAGTGCCTTGCGCACGCAGTCGCGTCGCGGCGTTCCCGATCACAACCCGATGGAGACACGCATGAACCTGCAAACAACCGGCCGCAAGGCCCTCATGGCACTGGGCGCTGCATTGCTGATGGCGCACGCCACGGCCCAGGCGCCGAGCTATCCGGCCCCCAAGCCGCTCGGCGCCGGCGCCCAGGCCACGCTCGACAAGCTGAGCTACAAGGGCGGCACGCCGACCATCGCCTACCTGCCGATGGGCACCGAGTACAACTACCACGTGGCCTTGTACGAGGGCATCAAGTCGGTGCCGGGCATCAAGTCCTTCATGCTCTCGCCGTACTCGGGCTCCGACCAGGCCGGGCAGATGGGGATGCTGCAGGACGTGACCTCGCGCAAGGATGTCGATGCGATCCTGATCATCAGCTTCGACGAGCACTCGCTCGCGCCGCTGATCAAGAAGGCGGTCGACGCGGGCAAGGTGGTGGTGATCGTCAACTCCGACATCCCGAACTTCCCGACGCCGGTGCACGGCGTGGTCGGCGTCAACCAGCGCATCGCCAACAAGGCACTCGCCGAGTGGGCGCGCGCGCAGGCCAAGGACGCGCCGAAGTCGGTCGGCGTGCTCGACGGCGAGCCGAGCTACATCGCCACCGAGCGCGCCGGCGGCTTCCTCGACGGCCTGAAGGACAGCAACTGGAAGCTCGCCACGCGCATCAACGGCGGCTGGAGCGTCGAGAAGGGCAACACCGCGGCCATGGACATGCTGCAGGCCAACCCGGGCATCAATGCGATCTACGCGTCCAGCGACTACATGGCGCTCGGCGCCGCGCTGGCCGCCAAGAGCCTCGGGCGGACCAACATCTCGATCTACGGCTACGACGGCGACACGGGCGCGCTGGAGGACATCGCCAACGGCGGCGGCGTCACGGCCACGACCAACACCTCGCCGGTCAAGATGGGCCGCATGGCCGCGCTGTTCGCAGTCGACCTGCTCAACAGGAAGTCGAGCGGTGGCTATGTCAACGTGCCGACGGAGATCGTCTACAAGGGCAACGTGCAGGCGGTGCTCAAGCAGCCGGCCGACCTGTATCCGAAGCCTTCCAAGGCCTACTGAGCGCGCGCGGTCATGGCGACCCGATCCGAACCGCTGTGGGCGTTGCAGGGCCTCTGCAAATCCTTTCCCGGCGTCAAGGCGAACGACCAGATCTCGCTCGAGCTGCACGCGGGCGAGATCCACGGGTTGCTGGGCGAGAACGGCTGCGGCAAGTCGACGCTGATCAAGCTGCTGTCGGGCGTGATCCAGCCCGACGAAGGCGCGATCCTGTACCGCGGAAGCCCGGTGCGCCTGAGCGACCCGACGCAGGCCCGCGCGCACGGCGTGGCTACCGTGTTCCAGGAGTTCTCGCTGGTGCCGCAGCTCAGCGTGGCCGAGAACATCGTGCTCGGGCGCCATCCGTCCAAATGGGGGGGGCTGCGCGTCGACTGGCCGGCGATCGCGAAAGGCGCGCGCGAGATCCTCGCGCAGCTCGACATCCCGATCGACCCGGCGGCGCGCGTCGCCGATCTCTCGGTCGCCGAGCAGCAGCTGGTCGAGATCGCCAAGGCCCTGTCGCAGGAGGCCGAACTGTTGATCCTCGACGAGCCGACGACCGCGCTCGGCCAGGACGAGATCGCGGTGCTGCACCGGCTGCTGCGCCGCATGAAGACGCGCGGCGTGGCGATCCTCTACATCTCGCACCGGCTCGACGAGGTCTGTGAGCTGGTCGATGCGGTGACGATCCTGAAGGACGGCCGCATCGTCAGCCGCTCGGGCGAGACGCGGCTCGACGTGCACGAGATCGTGGCGCGCATGATGGGCACCGAGGTCGGCGAGCACTATCCGAAGGAGCGTCATGCGACGCGTGATGTCGTGCTGCAGGTCGAAGGCCTGCGCACGGCCAACCGCGTGCACGACGTGAGCTTCGACCTGCACCGCGGCGAAGTGCTCGGGCTCGGCGGCGTCATCGGCGCCGGCCGCACCGAGATCGCGCGTGCGCTGTTCGGCGTCGACCGGTTGGAAGCCGGCGAGGTCCTGCTCGATGGCCGCCCGCTGCGCTTGCGCGGCCCGGCCGACGCGATCCGCGCCGGCCTGGCGCTGGTGCCCGAGAACCGCAAGTTCGACGGCCTGTTCTTCAATTTCTTCGCCGGCCCGAACATCACCACCGCGAACCTCGGCGGTGTGATGCGCGGACTGCGCCTCGACCATGCCGAGGAAGGCCGCGTCACGGCGGACTACATCCGCGAGCTCGAGATCACGCCGCTGGCGCGGCACAAGCCGGTCGGCCAGATCTCGGGCGGCAACCAGCAGAAGGTGCTGATCGCGCGCTGGCTGTTCGCCCAGGCACGCATCCTGATCCTCGACGAGCCGACACAAGGCATCGATGTCGGCGCCAAGCTCGCGGTGTACCGGCTCATCAACCGGCTCACGGCGGCCGGCAAGTCGATCGTGCTGATCAGCTCCGACCACAACGAACTGATCGCGATGAGCGACCGCATCGCGATCGTTCAGCACGGCCGCGTGACCGCGCTGCGCGATGCGGCCGAAGTCCGGCACGCGGACCTGGTCAGCGCATCGCAAACGCAGCACGCGGCCGAAGCCGAATCTCCCATCCTTGAAGGAGTGATGACATGAAACGTTCCGTCCTCGGCCAGTTCGCGGGCCCGATGGCCGCGCTGCTGCTGATCATGGGCGTGGTCGCCGCGACCACGCCGAGCTTCCTGGCGGCGGAGAACTTCCGCAACATCGCGCTGCAGGTGGCGGTGCTGTCGATCGTCGCGATCGGCGCCACCGTGGTCATCCTCACGGGCGGCATCGACCTGAGCCCGGGCTCGATGATCGCCTACCTCACGATGGTGCTGGCCGTGATGGTCAAGTTCGAAGGCGCCAGCCTGTGGCTGGCCATTCCGGCGGGCATCGCGCTCGGCGGCGTGTTGGGGCTGGTCAACGGCGTGCTGGTCGCCTATGTGCGCATTCCGGCCTTCATCGTCACGCTGGCCGGCCTGAGCGCCTTCAAGGGCATCGCGCTCACGGTCGGCGGCGGCTCGCCCGTGTTCTCGCTGTCGCCCGATCTGGGGCAGGTGTTCTACGGCGAGCTGCTCGGCGTGCCGCTGCCGTTCTACTACATGGTCGGCCTCTACCTGCTGGCGACGCTGGTGCTGAACCACTCGCGCTTCGGCCGTGAGATCTACGCGGTGGGTGGCAACGAGTCGGCGGCGCGGCTGTCGGGCATCGAGGTGCCGCGCGTGCGCATGCTGGCCTTCGTCATTGCCGGGGCCTGCGCCGGCATCGGCGCGGTGCTGCTGGCAGCGCGGCTCAATTCGGGCTCGCCCAACTATGGCTCGTCGATCGAGCTGCAGGCCATCGCGGCCGCGGTGGTCGGCGGCGCCAGCCTGGCGGGCGGGCGCGGCCACGTGCTGAACACGCTGATCGGCGTGCTGATCATCGTCGTGGTGCAGAACGGCCTCAACCTCAACGCCGTCTCGACCTCGCTGCAGAGCATCACCATCGGCGGAATCATCCTGCTGGCCGTGGGCGTGGACATCTGGCGCGGGCGCATCAGCGCGGTGGTGGCCGGCCGCTTCGTCAAGGCGCCGGTCGTCGCCCTGCAGGGGAGCGCGCGATGAACCCGCTCGGCATCCACATGTTCGTCTACACGCCGCAGTGGGACGAGGCCAGCGCGCGCCGCGTGTTCGAACGCGCCGCCGACATCGGCTACGACTTCGTCGAAGTGCTGATCTTCGACCCCGACACCGTCGACACCCGCATGACCGCGCGGCTGGCCGAGCAGCACGGCCTCGGCGTGATGGCCACGATGTGCGGCAAGCTCAGCGCCGATCTCTCGAATCCGGATCCGGTGATCGCCCGCCGCGGTGAAGCGCTGGTGGCCAAGGCGATCGCGGTGGCGCGCGACATGGGTTCGCCGCTGCTGGGCGGTCCGTCGTTCTCGGCGGTGCACCGCTATGCCGTGCAGCCGTCGGAGATGGCGCGCGAGCGCGCGGTCGATGCCTACCGGCGGCTGGCGCGGCAGGCCGCGGACGCGGGCATTCGCCTCGGGCTGGAGGCACTCAACCGCTACGAGAGCAATTTCATCAACACGGTCGGGCAGGCCGCGGACCTGATCCGCAAGGTCGGCTCCGACGCGATGTTCGTGCATGCGGATTTGTTCCACATGTGCATCGAGGAAGAGCGCCTGGCGCAGGCAGTGGTCGACGTGAGGGATCTGCTCGGCTACGTGCACGTCGCGGACAGCCATCGCGGCCGGCTGGGTGAAGGCAACCTCGACTTCGCGGCCTTCTTCGGTGCGCTCGCGCGCATCGGCTACGACGGGCCGATCCTGTTCGAGTCCTTCTCGCCCTCGGTGCTCGGCCCCGACCTCGCGGGCCTGATCGCGCTGTGGCGCGACCCGTGGACCGATTCGGACGACACCGCCCGCAAGGCGCTCGCCTTCATGCGCGCACAGATCGCCGCTGCGCACGCGGCCCTGAACTGACCCGAGGACACACCGACCATGCTTGCACTGAAAGACCCGGCCCTGCTTCGCGACCGCGCACTGATCGGCGGCGCCTGGGAGGCGGCCGATTCCGGCACGACGCTCGCCGTGCGCAACCCCGCGACCGGCGATGAGGTCGGCCGGGTGCCGCGCATGGGCGCGGCTGAGACCGCGCGCGCGGTGCAGGCGGCCTCGCGCGCCTTTCCGGCGTGGGCTGCGCTGTCGGTCAAGCGCCGCGCCGACCTGCTGCGCCGCTGGTACGAGCTGATGATGGCCGCGCAGGACGATCTCGCGCTGATCATGACGACCGAGCAGGGCAAGCCGCTGGCCGAGGCACGCGGCGAGATCGCCTATGGCGCGAGCTTCATCGAATGGTTCGCCGAGGAAGCGCGGCGCAGCTATGGCGACATCATCCCGGCCACCCAGCCCGGCCATCGCATCGTGGTGCTGCGGCAGCCGGTGGGGGTGTGCGCCGCCATCACGCCGTGGAACTTTCCGAACGCGATGCTGGCGCGCAAGCTCGGGCCGGCGCTGGCGGCCGGCTGCACGATGGTGGTCAAGCCCGCATCGCAGACGCCGTTCTCGGCACTGGCGATGGCCGTGCTGGCCGAACGCGCGGGCATTCCGCCGGGCGTGATCAACGTGCTGACCGGCAATGCGGCGCAGATCGCCGGCGCGCTGTGCGCCAACCCGACGGTGCGCAAGATCAGCTTCACCGGATCGACCGAGATCGGCCGCGAGCTGATGCGCGCCTCGGCGGACACGATCAAGAAGCTGTCGCTGGAACTTGGCGGCAACGCGCCCTTCATCGTGTTCGACGACGCCGACATCGACGCGGCCGTCGACGGCGCGATGATCGCCAAGTTCCGCAACAACGGCCAGACCTGCGTCTGCGCCAACCGCATCTTCGTGCAGCGCGGCGTGTACGACGCGTTCGCCGACAAGCTGTCGCGCCGCGTGGCCGCGCTGCGCGTGGGCAACGGGCTCGAAGCCGGCGTGCAGGTCGGGCCGCTGATCGACGAGCGCGCGCTGGCCAAGGTCGAGCAGCACATCGCCGATGCGACCGGCAAGGGCGCGACCTTGCGCGTCGGCGGCGAGCGCCTGGGCGGCAACTTCCTTTCGCCGGCCGTGCTGACGGGCGTGACGCGCGCCATGCGCGTGAGCGAGGAAGAGACCTTCGGCCCGGTGGCGCCGCTGATTCGCTTCGACACCGAAGACGAGGTCGTCGCACTGGCCAACGACACCGAGTTCGGACTGGCCTCCTATTTCTACACCGCGGACCTGAAGCGCTCGTGGCGCGTGGCCGAGCGGCTGGAGGCCGGCATGGTCGGCATCAACACCGGCCTGATCTCGACCGCCGAAGCGCCCTTCGGCGGCGTCAAGCAATCGGGCACCGGCCGCGAAGGTTCGAAGTACGGCATGGACGACTACATGGAACGCAAGTACGTCTGCGTCGGCGTGGCCTGAGGCCACCGGTCCCTACCCATTCAGTTCAACCCAAGGAGATCCCGATGAACGCAATCACCAACCCCTGGAACCTGCTGCGCGAGGACGTGCGCAGCTTCGTGGCCCGTCCGAAGAAGCTCTTCATCGGCGGCAAGTGGCGCGACCCGGTCGAGGGCAAGACGCTCGACGTGTTCGACCCGGCGCTCGGCACGCTGATCTGCACGGTGCCCGCCGGTGACGCGAAGGACGTCGACCTGGCCGTCGCCGCGGCGCGCGAGGCCTTCGACAACGGCCCGTGGTCGAAGCTCAATCCGTCGGAGCGCGGCAAGCTGGTGTGGCGTCTCGCCGACCTGATGGAAGCGCATGCCGACGAACTCGCGCAGCTGGAGGCGCTGGACAACGGCAAGCCGGTGACGGACGCACGCGTGGTGGACGTGGCGTTCTCCATCGAGCTGCTGCGCTACATGGCCGGCTGGTCGAACAAGATCCTCGGCGCGACCATCCCGCTGTCGAATCCGGCCGAGTTCCATGCCTACACGCTGCGCGAGGCCGTGGGCGTGGTCGGCCAGATCGTGCCCTGGAACTTCCCGCTGATGATGGCGGTGTGGAAGGTGGCGCCGGCGCTGGCGGCCGGCTGCACGGTCATCCTCAAGCCCGCGGAGCAGACGCCGCTGTCGGCGCTGCGCCTGGCCGAACTGGTCGAAGAGGTGGGCTTTCCGCCGGGCGTGTTCAACGTCATCACCGGCTTCGGCGAAAGCGCCGGCGCCGCGATCGCCGCGCATCCCGACATCGACAAGGTCGCCTTCACCGGGTCGACCGAGGTGGGGCGCCTGATCCTGCGCGCGGCCACCGGCAACCTGAAGAAGGTGTCGCTGGAGCTGGGCGGCAAGTCGCCGGTGATCGTGTTCGGCGACGCCGACATCGGGCGGGCCGTGGCCGGCGCCTCGAGCGCGATCTTCTACAACAACGGCCAGACCTGCACCGCGGGTTCCCGTCTCTACGTGCATCGCAAGGTCTACGACCAGGTGATGGAAGGGATCGTGCGCGAGGCCTCGGCCCTGACCATCGGCCATGGGCTCGATCCGGCCACGCGCATCGGGCCGCTGATCTCGGCCGAGCAGCGCGACCGCGTCGCGGGCTACATCGCGCAGGGGCGCAAGGCCGGCGCGCAGCTGCTGACGGGCGGCGGCACGGTGGGCGATGCGGGCTTCTTCATGCAGCCAACCATCCTGGCCAACACGCATGCGGGCATGAGCGTGGTGCGCGAAGAGATCTTCGGGCCGGTGCTGTGTGCGATGGCCTTCGACGACGACGACATCGACAGCGTCGTGCGCCAGGCCAACGACTCGGTCTACGGCCTCGCGGCCAGCCTCTACACGCGCGACGTCAGCGTGGCGCACCGCGTTGCCAGGCGGCTGAAGGCCGGTACCATCGGCATCAACACGCACCATGTGGTCGACGTCGCGCTGCCGTTCGGCGGATTCAAGCAATCCGGCTGGGGGCGCGAGATGGGGTACGAGGCGATCGCGCAGTACACCGAGCTCAAGTCGATCGGCATCGCGTTGTGATCGTCCCTCGCAAAGGAAGACAGGCATGAAGATCCAAGCCGCCGTTCTCGACAAGATGGGCGTGGCCGCGCCCTACGCGCAGAGCCGTCCGCTCGCCATCCGCACCGTGGAGCTCGACCCACCGGGCCCGGACGAGGTGCTGATCAAGATCGCGGCCGCGGGCCTGTGCCATTCGGATCTGTCGGTCATCAACGGCGACCGGCCGCGGCCGATGCCGATGGCGCTCGGCCACGAGGCCGCGGGCGTGGTCGAGGAGGTCGGGCCCGGCGTGCGCGACCTGCAGCGCGGCGACCATGTCGTCGTCGTCTTCGTGCCGAGCTGCGGCCATTGCGCGCCCTGCGCCGAAGGTCGACCCGCGCTGTGCGAGCCGGGCGCCGCCGCCAATGGCGCCGGCACGCTGCTGTCGGGCGAGCGGCGCTTGAGCCACGACGGCGTGCCGCTGAATCACCATCTCGGATGTTCGGTCTTCGCCGAGTACGCCACGGTGTCGCGACGCTCCGTGGTCAAGATCGATCCGACGGTGCCGCTGGACGAGGCGGCGCTCTTCGGTTGCGCGGTGCTGACCGGTGTCGGCGCGGTGGTCAACACGGCGCGGGTGCGCGTCGGCGCATCGGTTGCGGTCATCGGGCTCGGTGGCGTAGGCCTGGCCGCGCTGATCGGCGCGCAGGCCGCGGGTGCGCGCCACATCATCGCGGTCGACCTGTCCGACGCCAAGCTCGAGCAGGCCCGCGCGCTGGGTGCGACGCACACCGTCAATGCCGGCGATCCGGCAGCGAAAGAGCAGATCCGCGAAATCAGCGCCGGCGGCGTGGAGTACGCGTTCGAGTTCGCGGGCTCGATCCGCGCGCTCGACCTGGCCTATGCGGTCACGCGCCGCGGCGGGACCACGGTGACGGCCGGGCTGCCGCCCGCGGGTGCCAGCTTCGGTCTGCCCGCGGTCAGCCTGGTGGCGGAAGAGCGCACGCTCAAGGGCAGCTACATCGGCACCTGCGTGCCCTCGCGCGACATCCCGCGCTACATCGCGTTGTACCAGCAGGGCCGGTTGCCGGTCGACAAGCTGCTGACCGGGCGCCTGCGGCTGGACGAAATCAACCACGGCTTCGACCTGTTGCACGAGGGCAAGGCCATCCGCCAGGTCGTGATCTTCTCCTAGCGGCAGCGTTGGCCGGGCACGCGGGCGGCCCGCCTAGAAATCGACCAGGCTCAGCCCGATGCTGAGCACGGTGCGCTTGCGGTTGTAGTCGACCAGCGTGTCGCCGTAGCCGTAGAACAGCTGCGTATGGAAGCGCAGATTGCTCTTCACCGGGTCGCCGATGGCCTTGAGCCATTCGAGCCGGATCGAACCGCGCCCGCTGTCGCGCAGGTTGTTGCGCACGGTGACGCCGAGGGTGTTGTCCTTGTTGAAGTTCCAGCGGCCGGTGAGTTCGGCGCGGCCGATGTAGTCGGCGATGTCGGGGTTGTCGTCGTTCGCGGGATTTTCGTGGATGCGCTGCCAGATGCGGCCGGTGAGGGTGAAGCTGTCGCCCAGCTCCGCGCCGCCCATCAGGTAGACGCGGTTCCAGCTGCGCGAGTAAGGGAGGCTCTGGCCGTTCGATTGATGCACCAGGCCGAGTCCGCTATAGCGCCAGCGCCAGCCGCCCCAGAGCGCGACGTCGGTGGGATAGACATACATCAGCTCGGGCTCGTGATCGGTGGTGCGGAACGGCCGCGAGATCGCGCCGTTGAATATCTGCCAGGTGGACTGCTGGGTGTAGGCGAACCAGAGCGAGTCCTTCTTGGTCGGATCGTTCGAGGTCAACAGCCCTTGCGCGAGCTTGGTGCGCATCGACAGTCCGATGCGCATCTCGTCGGCCTGGTAGGCGATGGGCGTGCCGGTATGGTCCGGGGACGGCGAGGTCGGAACCTGCGGCCGGCCGTTCGCTGCGGAGAACGAGACGTTGAGCGGCCGGTAGCCGCGGAAGGTGAAGGTGCCGCAGTCGCTGCCGTTCTCGAGCTCCCAGAAGCGCGAGAGCGCGGAGTACTGGCGATCGCGGCAGCCATCCTCGGTCGCCACGGCCACCACGCGCGTCGCCGGCACGGACGCATCGACCGGCGGCGCGGGCTGGGTGCTGGCGAGCACGGGCGGCGCCGCAGGCACCGCTGCCGACGGCAGCGTCTGCTGCTGGGCCCAGCGGTCGAAGCAGGCCAGGCGCGCGTCCTTGTTGTCGGCCAGCCGCTGGCATTGCTGCCAGGTCAGCTGGGCCTCGGCGAGGGGGCTCGGCGGCTTGTCCACGGGCTGCGCCTGTGCACTCGCGATGCCGCCCAGGCAGGCGGCGAGCGCCATGGTGGTGAGAAATGATGATTTCATTGCCAGCTGCCAGTCTTGTTCAACACGAAGGAACGCGTGCTGTCGTCGGCGGCGTTGCGCCAGGTTCCCCGGAATTCCCTGCCGCAGGAGCCGGCCTGCAGTTCGCCCGACCATGTGCCGCTGATCGTGCGGCCGTCCTGCGATTCGTCGATGGCAAGCACGCCGTCGTCGTCGATGTCGCCCGCGAGTTCTGCCGTCGAGCGCGGCGTGTCGCCGCCGCGCGTGATGGTGCCTTTCACGCCGGCATAGTCGGGATGCTTTGCGAGCTGCACCATCGCGACGCCGGGCACGCCATCGAAGCGCGCCTCCCAGGTGCCGTAGAGCGCGTCGACGGGCAGGTCCTGCGCGTTCGACGGGCAAGCGAGCGGGGCTGCCGGTCGCGGCGCATCCTGCGCGAATGCGCCGAGGGAGATCGCGCATGCGGCGATCAGCAGGACCGAGGGCAGGCTTCCTTGCCTCATGGCGCTGCGGCCGCGGCCGCAGCGGCGCTTGCATTGTCCTGAACCTTGCGCGCGAATTCCGCGCGCAGCGCCTTGAGCTTCTCGCGCGGATCCTCCTTCGCGGTGCTCTTGTCGAGGGCCATCTCGGCGATGAAGCGGCTGGGCTGCGCGGCCACCATCTCGCGGCCTTTCTTGCGCCGCTTGGTCCAGCTCACGGCCAGGCTGCGCTGCGCGCGCGTGATGCCGACGTACATCAGGCGGCGCTCTTCCTGCAGCCGCTCGAGCGTGCTGTCGCTGATCTTCTCCTGCCGGCCGCCGTCGTCGTCGAGCTTGAAGGGCAGGAGGCCCTCGGTCACGCCGACCAGCATCACGTGCGGCCATTCGAGGCCCTTGGCTGCGTGCAGCGTGGAGAGCGTGACGACGTTCTGGTCCTGCTCGCGTTCGCTGATGGTGGAGAGCAGCGAGATGGTCTGCGCCACTTCGAGCAGGCTCTTGCGCTCGCTCGCCACGCTCGCGCCGGAGGCATCGTCGATCTGGCCGCCGCAGCGCTGCGACATCCAGTCGCAGAAGTCCATCACGTTGGTCCAGCGGCTCGCGGCGACCTGCTCGCTGTCCTCGCCGTCGTAGAGATGCTTCTCGTAGTCGATCTCCTTGAGCCACTCGGCCAGGAAGGCGCGCGCATCCTCTGCGCCCATGGTGCGGCGCGCGCGGTATTCGAGGTCGTTGATGTAGCGGCCGAATTCGTGCAGGCCTTCCTGTGCGCGCTTGGGCATCACGCTCGGCAGCGAAGGGCTGAACAGCGCCTCGAAGAGACTCAGCTTGTACTGGCTGGCGAAGGTGCCGAGGCTGGCCAGCGTGGTGTGGCCGATGCCGCGCTTGGGCGTGGTCACGGCGCGCAGGAAGGCCGGGTCGTCGTCGTTGTTGACCCACAGGCGGAACCAGCCGCACAGGTCCTTGATCTCGGCGCGATCGAAGAAGCTCTGGCCACCGGAAACCTTGTAGGGGATCTGCGCCTTGCGCAGCGCCTGCTCGAAGACGCGCGCCTGATGGTTGGCGCGGTAGAGCACCGCGAAGTCGCGGAACTCCTTGTGCTGTTCGCCCTGCGTCGTGGCATCGCCGGCGCGCAGGCTCTGGATGCGCGCGACCGTGCGCTCGGCCTCGTGCGCCTCGTTGTCGGCATCGACGATGCGCACCGGTTCGCCTTCGCCGAGTTCGCTGAAGAGCGTCTTCGGAAAGAGCTTCGGGTTGGGTCCGATCACGTTGTTGGCCGCACGCAGGATCGCGCTGGTGCTGCGGTAGTTCTGCTCGAGCTTGATGACCTTGAGTTGCGGGTAGTCGATCGGCAGCCGCTTCAGGTTGTCCAGCGTGGCGCCGCGCCAGCCGTAGATCGACTGGTCGTCGTCGCCGACGGCGGTGAAGCGCCCGCGCTCGCCGACCAGCGACTTCAGAACCTCGTACTGCGTGGCGTTGGTGTCCTGGTATTCGTCGACCAGCACGTGGCCGAGCGCGGCTTGCCACTTGGCACGCACCTCGTCGTGCTGCTGCAGCAGCTTGAGCGGCATGCCGATCAGGTCGTCGAAGTCCACGCTCTGGTAGGCGGCGAGCCGTTCTTCGTAGCGCGCCATGATGCGTGCCGTGATGCGCTCGTTGTCGTCGGCTGCCTGCGCTTCGGCCTGGGCGGCGTTCAGGCCCATGTTCTTCCATTTGCTGATGGTCCATTGCCAGATGCGCGCGGTGGCCGCGTCGGTGGTGCCGCCGGCGTCCTTCAGGATCTTGGTCACGTCGTCGCTGTCGAGGATGCTGAAGGCCGGCTTCAGGCCGAGCACGGCGCCGTCCTCGCGCATCATGCGTACGCCGAGCGCGTGGAAGGTGCAGACCACCACCTTCTTCGCGTCGCGTCCGATCAACCCCTTGGCGCGCTCGCGCATTTCGGCCGCGGCCTTGTTGGTGAAGGTGATGGCGGCGATGCGTTGGGGCTCGAGGCCGGCCTGGATCAGGCGCGCGATCTTGTGCGTGATGACGCGCGTCTTGCCCGAGCCCGCGCCTGCGAGCACGAGGCAGGGGCCATGGAGATAGTTGACGGCTTCTTGCTGCGCGAGATTGAGACCGGAGGACATGAAGGAAGCGGGCGAGCGGAACGCGAGCGCAAAGCGGTCAATGATACGGGGCGGCGCCTCGGCCGCCGACAATCGCCGCGTGCTGCAGATCTTCCTCGTCACCCTGCCTTTCTTCGCGCTCATCGCGGCGGGCTATGCCGCAGCCCGCGGCGGTGTGCTGCCGCCGGCGGCGATCCCGGGCCTCAATACCTTCGTTCTGTATTTCGCGTTGCCTTGCATGCTGTTTCGCTTCGGTGCCGGTTCGCCGATCGGCCAGTTGCTCGATGGCGGCGTGGCGCTGGTATGGGGCGTGTGTGCGTTGGCGCTGGTCGGGGCGACGGTCGCGTTCGGCCGCAACGAGCGCATCGGATGGAACGACGCGTCCTTCGGCGCGCTGGTGGCGGCGTTTCCGAACACGGGCTTCATGGGCGTGCCCTTGCTGATCGCGATCCTGGGCTCGCAGGCGGCGTCGCCGCTCATCATCACGATCGCCTTCGACATGATCGTCACCTCGTCGCTGTGCATCGCGCTGTCGCGCCTGGACAGCGCGGACGGGCATGGCGCTTCCAGGGCGATCCGGCAGGCGCTGCGCGGCATGCTGCAGAACCCGATGCCTTGGGCCATCGTGCTCGGCGGGCTGGTGTCGGCATCGCGGCTTGCGCTGCCGGGGCCGCTGGACCGCACGATCGCCATGCTGGCCGATGCGGCATCGCCGGTCGCGCTCTTCACCATCGGTGCGGTGCTGGCGCGCTCGGCGTTGCTGGCGCGCGAGCATCGCGCCAGCGGAGTCGTCGCCAGCGCGATGGGAAACGGCGCGGAAGCTGCACGCGAAGCGCCGTTGCGCGACGTGCTGCCGGTGGTTGCGGTCAAGCTGGTCGTGCACCCGCTGCTGGTCTATGGCGGCGCGCGCTGCGCGATCGCGCTCGGCGTGAATCTGGGCGCTTCGGCACTGGCAGCGATCGTGCTCGTCGCCGCACTGCCGAGCGCCAGCAACGTCTCGATGCTGGCCGAGCGTTTCGGCGCCGACAACGGACGCATCGCCCGCATCATCCTCTGGACCACCGTCGCGGCCTTTTTCAGCTTTCCCCTGGCCGTGAAGCTGTTCAGGGGCTGAGCACGCCGAGCTTGTAGGGATCGGCGTCGGACAGCACTTCGCAGCGGGACATGTCGCGGCCCTGCGTGCCGTCGCAATAGAAACTGTTGTAGACGCGGCCGAAGAGCGTGGGCGTGGAGGTGAAGAGCACGCCATGGTCCGGTTGCCAGCGCTCCTTCGGCGCGCTGGCCGGGACGGCGGCGACGGCGGCGACCGCGGCGGCGGTGGGTTGAGGGCCGTCCGCCGATGCCGGCGCGGTGATGAATTCGGCCAGTGTCTTCTGTGCACCGTCGCCGCGCCAGCGATTGGTCAATTCGCCGGGCTGAGGCCTTGTACCGATCGGAATCAGCAGGCCGTTGATCTGGAATCCACGCCCGAAGCGATGCTCCTTGCCCGCCAGGAACGCATAGGCGCAGGCGGCGTAACACTGGCCCCGGGCTTCGGTATTGACGCCCGTGGCCTGGATCGCGCGCGCATAGTCGCCGGCGACCTCGGCCGTGCCGCCCAGGGAATTCTCGAAGACGACGGTGCGTACCTTTCCGCTGGCCAGATGTTCCGTGAAGGCCTTCATGGCGCTTCCGTCGAGCATGCCGGTGACCACCAGGTGGTTGCCCTCCAGCGTGACTTCGGCCGCCGACGCGGCCGCGCCGGCACCCGCAAGCAAAAGACCCAACAGAACCACGAACGGCGTCTTCACGGCATTTCCTTTTTGCTCGAACTCGGAGCGAATGTTGCTGCCTGGTAGCTGTGCCAGCGTATCAGCCCATCATCAACCCTGGTTTCAGAATATTTCCTACGCCGTCGCCGAACATCAGGACATAGTATTAAGTATTGCCTTTGGCTAATGCTTCTGTTTTCAGTGGCACTGGTAAAGTTGGCCAAGGTGGTTCTTCGATCGGGAGACTGGCATGACAACTTGGATGCGCGGGGTGCTGTTGGTGATCTGGCTCGCCGGCGTCAGCTGGCTCTGGCATGCGGGCGTGCTGGGAAGCGCAGCGACGCTCGCGGCGTTCGCCCTGGGCTTCGCGGCGCTGGCCTGGACCTCGACGTGGAGCCGGCGCCGACGTTCGGCCCTTCGCTACATCGAAATGGGCAAGCAGCCGGTCAGCCTGCTCTGAGTCGCACGGCCGGCTCGCGGCTCAGATCATGTGCGGATCCACATCGATCAGCCAGCGGATCACGCCCTTGCCCTCGGGCCCGCGGCGCAATTCGTGCAGCATGGGTTGCCACGCCGCCAGGAATCTTTGCAGGGCCGCACGCGAGCGGCTTTCGACGAGCATCTGTGCACGCTCGACATTGGCCACGCGCTGGATGGAGAGCGGCACGGCGGGGTAGCGCGTCACCTGCTGCGCATCACCCAGGCTTGCCGCTGCCGCGCTGGCGGCATTCAGGTAAGCCTGCGCCGTCTCCTGCGTTCGCGCGTCGGCTCGCAGCAGGGCCTGAAAGGCGAACGGCGGCATGCCCGCGGCGGCGCGCTCTGCAAGTTCATCGCGTGCGAATGCAGGGTAGTCGTGGCGTCGCAGCGCCGCAAAGAGCGGATGCTGCGGATGCTGGGTCTGGATCCACATTTCCGCGGTCGCGCCTTGCGCTGCAAGGTAAGCGGCATCGCGGCCCGATCGCCCCGCCGACTGCATCAACAGACCGAACAGGCGCTCCGGCGCGCGGAAGTCGCTGGAGAACAAGGCGCCATCGGGATTGACCGCAGCCACCAGCGTGATGCGGCGAAAGTCATGGCCCTTGGCGATCATCTGGGTGCCCACCAGCACGTCGACTTCGCCGCCGTGCACCGCGGCGAGCTGCGATTCGAGCGCGCCTTGCCTGCGGGTGCTGTCGGCATCGATGCGCGCGATGCGCACGGCGTTGCCGTCGGGCCGTTTGACATCCGCGAAGAGGGCGCCCAGATGCTCTTCGAGTTGCTCGGTCCCGCGGCCCACGGGCGCGATGTCGGGGTTGCCGCACGAAGGGCAGGCGCGCGGCACGCGTTCGGTGTAGCCGCAGTGGTGGCAGCGCAGCGTACGGTCGATCTTGTGGAACACGCGATACGCGCTGCAATGCGGGCATTCGCTTTTCCAGCCGCAGTCGCCGCAGGCCAGGACCGGCGCGTAGCCGCGCCGATTGAGGAACACCATGCTCTGTTCGCCGCGCGCGATGCGCTGCGAGATCGCCTCCAGCAGCGCACCCGACAGGACCGTCCTGGGAGGCTGGAGCGTCATGTCGACCAGCCGCACGGCCGGCAGCGCCGCCTCGCCGATGCGCGAGGGCATCGCGAGGCGCAGATAGCGGCCGCCGGGGTCCGGGCCAGCGGGCGGTCTGCTCTGGTGCCAGCTCTCGAGCGACGGCGTCGCCGAGCCGAGCATGACCTTGGCACCTTCGCGCTGGCCGCGCCATACGGCGAGATCGCGTGCCGAATAGCGCGCGCCTTCCTGCTGCTTGTAGCTCGGGTCATGCTCCTCGTCGACCACGATCAGCCGCAGTGCCGGCATCGATGCGAAGACCGCCATGCGCGTGCCGAGCATGATGCGGGCGCCGCCGCTGTGCGCGGCCAGCCAGCTCGCGAGCCTCTGGGGGTTCGTCATGCCGCTGTGCAGCGACACCACGGCGCCAGCGCCGAAGCGCTCGCCGAATCGGGCTTCGAGCTGGGGTGTGAGGTTGATTTCGGGCACCATCACGAGCGCCTGAGCACCGGGATCGCGCTGCAGCAGCGCCGCCACGCAGCGCAGGTAGACCTCGGTCTTTCCGCTGCCGGTGCTGCCGAAGAGCAGGAAGGGGCCCCGCTCGGCTTCGAAGCTGGCGAGGGCCGCAGTTTGCTCGGCGCTCGGCGCAGGCAGATCCCTGGCGCTGCCGGCGACGGACTCGCCCCGCACGCTCTGCCGCTTGAGTCGTCGCGCAAGCTGCACTGCCGTCAGGTCGCGCAGCGCAGGTGGCAGGGCGGCGAGCGCGATTTCGCCGAGCGAGCGCTGGTAATAGCGGGCCGCGAAAGTCACCAGATCACGCCATCCTTCGCTCAGCGCGGGCAGGGCGTCGAGCACGGCGCCCAGGGCCTTGAGCGGCATCGCAGGCGCAGCGTCATTGCCGGCTTCCTGCTGCGGATGCACCGCCCAGACCACCCCGAGAACCTCGCGGGAGCCGAGCGGCACGCGGACCAGCGAGCCCGGATCGGGTGCCAGGGTGCTCGTGTAGCTGAGCAGATCGCCCATCGCGCTGTGCGCCGGGGCTTGGACTGCGACGTCAACCCGCCAGTTCAAGACAAATTCACGCTTTGAGCGTTCGTTAAAGCAATTTTGAACAAAGTGACTTAAGTCGTTGATTTGTTTGCGCTTTGCAAACGATCCAGAGTTTGTGTGGATAACTTTGTTGATATCCGGCCCCGACTCGTCGCCAGCCCTTGAAAATCAAGGCTCCGGCTGGAATGCACGGAAAAAAAGCAAAGTTCAAATCCCATATGAATCAACAACTTAGCGTCGCTATCGCTTTAGGAGCAGGCGGCGAGGCGGCTCGGATGTTTTTGCGCACCGCAACACGGGTTTTGTGCATAAGTCAGTCGGTCCTCACCGTTTCGTCCTTGACAAACGCGCGCGACTCGATCTCAGGTGCTTACATCGCATAACAATCACCTCAGGCGCGCATGGCACGCGACTGCGCGTGCACGGCATGGACCAGCGCCGCGACATGGTCGGGTGGCGTGAACTGGCTGATGCCATGGCCCAGATTGAAGATGTGAGTGGGCCCCGTCGCGCTGCCGTCGACATGCGGTCTTCCGAAACTCTGCAGCACTTTCGTGACCTCGGCCTCGATGACCGATGGCGGCGCGAACAGCACGTTGGGGTCGATATTGCCCTGCAGCGCCTTGCCGTTCGGGCCTTCACCCATGAGCGCTCTCGCGCGACCCAGGTTGACGGTCCAATCCAGACCCAGGACTTCGCAATCGAGCGCCTGCATGGCCTCGAGCCAGAGTCCGCCGCCCTTGGTGAACACGATGCGCGGCACCGGCTGGCCGTCGGCGCCATCGCGCTGGAGCTTCGACAGCACACGCTTCGTGTAGGCGAGGCTGAAGGCCTGGAAGGCGCCGTCCGCCAGCACACCGCCCCAGCTGTCGAACAGCATCACGGCCTGCGCACCGGCGTCGATCTGCGCGTTGAGGTACGCGGCGACGGCATCGGCATTCACGGCGAGCAGGCGATGCATCAGGTCGGGGCGGCTGTAGAGCAGCGTCTTGACTTGCCGGTAGTCGCTCGACCCTGCGCCTTCGACCATGTAGCAGGCGAGCGTCCAGGGGCTGCCCGAGAAGCCGATCAACGGCACCCGGCCGTCGAGTGCACGGCGGATCGAGGCGACGGCGTCGAACACGTAGCGCAGCTTGCCCATGTCGGGCACTTCGAGTGCGGTGATCGCCGCTTCGTCGCGTACCGGCCGGGCGAAGCGCGGCCCCTCGCCGGCCTCGAACGACAGGCCCAGGCCCATGGCGTCGGGCACGGTCAGGATGTCGGAGAACAGGATGGCCGCGTCCAGCGGATAGCGCTCGAGCGGCTGCAGCGTGACTTCGGTGGCGAAGTCGACGTTGGTTGCCAGCCCCATGAAGCTGCCGGCCCGGGCGCGTGTCGCCACGTACTCGGGCAGGTAGCGTCCGGCCTGGCGCATCAGCCAGACCGGCGTGTGCGGGGTCGCTTGGCGCCAGCAGGCGCGTAGGAAAGTATCGTTTTGCAGAGGCGCGAAGGGCATCCCGCGATTGTCGCAGGCAGCCCGGTCGGCTTCAGCTCTTGTATTTGATCGAGCAGCCGTAGGGTCTGCTGGCCGTCACCGAGATCGCTTTGCCGCCGAAGGCTTCGCCCAGTGCCTGGCTCACGTAGTTGGTGGCGGTCTTGATGTCGTCGACGCGCGTCGAAGGCATGCTGTCGATGCCGCCGGCATACACCAGCACGCCTTTCGGGTCGATGATGAAGAGATGCGGCGTGGTGCGTGCGCCGTAGGCCTGGCCGATCACGCCGTCCTCGTCCATCAGGACGGCGGTGGGCGATGCCGCGTGCTCCTTCATCCAGGCCTCGAGCGCCGGCGCCTGGAGGTAGTCGCTCGCCGCGCGTTCGGTCGAGTTGATCGCGAGCCAGACCACGCCCTTGTCGGTCGCGGCCTTCTGCGTGGCGGGCATGTTCCCGCTGCCGTAGTGCTTGCGCACGAAGGGGCAGCCGGGGTTGGTCCATTCGAGCACCACGAACCTGCCCGCGAAGTCGGACAGCCGATGCTGCTTGCCGCTGGTGTCGACGGCGACGAAATCGGGCGCCTGCTGGCCGACGGCCGGGGCGGCGATGGCGTTCGTCCCCATCAGGAAGGTGGCACCGAGCGCCACGGCCGCAGCCATCACGGCGCGGCGCGAGGCGCGGCTCAGCGCTGCACGCGCGTTGCGTGCGGCACGGTAGGAGCGCGAGTTGGAGGATGACGGCGAGGTCATGATCAGCGTGAACTCCGGTCAGAAAAATTCAACAACCGCGACAGCTTAGAGCGGTTTCCTCATCTGCTTGTGACAACCCGTTGCGGCGCAGGGTCAAAGTGCCGCGAGCGCTGCGCGGACCTCGTCCTTGCTCAGAATTTCCGTCAGCACGACGGGCGGCTTGCCCGGCGCCTGGAGCACGTAGACCGGCACACCGCTGCGGCCCAGCGCCGTCAGCGCCTCGGTGATGGCCGGATCGCGGCGCGTCCAGTCGGCGCGCAGCATGGCCACCTTCCTGGCGTCGAAATCGGCCAGCAGCGCGGCATCCGACAGCGTGCTGCGCTTGTTGTACTGACAGGTCACGCACCAGGCCGCCGTGAAGTCGACGAACACCGGCCTTCCCGACGCCGCGAGCTCGGTGGCGCGTGCGGCCGACCAGGTTTGCCAACGCCCGCCCTCGGAGGCCGCGACGGCCGGCGCGGCGTTTCGAAGCACGTTGCCGCCGATGGCGGCGCCCAGCAGCGCGGTGACGACGATCAACAGGCTGGCCACCACCATGCGCGTGCGGCCACGCAGCGTCAGCGCCCAGACGATGGCCGCCAGGCACACCAGCAGGCCGAGCAATGCGCCAGCGCCGTCGATGCCGCTCTGCTGGCCGAGCACCCAGACCAGCCAGGCCACCGTGGCGAAGATCGGGAATGCGAGCAACCTGCGCACGGTTTCCATCCACGCGCCGGGCCTGGGCAGCAGGTGGGCCACCGCAGGCACGAAGCCGGCGACCAGGTACGGCAGCGCCAGGCCGAAACCAAGCACCGCGAACATCAACAAGGCCTGCGCGGCCGGCAGACTGATCGCGAAACCGAGCGACGCGCCCATGAACGGCGCGGTGCAGGGCGAGGCGATCACCACGGCCAGCACGCCCGACAGAAAATCGTCGACGACCGGATGCCGGGCCTGCGCCGAGCAGAGCGAGACCGGCGCCAGGGTGCGGAACTCGAACACGCCGACGAGGTTGAGCCCGATCAGCGTGAACAGCGCCGCGAGCGCCGCGACCACCGCCGGCGACTGCAGTTGGAAGCCCCAGCCGAGCTGTGCGCCGGCAGCGCGCAGCGCCAGCATCGCCCCGCCCAGCGCCAGGAACGAGAGCACCACGCCGGCCGCGTAGGCCAGCGCAGCCCGCCGATGGCCGTGGCCGTCATCCGCGCGGCGGGTGAAGCCCAGCACCTTGATCGCCAGCACGGGAAACACGCAGGGCATCAGGTTCAGCAGCAGGCCGCCGAGCAGCGCACCCAGCAGCGCCGTTGCAAAACTGCCGGAAGGTCGCAACGGCGCTGCCGCGGCGGCGGCGTTGGCTGCGAGTGCCGCCGTCAGCGCCGGCGGTACCTCCGTCTTCGCCGCAGCGGCGGGTGGCCAGTCGCCGCTCACCGGCGCTTCGGTGCGCCAGGCGACCGGCTGGCCCGCTTGCCGATCACTTTCCGCGAGCGCCACCACGATCGGCATCACGGCCGGGCTTGCGCTGCGCTGGTCGTCCAGCGGCACGTCAGCCGTCCAGCTGTCCCCTTGCCAGGCCTGCGTCCAGTCCTTGCCCTGGACCGCCGCCGTGTGGATCACATCGCCTGTCTCGGGAAAGAATTCCAGCGTCTTGCCACGCACGAACGCCGGCAGGTCGTCGAGCCGCACCTGCAGCCGCTTGCCGACCACGGCGACTTCGCCGGGTTTCGTCAGCGCCGCAGGCTGCGCGGCCAGCGCGGCATCGAAGTCGCTCTTGTGCAGCGCGGTCGAACTCTGGAGCGGCAGCTTGAGCAGGAACTCGCCTTCCTCGGGCACGCACTCCTGCCGGCAAACCAGCCAGGAGGCCTTGAGTCGGACATCGAGTTCGCCGCCGCCCGTGAGCGCCAACGGTGGCTTGAAGTCCGGCGCCACGGTCAGCGGCACCGGCAGCAGCACGGTGTCTTCGTAGCCGTAGTTGGCCAGGTTGCCGATCGGGATCTTCTTCGGCACCGGCCAGACGATCTCGCCGGCGGAAACGCCGGCCGGCAGCGACCAGGCGAGTTCGGTCGGCAATCCGGAATCGCCGGGGTTCTTCCAGTAGGTGTGCCACTGCGGCTGGTGCGTGATCTGCAGCCCGACCCAGATCGGCGCACCCGGAGCGACGCCATCCGGCGCATCGGCAATGAGCTCGGCCCGCACGTGCGGCGTCGTGACGACGGATCCGACGCGGGAGGACAGTTGCGCGGCCGCCGGCATGCAAGTGGCGAGCGCGGCGAGCAGGATGCCCGCGAAACGAAGAGGAAGCGAAAAGGCCATGCAGCTCAATCGGAGCGGCCGTGGTGGGCGAAGTTCCGCCCGAAACTCATGACGCCCATCCGAGCATCACCCGGCGGCTGTTGGCGCTCTTCTTTTCGATCTTGGTCACGACCACGGCGCCGATCTCCTCGGTGTTCGCCACATGGGTTCCGCCGCAGGGCTGGAAGTCGATCTGCTCGGCATCGCCGATGCGGACCGTGCGGACCGTGCCGGTGCCGCGCGGCGGCTGCACGCTCATGCTCTTGACGAGCGCCGGGTTGGCGTCGAGTTCGTCGTCGGTGATCGCGCCCACCGTGAGCGGATGGGCCGCCGCGACCAGCCGGGCGAGGCCGGCCGTGAGCAGTTCCTTGTCGAGCGGATCCGTCATGTGGAAATCGAGCCGTGCGTACTCGGGCGTGATCGAGCAGCCGTTGACCGGCTGCGGAACCAGATGGCACAGCAGATGCGTCGCGGTGTGGAAGCGCATCAGCTTGTGGCGGCGTTCCCAGTCGAGCCGGACCGTCACCGCATCGCCCGGCTTCAGGCCGGCGAGCAGATCGGCCTGTTCGGGTGCGGGCACGTGAAGGATCTCGGCCGTCGGGCGGCCCTCGGCGTCCTTGGCCTTGCGCGTATCGGCGATCGCAAGTTCGCGGCCATCAGGCAGAAGCAGCCGGCCGCTGTCGCCGGCCTGGCCGCCGCCCTGTGGATAGAACACGGTGCGGTCGAGCACGATGCCGGCCTCGTCGACGCGCAGGATGCGCGCCTCGCAGTCGCGCAGGTAGGCGTCGGAGCGGAACAGGTCGTCGGTCATCGCCCGATGGTAGCGGCGCTGCCGCACCAGGGTGCGCTCACGCCGGAAAGCGCCCACAGCGGGCAGCCGTTTGGCCGTCCGCCGCGCCTGGCCCGCTCAGCCGCCCGTGCTTTTGCGCGCGGACGATTCGCGTGCCACGAGGTCGGCGGCCGGCCCGGCCACCGCTCGGCGGCTCAGGTCGCCTCGCAGGTGGTCGAACAGCAGATCGATGGCTTCGTGGGCGACCTGCTCCAGGTGCAGATCCACGGCCGTGAGCGGCGGATTGCAGGTGCGCGCGCGAACACCGTCGTAGCGCGTCGCGACCATCACGTCCTGTGGAATGCGTCGGCCCGATTCGGCGATCGCCTTCACCGCGCCGGCCGCGAAGGCGTCGACCGGCACGCACAAGGCGTCGATGTCGGGATGCGCCGCCAGCAGCGCACGCGCCGCTTCGCGGCCACCGTCCTCGCCGCGGACTTCGTCGGCCAGCGACAGCAGGAACGGCTGCCTTCGCGCGGTGACGACCTCCCGGTAGGCCGCCTGCGCCTCCAGATAGGAATTGCGCTGCGCGGAGCCCAGGATCATCGCGACCTTGCGGGCCCCCTGCGCGTAGAGATGATCGAGCAGCAGCCGCGTGGTCTGCGCGGAATGGATGTCGACGTAGGGCACCGCGCTGCGGGCGCCGCCGGGCTTTCCGATCGCCACCACCGGCAAGCCCCGGCGCTTGAGGTACTCCATGTTGGGATCGCCGGCCGAGGGCTCGATGACCAGCGCGCCGTCCACGTCCAGAAGTTCCAGCGGAACCTGTCCGCTTTCCATCGGCGGTGCCAGCACCAGGGCCAGACTGCGATCGAGCGCCGCGCTGGCCGCGACCGCCGCGATCTCCATCAGGAAGCCCAGGCGCGACGGGCCGCCGGCCACCGCGAAAGGCATCGACGACAGCAGAACGATCATGTGCGCTTCGCCGGTGCGCAGCCGCTGGGCATGGCGGTTCGGCCGGTAGCCCAGCTTGAGCGCTGCCTTCTCGACCCGCGCCCGGGTGCGCGCATCGACCTGGCCGCGCGCGTTCAGTGCGTGCGACACCGTGGTCGGCGACACCCCCGCTTCCCGGGCGACGTCCTTGATGGTCACCCGCCGCGTCGTATCGGGATTCATGCTGTTGACTTTTTCCAAAGCGGTGATTCAATCCCCAAATCGTTTTGGGAAATGCCCTGAAATGTACTCCACCCGCCTTCCGGCGGTTTTTTTGCCAACCTGCCCAAATCGATTTGGGTGCCAGTCCGATCAAAGGAATCGATCATGTCCCGTGTATCCGATACGCCTGCCGTCGACGCCGTGCTGCCCCTGGGGCAATTGCTCGTGTTCGGCTTGCAGCATGTGCTGGTGATGGCGGCCGTGCCCATCACCTCCGTCTTCCTGGTGGCCAAGGCACTGGGCCTGTCGCAGGCGCTGACGGTGAACCTGATCAGCGCGACCTTTCTGCTGTGCGGCGTGGGCACGCTGCTGCAGTCCTTCGGTCCCTGGAAGTTCGGTGCCCGGCTGCCCTTCGTGATGGTGCCGGGCGGCGCGCCGATCGTGATGTTTTTGACCATCGCGCAGCAGCGGGATCTGCAGACTGCCTCGGGCGCGGTCATCCTCACGGCCTTGTTCTACTTCGTGGTACTGCCGGTGTTCTCGCGCTGCCTGAAGTACTTTCCGAAGATCGTCATCGGCACGCTGCTGCTGCTGGTCTCGATCAACCTGGTGAAGGTGTACGGCGGCATCATCGCGGGCCGGGCCGGGACGCCCGGCTTCGCGGACCCGGCGAACATCGGGCTCGCGCTCGCGACCATCGGTTTCACGGTGGTGTTCGCGCGCCTCTTCAAGGGCATGCTGGGCCAGCTTGCCGTGCTGCTGGGCCTGCTCGCGGGCTCGATCGTCGCCGCGCTGTTCGGCATGATGGACTTCAGCGGCGTCGCAGCCGGACCGGTCTGGAGCGCGCCAACGCTGCTGCCCTTCGGCATGCCGCATTTCGACGTGGTCGCGGCCGTGCCGCTCCTGATCTTCAGCGTCATCTCGATGGTCGAGGCCACCGGCCAGACCGTGGCCGTGGCCGAAGTCGTGGGCCGGCCGATCGACCCGCGCGACGTGGTGCCGCGCACCATCCGCGGCGATGCGCTGATGTCGCTCATCGGTGGCTTCTTCGGCACCTCGATGATCATCACCAGCGGCGAGAACATCGGCATCGTGCGGGCCACCAACGTGCGCTCGCGCTATGTGACGGCGACGGCCGGAGCGATCCTCATCCTGGTCGCACTGTCGGCACCGCTCGGGCGGCTGTTCAACGCCATTCCGTCGGCGGTGGTCGGTGGCACGGCGATGGTGGTCTTCGCGATCATCGGCACCATGGGCATCGACATGCTGCGCAAGGTCGACCTGCACGAGCGCGGCAACATGTTCGTGCTCGCGGGGGCCTTGACGATGGGTCTGCTGCCGATCCTGGTGCCGGGGCTGTACAGCAAGTTCCCGGATACGCTGCAGCTGGTGCTCGGCAACGGCCTCGCGATGGGCTCGCTCACGGCCATCGTGCTGAACATCGTCTTTCATCATTTCTCCGCTGCGCGCACCGAGGCGGCCGTGAACGAGACGGCGCCTGCTTCGCAATGACCACCCTTCCGAACGCCATGTTCCCTGAACTCGATGTCGCGCAACTCGCGGCCGACGAGCTGCTGCTCGTCCCTGACCACCTGATGCTGCGCGACGGTCCGGTGACCGACCATGCCGTGCTGGTCTCGGGCCACAAGTTCCGCGACCTCGGGCCTGCCGAGGTGCTCGCAGCGCGCTATCCGCGGCTCGTGCCCGTGCGCCTGCCCGGCAAGCTGCTGATGCCGGGGATGATCGATGCGCACCACCATCTCACGCAGTCCTTCGGCAAGTCGCTGGCCTATGGCGAGCCGTCCGAGATCTTCCGCCGCGTCTGGGTTCCGCTCGAGTCGAGCCTGGATGACGAGTTCGTCTTTCTGGTTTCCAAGCTTGCGGCGCTGGAGTCGCTGCGCGGCGGCTTCACCACCGTCTGCGATGCGGGCACGCGCGCCAAGGGCGACATCGGCGCCGTCGCCGCCGCCACGCGCGAGGCCGGACTGCGCTGCGTGCTGGGCCTGATCTGCAACGACGGCGGCAACGACAGCAGCGCCGCCGAGCGCGCGGCGCTGAAGGCGCAGGCGGAGCGCTTCCTGCAGCAATGGTCGGACGATCCGCTGGTACACCCCTCGCTTGCGATCTCGGTGCCCGAGGCGGCCTCGGACGAGATGCTGGTCGCCGTGTCGAAGCTCTGCGCCGACGCGCGCACGATCTTCCAGACCCACGTCAACGAGCACCTGGCCTCGGTCGAGCGCTCGGTCGTGCAGCGCGGCATGCGGCCGCTCGAACTGCTGGCGCATCTGGGCGCGCTCGGCCCGCAGGTGCTGATCGCGCACGGCACCCTGGTCACGCCGCCGGAACTGAACCTGCTGCGGCAGACCGACACCGCCGTGAGCTACAACCCGGTGGCCAGCCAGTGGAAGGGCAATGCGGTGGCACCGGCGCAGATGATGGCCGCGCTCGGCATCCGATTCGGGCTGGGCACCGATGCGACCCGCAGCGACGGCTTCCGTCTGATGGATGCGGCCGAGGCAGCGCAGAAGCTTGCCTTCGGCCTCGGCATCGGCGACGCCTCCTGCGGCGGCGGCTGGACGTGGTTCGACCATGCGACCCACGCGGGCGCGAAAGCCATCGGCCTCGGCCACCGGATCGGCGAGATCGCGGTCGGCAAGGAGGCCGACTTCCTGATCGTCGACATCGACACGCCCGAGATGTGCACCTCGGTCGATCTGACCTGGGACCTGGTGCGCCTGGGCAACCGGGACCAGATCACCGCCGTCTTCGTCGCCGGGCGCCTGCGCCTGTGGCAGGGATGGCCGCCGGATTGGGACGCCCGGACCCTTCAGCGGCAGGTATCGCGGATCGCGCACGAGGCGATCGCCCGCGCGCCCATCCAGCGCCTGCATCCGCCCGCGGCCGAACACCGCCTTCTTTCCGCCGCCAACAGCCGGACGCCACAGTGAGCCTCGATCATCTTCTCCTCATCTCCCTCGTCGTTTTCTTCGCGGCCTTCGTCCAGGGCTCGACCGGCGTCGGCTTCGCGCTGATCGCCGCGCCGGTGGTCGGCATCCTGCAGCCGGCCTTGCTGCCGGTCTGCGTGCTGGTGCTGATGCTGCCGCTCAATCTGTACGTGGTGTGGCGCGAGCGCACGGCGGTCGACCGCGTCGGCGCGGGCTGGATCACGGGCGGGCGCATCCTGGGCACCGCGGGCGGCCTCTGGGTGCTGGCGGCGCTGAGTGCCAGCCACCTGTCGCTGTTCGTCGGCGCCTCGACGATCGCCGCCGCGCTCGTCACGCTGGTGATGCCGGCCTTCTCGCCGGGCCGGCCGGCCTTCATCGCGGCCGGGCTGGTCACCGGCGTCACCGAGACGGCGACCGGCATCGGCGGTCCGCCGCTGGCGCTGGTGTATCAGCATCAGGCCGCGCCCACCATGCGCTCGACCGTCGCGCTGTGCTTTCTCGTGGGCGAGCTGGTGTCGCTGGTCACGCTGATGGTGGCGGGGCGCATCAGCGCGTCGCAGCTTTCCGCCGCGACGAGCCTGCTGCCGGCGCTGGTGGTGGGCGCCGTGCTCAGCCGCATGGTCCATCGCCGCGTCAACGGGGGATTTCTGCGGGTCTTCGTCCAGGTCTTCGCGATCGTGTCGGGCCTCGTGTTGCTGGTGCGCGCTTTCTGAGAAGATCGCTGGATGTCCGCACCTGCCAGCCGTTTCTGGTCTCGCCTCACGACGCGCGATTTTGGCGCGCTCGATCCGGCCACGACCGTGGCGGTGCTGCCGCTGGGTGCGACCGAGCAGCACGGGCCGCATCTGCCGCTCGGCGTGGATTCGACGCTGGTGGACGGCATCGTCGCGGCCGCGTTGCCGCTGCTGCCCGCCGATGTGCCGGTGCTCTTCCTGCCGACCCAGCAGATCGGCCTCAGCCCCGAACACGCGAGTTTCCCGGGCACCCTGACGCTGTCGGCCGAAACGCTGATCCGGCTCTGGCGCGAGATCGGCGCCGGCGTGGCGCGCACCGGCGTGCGCAAGCTGGTGTTCTTCAATGCGCATGGCGGTCACGTCGGTGCCATGGACATCGTCGCGCGCGAGCTGCGCGCGGCGCACGGGCTCATCGTCTACAGCGTCAGTTGGTTCAACCTGCCCCTGGGCGACGCCGGCGCGCAGTTCAGCGCCGACGAGCATCGCTTCGGCGTCCATGCGGGCGAGATCGAGACCTCGATGATGCTGGCGCTGGCGCCCGAGCAAGTGGTCATGGGCGAGGCGCGCGATTTCGGTTCGACCTCGCGTCAGCGCGCGGCCGACTACGCGATCCTCGGCAATGGCAGGAGCGCGAAGCTCGGCTGGGCCATGGAGGACTACAACATCGAAGGCGCTGCGGGCAACGCTGCCGCGGCGACGCCCGAAAAAGGCCGCGCAGTGGTCGATGCCGCTGGCCGCCAGCTCGCAGCGTTGCTCCGGGAAGTGTCGCAGCTGCCGCTCGCCACCGCGAACAACGCAAGGCAAGACTGAGCAACCGGCACCGCGAGCTGTCCGTGCTCAGCCGGCAATCACCGGGCCGACGGGTGCCGCTTCGTCGATCTTGATCGAGCCATCGGGCCGCTCGCAGGTGCCGATCAGCAAGCCGCTCGCAAGCGCGTGCGCGCGCAGGGCATCGAACACCTCGTCGCGGCCCGGCGCCTGCGAGAACGTCGGTGCCGCGTCGAGCGCGAAGAGCTGGAAGGCGTAGCGATGCACGCCATGTCCCGGCGGCGGATCGGGCGGCAGCCACGCAGCCTGGAGGTACGAATTGCGTCCGGTGTGAACGCCCGTGCCCGGCGTATCGGTGCTGGCAAGCGCCGCCTCGGCCAAGGCGCCGTCGCCGGCCGGCAAGTCCACCGCGATCGCGTGCACCAGCGGATGCGGCGTCGGCGAGTCGGCATCTTCGACCACCAGCACCAGCGAGGCCGCATTCGAGGGCACGCCGGTCCATTGCACCGGCGGCGACAGGCCTTCGCCATCGGCGGTGTAGCGTGGCGGCAGGGGCGCATGGTCGGCAAAGGCCAGGCTGGTCACGGAGATCGAGCCCATGCCCTGGCGCAGACCGAGAGTGTTGAAGACGATCGCGTCGAGCCCGGCACGCACGTCGTGCAGTGCGTGACCGATCGCGCCGGGCAGTTTTTCGAGCATGGTCCCTGTATAGCGCGTGCGGGATGGATGCCATGTAGGACGTGATTGGACAGGCATCGCGCGAATGCCCGGTCCCCGCAGGGCCGCTCGCCGATGCGCCCGTCAGTGCGTCGGACGGCAGTGGCTCCGCTATCATGAAAACGGCGAGTCCCCTGCGGCGCGTCTTCGATTCAATCCCTCAAGGAACCGTATGAGCATCATTTGGACCATCCTGATCGGCTTCGTGGCGGGCCTGGTGGCTCGCGCGATCAAACCCGGCGACGATTCGGCCGGCTTCATCATGACCACGCTGATCGGCATCGCCGGTTCGCTCATCGCCACCTATGTGGGGCAGGCGATGGGCTGGTACATGGCGGGGCAGGGCGCCGGTTTCATCGCTTCGGTGGTCGGTGCGATCGTGCTGCTCTTCATCTACGGCATGATCAAGCGCCGCTGACCACGCGCGGGCACGACCGCGCTGCCCATGACGCTGCTGCACCGATGGCCCGAAAGCCCAAGGCACATCACCACGTGTATGTGGTCGAACTCGACGACCAGGTCTGGAACAACGCCCGCTTCCGGCGCGCCAATCCCGATTGGCGGCTCGGCAAGCCCTTCGTGTACGTCGGCATGACCGGGCTGGACCCCGACCTGCGCTTCGACAAGCACAAGGCCGGCATCCAGGCCAACAGCTTCGTTCGCGACCACGGATTGCGCCTGCTGCCGGCGCTGTACGCGGTCTACAACCCGATGCCCTACGAAGTGGCCCGCGAGATGGAAGTCGAGCTCGGCATCGCGCTGCGCGAAGCCGGCTACGGGGTCTGGCAGGCCTAGGCTCGCCGCTGGAACGGAGACGACCCATGGAAACGCAGGCCTGCATCGTGATGACCACTACCGGCACCGAGGACGAGGCCGAGGCACTGGCCGCGGCCATCGTCGAGGCGCAGCTCGCGGCCTGCGTCCAGGTGCAGCGGGTTCGCAGCTTCTACCGCTGGCAAGGCGTTCTGCACCGCGAGCCCGAGTGGCTGCTCTCGATCAAAACCATCGGGGAGCGCTATGCCGCGCTCGAAGCCTTCATCCGCGAGCGCCACAGCTATCAGACACCGGAGATCGTGCAGGTGCCTATCGCCTGCGGCTCGGCCGACTACCTGCATTGGCTCGACGCGGGCAGCCGCCCGGCGCCGCCTCCTCAAGCGTAGGTGATCCAGTCCTCGTAGGCCGGCCCGTCGAGGTGCGGCAGCGTGTTGTAGGTCACCAGCATGTGGCGCTTGGGCGTGAATGCGAATTCGGTGATGGCGGTGTTGCGGATGCGCAGGTTGAGTTCGATCGTGGTTTCGGGGCTGGTGCCGAGCACATGGCCGACCGCGGTGCTGATCGGACCGCCGCTCGAGACCACGAGCACCCGGGCGCCATGGTGCTTGCCGCGCACGTGATCCAGCGCGGTCGTCACGCCGGCCAGGAAGTCGAGGTAGCTCGGCATGCCGGCCGGCGCGGTCTTCCCGCGCATCCATGCGCCCAGGCCTTCGCGCAGCAGGCGGAAGTGATGGCGGTACTTCTCCGGTGAGTCGGGCTTTGGCAGCTGCTCCGGATGAATGGTCGCGATGACCGCCTCGGCGTCGTATTCGTTCAGGCCCGGCCAGCCCAATACCTCGCGATCTGCCAGGCCCAGCCCTTCGGCGATCCCTTCCCAGGTTTGCCGATGGCGCTTCAGGGTGCCGGTGATGACGGCATCGAAAGTCATGCCGCGCTCTCGCCAGTATTCGCCCAGCCGGCGGGACTGGCGATGGCCGAGCTCGCTCAGGTTGTCGTAATCACTGGCGCCGAAGCTGGCCTGCCCATGCCGCACGAGGTAGAGGATTCCCATGCGCAGGATTCTGCCCAGCATCGTCCGTGAACTCGGTCACGGTCGTGACCTTGCATTGACGCAACGGAAGTGTAAACAATTGAGTCATAAAGTTCTCAATATGTAAGAATAGGTACTTTCGTAGTCGTTCGAATGCAACACATTCGCAACGAGGCAAATTCCACCAAGAGGACGCAGGAGCAATGAACAAGGCATATCGCAGCGTATGGAACCACGCGTTGAACGCATGGGTCGCGGTTTCGGAGATCACAGTAGCGCGTGGCAAGCGTTCCGGTATGGCCACCTTGCTGGTGGGCGCCGGCCTGAGCGCACTGGCGGCGGCCAGTGCGGCGCAGGTCTTCAACTATGACGATCCTCCTGCCCCTCCAGGCCAGGGGACCAGCCCGATCACCGTCACCGCGCCCGTGGATGCTGAATTGCACAGTACCGGCACCGGCACGGCGACCCAGACCGGCGACATCAACGGAACGGGCGCAGTCCTCAAGACCGGCGCCGGCACCATCATCCTGAGCGGCAACAACGGCTACCAAGGGGGCACCACGATCAGCGCAGGCGCGCTCGGCGCCTCGTCCTCCGCCAATCTCGGCACCGGCGGCCTGAATTTCCTGAACAACGCCAGGCTGATCACGCAGGCGGACAACGCCAGCTTCACGCAAGGGATCAATCTGGGCGCCGGCGGCGGCACGCTCGATGCCGGCGACCACGTCAACAACACCTTCAGCGGCCAGATCACCGGCTCCATCGGGGACGCGCTGTCGCTGACCAACTCAGGCACGAACAACGCCCTGACCGCGCGCTTCATCCTCGACAACGCGACCAACAGCTACAGCGGCGGCACCCTGATCGGCGGCGGGACCGGCCGTACCACGGTGCAGACACCGACCACCGGTTCTCTCGGCACGGGCGCGGTCACGTTGCTCGGCAATGCAGAGCTGGACATGGTCGGCGGCAGCCTCGGCGCTCTTGCCGTCACGGTCCAGACGAGCAGCAACGTACTGGGCACCAACAGCGGTGTCCAGTTCTCGAACGCCGCCAGTGCCGGGAGCGCGACGGTGCAGATCAACGGCACCGGATCCTTCGTGGGCTTCGCCAACACCAGCACGGTCGGGTCGGCGCAGATCACGAGCAACGGCGGCCGGCTGATGTTCAACGACTCCGCCAGCGGCGGCTCATCGACCATCCACAACAACAACGGCGTCGTCTACCTCTCGGACACCAGCGACACCAGCGGCACCACGATCGACAACGCCGCAGGGCGTGTCTACATCAACAACATCGTGTCCAACGCATCGATCGGCTCGCTGTCCGGCGCGGGCGATGTCGTGCTGGGCTCCAAGATTCTGACGGTCGGCGGCCTCGGCAACACCGACACGATCAGCGGCGTGATCTCGGACACCGGGGTGGCGACCCTCGATTCGCTGGGCGGGTTCTACAACACCGCGGTGACCGATGTCGGCGGCTCACTGGTGAAGGTCGGTACCGGCACGCTCACTTTGACCGGAACCAACACCTACACCGGCGGCACCACCATCAGCGCCGGCACCCTGCAACTGGGCGACGGCCACAGTTCGGGAAGCGTCCTGGGCCCCATCGTCGACAACGCCGCACTGGCCATCGATCGCTCGGACACCTTCACGCTCGCCAACCAGATCACCGGCACCGGCACGCTGGCGCAGAACGGCACCGGCACCACCGTGCTCACCGCCGCCAACGCGTACCAGGGCGCCACCTTCGTGAATGCCGGCACGCTGCGCGCGGGCGCGGCCGGCACCTTCAGCGCCGCCTCGGCACACACGGTGGCCACCGGTGCCACGCTCGACCTGGCCGGCTTCAACCAGACGGTGGCGTCGCTGTCCAATGCCGGCACCGTTTCTCTGGTGGGCTCCGTGCCTGGCACGACGCTGACGGTGAACGGCAACTACGTGGGCAACAACGGCACGCTGGTGCTCGGCGCGACGCTCGATGCAATCGGCACGTCCGACCGCCTGGTGATCAACGGCGGTTCGGCAACCGGCCACACGACGCTGCAGGTGACCCAGCTCGGCGGCCTCGGCGGCCTGACCACCGGCAACGGCATCGAGGTGATCACGGCGCAGGGCGGCGCCACCACCACCGCACAGACGACCAAGGATGCCTTTGCGCTGGGCGGGACGGGCCACGTGGATGCGGGCGCCTTCGAGTACCGCCTGTACGCGGCCGACGCCGGTGGCGCCGGGGAGAACTGGTATCTGCGCTCGAGTGTGACGCCGCCGCCTCCACCGCCTCCACCGCCTCCTCCACCGCCGGCCCCTCCGGCACCGCCCGCGCCTCCCGCGCCGCCGGCGCCCCCGGCGCCACCCGCACCGCCGGCACCCGCACCTGCCCCGACGCCAGCACCGGCGCCCGCGCAGGTCACCGCGTACCGCGCCGAAGTCGCGATGCTGTCCGCCTTGCCGGCGCAAATGCGCCAGGCCGATCTGGCGATGATCGGCAACATGCATCGCCGCCTGGGCGATGACGATGCCAGCGCCCAGGCCGTCGCCAGCCTCACCCCCGCCGCAGGGACGCTCACAACCGAGCGCCGTGCCTGGGCACGGGCCGTCTACACCGACATCGACATTCGCCAGGGCGGCACGGTGAGCCCGTCCACCCAGGGCAACGTCGCGGGTGTCCAGGCGGGCACCGATCTCTATGTGTCCGCACTCGGGGACTGGCGTGCCGGCCTCTACGTGGGCAGCCTCGACGGCAACGTCGATGTCAGCGGTTCGGCCAGCGGCCTGTGGCGCGCCGTCGGCAACACCGACCTGCGCGCACGCTACGTCGGTGCTTATGCCACCTACGCCAACGCAACCGGCTTTTATGTCGACAGCGTGCTGCAATACGGCTCGCAGCGCTACACCATCCGGCCACTCGGCAGTTTCGCTGCCTCGGGCAAGGGCAACAGCCTGATTGCCTCGGTCGAAGTCGGACAGTCCTTCGCGCTCAGCAGCCACTGGAGCGTGGAGCCCGAAGCGCAATTGAGCTATCGCCGGGCCCGCCTCGACGATCTCTCGATTTCGGGCGCCCTGGTGCGGCAGGATCATGCGGGCGACTGGACGGCCGGCATCGGCGTGCGCGTGAAGGGCGATTTCGCCACTTCCGCCGGACGTCTCCAGCCCTATGGCCGCATCGGCCTCGTGCACGGCACGGGCGGTGGCGATCCGACGCAGTTCAGCAACGGCGGCTTCGTCACGGCGATCGCGAACACGGGCAGCTACACCTCGACCGAACTCGCGGCCGGCGCCACCCTGTCACTGACGAAGGTGGTGAGCATCTACGGCGAAATCGGCAAGGCCTTCAGTGCCGGCGGCGACACCAAGGTGAGGTCCTCGGTGCAGGGCGCGATCGGCCTGCGCGTGCGCTGGTAGCAGGAACGCTGAAGGCGCCGCGCGGCGCGGCGCCTTCAGCGTTCAGCCAGCACGCCGGCGAACATCGAGGCGTCGACGTTGCCACCCGACAGCGCGACGCCGACCGCTCTGCCGTGCCAGCGCGTCTGCTGCTGCATCGCGGCGGCCAGCGCGGCGGCGCCTGCACCTTCGGCCACGTTGTGGGTGTCCATGAAGAGCGCGCGCATCGCCAGCGCGACCTCGTCGTCGGTCACGGCGACCACGTCATCGGCTTCGCGAAGGATCACCTCGAGTGCCTCGGGCACGGGCGTCCGGCAGGCCATGCCGTCGGCCAGCCGCGTGCCGACCGGTGCATCCACCGGTTGGCGCGCGCGGAACGAATCGCGGTAGGCGGTCGCATGGGCCGAGACCACACCGACCAGCCGCGTCGACACGCCGCAATGCGCGCGTGCGGCCGCGGCACCGGCGAAGCCGGAGCCCAGCCCGATCGGCACGAACAGCACCTCGGGCGGCGTGCTGGCCAAGGCCTCGAAGAACTCCACATACGCCGTCGCGACGCCGCGCACCAGCTCTCGATGAAAGGACGGCACGCGATGCAGGCCGTCGCGTTCGGCC
Organism: Variovorax sp. PBL-E5; assembly: GCF_901827185.1. Classification (NCBI taxonomy): domain Bacteria; kingdom Pseudomonadati; phylum Pseudomonadota; class Betaproteobacteria; order Burkholderiales; family Comamonadaceae; genus Variovorax; species Variovorax sp. PBL-E5. The sequence continues at coordinate 4,840,010 of NZ_LR594671.1, read as the reverse complement.
AGCAGCGCCGCATGCTCGCTCGCAGTCTGGAATTCGTCGCCATGCTCGACCAGCGTCACGCCGAGCGCGCGCATCGCCGCGTTCTTCTCGACCGAATTGCCATGCGGCACCACGATGGTCGCGGCGATGCCATGGCGCCGCGCGGCGAAGCCGACCGACTGGCCGTGGTTGCCGCGCGTGGCGCTGATCACGTGGCGCACTTCGGGATGCTCCCGCGCCAGGGTTTCGAAATAGGTCAGCCCGCCGCGCAGCTTGAAGGCGCCGGCCGGCGTGTGGTTCTCGTGCTTGACCCATACCGTGCAGCCGAGGCGCTCCGCCAGCAGCGGCCACGCGTACTGCGGCGTCGGCGGCATCGTGGCATGGATGGTGCGGCGCGCCGCCTCGATCTCTTCGCGGGTGAATCTCATTTGCTACTTCCGATCCGTGACGGCGATCCGCACCGCGAGCGCGGCCAGCACGCTGCCCATCAGGTAGCGTTGCGCGCGCAACCAGCCCTGGCTCTTCGAGAGAAAGCGCGTCAGCCCCGCGGCGCCGAGCACCAGCAGCGCGTTGATGCCGCCGCTCACGCCGATCTGCACCGCGCCCAGCGCCAGGCTTTGCAGCAGCACCGAGCCGCGATCGGGATGCAGGAACTGCGGAAAGAAGGAGAGATAGAACATCGCGACCTTCGGATTCAGCAGGTTGGTGAGAAAGCCCATGCTGAACAGCCTGGCGGGCCGGTCGTGCGGCAGCAGGCGGGCCTCGAAGGGCGCGGTGCCGCCGGGCTTCACGGCCTGCCACGCGAGCCACAGCAGGTAGGCCGCGCCCGCCAGCCGGATGGTGTCGAACGCGAGCGGCACGGCCAGCAGCAGCGCGGTCAGCCCCAGCGCCGCGGCCATCAGATGGACCAGGAAACCCAGCACCACGCCGGCCAGCGAGATCAGTCCCGCACTGCGGCCCTGGCACAGCGTGCGCGAGACGCAATAGATCATGTTCGGGCCCGGCGTGAGCACCAGCACGAGTGCGGCGAGCGCGAACCACGCGAGTTCGTTGGCGGTCAGCATGTTCAGGATCCTTGCGAGTCGAGGGTGACGATGCCGCGCGGCGTGTCGAACGCCGCGCGCAGGTTGGGTGGACCGGCCGTCAGGGGAATGCCGGCCAGGCCGATGGCACGCATCGCGACATGCAGGTCGTCCGCGCGCGGATGGGCCAGGGTCAGCGAACGCAAGCTCACGCCCGAGTCCGCCATGCTGTCGGTCGGGTGCACCGAACCCCACTGGATCAAGGTCGGCAGCGCGCCGTAGAAGAGCCGCTGTCCGTCGTCGCGCACGGTGATCTGCCACGACAGCCGGCCGGCCGGCGTGTCGCGCGAAGCTTCCAGCAGACGGCCGCGATCGATGCGTTCATGGGCCAGTGCATGCACCGCGGCCGCGGCGTTGGACACGGACACGACGAAATGCACCAGACGCGGTCCGCCGCGGGCCAGCCTGGCCTGCAGCGCCGCATCGTCGAGATCGAACCAGCGATGCGTGCCCGCAGCCCGTTGGCGCGCGGCCTTGGGATCGATCGCGATGATCTCGAGATAGGCGCCCGGAAACTGCGCCGTCGCGATCTTCGCCAGCCGGTTGTGCGTGCCCATCAGCGGATGCGCGCCGCCCGGCCCCGGCGCGATGCCGAAGGTGGCTTCGAACCAGCGCGCACCCTCTTCGAGTTCGCGGGCGGCGATCACGAGGTGGTCGATGCGCGCGGTCATTGCGCCACCCTCTAAAGCGTCACGCTGCCATCGATGCAGGTGACCGAATCGCCGCCGACCCAGACCTGGCCGTCGGCGTCGCGCATCACGTGCACGCGGCCTGCACGGCCCAGGCTCTGGCCTTGTGCCGCGATATAGCATTCCGGCAGCTGGCCCTCGGCGATCAGCCATTGCGCGAGGCTGGCGTTGAAGCTGCCCGTCACAGGGTCTTCCTCGATGCCGATCGGCGCCGCGAAGGCGCGCACTTCGAGGCCGGCCGGCGTTTCGTTCGTCCGGGCGAAGGCGCGCGCCTCGCGGTTCGAGCGCGCGATCAGCGGCTGCGCGTCCTCCACCGCGGGGATGCCGGCCACGCCCACTTTCTGGCCCAGCTCACGCAGCGTGCGATGGTCGGGCTTGAGAGCGAGCACCGTGTCCGCGTCGCTCAGCAGCAGGCCCAGCCACACCGGTCCGTTGTCGAGCATCTGTGCCGCGATGATCTGCTGCGCCTTCAGGCCGAGCGCGGCGGCCACCTTGGCCAGCATCGCCGGGCTCGGCGCGCTGCGGCGCATCGGCGGCGCGGCGAAGGTCAGCCGTTCGCCTTCGCGCCGGATCGCCACCAGGCCCGCCGCGCATTGCTGGACGATGCGCTCGGCGACCCTGGGCTTGCCGCCGGCCTGCAGCCAGGCATGGCAAGTGCCGAGCGTCGGATGGCCGGCGAAGGGCAGCTCGCCGCCTGGCGTGAAGATGCGCACGCGGTAGTCGGCTTCGGCATGGGTGGGTGGCAGCAGGAAGGTGGTTTCGGACAGATGCGTCCACTCGGCGAAGCGCTGCATCGCGGCGTCGTCGAGGCCGCTGCCGTCGAGCACCACCGCGAGCGGGTTGCCGAAATAGGGCGACGATGTAAATACGTCGACCTGCTTGAAGGGACGGGTCGTCATGGCTTTCATTCCAGGATGAGGTCGAGCACGCCGCGTGCGCCGGCGCGGCTGCGCAGGTCGGCGAACCAGCGTTCGACGTGCGGCCACGAGGGCCGCGTGTATTCGGTGGCCGGCAGCCCGAACCAGCGATGGGCCTCGCAGCCGAGCGGGATGTCGGCCATCGTGAAGTCGTCGCCGAGCATGAAGGCGCGTGTGGCCAGGTGCGCGTCGAGCAGCGCGAACAAGGGCTCGGTGGCGTTCACGGACTGCGCGATCGCTTCGGCGTCGCGCTGCGCCGGCGGCGTGCGCACCCATTGCCGGAACGCGGTGCCGCTGGCCCGGTTCAGCGTGGTCTGCTGCCAGTCCATCCATCGCTCGGCATCGAAGCGCGTCGCGAGCGGCTCCGGATAGAGCCGGCCGGCCGCATATTTCGCGCAGAGGTAGCGCACGATCACGTTCGATTCCCAGAGGGTGACGCGGCCCTCGCCTTCGCCGTCGTCGATGGCGGGCACCAGCGCGTTCGGATTGAGGCGCTGGTATTCGGGCGTCTGCACCACGCCGAACCGGCCGCCGGCCTCCGTGCGCTGGAAGTCGAGTCCGAGTTCCTGCGCGCACCACACCACCTTGCGCACGTTGATGGAGCTGATGCGCCCCCAGATGTTGAGCATGGTCAGATTCCTTTGGCGGATGGTTCGAGACGCAAGGCGAGCGGGAAGAGCGACAGCGTACCGCCGTCGATTACGGCGATGTGCATCGCGGTGCCCGGGCCGGCGCGCCTCAAGTCGGACTGGCCGCGAGCTGGCGATGTACCTCGGCGGCCGCGTTGTGCGCCAACTGTTCGCGCACGGCCTCGGCCAGCGCCGCGATCGCAGTGTCGATCTCGCCGACGCTCGCCGTCACGAAGGACAGGCGCAGCGTGCGCGGATCGCCCGTTCCCGCATAGAAGGGCGCGCCCGGCACGAAGGCGACGCCGCGTTCCACCGCCTTGGGCAGCAGCGCGACCGCGTCCATGCCTTCGGGCAACCGCACCCACAGGAACATGCCGCCGGCCGGCTTGTTGAACGCGACGTCGAGTCCCTTCATCTCGCGCGTGAGCGCGGCCAGCATCGCGTCGCGCTGCCCTTTGTAGAGCGCGCGGATGGTGGGCACGTGGCGATCCAGAAAGCCGTCCTTCATGACCTCCGACACCATGCGCTGGTTGAAGATCGGGCTGTGCAGATCGGCCGCCTGCTTGGCCTGCAGCAGCTTGGGGAAGATGGCCTTGGGCGCGACCATGAAGCCGAGCCGCAGCCCCGGTGCGAGCACCTTCGAGAACGAGCCGAGATAGATGCAGCCCTCGGGATTGCGCGCGGTGAGCGGCAGCGGCGGCGCTTCGTCGAACCAGAGGTCGCCGTAGGGGTTGTCCTCCACGATCGGCAAGCCGGCCTTGGCGGCCGCAGCCGACACCGCCGCGCGGCGTGCCTCGCTCATCGTGCGGCCGGTCGGATTCTGGAAATTGGGCAACAGGTAGACGAAGCGCGCAGCGTCGCTCGAGGTGCCGCGCGCCTTGGCCACCAGGTCGTCGACGACCACACCCTCGTCGTCGCTGGCGACGCTCACAGGCTCGGGTTCCATCGGCGCGAAGGCCTGCAGCGCGCCGAGGTAGGTCGGCGTCTCGACCAGCACGCGGCTGCCCGGGTCGAGCAGCACCTTGGCGATCAGGTCCAGGCCCTGCTGCGAGCCGGTGGTGATCAGCACCTGGGCCGGATCCACCGGCCACGGCAGCATCTCGGCCACCGCTTCGCGCAGCGGGCCATAGCCTTCGCTGGCGGCGTATTGCAGCGCGGCCTCGCCGTTGTGGCGCAGCACTTCGGCACAGGCCTCGGCGAAGGCGCTGATCGGGAAGGTCTTGGGCGAGGGCAGGCCGCCGGCGAGGCTGATGATGCCGGGCCGCTCGGTGACCTTGAGGATTTCCCGGATCACCGAGGGGTTCATCTTGTCGGCGCGGGCGGCGAGTTTCCACTGCATGTCTGTTCCTTGGTTGCGCGAGTCGTTGTCTGAATGAATGTCCGTCAGGACGCGCCGGCGAGGCGGGCCGGTGCGCGGGGCTGCGAGAGTTTCTTGCCGGCGATCACCGTGGCCACCACGGCACCGGCGAAGCCCAGTGTCACGATGTCGAGCTGCTCGCCCAGCAACGGTACCGCAGCGAGGATGGTCAGGAAGGGCTGCAGCAGCTGGGTCTGGCTCACGCGCAGCGCGCCGCCCATCGCGAGGCCGCGAAACCAGGCGAAGAAGGCGATCCACATCGAGAACACGCCGACGTAGACGAGCCCGATCCAGGCGGATGGGGCCACCGGCTGCGTCGGCCACAGCAGCAGCGCGCCCGGCAGGGTGACGGGCAGCGCCATCACGCAGATCCAGCAGATCACGCGCTCGGCGCCCAGCGCCGGCGTGATCTGCGCACCGTAGATGTAGCCGAGCGATGCCGCGAACACCGCGGCCACCAGCAGCGCGTCGGCCCAGGCGAAGCCGAAGCCGCCGCCGTGGCTGTTGGCGCGCAGCAGCGAGAACGCGATCACGAGCACGCTGCCCGCCATGGCACAGAGCCAGAAGCCCAGCCGCGCGCGCTGGTGCAGCACCCAGGCCGCGCAGGCCGCGGTGACCAGCGGCAGCAGCGCGGTGATCACCGCCGCATGGCTGGCATTGACCATGCGCAGCGCATAGCCGATCAGCAGCGGATAGCCGATCGCGTTGCCGAGCACCGCCATGCCGAGGGGCTTCCATTGGTGGCGCTTGGGCATCGGCGCACGCGTCGCGAGGAGGAAGATCATCGACAGCACGCCCGCCAGCGCCGCTCGCCCGAGGGTGACGAACCACGGCGACAGCTGCGGCGCGGCCTGCGTACCGGTGGCCAGGCGCGTCATCGGCAGGGTGACCGCGAAGAAGGCCACGCCGAGCACGCCGAGCCACATGCCCAGGGTTTCATCCTTGAGCTTCATGCGCTGGCCATCCACCAGGCCGTCGGGGCCAGCAGCGCAGTGAATTGTTGCCAGTTCATGGGACACACTTTAAACTGAGGACCATTACAGTACCAATACAGATTGACGGACAAGCTCTATGCCTGTAGCGGTCCGATCATCGACACAGCTCTCGAGACGCACATGCTGACACGGACTTCGACACAGTCGCTGACGGCCCAATTGGCGGACCGCTTCGCGGAGCGCATCCGCACCCGCCTCATGGCACCCGGCACGCGGCTTCCCTCGGTGCGCGAATGTGCCCGGCAGCAGGGCGTGAGCCCGCACACCGTGGTCGCGGCCTACGACCAGTTGCTGGCGCAGGGGCTGGTCGAAGCCCGCCGGCAACGTGGCTTCTTCGTGCGCGATTCGGTCGCCGTGCCGCCGGGGACGATTCAACCGGCGGCGAATGCTTCGGCGCAGCCGCAAGCGACGCCGCTCGTCGCCGCCGATGCGAGCACGCTGATCCGCGGCATGTTCCATCGCCCGAGCGACAAGCCGCAGCCGGGCATGGGCGTATTCCCACCCGATTGGCTCGAATCGACCTTCATGCCCGCCGCCGTGCGCCGCGTCACCGGCACCAAGGCGCTGCAGGAGTTCTCGCTGCAGTACGGCGAGCCGAGCGGTGACGGCAGCCTGCGGCGCAGCCTGTCCGCCAAGCTCGCGAGCATCAGCCTGCCGGTGGGGCCGGAGCAGATCGTGACCACCATCGGCGCGACGCATGCGCTCGATATCGTGAGCCGCAGTCTGCTGCGCGCCGGCGACGCGGTGATGGTCGAGGAGCCGGGCTGGGCGCTGGAGTTCGCGCGGCTCGAAGCGCTGGGCATGCGCATCCTGCCCGTGCCGCGCCGCGCCGACGGCCCCGACCTGGAGGTGATGGAGCGCTACTGCAATGCGGGCGAAGGCCACCGGCCCAAGCTCTTCGTGAGCGTGAGCGTGCTGCACAACCCGACCGGCTACAGCCTCACGCCCGGCAGCGCGCACCGCGTGCTGCAGTTGGCGAACAAGCATGACTTCCATATCGTCGAGGACGACACCTACAGCCATCTCGCACCGGAGTACGCGACCCGGCTCTGCGTGCTCGACGGGCTGCAGCGCACGATCTACGTCAGCGGCTTCGCGAAGATCCTCGCGCCCAACTGGCGCATCGGCTTTCTCGCGGCTTCACCGGCATTGATCGGCCGCATGCTCGAGACCAAGCTGCTCGCGACCCTGACCACGCCCGCGCTGTTCGAGCGTGCGCTGGCGTGGTGTATCGACCAGGGGCAGCTGCGCCGGCATGCCGAGCGCGTGCGCCTGCGGCTCGACGGTGCGCGCGGCCGCACCGTCAAGCTGGCGCTGGCGGCCGGCTGCACGCTGGCTTCCGAGCCGGCCGGCCTGTTCGGTTGGGTCGACACCGGCGTCGACACCGACGCGCTGACGCAGCGCATGCTCGACGAGGGCTACCTGCTCGCGCCAGGTTCCCTGTTCCACGCACGGCGACCACCGAGCACGCTGATGCGGATCAATTTCGCTACGGCACAGGACGCGACGTTCTGGAAAGTGTTCGCGCGGATCAGGGCGCAGGTCTGAGCGACGCTAGAGCATCGAGTCCGGCGCCAGCGGTCCGAACAGTTTCAGCAGCAGGCGCAGGCCGGCGCTGGCGTCGGGTTCGGTGGTCGCGTCCTGAACGCCGCTGTGTTGCGGCGCACGCCAGATCAGCCGGCCGTCGACGCGCTCGACGTGCCACGCGCCTTCTCGCAGCACGTTCTCGATCTGATGGGATGCCATCCCGGAGAGCTGGTTGCTGCGAATCAGCAGCGCGACCTCGGTGTTCTGGAGTTGCGATCGCAGATCGAGGTTCATCGAGCCCACCACCAGCAGCCGGCCGTCCATCACCAGCGCCTTGGAGTGCAGCATCGCGCGCGACTTGCCGCTGAAGTCCGAGCCCGAAGAGCCGAAGGCGCTGCGCAGGCCGGTCTGCTCGCTGCGCAATTCGTACAGGTCCACGCCGGCCGCCAGCAGCGCTTCGCGATGGCGCGCATAGCCGACATGCGCGACAGGCGCGTCGTTGGAGGCCAGCGAATTCGTCAGCACGCGGATGCGCACGCCGCGTTCGTGAGCCGCCGTGAAGGCCTGCATGATTTCCGGCCCGGGAACGAAGTAGGGCGAGATGATCAGCAGATCCTGGCGCGCCTGGCCGATCAGTTGCAGCAGGCCGTCGACCACGGTTTCGCCGTCGGCAGCCGTATCGGCCGCGGCTTCGAGCGAATGGCTGGTTCGCGCGCCGGCCTGCTTGTCGACCTGCTGGCTCACCGTCAGGCCGGGCGCCTTGCCATCGCCGGCATCGGCGCTCGCCGGGTCCGGCGGGATCTTGGCCGGCTTGTCTGCCATCACGACGGCGGGCGCCCAGACGAAGTCCGCGGTGTTCAGGTCCATCGGCTTCTCATCCCAGGCATGGGCGCGCTGTTCGGGTGTGGGGCCGGCACCGCCTGCGTCTGGTGGCTGTGCCGTCGTGGCGCTCGGATCCTGACGGGTGGCGCCGTCGGCCGCCTTCGTGCTGTCCCGGATCTTGTCGAGCTCCTCGCGCGTGACGAGCGATTGAACCGGGTAGGCACGCTCGTTGTTCCAGTAGGCGTCGAAGCTGCGCGAAAGATCCTGCACGATCGGGCCGGCCGACAGCACATCGAGATCGACGAAGTTGCCCGAGTCGGCATTGCCGAAATAGGCGTCGCCGAGATTGCGCCCGCCGGTCACGCCCATCACGTTGTCGGCAAGAAAGAGCTTGTTGTGCATGCGCTGCTGGATGCGCGATGCGTCGTCCAGCGAATTGAAGAGGCGGCCGAGCGTCGAGGAGCGGGCGCCGGCGAGCGGGTTGAACATCCGCATCTCGATGTTGGGCACGAAGGCCAGGCGCATCACCGAGGCGTCGCGGCCGGTGCTGTGGAAATCATCGAGCAGGATCCGCACACGCACGCCGCGCGCGGCTGCATCGCGCACCGCGGCCAGAAGCCGCCCGGTGCTGGCATCTGCATGGATCGAGTAGTACTGGAGGTCGAGCGTTTTTCGGGCGCCTTCCACCAGCGCGAGCCGGCTGCCATAGGCGGCTTGCGGACCAGCCAGCAGAACGAAGCCCGAATCGAAATGCGCCGCCGCGGCATCGTGGCGCTGCTGCACCAGCAGGGCGAGCGGCGTGCCGGCCGGTGCGGCGAGTGCATGGGACACTGGCCGTTCGACGTTCTTGGGCAGCTCCGCGCACGCAGGCGTGAGAAGAGCGATGGACAGCGCGAGGCACCAGCGGCGCAGCGCGGCAGTGGACGACCCAAGAGCGGGAAAGAAGGGCATGCGGTGGTCGGTGAGCGTGGACAGCCGCGTGTATAGCGCACCGGACGCGCACGGTGCGTCGGACAAGAGCGCCGTTAACCCTGGCGCGCCGAGCCGAGTTCTTCCCAGCGTTCGAGCGCGGCGAGCAGCTCGTCGTCGATCCGCGCATGGCGTTCGCCGAGCTCGGCCGCGCGCGATGCGTCGTTGGCGTAGATTGCGCCGCCGTCGAGTTCGAGGATCTCCGCGATGCGTTTCTGCTCTTCTTCCAGCGCGGCGATGCGTGGCGGCAAGGTTTCGAGTTCGCGCTGTTCCTTGTAGCTGAGCTTCTTGCGCGGCGCGGCGCGCTGGGGCGTTTCGGCCGCGGGTGGCTGTGCCACCGGTGCGGGCGCCGCCGCGGCTGCGCGCTGTGCGACGACCTCGCGCGTGCGCTTCGACTGGAGCAACCAGTCCTGCACGCCACCTTCGTATTCGCGCCAATGGCCGTCACCTTCGAAGGCGATCGTGCTCGTCACTACGTTGTCGAGGAAGGTGCGGTCGTGGCTCACCAGGAACACCGTGCCGTCATAGTTCTGCAGCAGGTCTTCGAGCAATTCCAGTGTGTCGATGTCGAGGTCGTTGGTCGGTTCGTCGAGCACCAGCACGTTGGCGGGGCGAGCGAAGAGACGTGCAAGCAGCAGGCGATTGCGCTCGCCGCCGCTGAGCGAGCGCACCGGCGAGTTGGCGCGCGCCGGCGAGAACAGGAAATCCGCGAGGTAGCTCTTGACGTGCTTGCGCTGGCTGCCGATCTCGATCCACTCGCTGCCGGGGCTGATGAAATCCTCCAGCGTGGCATCGAGATCGAGTGCGTTGCGCATCTGGTCGAAGTAGGCGACCTGCAGGTTGGCGCCGCGGCGGATCTTGCCGCTGCCGGGCTCGAGTTCGCCGAGGATCAGCTTCAGCAGCGTGGTCTTGCCCGCGCCGTTGGGGCCGATCAGGCCGACCTTGTCGCCGCGCAGGATCGTGCCGGTGAAGCGCCGGATGACGGCTTTCTCACCGAAGGACTTGGAGGCATCCGTGAGCTCGGCGACAATCTTTCCGCTGGAT